>JAIMBI010000039.1 GCA_023565505.1 Actinomycetes bacterium | reverse complement strand
GGAGTTCATGCGGTGTCATAAAGCCCGCATTCGCGGTTTAGTCCCAAATTCCTCCTTACATCACGGAGTGGTACTAGTCAGTTGGCAGAAATCCGGCGTGCCGACCGGATGGTCGTTTTCCGGCCTCGTCGCGGGCTTACGCCTGCTCCGACCCGACTTAGCCGCGCTCCTCCCTGGTCTGACAGGCTCGGACGGGGAGTGGCATCCGCCGCCGCTCCGGTTGACCCGTTGGGCCGAGTTCTTGAGCAGGGTAAGCCCACCACTCCGCTGAGGCGAGAGGAGACGGCCCCACCCGGTGCCTCGGCCCAGGCGCCACCCCTGCAAGTAGGGGCCGTCCGCAGCCCCGGCGCTGTCCAGCGCATTCCGCGATGACCGTGGGCGGCGGCTAGGACGACCCGAGGTACGAGCCACGGGCAGCGGTCTGAGCGACCCCCAGGAATTCTCAGATTGAACCTGTGGAAGCCTGTCCGGCGCGGGGAGGGACGCGGGGGAAGAGGTCTTGAGCGGGGTCAGCGGCGGCCTGGAAGGTGCGGGCGGCCACGGACGGGCGCCAGGGCTCCCCGCGCGGCCGCCGGATAGGTCGGCGGCCCAGCACCCGGAGCCCAGCCGTCACGCTGGGCTCCGGGTGGGCAGCATGTGGCCTGAACGGCGTGCAGGGTGCTGGTCTGGCGGAAGGTGCGTCTGTGTGATGGACTTCAGGGCGAACACGAGGGACGCTCCTTTCGCAAGCGAGCGGCCCTCCTCCTTTTCCTTTTTGCGCATTCGAGTCGCGATTCGCCAATCCGGCCCCAAAAGTGGGGATGAATCAGGGCAGCGGTCCACACAGCCGGGAACTACCGGCCCCAGCGCCAACCCCATCCGCGCCCATCCTGCCACCCGCGGCCGTGTCGGGTAAGCGACGGGGCCGACGCGCCCGCGGTCTGGTCTCCGTGACGGTAAAGCCGTCTTGAGACACCGGGCCGGGTTGAGTCTGGACCCTCCCCGATGGGCCACGGCGACGGCCGTCAGGGCCCCGCCGGCGGCCCATCGAGACAACCCTGCTGGGTTCCGCCGCCCGTGGCCGCGGCGGCGGAGAAGGTGACCGAGCTAAAGGGGGCAAGAGCAGAACCCGACCGAAGACCGTGCTCGGAGCCTCCACGATCCAGTCGGCCGAGGACTCGACCCCGGACAAGGCATGCGGGGAGACCATGACCGTCTCCAACAGGTCAGCGGTTCCGACAGCCACCGGCAACGCGGCCCGGACCGATCCGGACGCGTCGGAAGTGAGCATGACGGATGCCGTGGCAGTAGTGCCGCCGGCCAGCGGAACGGTTGCCTTCGCTGGCCGCCGCAGGAAGCTGCTCCACGAGCGAAACCATCACAGCCTAGCCCCCCGCCCACTCTGGGTGAAGCCGCCGGCCGGGGCGGGCGACCTGGCGACGTAACCGGCCAAGTTTGCGGACGGGTGGGCCGGCTGACCCGAAGGCGGGCCGGGCGGTCCGGGCCGGCCACGACGCCGGAGGAGATCGTCGGGACGATGGCGCAGGCGGAGAAGGCCCGGGTTGCGCTGGTCGCGGGAATACGCCGCATCCTGCATCCCTCGCAGGGGCTGAATTCCGGAAATCTGGTTCAACGCGCGCCATCCGAATCCCTCCCGCTCCGCCGAGTCGGACCAGCCGTCGCGCCCAAGGCTGACCACCGCCAAATCTCGGGCGGCTGGGTGGGGGTGGGCAGGGTCCGTCCGCCGTGGTCGCCGCTTCCCTTCTTTAGCCATCGGGGCCGTGTCCGCGGACGAGGCCGTGCCTTCAGGGCGGCGGACGCGACCGGATCCGCCCAACATCCGCCGCCGTCCCGCGAACCTTCACAGAACGTTAACGGTTTCTTCACGAGATCTTCCGCGCAGCGTTAACAGACGTGCCGGAGGATGAAGTCGATGCCACGAGGTACGGTGGTTCGGGGAGGTAGGAAGATGTCCTCCATGGCGCCGACGTTCACATCCCAGCACGAGGAGGATCGGATGCCCGACGGCTTGAGCCGTACCGCCACGGGCTTGGCCGTGGAAGACTGCGACGTGGTCGTCAACCGTCTCGGTCTTAACGTGAAGGGGCACGACATCCTCACGAACATCGACCTCCTTGTGCCTCGCGGGCGCATCACCGTCCTGGTGGGGCCCAGCGGGAGCGGCAAATCCAGCCTGCTCCGGGTCCTGAACCGTCTGTGGGATACGGTTCCGGGAGCCAGAGTGTCCGGCCAAGTGCTGTACCGCGGGCTGGATGTGTACGGCGTCGGCGCGGACCCGGTGTGGCTCCGCTCGCGCATCGGCATGGTGTTCCAACGGCCGACGCCGTTTCCTCGGTCGATCTACGAGAACATCGCCCTACCGCTTCGCGTTCATGGCAAGCCATCCAAGCAGATCCCGGACCTCGTCGAACGGGCGCTCCGCCAAGCGGCCCTATGGGACGAGGTCAAAGACCGCCTGAAAGCGTCAGCGATGACGCTGTCCGGTGGGCAGCAGCAGCGTCTGTGCATCGCGCGCGCGTTGGCGATTGAACCCGACGTGCTCCTGCTGGATGAACCGGCTTCCGCGTTGGACCCCAATTCGCGTGCGCGCATCGAAGAACTGCTGCTGGCGCTCAAAGGGCAGTTGACCATGCTTCTCGTCACCCACCACCTCGACCAAGCCAAGCGTGTAGGCGATTACGCCGCGGTCATGATGGAAGGCAGCCTTTGTGCCTTCGGGACCGTCGCCGACGTGTTCGCGGACCAGACGGTTCCTCGCGTCCACGCCTATCTCCAGACTCCCCATTGAAGGGTCCGGCCACACTCGCAGCGGAAGAGAGGTTAATCGCAGTGAGAGCACGATCCAACCGGATGTTAACTGTTGCGTTCCTCGGAATCGCTGCTGGCAGCCTGTTGCTGGCCGGATGCGGTTCGACCTCGACGGCATCCGGCTCGCAGACCCCGAAACCGAGCCAGACCGCATCGTCTGGTTCTCCCGGTCATGCTGTGAGCTTGCTCGAAACCGGGTCGACACTGCTGTACCCGCTCTTTCAGAAGTGGGTTCCGGCATACGAGGCGGCGCACCCTGAGGTGACCATCACGCCCGCCGGTACCGGGAGCGGCACGGGAATCAGCCAGGCGATAGCAGGTGCCGTACAAATCGGGGCATCGGACGCTTACATGAGCGACGCGCAAGTGGCGGCGAACCCGGATATGCTCAACATCCCGTTGGCCATCTCCGCCCAAATCATCGCGTACAATGTCCCCGGCCTCAACAACCTCCACCTCAAGTTGTCGGGGCCCATCCTGGCAGGGATCTACACCGGGCACATCGTCTACTGGGACGACCCCGCGATCCGGGCAGCCAACCCCGGCGTGAACCTGCCCCACCACACCATCGTGCCCGTCCGGCGGAACGACTCGTCCGGTGACAGCTTCCTCTTCACCCAATACCTGACCGACAGTGCCCCGTCGGTGTGGACGGCCGGATACGGGACGTCTCCGACATGGCCGGCGGTCTCCGCCGAAATCGGGGCCGTGGGCAACGGGGGGATGGTCCAGGCCCTGAAGTCTAACCCTTACAGCATCGCATACGTCGGGATTTCCTACATGGACCAGGTGTCCGCCGCCGGCCTCGGCTATGCCGAGCTGGAGAACAAAGCCGGCCGGTACGTGTTGCCGACGGAGAACAACATCGTGGCGGCGGCCCAGTCCATGGTACCCAGCACCCCGGCTTCCGAACGGGTGTCCCTGGTCTTTGCTCCGGGTCAAGACGCCTACCCGATCATCAACTATGAGTACGCCATCGTGAAGAACCGGCAGGCCGATAAGAACACGGCGGCTGCGCTCAAGGCGTTCCTGGAGTGGGCTGTCTCCGCGCAGGGCGGCAACCAATCCCAGTTTCTTAACGCGGTGCACTTCATCCCGCTGCCTGCCTCCGTGCGGACTCTGAGCGACCACCAAATCAGCGAAATCAATGGCTAGGGGTACGCTGCTGGGCGAACGGTTGTTCCGGGGGGCAATGGGACTCCTGTCCCTTGCCCCATACGCCGTCGTGGCCATCGTCGCCGCCGACCTGGTGGTGTCGTCGGCGCCGGTCTGGCACCTCATGGGGGTGCGGTTCCTCGAGGCACGCACCTGGAGCCTGGGCAATCAATACGGTCAGCCGGTCCGCGTCCACGGCGAGCTGCTGATGCCGGGGGCCTCCTTCGGGGCGGCCGTGCCCATCGTGGGGACGTTGCTGACTTCGGCCCTGGCACTGGTCCTGGCTACTCCGATGGCCCTTCTGGTGGCCACGGGCACGGCGTTCGTGTTGGGTCCGGGCCCGAGACGCATCCTCGGCATGGTTGTGGAAATGATGGCCGGTATTCCCAGCGTGCTCTACGGATTGTGGGGATTCGTGGTCCTCGGACCTTACATCGCACGGAGCCTTGGCCCCTGGTTGGACCGGGTGCTGCCGCCCTGGCCTTTTGTGACCGGGCCGGTCTCGGGTCCAACCAATCTCCTGACGGCCGGAGTCGTCCTGGCCTTGATGGTGATCCCGATTATCGCGTCGACGGCCCGGGCGGTGATGGAGCGCGTACCGGACGGGTGGCTGGACAACGCCCGGGCGCTGGGATGGACCGACGCCGAAGTGTTCCGCCATCTGGTGTGGCCCTATGCCCGCCCGGCGGTCGTCGGGGCCGTGATTCTGGGTTTGGGTCGGGCCTTGGGGGAGACCATGGCCGTCTTGATGGTCAGCGGGAACGCGATGAACGTCCTGCCGCGGAACTGGTACAGCCCGGTGGCGACCATGGCCGCCACCATCGCGGGCCAGCTCGACGCGGCCCTGCAAGACCCGACGCAGATGGCGGTAAGAGCCCTCGGCGCCCTGGGCTTGGTGCTGCTGGTCATCTCGATAGGGACCAACTTCGTGGCGCGCCTGCTGGTGGCGCGGCGGGCGGCCGTGCTGGACGGACAGGCGTGAGGAGGCATGCGCGTGGCACAGACGGGGCTAGGTGCGCCGTGGGTTTCTCGAGGGACCGGCCGGCGCTTTGACGCGCCGCGCCTGCCGCTCCGACGGCGCTTCGGCAACGTGGCGTTCCGGGTGTCGGCCGCGTTGGGCACGGCCGTGGTCCTGGCCTTCCTGGCCGCTCTGACGGTGTCGTTGGTCGAGGGATCGCGGCCGGCGTGGCACTGGTCGGTCCTCACCACGACCACCCAGGGAACGGCCGGAGGGCTCCTCAATGCCATCCTGGGTACGCTGTGGCTCGCCTTCTGGACCCTGCTGTTCGTCGTGGTGGCCGGCGTGGCGGCTGGGACGTATCTGGTGGAATTCGCTCCGTCGTGGTTCCGGGAGGCCACGCTTTTCGTCAGCGACATCGTAGCCGGCATCCCGTCGATTGTCTTCGGCTATGTGGGCTATCTGCTGTTCGTGCTGGCGTTCGGATGGGGATTTTCCACCCTCGCCGCCGCGCTGACGCTGGCCATGGTGGTGCTGCCCTACATGGTCCGCAACAGTGCGCAGGCCGTGGCCAAAGTCCCTACCTCCCTGCGGGAAGCGGCTCTCGCCCTCGGACTGTCGCGGGTGCGCACCATCTGGACCGTGGTGTGGCCCGAGGCCCTGTCGGGGCTGGTCACCGGCATGGTGCTGTCGGTGGCCGTGGCCATGGGCGAGACCGCTCCGCTCCTCTATACCGCGGAATGGTCGCAGCAGCTGCCCAGCCTCCACCTGACCCATCATTCCGTAGGCTACCTGACCTACGTTGTCTGGACCTTCGTGCAGGAACCTTACCCAGAGGCCATCGCCCTCGCCTACACCGCGGGCCTCCTCCTTCTGGTGTTGATCGGAGGACTGGCCGTGCTCGGCCGGATGCGCCGGCGGATCTAGGCAGGGCAACTCGGCCGCCTATTCATACGGTGTCCGCTCGGCGGACGAACCGGGGGGCCAGGATATGTTCGACGATCTGCCCAAGCGGCTCCGATGGGGCAACATCACCGTCGAGCCGCAAGCCATCCGGGTGTGGCGGAACGGGGAACCGGTGTACCTGACGTTCCGCAAGTTCCAGATCCTCCTGTTCCTCCTTCAGAACCCCCATCGGGTGGTGACTCGCGAGGAGATTGCGGGCTTCGTCCAGCGCCAGGAGCGGTCGGGGAAACGGGGGGAAAGCAAGCCGATGGACGGCCGCACCATCGACGCGCACGTCGCGGAGATCCGTCGTCGCCTCGGTCGCGGGATTATCAAGACCGTGCGGCGAGTCGGATACCGCCTGGGTGACCCGGAGGAGGAGACGCTGATGGACGACAACCCGGAGACGACCGTGATTGCGCCCTAAGGTAGTACGGCCCCGGGGATGCGGCCTGGGAGGGAACCCAGTCGACCGGATGGCGGTGCCGCACGCGACGGGGAGGCCACACGGGAGCGACCAGACGAGCCGGAGGAGCACGGGTTGTTCCGGGATATGGGGACAGGACCGCCGAGGAGGATGAAGGCGGCGCCGGGCGGCTCCGACCCGGCACCGGACGGGGTCGCTTCGGCGGAGGGCAACCCGCCGGTTTTCCGGAATCCGCGGACGGTGACCCGAAAAGACCAGGTCTCGTCCGACCGTCTCCGCCCGGGTCGCGTTCCCGGGTCGCTCGTATCATGCTAGACTGATTCAAGACGTTCGGGCGCGCAACCGGCCACGCGACGGCCCTCGTCCCGGATCGGGGGAGCCGGGACCCCTCACGCGGCCGTGGTGCGGTCGGACCCGCCGCCAAACCGGTTAGGAGACCGGCGGGAGGATCGTATGAGCGGGAAACCGCTGCTGTACTTCATCTGTACCGGAAACTCCGCGCGCAGCCAGATGGCTGAGGGGTTTGCCCGCCGGTTGCTGGGAGACCGCTACACGGTCGTGAGCGGCGGTCTCGAACCCCAAGACGTGAATCCCCACGCCGTGGCCGTCATGGCCGAGGTGGGGATCGACATCTCCGGCCAGCAGAGCAAGCCCCTCGATTTAGAGCGGCTGTGGCAGGCCCAGGTGGTCGTCACGCTGTGCGGCGATGCCGAGGAACGATGCCCGGTGACGCCCCCGCATGTCCGTCGCGTCCACTGGCCGCTTCGGGATCCCGCCCGCGCCACGGGGTCGGGGGAGGAGGTCCGTGGCGTATTCCGTGCCGTCCGGGACGAAATCCGCGAGCGGATAGAGGCCCTCGCCGCCGAATTGGGAGAGACCCCCAGGGCCTGACGATCCGGGTCGCCGTCGAGTGAGAATGCCGCCGCCGACTTGGTCAGGCCGGATCAGTGGGCGGCCGGCACCCGACGGATGTCCTCGGTCGCGGCCACGAGGTCCGCGGGGAGGTCGGTCAGGGCCGCCACCGCCGTCACGGCTACCGCTCCCGCCGCGACCGTCGCTGTGTCCCAGGAGGCGTTGGCCCTCCCGTCGCGGGGGGGATCGGCCAGTCGATACGCTACTCGGCGGACCTGCCGGGAGGGGACGGCGGCGTCGACGGACACGCGGACGGGACGGGGGTCCAGCACGGCCCAGCGCCAGGGAGCGTCGGACCGGTCGGGCAGGTTGACGTTCAACCAGGTTCCCGGACGCCCTTCGGCGTAGGCCATCCATCCGGGGAGGTGCCGCCGCAACAGCCCAACCACGGCGGACCAGTCGGGATGCGACGACGCCGAGAGAGCGAGGCCGGGCAAGCCGTGAACCGCTGCCTCGCGGGCGGCGGCCACCGTGCCCGAGGCGAGAATGTGCGCCCCCAGATTGTGACCCCGGTTGACCCCCGCCAGGACAGCCGCGACCGTCGGCCCGTAGCGTGCGAGGGCCACGCGGACGCAGTCGACGGGGGTCCCGACGACGGCCGTCCATCCGGGTTGGGGATCGGCATCCCGGACGACGAGCGATCCCGTCAGGGTCACGGCGTGGCTCCGTCCGCTCTGGTCGGAAGCCGGCGCGACCACCCGGTGGGTGATGCCCAGCTCCTCCAAGACCTGCACCAGGGCCCGGAGGCCCGGCGCCGTGATCCCGTCGTCGTTGGTGACGAGCACCATGCGCTCTCTCTGCACGGATCGTCTCCCTCCTCGGCATGGGTCGCAGTACATGGGGCGGAACGCGTTCGCCCGTCGACAGCGTAGGCGACGCCGGTTAAACGGAGGCGATAATGGCGTTAAGAGTTGGTTAAGGTTGAGGCCGCCCCGGCGCGCGCCGACGGTGGCCGTCGGGCGGCCGCCGGCGCCCGTCCGACGCGGTGCGCCCGAGCGGATCAGGGAGGAGGGGGAGGGCATGACCGGACGCATCGTGGGTACGCTGTTGCCGGTCCTGGAGTTGACCCTGGACGAGGGGGAGACGGTCGTCGCCGAGGCGGGCCGTCTATCCTGGATGTCCGCCGGCATGAGGATGCAGACCACCCTGTTCGGGCAGGGCGGGCTTCTCGGGGCGTTCCGGCGCGCGGTCGCCGGAGCCGGGTGGTTTTGGACGGCCTACACCGGTCCCGGTCGGTTGGCCTTTTCCGCTGCACTACCGGGCCAAATCGTGGAGGTGCCCCTGAGTCCCCGCCAGCCCGTCCTGGTGCACGCGCGGGGGTTTCTGGCCGGGACGTCCGGCGTGCGGGTGTCCGTGGGGTTTCAGCGCCGTCTGGGAGCCGGCCTGTTCGGGGGCGACGGGTTCGTCCTGCAGAAGATCGAAGGGACGGGAACCGCCTGGATCGAACTGGCCGGGCAGGTCGTGCCCTATGACCTGGAGGAGGATGAGAAGCTCTGGGTCCATCCCGGGCACGTAGGCATGTTCGAGAGCCGCGTGGGATTCTCCATCCGCTTGGTGCGGGGAGTGCGGAACCTGCTCTTCGGGGATGAAGGCCTCTTCTTCGCCGAGCTGCGCGGGCCGGGCCGGGTGTGGTGCCAGTCGACGCCGCTCCCGCAGCTGGCCGCGGCCCTGGAACCGTACCTCGTGCGCGACGCGCAGGACGGCGGACGCCACGGCCGCTGAGCCCCCAGGTGCGCCTAACGGCGGCTCAACGTCCGCTTGAGCGCGGCGCGCACCGCGTCGGGGTCGGGCGGGGCATCGGAAAGGCCGGTGAGGGCTTCGGCGACACTGCACGCGCTGACGATCCGCCCGATCTCCCGGATGCCGCCTTCGACCGCCGCCACCTGCACCAGTATGGCCTGGCAGGCGTCCCGCCGCTCCACCATGGCCTGGATACCGCGGACTTGCCCTTCGATCCGGCGCAAGCGCTGGATCACGTCGTCCGCATCCCAGAAGACCTGGCGCGGGGGCGTTGACTTGTCGAGCATGGCGGTCTCCCCCATCTCCCAAAGCCCCGAGACGGCCGACGGGGACCCGTGGGCCGAGGACCCCACCCATGGGCGTCCTTCCGGACATGATACGACTACGCCAGCCGAGTCTCCTGCCAAGGCCTGTTTCTTGCGGCGAGAACGTCTTGCCGCCGGCCCGGCGACGACGGCTACGGGGACGGGTAGCCGGTGGACGGCCCTTCACCGGTCCGACGGCGCCGCCTGGAGGGGGTGTCGCCCCCCGCACCGGGTGGTTCCCGGCGGCCGACCGTTCGGGTCGGTGACGGCGACGGCCCAGCGCGTGGGGCCGGACCCCGTGGTATCCTGCCAGACGGAGGCCCGCCGGCGGCGGGCCGTGTCGAGACGGCCGTACGGCCGAATAGGGGGATCAGCGCCATGGCGGCAGGTGCACGATGGGGTGGGACGGCTCTCGCCGTGGGGCTGCTGCTGGCTGCCGCCGGGTGCGGCGGGGCCGGACTCGGCTCTTCCCCGGCGCATACGACGACGAGGGCGTCGTCGCGGTGGATGACTTACGACACCCGTACCAAGACCGCCTACCTGACGGTTATCGCCGGCTACAACGGGACGCGGGACGGATTCAACTTCGACGGATACGCCGATGGCCGTCTCGTGTTCAGGGTGCCGGTGGGATGGGACGTCACCATCCGTTTCGTCAACCGCGGGACCACGCCGCACTCGGTGGTGATCACCCGGGGCCACGGCCGTCGGCCGGCGTTTCCGGGGGCGGCCGTCCCCGAGACCGAGCGGATAAGCGGTCTCGCCCCCGGCCAGTCGACGATTTTCACGTTCCGTCCGACCCGGGTGGGGTCCTATCGGCTCGTCTGCCTGGTTCCCGGCCACGAAGACCGGGGCATGTGGGATCGGTTCGTCGTGACGGCCGGCGGAATGCCCTCCACCAGCCCGTAGCGATCGTCGCCCGTGGCCCACGTCAGGCCGGCGTGATGGCGGCGACGCGGAGGGCGGTTCCCTCGACGGCGACGCGGAAGTCGACCCGCGCCGCCCTTCCGGTCCCCCAGCGTGCCTCGTGGAGCACGACGTCCACCGCCGTCGGCCGGCCCGCCGCGTCCAACGTGATCGCGACGTCCGCGCCCCCGACGACCGACAGGGGGTGGCCCCAGAACGGGGGCAGAGGCACCTGGCCGGCGGTCATCCGGGCATAGTCCGCCGTGTCGGACGTCGCCGCCGCGTCACGTACGGCGAAGAAGAGCCGCAAGGCTTCGGCCACGACGTCGTAGGGCAGATCGGTGCCCTCGAAGCGGAAGGCGGCCGGGGTGCGGGGGCCGCGGTAGGTGAGGGTGCCCATGGGCAGGCGGTTGCCCGACAGCCAGAGGTCGTACCGTCGAGCCAGCGCGGCCGGGACGGCGGCCACATACGGCCACGAGGCGGCCGGCGGTTTCAAGACGGCGGCCATCAATTCGGACTGGACCAACCTGGCGGTCACGACGTACCGCCAGGGAGTCAGATACAGGGCGTCGAGGGGATAGCACGCTACCAGCGCCAGCGTCGGACGTCGGCTGTTGACCAGCGGGGTGCCCGCCCGCACGACGCGGGCCCCGACCACCGCGAACACGAACCGGCCCTGCCGCGTCGTGACGGCAATCCGCTGACCCGGCCGGAGGCGGTCGAGATGGCGGAAGAACGTGGCGTTGTGCGCGGCGATCACGGCCGTACCGTTCTCCCCCGGCAACGCCGTCGTGCGGACCCACCCCGGCGCCGTCGACAGGGCGAACGGGTCCGTGCCGGCCACCACCGCCGCGTCGACGAACAGGCTGGGAATCGACAACTGCGCCACCACCGTGCCGCTGGGTGGCGGCGGCAGAAGCGGTGCCGCCGCCGGCAAGCCCGGCCGCGCCCGCTCTACCGTCGTCCGGACGGCGGCCAGGGGTCGGGCCGCGACCGCCAGGCGGGCCTGCTGGGCCCACGTCCACCCCCGGGCCCAGAGAGGAGCGCCGAGGGCGAACAGTCCCAGGCCCAGCAGCGCTCCGCCGAGCCGACGGGTGTCCCGCATGGCTACGCGTGCCGCGGACGACGGAGGAGATACAGCCCCGCGGCGGCGAGGGCCAGTCCTCCGCCCATGACCGGCGCGAGGGGCAGTCCCGTGCTGACGCTGGTGGCCGCGGCCGGCGACGTGACCGCCCATCCCACCAGGGCGGCCGTGATGGGGTGCGACAGGGTGTCCCCGGAGATGGTGGGGGCGACCGGGTTGGTGACCATCGCGCCCGCCGGGGTGATGTTCCAGTATTTGCTGGCCGGCCCCACGGCCGGGTTGGTCAGGGTGAACACCACGGGCTTGGCAAAGGTGCCGACCAGCTCGCCCGTCTCTGAGTTCACCACTTTGAAGGCGAAGTTGGCGATGACCTTTTGGCCGGCGGGCGCCTTGGCCTGCCAGGTGGCGTTGGAGCCTTCGAGCAGCTCGAACTGCACCGGGGTGCTGAATGTGCCGGCCGGAATCCGAATGGTGATGTCGCCGGCCGTCACGGTGGCCGCCTGGTTCGGACTGACGGTCTGTTGGGCCGCTACTGTGGGAAAGCCGTCCTGGGACAGATCGGGCACGGTCTGGGCCCACGCCGCGGCGGCGGCGCCGGCGGTCAGCAGACCGGCCGCCAGGAGGGCCACGGGCCCGCGGGCAATGCCGACACGCATGATGGGTTGTCGCTCCTTTCGGGTTTCCGACCTGGGTTGACACGGGTACGAAGGGCGGACCCGACCCGACGGCCGAGTCGGGCCCGGCTCTGTCCCTCATTTCGCGCCCGCAAGGCCCACGGTTTCAGCCCGGAGTCTTCCGGTGCGGGGCGGGTCCCGAAGAAATCGGGCGGCCGAACAGGAGGTGCAGGGGTCGGCCGGGAATGAGGCATCTCCAGGTAGCCGCCGGATCCGGGGCCCGCGACCCGGGTCCACGCACCCGGCGGCCAAGGGGGAAGCTGTCCATGCGCTGCGAACCTCTTCGGAGGCGACAAGCCTTGACATTCTGCCGCACCGCGCCACGGACTCGGTGGAGCCGACGCACCCGTTCCCTGACCGCTGCGCTGGCGGCCGTCGGCGTTGGTCTCGCGTGGGGACCGCCGGCCCGGGCCCAGGCGGCGACCGCCGTGACTCTGGTGGAAAGCGGTACGCCGACCCTCGGCGGGACCGTCACCTTGTCCGCTTCGGCCACCGATCCGGCGGGCACCCCCCTGTACGACTTCTGGGTCGAGAGTCCGGATGGCCGTTGGAGCCAGCCACTCGGGGGCTACACGTCCACGCCCACGTTGACGCTGGACCTGCCCGCGGCCGGCAGCTACGTGGTCGACTGCTATGCCTTGGACCAGACCCAGGTGGCTCAGCGGGCGTGGGGCGAGGCCGCGCTGGCCCAACAGGTCGTTTGGGCCGGCGTCAAGCCGACGGTCAGCGTCACGGCGCCGGGCCAGCCGACGGTCGGCACGCCGCTTTCGGTGACCACCACGGCCGCGGGGGTTCCGGACCCACGCTACGACGTCTGGATCCAGCATCCCGACGGGACGTGGCAGGATTTGACCGGCTACCAATCGACGCCGAGCGTGACCTACACGCCGCAGCACCCGGGGCCGCACACGTTCGCCGTGTATGTGGCGCCCGGGGCGGCGTTGGTGCCCTGGAAGGCGGCGGTGGCCGCCACCGCGACGGTCACGGTGACGGCGACCCCGACCGTGACGCTCTCGGGGACGGTCCAGAACGGGCAGATCCGTTTCCCGGTGGTGGTCTGGCAGTACGTCGGCGGCCGGTGGAACGCCGTCGACGGCGACGCGATGATTGATACCGGCAACAGCGCCGGGCTGGTCGTCAACGGATCCGTGCTGGGAGCGAGCGGGGACGTCAGCCAGGGTTCCGCGACCGTGGTCGGTGTGGGCGGCCCCAGTTCGGTCGGCCTGTGGCCGGGGCTCTACGTGGCGCCCCAGAGCGACCCGACGGCGTGGATCGCCGCGAACACCACCGGCATCGGCGGTCTCGAAGGCCTCGGCGACCCCACGCTGGTGGTCAACATCGGGCTGCCGAGCCTCCAAGCCGGCGTGTTTGCCTTGAACGGCTCCACCTGGACCTGGACCTACCCGGTTGCCGCAGCGGGCGCCGGCGGCCCGCCGTGACCCCGGTCCCCGCCGCGTCGGTCAGGCTCCCGGGTGCGGCCGGAGGGAGGCGAAGAACTCCCGGGGGCCGGTGGGCGCCCGCCGGCCGGGTTCAGGCTCCCGGGTGATGCCGACCGCGTCCACGCCCTGGAAGTGGGAGGGTGAGTAGAGCCACACCGAGCCGCCGGCCGAGGCGGCGGTGAGGACGCCGGCCGGGACGTGCCGCCGGCCGCGCACCCACCAGATCTCGTACACGTGCGCCGGGCCCGCCGGCTTGAGCCCCCGCGCCGTGAGCAGCGCCCACCCGGTGGTCCCGTTCCACTTGAGCGCGACCTGGCCTTGAGGCGCCGCGACGCGGTGCAGGAGCACGGTCCGGCCCGTCGCCAGGGCGACGGCCGCCTCGGGACCCCAGGGGGCCGGCCCCGGCCAGATCCAGCGCGGCCAGAACCACAACACGCCCAGGGCGGCCAGCGCGGCGACGACGCCCCAACGTGGCCGCTTGAACCCCGGGGTCGGGAGGCCGGAGGCGATCCGGTCCCAGGGCGGTGCGGACGCCTCGGGCGCCTCCGGCGTCCCGAGGGTCCGTTGCCAGGCGGCCAGCCGGTCGCGGCAGGTCCCGCAGCGCCGGAGGTGGCGGACGAGGCGGTCGTCGGAGGGACGCAGCCCCGATGCCACGGCGATGAGATCCGCGGGGTCCGGATGTTTCATGACCGCTCACCTCGACCGGAATGCCTGTCGCCCTGAGCGTCCCACCGCCGGAGCTTCGCGAGGGCGCGGAACGTCCAGGTCTTGACCGTCCCCAGGGGAACGCCCCAGGCCCGCGCGATCTCCGCCTGCGTGAACCCTCCGAAGTAGAGCAGCTCCAACAGCGCCCGTTCCCGCGGCGGCAGTTGGCCCAGGGCCTCGTCCGCCTCGGCCGGTACGGCCGGATCCCCGGCTTCGGCCGGGACCTCGACCGCGTCCAGCGGGACGGTGGGCCGCTGCGACCGGCGGAGGTGGTCGATGGCGCGGCGACGCATGATGGCGTACAACCAAGCCGCAGCCGGACCCCGGCGGGCCGAGAACCGGCCGGCCGTCCGCCAGACGTCAAGGAAGATGCTTTGGAGGACATCCTCCGTCTCGTCGGGCGCGACTCCGAGCCGGCGCAGTACGTGCACCATCCGGGGCGCCCACCGGTTGTAGAGCGTTTCGAGCGCGTCGCGCTGGCGCGCGGCGACCGCCTCAAGCAGCCCTTCGTCGGTCTCGATGCTGGCTCACGCTCCCGCGCCGCTCTCCCGATCCCCACTTCGGCCGGCTCTCGCCGTCGGTTTCGCCGGGCGGGGCCGGGAGTCCGGCTCCGGCCGCGATCCTTCGGATCGATGGGATCGAGCCATCGGATCGATGGTCGGACGCGCCGGTGCCGCGGTCAAGCGGAGCGCCTGTCCGCCGATCCCCAGGGCCAGAACGCCCAGCGGCCCAACACCCCGATGGACCCCGGCACGAGCAGGGACCGGACGATCCACGTGTCGAGGAGGATGGCCGCCGTCAACCCGATGCCGAGGGTCTTCATGATCTCAAGCGGGCTCAGCAGCAGGGCGATGAAGACCACCACCATGATCATCCCCGCCCCCGTGATCATCCCGCCGGTCAGGGCGAGACCCTCGCTGGCGGCGGAACGGGCGTCCTGGCCCCGCCGGATGAATTCCTGAACCCGGTGGAGCAGGATTACCTCGTAGTCCATGGACAGGCCGAACAACAGCACGAAGATCAGGGGCGTGATGGCACTGTCGGGGGCCAGCGCCTCCAGCCCCAGGGCCCCTCGCTGCACCGTCAGCACCAGCAGGCCGGCGGTGGCCAGCGCCACCAGCGCGTCGAACACCACGCCGAGCAGGGCCTGCCAGAGCGCGCCGGTCGCTACGAACAGCACGCCGAAGGCGACGGTGGCGACCCCGGCGAGGATGACCGGCAGGCGGGCCGTCGTGAGGCGGTTAAACCCGTCGAGGAGCGCGGTGAGCCCGCCGACGCCAACGGGGCGCCCGGGGAACATCCGGGTCAGCAGCCGGTCCAGGCGATGGACGAGACGGACCGTGGCCGGGGCGTCCGGACCGCTGCGGGAGGTGACGTACAGCACCACCAGATGGGGTGCCCGGGCGGGGTTGGTGAATCCGGCCAGCGTCTGCCGAACGGCGGGGGACGCCGGTACCGTTCCCCGCTCGATTCCGGCCACGAGCTCGGGGGACAGGCCGAAGGACAGAGGCGAGGCGACCGCGGCCACGTCCGGGTCTGCGGCGATGCGGGCGGTCAGCCGGCCGACGGCCGTCCACGTGGCCGGGTCGCCGACCGTCGTGCGCAGCTGGACGGCCACGACCAAAGGCGCCACGGACCCCGGACCCAGGACCTGCTGCTGCACGGATACGGCCCGTCGAAGGGGGTCCGAGCGGGGCAGCAGCACGGCCAGGTTGGCCGGTGTGCTCATCCGGAGCGAGGTGCCGAACCATGCCGGGACGCCCAGCAGGACGACGGCGAGCCCGGTCGCCGCCAGCGGACGACCGGCCACGAAGCGGCCGACCGCCGGCCAGAATCGACCCGCCCGCGTTCCGAGGGGAATGCGACCCCAGTGGATGCGTGGGCCGAGCAGGCGGAGCAGAGCGGGCAGGAGCGTGTGGGTGGCGACCAGGACGCACGCCACCGCGATGGCTCCGCCCAGGGCGATGCCGCGCCAGTAGGCGTTCTGGCCGAAGACGAGGGTGAGGACCGCCAGGGCGACGGCCAGTCCCGAATACAGGACGGACCGACCGGCGTGGCTCATGCTCTCCACGACCGCCTCCTCCGGCGTCTGGCCGTCCGCCAGAGCTTGACGGTACCGGGCCGAGATGAAGAGCGCGTAGTCAACGCCCACGCCGAGGGCGAGGAAGCTCACGATGTCGGTCAGGTACGCCGAGAGGGTGATGTGGTCTTCGAGGATGTCCACGACGGCCAGCGCCAGGGCCGACCCGGCGCCGGCGATGACCAGCGGGAGCAGCGCGGCGGCCACCGAGCCGAAGACCACCAACAGGAGCACCGTCAGGAGGGGGAGGGCCACGGGCAGGCTCTCGGACAGGGTCTGCTTGGTGTCCCGCAGGACCTTCTCGCCCACGGAGACGTCGCCGACGGGCGTGGTGGACGCCCCGGCGCGGCGCGCCTGCTCCACCAGGCGGGTCAGCCGCCCCGGAGCGTCGGCCGCCCCGAAGGCCACCACGGCGTCTCGGCCCACGATGTGGAGCGAGCCGGCCGGCAGGCCGGCCGTGTCCGCCCAGCGGGCCACCCGGGACGGCGTGACGCCCTCGATGAGCCACGGCGACTGGCTCGGTGCCGGATGGACGTAGACCAGCTGGTTGTCGGCCCACACCGCCCGGCTCGCGGGATCCTCGAACCCGCTCGCCGACAGATGATGGGTGACCTGGCCGGCGAGGGGCAGGCTCGCCGCCACCACCGCCAGCCACAACGCCACCATCGTCCACCGGACGCGCGCGCTGAACCGAGCCCAGCGACCGAGCCACGTAGCCGTCACCGCCGTCACCTTCCGCTGCTGCTCGCTTCTTCGGACCCAACATACCACGGGCGGGCGCCGACACCGAGCCGCCGGAGGGCGCCCCGGACCGCCCGGCCTGACCGTCCGGGAAAAGGGCGGAGGAGAAGGCGGCGGTCATCGCGAAGCCCATCACCCGTCGAGGCCAGGGAGGGGAGGTCCTGTCCGTGCGGGCATGGCTGGTGGAAACATTGGGCGACCCCAAAGACGCGCTGCGCTTGAGGGACGTGCCGGAACCGATGCCGGGGCCGGGGACGGTGCGGGTCCGGGTGGAGGCGGCGGCGTTGAACTTCTTCGACATCCTCCTCTGCCAGGGGCGGTACCAGGAACGGCCGCCCCTGCCCTTCACCCCCGGGGCGGAGGTGGCCGGAACCGTGGAGGCGGTGGGGCCCGACGTCGGCGACTGGCCCCGTGCGGGCGACCGGGTCGTGGCGCGACCCCAACTGCCGCACGGCGGGTTGGCCGAACAGGTCGTCGTCCCGGCTTCGGCCGTCTATCCCATCCCGCCCACCATGCCGGCGGAGGAGGCCGCGGCCGCGTTCATCACGTACCAGACCGCCTATTACGCCCTGCGGGAGCGGATCGGCCTCCGGGCCGGGGAGACGGTCCTCGTCCACGCCGGGGCCGGCGGAGTCGGATCGGCAGCCATCCAGCTCGCCCGGGCGGCCGGGGCCCGCGTCGTGGCCACCGCCGGCGGACCGGAGAAAGTGGCCGTGGCCCGGCGGATGGGGGCCGAAGAAGTGGTCGACTACCTCGCCGAGGATTTCGGATCGCGCGTCCAGGCCTGGACGGGAGGACGGGGCGTGGACGTGGTGGTGGACCCGGTCGGCGGCGACGTGTTCGACCGCTCGCGGCGCATCGTCGCCTTCGGGGGGCGGATATTGGTCATCGGGTTTGCCTCGGGGCGGATTCCCGAGATTCCGGCCAATCACGTGCTGCTGAAGAACTACGCCGTGGTTGGGGTCCACTGGGGGCTGTTCGAGCGGCGGGATCCGGAGGGGGTGCGACGCATCCACGACCGGTTGACGACCCTGTACCAGGAGGGAGCCATCCGGCCCCTCATCGGCGCCCGATACCCCCTCGAAGAGGTGGTGGAGGCGCTCGAAGCGCTCTACAGCCGGCGCACCGTGGGCAAGGTGGTGGTCGCGCCGTGACCGACGGAGGGCGGCCGGCGCGGGACGGCGGAGAGCGCGACGGGATGGCGGTCGTCACCGACACCCACCAGCATTTGGGGGTGTCCCGGGGGACGGGGTACGAGACCACGGAGGCCGCCCTGTTGGCGGCGATGGACCGCGAAGGCATTGCCCGCGCCTTGGTGATGCCGCAGGCGACGCTGGACGCCGCGCGGGCCGAACACGACCGGATCGCGGCCTTGGCGCGCCAGGAGCCGGATCGGATCCGCGGGATCGCCAGCATCTGCCCCTGGGTGGGCGAGGCGGCCTACTGGGACGAAGCGAGCCGGTGCGTGCGCGAGCTGGGGTTCGTGGCCCTGAAGCTGGACCCCCAGGGTCACGGCGTCGCCCCGATCCATCCGGCGGCCACGGTGGTGTTCGAGGCGGCGCGTACGCTCCGGGTGCCGGTCATCGTGCACACCGGGATGGGCGTGCCGGCCGCCCTGCCGAGCCTCTGTCTGCCGCGGGCTTGGGCCTATCCCGACGTCCCGCTGGTGCTGGCGCACGCGGGCTGGGGGGTGTTCGGCGCGGAGGCCCTGGTCGTGGCCGAGGCGGCGGCCAACGTCTGGCTGGAACCGTCGTGGTGTCCGGTCTTCCAGATCCGGGAGGCGCTGCGCCGCCTCGGACCGGGGCGGATCCTGTTCGGCAGCGACCACCTGGAGAACATGGCGGTGCAACGGGAAGCGTTCCGGCAGGCGGGGGTGACGGCGGCGCAATGGCGGCAGATCGCGGAGACGAATCCACGGGAGCTGTTCGGCTGGCCGCCCGTGGGGGCCGGAGCATGAGGCGGGTCGTGCTGGCGGGGTGGGGATTCTTCGGCCCCTTCCACGCGGACGCGTGGCAGCGGCTCGCGCCGGCGTGGGGCCTCGCGGGGCTGGCCGACCCCGACCCCGCGGCGCGGGCGCGGTTTCGGGCGGCGTACCCCGGCGTGCCGACGGCGGAGGACGCGGCCGACCTGCTCGAGGCCGTCCGGCCGGACGTGGTGGACGTGGTGACGCGGCCGGCGCAGCACGGACCGGTGGCGCGGGCGGCCGTCGCCCGGGGGGTGGCGGTCATCGTGCAGAAGCCGCTGGCGCCGACGTGGGGGGAGTGCGTCGACTTGGTGCGGGCGGCGGAGGCCGCCGGCGTGCGGCTGTTGGTCCACGACAACTGGCGCTTCCAGCCGTGGTGGACCACGGTGGCCGCAGCCCTCGTGGCGGGCGCCGTGGGACGGCCGTACTACGCCCACTTCCGGGTCCGGCCCGGCGACGGGCGGGGTGCCGCCCCCTATCCGGCCCAGCC
>JAIMBI010000013.1 GCA_023565505.1 Actinomycetes bacterium | reverse complement strand
GGCCGCGCGCGGGTGGGGGGGGTGGGGGTGGGCGCGCCGCTGGGGGGGGGGCGGGGGGCCCGGGGGGGGGGCGGGGGCCACAACGCGGCGCGCCGGGGCGCGCCGCGCCCAGTGGGCCGCGGCCACGGCGGTCTCCATGGGGATCTCAAGCGACACGAGGACGGTGTCCTCCGGCCCCGGGGCGCGAGCCGCCTCGATCCGGGCGGCGTCGAGTTCCCCGTTGGCCCCCGCCACCACCGCGATGGTACTGTTCGCCAAGCCGTCGACCATGATGAGCGCCATGCCCGTGGCGCGGGCGCCCGCGCGCACGTCGCCCACGTCGACGCCGACGGCCTTGAGCTGAGCGAGGGCCACTCCCGCCAGGGCGTCCGACCCGGTCATGCCCACCATCCGCGTGCGCGCCCCCATGAGCCGCGCCGCCACGGCCTGGTTGGCCCCCTTGCCGCCCGGACCGACCCATCCCTCGCGGGCCAGGCGCGTCTCGCCCACCGCAGGCATCTCGTCGAGCCGCGCCGTGACGTCGACGTTGAGACTCCCCACCACGATGACCGCCATCCCGTCCCCTCCCCTGTTCCTATTCGGCCGGGGCAGGCGGTTTCCTCCGCCGCATAGCATGGTAGCGCCGTCCGACCGGAAGCGGGGTCGGCGGCCGAGAGGGGGCGGTGCCTTGGACGCGTCACTGGCGGAGCTGCTCCGCGCCGCGCCGGGCCGCTGGGCCTGGGACGCCCGGCGCCTGGCGGACGGTTACCGCACGGCCTACCGGGCGGAGGACATCCGCCCGGCCGCGAGTCTCATCAAGCTCGGCATCCTGGCGGCGGCGTGGGACCGCATCGAGCGGGGCGCCGCGCGCCTCCACGACCGCCTCGCCTGGGAACCGGAGGAGGCCGTCCCGGGTTCCGGCGTGCTGAAGGACCTCGTGCCGTCACCCTGGCGCCTGGCCGACCTCCTGACGCTCACGGTGACCGTCTCGGACAACACCGCGGCCAACGTCCTCCTCCGCTGGCTCGGCCGGGACGCGGTCAACCACACCATGGCCACGCTGGGCATGACCCGCACAGTCCTGGCTAATCCGTTCGAGCGCCTCGCCGTCCCCCGGGCGGGCTACAACCACACCACGGCCCGGGACATGACGGAGCTGGTGCAGCGGATGGTCACGGGGACGGCCATCAGCCGCACCGCCTCGCAGCACATGACGGATCTCCTCCGGCGCTGCCAGGCCCCGTGCGCCTTCGCCCCCGCCCCCCGGCCCCTCGCGCCGGGCGTCACGGCGACATGGCCGGTGGTGGGCCACAAGACCGGTCGGCTGGACCGGCTTCGTGCCGACACCGGCTTCGTGTTCGGCCCCGCGGGCGGATTCGTTCTCACGCTCATCGGGGACGAAGCCCCCGCGGGGCGGCTCGGCCCCTGGCTGTTCCGCCTCGGCCGGGCCCTCCTGGCGCACCTGGAGCGCGCCCCCCGGGTTCGCCAGGCGCTCTAGGCCTCGCCCTCGGGTCGCGGCGGACGCCACCAATAGTGCTGCCGCTCCGCCGCCTCCCGCGCCCGGTCGGCCATGGCGAGCACGACCCCCGCGCCCACCGACGCCGCCAGGTGCACTGTCTCGGCGATCTCCTCGTCCGTCGCGCCCATCTTCTTCGCACCTGCGAAGTGGCTCACCGCTCAGGGCTCGCAGTGGTAGGCCAGCACGAGGGCCAGGTGCATCAGCTCCTTGGTCTTGGCGTCGAGGGCCCCCGTTGCGTGGTTCTCCTCGAAGTAACGGTGGAAATGGGGACTCTGGGTGAAGTAACGGGGACGGACCGTGGGCATCTCGCCACCTCCTTCAGGCTACCGGGACGCCCCGGACACGGAGTCGGCCCGGCCTCGGATGTCGGGATTCGTCAGCATTATACGCGCCGCGCGGAACCCGGAAAATTCGGGCAGGGCACCCGGCCGGCTCCGACCCTCATTCGGACCGGCTCGGGGGGCGGAAGCCCTCGCCCACTACCTCGTGGACGGCGCTGATGATGACGAAGGCTCCCGGGTCGATGTGGTACACGAGATCCTTCAGGCGCGTCAGTTCCGAGCGGCTCACGACGACCAGGAGGGCGGGCCGCTCGCGGCGCGTGTAGAGCCCCCGCGCGGGGATGGCCGTGGCCCCGCGACCGAGTTCCTCCAGCACCCGGCGGCCGATGGCCTCGTTGTGGTCCGATACGATGATGGCCTGCCGGGCGAAGCCCACGCCTTCCTGCACCACGTCGATGGCCCGGGTCGAGATGAACAGGGCGATGAGGGAGTACATCGCCTGGGTCGCGTTGAACAGCACCCCGAAGCCGCCGATGACGAAGAAGTCCACCGCGAGCAGGCCCTGCCCGACGCTCACGGGCAGCCACCGCGCGATGAGTCGCGCCAGGATGTCGGTACCCCCGGTGGTCCCCTTGCTCCGGAAAACGAGTCCGAGGCCCACGCCCGAGAGGAGGCCGCCGTAGACCGTGGCCAGAAGGAGATCATGGGTGGGCGGGGTCGGGTGCAGCACGGCCACCCAGAGGGACAGCATCAGCGTGCCGAAGACGGTCCGGCCACCCACCCGGGCCCCCCAGAGCCGGTGGGACAGCCAGATGAGCGGCACGTTGAGGGCCGTGAGGGTCACCCAGACGGGCACGTGCCAGAGATAGAGCAGGATGATTCCGAGGCCCGCCACCCCGCCGTCGGAGATGCGGTTGGGGGCGTAGAACACGTTCACCCCGAGCGCCGTGAGCGCTGTGCCGACGGCGATGAGGATATAGTCGCGGACCGTCTCCACCCGCGGGTCGTTCATGGCGCCGCGGCCGTCAGCTCGACGTCGGGCGGAACCAGCCGCACGCCCGTCAGGCGCACGGCGAAGGGCAGGCCCAACCGCGACACGTCGAACACCACGATGCTGGCGCCGAAGGGCAAGGCGTAGCCGTCCACGGAGGTGGGCACGAAGAGCAACTGCCGGCCGTTGGGCGCGATGACCAGGTTGCCGCGCATGGTCACCGGCCCCTGGAGGGCGCCGAGGTTTACCCGGCCGGCCACCACCAGCCCATCCGGCCGCACCGTGACCGTCGGGTCCGTCACCCGCCCGCTGTCGGCGAGAATCGCGGCCAACGCCGCCCCGTCCACCCGGATTTGGGCCGTCAACCGACCTGTCCGCGTCACCACCAGCTGGTGCCGCCCGAACCACGCCGCCGGGTCCACGCCACCGTCCTGCCAGTCCGCCGAGAACCACGCCACTTTGAGCGGCCCGGCGGACCCGTTCACGGTGGTCACCTGGAGGTCCTGAAAGCGGCCCGACGCGAGCTCCCAGAAGGGGATGGCGGCGAGCTTCACGGTGTCCCGGCTCCCGGGGCCGGTGAGCGGCTCAAGGGCCTGGGCCAGCTCGCCCGCCAGCGCCGTCGGCACGACCAGCTGGGCAGCCGCCACCAGCACCACCAACCCCACGAGCACCCGGAAGACGGTTCTCATGAGGGGTCCCTGTGGAGTGCCCCCCGCGCCTCCGCCTGGAGGTAGGCGCGGATGAAGGGATCCAGGTCCCCGTCCATCACCGCCTGCACGTTGCCGATCTCCACCCGGGTGCGGTGGTCGCGGACGATGCTGTACGGCTGGAAGACGTAGGACCGGATCTGACTGCCCCACCCGATGTCCGGCTGCTCGCCCCGGATCTCGGCCAGCTTGCGGAGCCGCTCCTCCTCCTGCCGTTGCGCCAGTTTGGCGCGGAGCATGCGCATCGCCGTGTCCCGGTTGGCGTGCTGGGACCGCTCGTTCTGACAGCTCACCACGATGCCGGTGGGCAGGTGGGTGATGCGCACGGCCGACTCCGTCTTGTTGACGTGCTGGCCCCCCGCCCCGCTGCTCCGAAACGTCTCGATCTTGAGGTCCTCAGGCCGGATCTCGACCTCGCTCTCCTCTTCCAGGTCAGGCATCACGTCCACGGACGCGAACGACGTGTGGCGCCGCCCGGACGCGTCGAAGGGGGAGATCCGGACCAGGCGGTGGACGCCCCGCTCCGGTCGCAGAAATCCGTAGGCGTGGTCCCCCCGCACCTGGACCGTGACGCTCTTGATGCCCGCCTCCTCGCCGGGGAGCAGGTCGAGCACCCGGGTCTCCATGTCGTGCCGCTCCGCCCATCGCAGGTACATGCGGAGCAGCATCTCGACCCAGTCCTGGGCCTCGGTCCCGCCCGCCCCGGCGTGCAGCGTGAGCAGCGCGTTCTCGCCGTCGTACGGCCCGGTCAGGATGAGCTCCAGTTCCAGCTGTTCGAGCCGTCGGGTGAGCTCCTCGGCTTCCGTCCGGAGTTCGGCCAGGACGGTCTCGTCGCCCTCCGCGCGGGCCAGCTGCTCCAGCTCCCGCCATTCGGCCACCCGACGGGCCAGGGTCTCGTAGTGCTCGAGCGGTCCCTGGACCAGACGCAGACGCTTTAAGACGCCGCGGGCCTCCTGGGGGTCGTTCCAGAAGTCCTCGGCCGCCATGCGCGCCTCGAGCCGCGCGACCTCCTGCCGACGCCCGTCCGGGTCAAAGAGACCCCCTTATGCGCTCGAGCAGGACGTCCATCTCCTGTTCGCGTTGGGCCAGTTCCTCATCCAGCAGCAAATCGTCGTCCCTCCGTCCGTGCCCGCCCGCGGGGACATCCCCCGGGCTATTGTGCCTCCGACAAGCCGTGGCAGCGCTTGTACTTCTTCCCGCTCCCGCACCAGCAGGGGTCGTTGCGCCCCGGCCGGTCCTGGGCGAGGCCGCCCTGGATGACCTGGAACGGGCGGACCGGCGCGGGTCCCGCCGGGGCCACCCGCTCGTGCTCGTCGCCGTGGCGGGTCTCGACCACCCGCATCACCGGCTCGAGCGTGATCTGCGGCGCGGCGGGGGCTACCGTGACGTGGAAGAGGATGCGCACGACCTCCTCCCGGATGGCTCCCAGCATCTGCTGGTACATGTCGAAGGCCTCGCGCCTGTACTCCACCAGCGGGTCCAGCTGCCCGTAGGCGCGCAGCCCGACGCCGTCGCGCAGCGCGTCCATGGCGTCGAGGTGCTCCACCCACTTGCTGTCCACGACCCGGAGCATGATGACCCGCTCGAGCTCCCGCATGGCTTCGGGGCCGACCTCGGCCTCCTTGGCCTCGTAATTCTTCACCGCCAGTTCGTACAGCTCGTCGATGAGCGCCTCGCGGCCGATGTCGCCGGCGAGTTCCTCGGGCTTGACCTGCCCCGGGGACAGCACGAACTCCTGCAGCGCCTCCACCAGCCCCTGGTAGTTCCACTCCTCCGGGTGCAGGTTGGGCGGGCAGTACAGTCCCACGGCCTCGGCGATGACTTCGCGGGCCATGTGCAGCACGTCGTCCCGCAGGCTCTCCTTGGTCAGGATTTCCCGCCGCTGCCGGTAGACGATCTCGCGCTGCGCGTTCATCACGT
Organism: Actinomycetes bacterium; assembly: GCA_023565505.1. Classification (GTDB taxonomy): domain Bacteria; phylum Bacillota; class Sulfobacillia; order Sulfobacillales; family JAIMBI01; genus JAIMBI01. Next base: position 77,042 of record JAIMBI010000013.1, on the reverse strand, counting down.
CGTCGTACTGCAGGAGCTGCTTGCGGATCTCGAAGTTCCGCGCCTCCATCTTGCGCTGGGCGTTCTCGATGGCCCGCGTCAGCACGGGGCTGGTGATGGGTTCGTCCTCCTCCACCCCGAGGCGGTCCATCAGACTCGTGAGCGTGGGCGCCGCGAAGAGGCGGAGGAAGTCGTCCTCCAGCGACAGGTAGAAGCGGCTCGAGCCGGGGTCGCCCTGCCGCCCTGCGCGGCCCCGGAGCTGGTTGTCGATGCGGCGCGCCTCGTGCCGCTCGGTCCCGATGATGTGCAGGCCCCCGAGTTCGGCCACGCCCTCCCCGAGCACGATGTCGGTACCCCGGCCGGCCATGTTGGTGGCGATGGTGACCGCGTGTTTCTGGCCGGCCTGGGCCACGATCTGGGCCTCGCGCTCGTGGTGCTTGGCGTTGAGCACGTTGTGAGGGATACCCCGCTGCTTGAGCATCTCGGACAGGCGCTCCGACTTCTCGATGGACGTCGTCCCCACCAGGACGGGCTGTCCGCGCCGGTAGCAGTCCTCGATCTCCCGGACCACGGCCCGGAACTTCGCCGCCTCGGTCTTGAACACCACGTCCGGGTAGTCCACCCGGATCATCGGCTTGTGGGTCGGCACCACGATGACGTCGAGGCCGTAGATCTTCCGGAACTCCTCCTCCTCCGTGGCCGCGGTGCCCGTCATGCCGGCCAGCTTCTTGTACATTCGGAAGTAGTTTTGGAAGGTGATGGTGGCGAGCGTCTGGGTCTCCTCCGCGATCTTGACGCCCTCCTTGGCCTCGATGGCCTGGTGGAGCCCGTCCGAGTACCGGCGGCCGAACATCAGCCGGCCGGTGAACTCGTCGACGATGATGACCTCCCCGTCCTTGACCACGTAGTCGCGGTCACGGTGCATCAGCGCCTTGGCGCGCAGCGCCTGGTTGAGGTAGTGGGACAGGTCGATGTGCTGGTGGTCGTAGAGGTTGGGCACGCCGAGCATCCGCTCGACCTTCGCGATCCCCACCTCCGTCGGAGCCACCGTCTTCATCTTCTCGTCGACCGTGTAGTCAATCCCCGGCTTGAGGTTGTTCGCGATGCGCGCGAACGTGTAGTACAGCTCCGTCGGCCGGTCGGCTTGGCCGGAGATGATGAGCGGCGTCCGCGCCTCGTCGATGAGGATGGAGTCGCACTCGTCGACGATGGCGTAGTTCAGCTCCCGCTGCACCATGTCCGCGAGCTGCACCACCATGTTGTCCCGGAGGTAGTCGAACCCGAACTCGTTGTTGGTCCCGTACGTGATGTCCGCGGCATAGGCCGCCCGCCGCTCGGCCGCCTCCATCTCGTGCTGGATGAGGCCCACCTTGAGTCCCAGGAACTCGTAGATGGCGCCCATCCACTGGGCGTCGCGCCGGGCCAGGTAGTCGTTGACCGTGACCACGTGGACGCCGCGGCCGGTCAGGGCGTTCAGATACGCGGGGAGGGTGGCGACCAGCGTCTTGCCTTCCCCCGTCTTCATCTCCGCCACCCGCCCGTCGTGCAGCACCATGCCGCCGATGAGCTGGACGTCGAAGTGGCGCTGGCCGATGGTGCGCACGGCCGCCTCGCGGACCACCGCGAACGCCTCCGGCAGCAGGCTGTCAAGCGTCTCTCCGGCCGCCAGGCGCGCCTTGAACTCGTCCGTCTTGGCCCGGAGCGCCTCGTCAGAGAGGGCGTGGATGGACGGCTCAAGGCGGTTGATCACCTCGACCGTCCGGCGATAGCGCCGCACCTCGCGCTCCGAGAACCGGTTCAACCAGCCGGAGAGAAACTTGACCATGGCGCCTTGCCCCCCATAACAAAAGGACCGCAGCCGGTCCCCGGTTATGTCCGTCTGCTCAGTGTAGCATGGGCCGTCACCCCGCTTCAACGCGCGGGTTCCGCCGCTTGGGGCGGATGGTGATCCGGATCACGCTCGGGGACCGCGGTTCGCCCATACAAAGAATACGTCGGGCAAGGCCGGCAGGATGTGGACAACGGACGGGAGGTGACGTGATGAGCCAGGACATCAAGACGCTCGACGTCCGGGAGGACCTGCTGCAGGGCCGTGAGCCCTTCGACCGCATCATGGCGTTCGTCGCGGAGCCGGACGAGGACGAGCCGTGGCGCCTCTTGGCGACGTTCCGGCCGGATCCGTTGATCGGACTGATGGGCGGACGCGGCTATACCAGCGAGGCCGTCGAATGGGAGGACGGCACCTGGGCGGTGACGTTCACCCCGGCGCGCTAGGATCCGGACGCGGTCAGCCCGGCGCGGCCCGGGCCGGCTCCCCCTTGCCGAACACCGCCTCGAAGTCCCGCCCGAGGCTCTCCCGGTCGGCAAGATCGGTGTTCTGCACCATGTCCAGGAACGCCTGGACCACCGTCGGGTCGAGTTGGTGCCCCGCCGCCCGGGCCAGTTCGCGACAGGCCGCCTCGTGGGACATGGCCTGCCGATAGGGACGGTCGCTGGTCATGGCGTCGTACGCGTCGACCACGGCGATGATGCGGGACGCCAGCGGGATCCCCGTCCCCGCCAGCCGGTGGGGATATCCCTGGCCGTCCCATCGCTCGTGGTGGTGCAGGATCCAGTCCCGTGCCCAGCCGATGCCGGCAATCTGATTCAGGATGGCCCCCCCGAGCAGCGGGTGCCGCTGCACCACCAGCACCTCGTCCGGCGACAGCCGGCCCGGCTTGTTCAGGATGGGTTCGGGCACGGCGAGTTTCCCGATGTCGTGCAGCGCCGCCGCCCGCTCGATCTCCTCGACCTCGTCCTCCGGCAACTTCATGTACGTGGCCAGAAGACGGGCATACCGGGCGACCCGCTGCGAATGGCCGCGGGTGTATGGATCCTTGGCGTCCATCGCCGCCATGAGCACCTGAACGGTGTTCTGGTAGAACTGGCGGACGATGTGGAAGACTCCGAAGATCCACCGCGACAACCCCAGGGGGATGAGGAACAGAAACTCCGGCCAGATCCCGGCCGTGTTGTACACGGCGGCCATGAGGTAGCCGATGGGGAGCATGGTCCAGAAGTTGAGGCTCATCCAGCGGAAGTGGACGCGCCAGATCTCCTTTAGAGGCTTATCCAACCGAAAGTGTAAGGCTACCATTACAAGAAACATATTCAAGAAAAACGCCGCAACACCCGAGCCAGCGAGTGGAAGACTTACGCTTGCGAGTGCGAGGCGATGAATATTACCACCCAGCAACGAGAAGAGCGTAGCAGAAACCCAGGCGATCAGAATGAATTGTGCACGATTAAAAACGACAGACGGGCGTTTTGTCTGACCCGTTATCTCCTTACTGTTAAACGTGGCGAAACCCAACCACACGGCTGGCCATGGGCCCAAAATAACTGACGATGCAAAGAGTACGGGTAGATGCACGGCCACCATCGCGTTGCCCCGGAGAAAACGTACCGGGAACAGAGAAGTGACCCAGGTCATGATCATCAAAACGAGTAGTGCAGGCCAAGACTGGAGGACCTGCTGGACATGCCATAGGCTAAGAGCTACTAGGAGTCCGGCCACACCCTCCACGCTGTACATGTATCTACGCATTGGCGCAGGGTACATATGCACCTTCCTGCCTGCCGAGCACGTGCCTTTGCAAAATTGACCGACCGCCTGACAGTTAGTCGAGGAAAATACCCGACGCTACGATCCCGACTAGGCCACGCAGGATCTCGTACACACGCCGCATGGGTGGTGTCACACCCCTCGTCACGTGGGTCGCAGTCCCGCTCGGTGACTGCTCGCCCGACGCTCCGCTCAGGGTTCCTGCGGCGGTCGGCCAATATTCAATTATCCGAAATCAGATCCGAAAGGCGCCCGCTCGTCCTTCAGGTCCTACCGAGGTCACTCGCCGCCGGGATCCCCCTCGCCGGCGGGCCGCAGCCACCGGTCCACCTGGCGGTTGACAGCGTCGAGGACGGCCCGCACCCCCGCGGCGAACATCTCGTGGTCCCCGAACGCGCTCCCGCTGAGCCGCTCGCCAGCCGCACTCCCTATCACCACCACCACGAGCGGCCCGGCGGAAGTGTCCACCACCCGGTGGTCGGCGAGGTAGAGGCCGGCCCGGGTGCCCACGATCCGTTCGACGGCGGCGAGCGCCGCCAAGCTGGCTGCCCGCAGGCCGTCGGGATCCTCGGCCTGGCCTTCCTCCTCCTGGTCGCCATACGCGAGGCGGCACACCATCCGGGTGTGCCCCTCCTCCTCGCGCCATCCCACGGCCATGAGGCGAATCCGACCCGCCGGCGGCTTGAGCCATTCCGGTCGGAGCTCCACCACGTGGACTTGGTCCGACCCCACCGTCAGCCCGCATTGGCGGGCCAGGGTCCCCACGATGTCCCGGACCAGCCCCCGTGGCGGCCGCCGCCCGTCGGAGATCACATGGACGCGCTCAATCGTCGAGTCCGCCCAGTCGATGCGCACCGCCCGCACCCCGACCAGGCGGTGGAGCAACGCCTCCGTCTCCTGCCGCGACGGCATTCAGCACCTCCGGATGCCGTGGGGTTCGACACGGTTTGGCTGTTTCCTGCTGCCAGAGCGTCGATTCGACGCGTAATCTCACGCTTGCGGCTCCAAAAGCCCGAAGTTGCCGTCCCGACGGCGGTAGACCACGTTGACCTGCTCCGTCTCGTCGTTGGTGAAGACAAAGAAGTCGTGGCCCAGCATCTCCATCTGGAGAAGGGCTTCGTCGACCGACATCGGCTTGGCCGAGAACGTCTTTTTGCGGACGATGGCCTGTACGGCCACGGGTCCGTTCCCAGGCTCCTCGCGCGTCCCGTGGACCCGCCGCTTCAGCTCGGACTTGATGCGGTGAATCTGGCTTTCGAGCTTGTCCACGACCAAGTCGACCGAGGCGTACATGTCCGCGGTCGACTCCTCGCCGCGGAGCAGCCGTCCCTCGAGCGGAATGGTCACCTCGACCGTCTGCCTGTCCTTCTGCACGCTCAGCACGGCCTCCGCCGTGAGCGGCTGCGCGTCGAGGTAGCGCGCGAGCTTCCCCACCTTGCGCGTCACGTAGTCCCTCAGAGCGGCCGTAACGTCTACGTTCTTGCCCCGCACGATGACGTCCATCGTGTCCACCCTCCTAGCGCCGGTGCCGTCTGTACCGGGGCCCGCCGCACGCGCCCGGCGCCCCGTGGACCCTAAGCCGGGGGACACCGGGCCGGCGGATGCCGATACTGCGGCGGCCGGCGCCCGCTACGGTGGAAACGTTATAGCACGGGGGATCCCCGGGGTCAATTCGCTGTTCGGCACCGACACGGTTCGCCAATTGGCCCGTATTCTCACCTGGGGATATTGGGGATAACTCTGTTGATAAGGCGAAAATCAAGGGTTTCCGGGACAGAGCCCGAAGTTGTCGGCGAGAATCGGATGGATTCCGTCAACCTGCCAGGTGCCGACGAAAACCGCACCAGACGTGAACTTCCGGGAAACGGGGCGACGGCCGACGACCCCTTCGGCGCCGTTGTGAGAAAACTCGCCGTTGATCGAGGGACCGCTCCGGCAAAGGCGGAGTCCGTCGCGTTCTTCGGCAGCACCGGCCGGCGTTCGACGCCAACCGCCTCAGGCTTCCCGACGCCCGCCCCAGTCCCGCACGCGCGCCCCCGCCGGCGGGGGCGTGGTCCCGTCGAGCAGGACGACCCCCCAGGCGCGGGCCAGGCGCTCGAGGAGCGCCCGCGTCTCGGGGGATCGGCCGACGTACTGCAGCCACAGGTCGACTTCATCCGGCCAGCGCCACACCGCAAGCCGGAGGGCGGCCTCCAGGCCGTCGGGGTCATCGCCCACCCGGACGACGAGGATGCGGCGCGGGCGGGCGCGCAGGAGCCGGAACAGCTCGGCCGCCGCCCAGGCCACCAGGGGCAGGAGCCAGAAGGGTGCGCGCAGAGTGAACCCCCACGCCAGCCTATGGCGGGCGGGGCCCCGCGGTCACGGGGTCGGCTTGCGGCCCACGGCCGCGGTCAGACGCGCGATCCGGCCGCCGCCTTCAGCTCCTCGACCCGCGACAGCCGTTCCCAGGGGAGGTCGAGGTCGGTCCGGCCGAAGTGCCCGTAGGCGGCCGTCCGGCGGTAGATGGGGCGCAGCAGGTCCAGCGCCTCGATGATGGCCCGGGGTCGGAGGTCGAAGACCTCGCTCACGATGGCGGCCAGGCGCTGGTCGTCCACCACGCCCGTCCCGAACGTGTCCACCATGACCGAGACCGGTCGCGCCACGCCGATGGCGTAGGCCACCTGGACCTCCACCCGGTCGGCCAGTCCCGCCGCGACGAGGTTCTTCGCCACCCACCGCGCGGCATACGAGGCCGACCGGTCCACCTTGGTCGGGTCCTTGCCGGAGAAGGCGCCGCCGCCGTGACGGGCGTATCCCCCGTAGGTGTCGACGATGATCTTCCGGCCCGTCAAGCCCGTGTCACCGTGGGGCCCGCCGACGACGAACCGGCCCGTCGGGTTCACCAGGATCCGGGTGTCGTCCGTCATCCACGGCCCCAGCACGGGGCGGATGACCGTCTCCACCACGGCCTCGCGGAGCGTCTCATACGCCACGTCGGGGCTGTGCTGGGCCGAGACGACGACCGTCCGCACCGCCACCGGTCGTGGACCGCGGTAGGCCACCGTCACCTGGGTCTTGCCGTCCGGCCACAGGAACGGAACCGTCCCGTCCTTGCGCACCGTCGCCAAGCGGCGGCTCAAATCGTGGGCCAGGGCGATGGGCAGGGGCATGAGGGCCTCCGTCTCGCGGCACGCGAAGCCGAAGACCATCCCCTGGTCGCCCGCCCCGAGCCGTTCGTACGGATCCGCCGCCTGTCCGTGCTTCGCCTCCCAGGCCTCGTCCACGCCCTGGGCGATGTCGGGCGACTGCTCGTCGATGCTCGTGATGACGCCCACGGTGTCGGCGTCACACCCCATCGCGGCGTCCACGTACCCGATCTCCCGGATCGTGTCGCGCACCACCCGGGGGATGTCGACATAAGCGCGGGTCGAGATCTCGCCCGCCACCAGGGCGAGCCCCGTCGTCAAGAGGGTCTCGGCCGCCACCCGGGCCCCTGGGTCGTGCTTGAGCAGCTCGTCGAGGATGGCGTCGGAAATCTGGTCGGCCATCTTGTCCGGGTGCCCCTCGGTCACCGACTCCGACGTGAACAGGCGTTCGCGTTCCACGGCCGCCCCTCCCGCACGGAACCTGTCTCGGGTCGGCCCAGCGGGTTGAATACCTCGTCTGCCGCCGCCCGCCCCCACGGGGGGTGGGTCCCGAAAAGTCGGAGTCAGCATAGCATCGGGGTTGGGGGCTGTCAACGAAGCGCGGGCCGCCCCCGGCGCCCGGGCGCCCGTGCGGGCTTGGCCCGCACGCCGGGCACGGCCCGTCGGGTTCCGTACCCCGCCCTGGCCGCCCTTGGAGTATAGTGGAGGGCGGCACGTCACGGAAGGAGTGCCGGAGGGAGGCCGGATTCTCGATGGCAGAGGAACTCGACCACATCCATCTCCACGTGCAGGACCTCGAGGCGACGCAAAAGGCCCTTGAAGCCGTCCTGGGGACGACGGTGGTCAAGCATTTCTTCTCCGGGACCAAGGAGATTCTCCAGCTCGACTTCGGGGGGATCAAGCTCTCGCTGTCGCCGGCGGCCGCGGACCGACCGGTGGGCATCGACCACCTCGGCATCCGCACCGACCGGCTGGACCAGTTGGTGGACCGGTTCACCGAGCAGGGCTACACGCCCGTGACGGACGTCATGCAGTCCGCCACGTCCCGCATCCGCTTCATCCGCTCGCCCGAGGGCATCACCTTCGAGATCCTGGAGCCCGTCGCCGGTCGGGGGGCCTAACACTCAAAAAGATCTCGGCCCCCTCCGGGACCGAGACGCATGTCGCCTTTTCCCGGGCGCGACCCACGGGCGGATAGGGGAGCACCGCGGGAGTCAGACAGGTGGCTGCTGCTTGAATTTCTGCCGAGTGGCCTCGCCGCCCCGCAGGTGCCGCTCGGCCTTGTTGATCTCCAGCACCTTTTTGACTTCATCCGCCAACTGGGCATTGACCCTCGGCAGGCGTTCGGTCACATCCTTGTGCACCGTGCTCTTGGAGACTCCGAACACTTTCGCGGTGTCGCGTACGGTGGCACGGGTGCGCAGGATGTGGTTGCCGATTTGCACCACGCGCTGCCAGATGTGGTCCTTCACCCTGTCTGGCCCCTTTCTCCCCCCGCGAATTTGCTAGAGTCTATGACCTCGCAAAATGAAAAATGCCAGGGCTGAAAGCCCTGGCGCGTTTAGAGCCTCAAGACGACGAACGCTCATATTCCTGGGGATTGACGGCCTGTCCTTGGTGGTACACCTGAAAATCGATGTGTGATCCGGGTTGCCGACTGTAGAGGCTGGGGCCTCCCACCGTCCCAATCGGGTCACCCTGCTTGACCCAGGCGCCGTCCTTGACCAGGGCCGTCCCCAGATGACTGTACACGGTGCGGAACTGGTTCCCGTCGTCGACGGTCACCGTCAGCCCCGTCGTGGGCGCCATGCCGACCCCCACCACTCGGCCCGCCCAGGCCGCGTGGACCGTCGCACCCGCCGGCGCGTCGATGGTCACGCCCGGATTGTAGTACCACTCGCCCAGGTGGCTGGTGTACACCCAACCGAAGCCGGGATTCACCGTGCCGGCCACCGGCATGAGGAGGGGCTTGGACGTCGCGCCGGGCGGCACCGCCGCCGGCGGGGAGGGCTTGGTCGCGTGGGTCGGAGCCGGCTTCGTCGCTGTGGTGCGGCGGCCGTGCACCGGCGGCACGCCCACGTGCATGCCGTTGAAGAAGCCTGCGCCGCCGTGCGCCGCCATCCACGCGCCCGCTCCCGCCACGACCACGCCGGCCCCGACACCCATCACGAGGCCGCGGTGGGCGGCGAAGTACGCCCGCGCCCGCTGCCCGGACCGGACACCCCAACGCCAGACGACGTCGAACGCGCGCCCCCCGGGTCCCTTCCCCGGGCCCGTAGGCGTCATGGAATCCATGGACATCACCTCGGGGCCCAGTGTGTCCACGGGTTCCCATCTTTATCCATTCATACGTCGTCCGGCCAAATTTAGAAGGGGCCGGATCGCTCAGTAGGTCACCGTGATCACCGGCGAGCCGACCAGCACTTCCATGGTCCCCGGCTGCCCGCCCGCGACGGCGGCGCACTGGAAGTCCACAGGCCGCCCCGCGAGCGACAGCGGCGCCAGCAGCCCCGGCGCGTAGCCGGCCACCGACACCAGCCGTCGCCCGGCGACCCCGTTCACCCGCTGCGCCCCGAGCCGCCGGAAGGCGCGGTCGACCAGGGCCGCGGCGGCCGTCGGGGTGAAGGGCCGCCGCACGGTCCCCTCGAGCGTCACCGCCTGGTGCAGGCTCCCGTAGGCGGACAGCACCTGGGCGATGCGCTGCTGGTTCTCCGCCAATCCGTAGAACCCGCCCGCGACGGCGCGGTCGACGACCAGGTAGGTCATCCCCGACGCCACCCGCTCGGCCACCACCTGGGTGGTCGCCGACCCCGCCGTGCCGCGCACGGTGACCTTCCGCCAGCCGGGGCCCCGGCTCGCGACGGGGGCGGCCCCCACGCCGAGGCGACGGGCGACGCCGCGGGCCAGGCCGGCGAGATCGGCCGCGGAGTTGGGCAGGGCGACCCAGTCGTTCAGACTGTAGCCCACCGCCTGCGCCCCCGTGGCCGCGAACGCCGCCGTCAGGCCCGGCCGAGCCGGGGTGGCGCGCACCCATAACGCGGCGGCGACGAGCGCCGCGAGTCCCCAAAACACGAGCCGCATCGGTGTCCTCCGGTCGGGTTTTGGGAAAGTATTCCACCTCGGGCGCGTCGCCATTCACCCGGGGTACGCTACGCGACCCGGCTCCGGTTGAGAACCGCCGTCGGGCCGCCCAGCGGGCATGGGCCAAGGCCTCCAACAAAAAAAGAGGGGAGCCCGCTGCGTTGCGGGCTCCCCGGCCGTCTCTCGGTCAGTCGCGATGTTCGGCGGCCGCCTGCAGGCGGGCCTCCGCCCGGGCCAGGGCGGCCTTGGCCCGTTCCACGTCGACGTCCGGGCCCGGCTTCTCCAGCCGCCCCAGCGCCCGTTGGCGCGCTTCCTCCGCCCGTCGCACGTCGATTTCCTCCGGGCGCTCCGCCGTGTCGGCAAGCACCACCGTCCCGTGGGGTCCGACTTCCAGGAACCCGCCGCCGATGGCCAAGTGCCACCGGCTGCCGTTGCCTTCCACGACCCGCAGCACGCAGGGCTTCAGGGCGGTGATGAGCGGGATGTGGTGCGCCAGGATCCCCAGCTCCCCGTCGATGCCCCGCACGATGATCTCGCTCACCGGCCCCTCGAAGACCGTCCGCTCCGGTGTCACCACCGTCAGGGGATACTCGGCCACGCGGTTCGCCCTCCCCCGTCAGAGCGTCTTGGCCTTCTCGACGGCCTCGTCGATGGTGCCCACCATGTAGAACGCCGCCTCGGGCAGATCGTCGTGCTTGCCCTCGAGGATCTCGGCGAACCCGCGCACGGTCTCCTTGATGGGCACGTACCGGCCGGGCTGCCCGGTGAAGACCTCGGCCACGAACATCGGCTGGGACAAAAACCGCTCGATCTTCCGCGCCCGCGCGACGATCAGCTTGTCCTCGTCCGACAGTTCGTCCATGCCCAGGATGGCGATGATGTCCTGGAGGTCCTTGTACCGCTGCAGGACCTGCTGCACCCCGCGGGCGACCCGGTAGTGCTCCTCGCCGACGATGGCGGGATCCAGGATCCGCGAGGTGGACGCCAGCGGGTCCACGGCCGGGTAGATACCCTTCTCGGCGATGCTCCGCTCCAGGTTGGTGGTCGCGTCGAGGTGGGCGAACGTCGTGGCCGGCGCCGGGTCGGTGTAGTCGTCGGCCGGCACGTAGACCGCCTGGATGGAGGTGATGGACCCTTTCTTGGTCGACGTGATGCGCTCCTGGAGCGCTCCCACGTCCGTCGCCAGCACCGGCTGGTAACCCACTGCCGAGGGCATGCGCCCGAGCAGCGCGGACACCTCGGAGCCGGCCTGCACGAAGCGGAAGATGTTGTCGATGAAGAGCAGCACGTCGCGGCCCTCTTCGTCGCGGAAGTACTCCGCCATGGTGAGGCCCGACAGGCCCACCCGCATCCGCACGCCGGGCGGCTCGTTCATCTGGCCGTACACCAGCGCGGTCTTCGAGATGACGCCCGACTCGCTCATCTCCAGGTACAGGTCGTTGCCCTCGCGGGTCCGCTCGCCGACCCCCGCGAACACCGAGTAGCCGCCGTGCTCCCGGGCGATGTTGTGGATGAGTTCCATGATGAGCACGGTCTTGCCGACCCCGGCCCCGCCGAACAGACCGACCTTCCCGCCTTTGGCGTAGGGCGCGAGCAGGTCCACCACCTTGATGCCCGTCTCGAAGATCTCGGTTGCCACCGACTGCTCCGTGTAGGCCGGCGCCGGCCGGTGGATGGGCATCCGCGGCGCGTCGGTCACGGGCGGCTTGCCGTCGATGGGCTGTCCGAGCACGTTGAACATCCGGCCCAGCGTGGCTTCGCCCACCGGCACGGAGATGGGCCGCCCCTCGTCGATCACCCGCATGCCGCGCACCAGTCCGTCGGTGGACGCCATGGCGATGCACGCCACACGGTTGTCGCCCACGTGGTGCATGACCTCGAGCGCCAGGTTCACCGCCGGCGCGCCGTCCGAACCGTCGCTCACCACCGTGAGCTGGTTGTAAATCGCGGGCAGGTGCTCCGGCGGGAACTCCACCTCCACCACCGGTCCCAGGACCCGCACCACACGTCCGTCCACGCCCGCCATATGTCGCTTGACCCTCCTGTCGTTCGAAGCCCTATTCGAGGGCGGCCGCACCGCCGACCAACTCGGCGATCTCCTTCGTGATGGCCGCCTGCCGCATCTGGTTCCGGAGCAGGGTCATCCGGCGCAAAAGCTCCTCCGAGTTCTTCGTGGCGGCGTCCATCGCCGTCATCCGGGCCCCGTGCTCGCTCGCCTTCGACTCCAGAAGCGCCCCGTACACCAGCACTTCGACGTAGCGCGGCAGGAGGTGGCTCAACACCGTCTCGGCGTCCGGCTCGTAGAGGTATTGGGCGGCGTTGTCCCCCCGCGCCGCGGACGCCTCCGGGGGAACGACGGGCAGGAGCTGGACCGCCACGGGCCGCTGCACCATGGCGTTGACGAAGTGACTGTACACCAGCTCGACCCGGTCCACCTCCCCGGCCATGTACCGGTGGATGATGGCGTCGGCGATGGCCTTGGCCTGGTAGTAGTGGGGGTCGTCTCCGAGCTGGGTGAACTCCTCCAGCACCGGCACCGCCCGCCGCCGGTAGGCGTCGCGGGCCTTCCGGCCGACGGCGAACACTGCCTTGTGCGCCGTCTCCTCCTGCATCCGCCCCGTCGTGAAGCGAATGAGGTTGCTGTTGAAGGGTCCGGCCAACCCCCGGTCGGAGGTCACGACCACCCACGCCGCCGTCCGCACCGGCCGCGCGACCAGCATGGGGTGGTGGAACCCGCCGCTGATGCGGCTGGCCGCGCGCGCCATCACCGACTGCATGGTGCGGAAGTACGCCCGCGACCGCTCGGCGCGCTCCTGGGCCCGGCGCAACTTCGCCCCGGCCACCAGCTTCATGGCCCGCGTGATCTGCCGCGTGTTCTCGACGCTCCGGATGCGGCGCTTGAGCCGCTGCAGTCCGCCGGCCGCCATCAGTACACCATCGTCGCCCGGAAGGCTTCGATGGCCTCCTTCAGCTGGGCCTCGAGCTCGGGTCCGAGCGCCTTCTCCTTGCGCAGCGTCTCCAGAATCGCCGGGCGCTCCTCACGCAGGTAGCGAAGGAAGCCCCGCTCGAATTCGCGCACCGCACTGACCGGCAGTTCGTCGAGGTAGCCGTTGGTCGCCGCATAGATGACCACCACCTGCTCCTCGACGGGCATCGGCTGGTACTGGGGTTGCTTCAGGATCTCGACCACGCGCTCGCCCCGGATGAGCCGGGCCTGCGTCGCCTTGTCGAGGTCGGAGCCGAACTGGGCGAACGCCGCCAGGTCCCGGTACTGCGCCAAGTCGAGGCGCATGCGCCCGGCGACCTGGCGCATGGCCCGCACCTGGGCCGCGCTGCCGACCCGCGAGACCGAGATCCCCACGTTCACCGCCGGCCGGACCCCGGCGAAGAACAGGTCCGACTCCAGGTAGATCTGGCCGTCGGTGATGGAGATGACGTTGGTCGGGATGTAGGCGGACACGTCGCCGGCCTGCGTCTCGATGATGGGCAACGCCGTCAGGCTGCCCCCGCCGTGCTCCGCGTTGAGCCGGGCGGCCCGCTCCAGAAGCCGCGAGTGGAGGTAGAAGACGTCACCGGGATAGGCCTCGCGCCCCGGCGGCCGGCGCAGCAGCAGGCTCATCGCCCGGTAGGCCACGGCGTGCTTGGACAGGTCGTCGTACACGAGCAGGACGTCCTGACCCCGGTCGCGGAAGTATTCGCCCATGGTGCAGCCGGCGTACGGCGCCAGGAACTGCAGCGGCGCCGGCTCCGAGGCCGTCGCGGACACGACGATGGTGTAGTCCATGGCGCCGTGCTCCTCGAAGATGCGGGCGATGCGGGCCACCGTGGACTGCTTCTGCCCGATGGCCACGTACACGCAGATCACGTCCTGGCCCTTCTGGTTCAGGATCGTGTCCACGGCCAGCGCCGTCTTACCCGTCGACCGGTCCCCGATGATGAGTTCCCGCTGGCCCCGGCCGATGGGGATCATGGAGTCGATGGCCTTGATGCCCGTCTGCAGCGGCGTGTTCACCGGCTGCCGGGCGATGATCCCGGGCGCCGGCCGCTCCACCGGCCACCGGTCCGACGCGGCGATCGGTCCCTTGCCGTCGATGGGCTCGCCGATGGCGTTGACCACGCGCCCGATGAGCGCGTCTCCCACCGGCACGTCGACGACGTGCCCGGTGCGGTGCACCCGATCGCCTTCCTTGATGCCTGTGTCCGGTCCCATCAGCACGCAGCCGACCGAGTCCTCGTCCAGGTTGAGGGCCATGCCGACGACGCCGTTTTCGAACGTGAGCATCTCGCCGGCCATGCACTTCTCCAGCCCGTAGATGAGCGCGATGCCGTCGCCGACCTGAAGGACCGTCCCGACCTCGTCCAGGTTGAGGCTCTGGTCAAAGTGCTCGATCTGCTGCCGTAGGATGTCGGTGATCTCCTCGGGCCTAAGCTTCACCAATCCTCACCTCGTCTCTGAGGGCTCGCCTAAGGCGCATCAACCGCCCTTTGACCGTGCCGTCCCACAGATGATCCCCGAATCGCACTTCCACGCCCCCGAGCAGGGCCGGATCCACCTCGAAGGTGGCGTCCACCTCCCGGCCGAGCACCTCGGACAGCCGGCGGACCAGTCGCTGCCGCCGCCCCTCGTCCAGGTCCCGCGCCGTCCGCACCGTCGCCGCCACCCGCCCCGAGGCCTCGAGCAGCACCGCATGGTACTGCTCCGCCACCTGGGGCAAAAGCCGCTCGCGGCCGTGGTCCACCAGGACGGCGAGGAGGTTTTTCACCCACGGGGATCCGTCGTACGCCGCGTCCAAGAGCTGCCGCTTGGCCCGCGCCGGGATCCCGGGATGCCGCAGCACCGGCCCGAGCGGCGGTTCCATCAGTTCGCGCGCCGCCTGCGCCAGGGCCTCGTCCTCGGCCTGGCGCCGTTCGGGCGGCACCGCCTCCAGAAATGCCCGTGCGTAGCGCCGGGCAACCGCATCCCACCTCATGACGGCGTCCCCAGCTGCTCGACGAACTGTTCGAAGAGCCGCCGGTCCTGCTCGGCCGAGAGCCGTTCGGCGAGGACCCGTTCGGCGATCTCCACGGCCAGGTCGGCGACCTGCCGCTTGACCGCTTCCAGCGCCCGCTCGCGCTCGGCCTGGATCTCGGTCTCGGCGTCGGCGATGATGCGGCGGGCCTCCGCCCGGGCCCGCTCCAGGATCTGCTGGGATTCCTCTTCGGCATCCCGGAGCGCCCGCGCCAGGGCCGCTTCCGCCTTCTGCCGCACCTCTTTGAGCTGCTGCTCGAGATCCTGGCGGAGCTTCTCCGCCTCGCGCCGCTGGGCCTCGGCCGCCTCCAGGTCGCCCTGGATGCGGGCCTGCCGTTCCTGCATCGCCTTCAGCACCGGCGGGAAGACGAACCGCCGGAGGAACAGGAACAGCAGGATCACCGCGATCAGCGCGTTCAGCATGTTGAGCAGGCTCAAGCTGATCTGCATGTCGGGATCCTCCTCCCGTCCCGGCCTAGCCGATCAGGTGAATCAGGAATAGCACCAGGCTGATGATCGGGAGCGCCTCCACGATACCGACCCCGATGAAGGCCAGGGACATCAACCGGCCCTGGGCCTCCGGTTGCCGCGCCACGCCTTCGACGAGGCGGCTGAACACGAGACCGTCACCGATCGCGCCGCCGGCAACCGCGACGCCGAACCCGATCGCGTCACCGAGGGCCCGCGACGACGTCAAATCCAATGCCATTGCTGAGAGGCACCTCCCGTTAATGTTCGGCCTGAGTCTGGGCCACGTAGGACAGGGTGAGGATCATGAAGATGAAGGCCTGGACCACGTTGACGAACGCTGTGAATCCCCACCAGAACAGCGCCGCCAAGAATCCGCCGGTGAAGAAGTAGATCCCGAAGCCAGCGATGATCCCCATAAAAATCTCGCCCACCAGGATGTTGCCGAACAACCGGAAGGCGAGCGTCAGCGGCTTCGAGAAGTCCTCGATCACGTTGATGAGGCTCATGGCGACCCCGATGCCCCCGCCGGGATGGAGCCAGTGCTCGAAGTACCGGATCCCCCGGTGGGCGAACCCGTACACCCACGTGAGGACGAACACGCCCAGCGCCATCGCCAGGGTGACGTTGAGGTTCGCCGTGGGCGAGTGCAGTCCCGGGATCATGCCCTGGAAGTTCGCCACCAGCAGGAACAGGAACAGCGTGACGAGGAGTTGGAGGAAGAAGGGGTCCTGGTCGATCGCCATCGAACTGCGCGCCAGTCCGCCGATGAAGTCGAACACGACCTCGAGCAGGCTCTGACCGATGGTCGGCACGCCGGCGGAAACCCTGCGGGACAGCAGATAGAGGATGACGCCGGTCAGGACGACGCTGATCCACACGTACGCGAAGAGCGACCAGTCGATGGCGGTCAGCTGGAAGGTCACGCCGAATCCCCTTTCTCGCCCGCGCCGACGTCGTACGGCTCCCGGCCCCGGACCATGCGGGCCGTCCACACGACCTCGGGCAGGAACACCCCGGCCACGAGCCACCACGCCCCGGCCGCCGCCGGATGCCGCGAGAGCACCCAGGCCAGGAGGGCCAGGACCGCCGTCAGCCGGATCACCCCCGACACCGAGAGGGCCGCCTTGCCCCGGCCGCCGCCCAGGCGGAGGCCCCGCCGAAGCGCCGAGGCCAGCATCCTCAGGTTGAGGAGGCCCACCAGGAGCCCCACCATCCCGTCCAGGGCGACCACGCGCCACGCCGGGACCAGCGTGGCGGCGAGGGCGAGGGCCCCGACGGCGTAGGTGACCGCGTGCGCCGTCCTCGTGGCCGCCTCGAACCGTGTCATGGACGGCTCATGGTGCGGTAGGCGGACAGCAATCCCACCCCGAACCCGACGAAAATGCCGACGACGGTGAAAACAGGCTCCGTGTGCCAGGCGCTGTCGGCCCATCGGCCGCCGAAGAACGCCATCAGGAACACCATCACCATCTGACCGCCGGCCGATGCGGCGCGTCCCCAGCGGGCCAGCTTGTTCTCGCCGCTATCCTTCGCCACGGCGGACTCCTTTCACCGCGCCGCCCGCACAAAAAACCCCATCGGGGTCCTCGGCAAGGACGACGGTGGGCCCTCGGTTCAGCGATGGTGATGGCTTACGGCCTTCGGGCCGCAGTCCCGAACCATTATAGCCAAGCCCCAGGATGACCACAATAGCCGCGCCGCCGGCGGATCCTGGATGCCGGCCGTTACGCCCCGACCCGGGCGTGTCGGCGGGCCGGCCGCGGGGACGCGACGCTCCCCTGCGCCCGTTGCTAGGAATATAGAAATCTCTTCCCAGCATCCATCCGTTGCCGCATGGAGGCGCCGGTCTTCCGGGCGGAGGCCCCGCCGGCTTCCCGCTTCCTCCGCCCGCCGGCCGGGGGGCTTACATCCCGTCCGCGGGCGTTTTGCGTCTCCGGGCCATTCCCGGTGACGGCGGCCGCAAGGGCCACGACGTTACGCGCCGCGTTCGCGTCACGGTCCAGGACCAGGCCGCCGGCGGCGTATCGGAACGTCCGCTCCCCCAGAGCGGCAGGGCGGACTTCGCTGCCCCGCAGCGGGAGCACCGCTTGCTGCTCGGGTACAACGGGTCCGCCTCGACGCGGCGGGAGCCGGACCAGACGGTCTTGTAAGCCAGCTGGCGGCGGATCTCCGCCATCGCGGCGTCCGCCGCCGCCCGGGCCAGCCGCCGGTTCCGCACGGGAGTCGGTGGCTTCACGACCGGCGCCATCCGGGTGGTCGACCAGAGCCACGTCGCCCTGCCCGGATCATTACGCCGCCCCTTCTGGCTGTCGGACCGGTTCCGGAGGGCCTCCGCGAGGCTTGCAAGCCCAGAGGAGTAGGCCTCCGTCGAGTTCTCCCGCCACCATGGGGCCGCAGCCGCCTTGGCCCGGTTCCACTCTTTGCGCAACGCAGGCAAGGTCCAGGGACCTCCACGGCTTCGCCCCGCCGGCGGGCGTCCAGGCGCTCCTTGACCAGCGCCAAGCCCCATTTGAAGGCGAAGCGCGGCGCCCCCACATGCGAGGCCAGGGCCCGCTCCACCCGGAGCGACGGATCCAGGGCGAGACGGAACGCGCTTGATGGGTCTTCATGCGGCGGGGGCCTCCTCTTGGGCGCAGCGGAGGGCCCGCTCCGCCCGACGCCGGGCGGAGCGGCGTCCGTACAGTCGGGCGCAGAAACTGGTTAGCATGTCGACCATGTCCGGCACGAGATCCTCACGCACCTTATCGGGCTCCATCACGAGGAGGCGGCACCCCGAGGCGGCCTGCGCGCCTCAATGTACTCCGTCCCGAACCGCGCCAGGCGGTCCCGGTGTTCGACGACGCGGGCGCCTTACTCGGGCGAGCGCAAAACGGCCAGAAGTCCCTTCCGGTGGCCGTTCAGGCCGCTCCCGACCTCGGCGACTACCTGGGCAACCCGGAGGCCCCGTTCGGCCGCGAACGCGGCGAGACGCGCCACTGGCCAATCGAGATCAGCCCGCTGGTCCGCCGACGACACCCACGCGTACAACACGACTCCCGCCTCCTGTCGCGCGGGCCCCTCGACCAGGATGGCGCCCGACGGCAGCTGGCGCGCTGGAACGGGTAGTTGGCCCTTCTTCGCCGTCTTGGTAGGAGATCCCGTTGGCACGCGCCCAGTCAGACAGTTTCATGTAGAGCATTCATGTAGTGCAGATAAATTGCCGTCAACTTCCTGGGTTATCCATTTGACACGCAGCAGATGCCTACCCCTCGCCGGCCCCCGAAGACGCGCGGGCCGGCTTCCTTTTTCGCATACGCGGCGCCTGTCGCATCCGCCCGACAGATCCATCCAGGAAGACGGCTCGGCCTTGTCGAATACGTGCGTCGACGTGCCGACGACGGCCGTCGGGAAGGGGCCGGCTCCCCGGGCGGACGGGGACGGCTCTCCCCGCCGCCGTCGCGATCCCCGGAGGAGGTGGCCGTCCTTGCGCCGGTGGTACGCGGCCGGTCTTAGCGTCCTGGCCCTCGTCGCCCTGGGCGGCGCCCCGGCCGCCGCCCAGCCGGCGTCCGCACCGTCCTGGGCGTCGTACGCCGCCGCGTGGCAGGCGGCGGCCCAGGCCCTGGACCGGCTTCAAACCGACCAACGCGCGGCCCTGAGCCGCTTGTGGGCCGAAGAGGCCGCCCTGGCCCGGACCGAGGCCGCCCGGCGCCGGGTCGCGGACCGGCTGGCCCGCCAGCAGGCGGCCCTGGCCGCCGTCCGGGGGCGCCTGACCGCCCTCGGCGACGCCCGCCGGCGGGACATCGCCCGGGCCACCGTGCTGCTCCGCACGGTGGAGTTCCTGGGTGCGACCTCCTTCCTCGGCGTCCTGCTGTCGGCGCAAAGCTGGCCCGGCTTCCTGCACCGGGCAGACGCGGTGGCGGCGACGCTCCACCGTCTGGACGGCCGGCTCCGGTCCCTCGAACGAGACCGGGCGGATCTGGCGACCCTGGTCCGCCGCGAGGCCGACGTGACCGCAAGCCTCCGTCGGCAGGAGCGCCGCCTGGCGGCCGTGAGCGGCTCCCTGGGCCGACAGACCGCGGCGCTTCAGGCGACGCTGGCCGCGCTGGGCAGCGAGGCGGCGTCCGACGAGGCCACCCTGACCCGCGTGGAGACCACCTGGAAGGCCTTCTTCACGCCGAGTCTGGCCGCGTGGCAGGCCGCCTTCGACGACGCCCTGGCCGCGGCACCGGCCACGTTCCCGGCCACCGTGGCGGGCGGGCCGGGCGGACCGCTGAGGGTGACCGTCCCGGAGACCGGGCTCGACCAATGGCTGGCCGCGACGCCCGGCCTCGACGGGCTGACGTTCACGTTCGGGCCGGACGGGGACGTCCTCCGGGTCCCCGCCGGCGACCTGGCCATCACGGGCCGCTTCGCGATCGCCGGGCCGACGGCCGTCGCGTTCCGCTTCGAGACGGTCCGGTTCGCCGGGCTCGTGGTGCCGCCGGACCTGCTCGGCCCCGACGCCGGGGCGCTCCGCGTCGACCTGGCGCCGGTCCTCGCCGGCCTGACCATCACGGGCGTCGCCGCGCAACCGGGACAGCTCACGGTCACCGTCGAGTCGCCCGCCGGTTAGGCGACGCGTCGGCCAAGAGGCTAGCCGGGGTGAAAGGACGGGGTGAAACGTGCGCATCGAAGCCCGGGACCTCGGCTACACCTATCCCGCCGGCCCGACGGTCTTCGCCGGGTTCGACTGGGAGATTGAGTCCGGGTCCCTGTGGTTCCTGGTCGGGCCGAGCGGCACGGGCAAGACCACCTGGTTCCGCCTCTGCCTGGGATTGGTCCGGCCGACCCGGGGCTCGCTCCTGGTGGACGGCCTCGACCTGGGCCGAGCCGCGCCGGCCGCCCTGCAGCGGCTCCGCCTCCAGACCGGGGTGGTGTTCCAGGACTTCCGGCTGATGGCGCAGCAGACGGTCTTCGACAACGTGGCCGTCGCCCTGCGCATGGCCGGCGTGGCCGGTCCGGATGTCGCCGCCCGCACCCGCGCGGCCTTGGCGGCGGTCGGCTTGCCGGACCTCGCCCACCGCCGCGTCGCCACCCTGTCGTGGGGCCAACAGCAGCGGGTGGCCTTCGCGCGGGCCTGGGTCCGCCGCCCGCGCCTGTTCCTGGCCGACGAGCCGACCGGCAACCTGGACGGCGAGACGGCCCGGGGCGTCATGGAGCTTGTCGCGCGCATCCACGACGAGGGTGCGACGGTCGTCGTCGCCACCCACGACCTGACGCTCGTCGACCGCCTGGGGGGCCGGGTGCTCCGGCTGGCGCCTCCGCCCCGCGAGGCGGCGGACGTCGGCCCCCCGGAACCTTTCGCCGCCCGGCACCGGCCCGCCTCGGAAGGGAAGTGACGCCATGACCGCCGACGCGCTCCGGGCGTTCCTCCGCCAGGCCACGGCCACCCTCTGGCTGAACCGCCGGCTGTACACCGGCTCGGTGCTTGCGCTCGGGCTCGTGTTGGCCCTGGTGGGCGGCGCGCTCGTCGGCCGCGCCAATCTCGCGGCCGTGGCCGCACTGGCCCGTTCCCGGGCCGAGATCACCGCCTACCTCCGACCGTCGACGCCGCCCACCGCCGTCGCCGCGGCGGAGGCCGACCTGGCCCGGGTGCCCGGGGTGGCCGCGGTGCGCTACGTCGACGCCGGCACCGCCCTGGTCCAGATGCGCGCCGTGCTGGGGCCCGACGCACCCATCCTGCGCCAGTTGGACGGACATAACCCCTTCGACCCCTACCTGGCCGTCACCGTCCGGCCCGATCGCGGGCCCGCCGTGGCCGAGGCGGCCCGCCGCCTGCCGGGCGTCGAGTGGGTGCAGGACAGCGCCGCCGTCCTGCGCCGCCTTCAGGCGTTGATCCGCGTGGCCCAGGGGGCCGGCTGGGCCCTCATCGCGGCGGCGTTGGCGGTCGCGACCGTGGTCGTGGCCCACGTCACCCGGCTCAGCCTGTGGGCCCGGCGCCACGAGATGGCCACCCTACGCTGGCTCGGGGCCGGACCGCTCTTCGTGGCCCTGCCATTCCTGCTGGAGAGCCTCTTGCTCGGCGGCGTCGGCGGGCTGGCGGCCGGAGCGCTCCTGCTGGGCGGCGGCGCGGCGTTGGGGACGACCCTCTCCCGGCTCCTGCCGTTTCTCCCTTGGCAGTTCGGCGCTGGCGTCCTCATCCGGGCCGCGGGGGCGACGGTGGGCATCGGGCTGGGCTGCGCCCTCCTGGGCGCCCTCGCCGCCATCCGGCCTTGGGCCGACCGCCCCGACGCGGCCTGAAGGCCCGCGGGCGGCGCCCGCGCTCCCGACCAGACCCGCGGGGCCGCCGGCCTCTGCCGGCGGCCCCGCCCCGTGTCCTCGGCTCTCAGTGCCGACCCTCCGCGTCCCGGATCTTCTCGATCCGCGCGACGTGGCGCCCCCCCTCGAAGGGCGTCGCGAGGAACGTCTGAATCACCTCGATCGCCAGCTCCGGCGCGACGAACCGCCCGCCCAGGGTCAGGACGTTGGCGTCGTTGTGCTGGCGCGCCAGCCGGGCGGCCACCACGTCGTGGCAGTTGGCGGCGCGGATGCCCGGCACCTTGTTGGCGGTGATCGCCATCCCGATCCCCGACCCGCAGAACAACAGCCCGAACTCCGCCTCGGCACCGGCGACGGCGTGCGCCACCTTGAGCGCATAGTCCGGATAGTCGCAGGACTCCGTGTCGAAGGTCCCCACGTCGTGCACGTCGTACCCCCGCTCCACGAGCCACGCGACCACCGGCTCCTTCAAGGACAGTCCGGCATGGTCGCACCCCACCGCGATCCGCATCCCTCGTCACGCCTCCTCGTTCTGACCGCCCTCGGGGGGCGCCGCCCCATCCGGCGCACCGTCCTCCCCCGAGGATGCCTCGGGCCCTTCGGCCTCCCGCGCCAGGCGCTCGAACACCTTGCGCTCCAGGTTCACCAACCGCTCGGCGAGGGCCCGGTACACGGCCACGGAGGCCCCGAACGGATCCGGGATGTCCCCCTCCTCGCCTGCCGCCTCCGTCAACACGAAGACCCGGTCGGCCCAGTCCGGGCGCTCGGCCAGCACGGCCTGCTTCTGGGCCCGGGTCATCGTGAACACGTGCCCCACCGGCTCGGTGACGTCCCTGACGCGCCGCGCGCGGTGGCCGGACAGGTCCGCGCCGTACTCGCGCGCCACCTCCTGGGCCTCGTCCGCCGCCGGGGCTCCGGGCCATGCGTCGGTGCCCGCGGAGAGCACCGGCCAATCCGGGGCCACCTGGGTCCACAGCGCCGCCGCCAACGGACTGCGGCACGTGTTGCCGGTGCACACGAACAGGACGGGGGCGCGATCCCCCTTCACGTCCACACCTCCCCGGCCGCCTTGGCCAGCCGGTTGCCGATGGCCAGCCCGAGGCCGCGGTCGGAGTCCCAGACTGCCACGATGACCCGCACCGCCGGGATCCGGTCGAGCCGCCGCAGGCCCTCGAACAGGCGCTGGGCGGCCGTCTCCGCCGAGGGACCCAGGTCGACGGCGTGGACGTACTCCGGCAGCGCGGCGAGCACCGCCGTGGGCGCCAGCACGCCCGTGGCGGCGGGGTCGCAGCGCGCGCGCACCACGGCGGCCGCCTCCGCGGGCGACCGCCGCAGCCACACCACCGGCCGGTCCGGTGCGTAGTGGCGGTACTTCATGCCCGGCGAGCGGGCCGGCCCCCCGGGGGTCGGCTCGACGAGCGGTCCCACGACCGCCTCGATGTCCTCCCGCGGCAGGCCACCCGGCCGGAGCAGCACGGCCGGGGACACCGACACGTCCACCACCGTGGATTCCACCCCGATTCCCGCGGATCCTCCGTCGACCACCAGGTCCACCCGGCCGTCCAGGTCCTCGGCCACGGCCCGGGCCGTGGTGGGACTCGGTCGGCCGGACCGGTTGGCCGACGGGGCGGCCACCGGCACCCGGGCCGCCCGCAGCAGGGCCCGGGCCACCGGATGGGCGGGACACCGGACCGCCACGGTGGGCAGGCCCGCCCGCACCACGGCGGGGACCACGGGCGAGGCCGGCACCACCAGGGTGAGCGGCCCCGGCCAGAAGGCCCGCACCAGCCGCACGGCCGCCGCGGGCCACGCCAAAGACAGCGCCGCGGCCTCCTCTCCGTCCGCCACGTGGACGATGAGCGGATTGTCGGCCGGGCGGCCCTTGGCGGCGAAGATGCGGGCCGCAGCCGCCGCGTCCAGCGCGTTGGCGCCGAGACCGTACACCGTCTCCGTGGGAAACGCCACCAGACCGCCCGACCGGAGGAGCCGACCGGCCCGCCGCACCACCTCCGGCTCCGCTGGCTCAACCCGTGCCTCTTCCGTGCCTCATCCCCCCTGGGTGACGACCAGCCACAGTCCGGCCAGACCCAGCGCCGCGACGCTCACGCCGCGGGCGTGCCGCCAGTACGTGCCGAAGCTCAGCGAAAACCCCCGCTCGGCGGCCACGGAGGCCGCCACGATGTTGGCCGACGACCCCACCAGGGTCGCGTTGCCGCCGATGCCCGCGCCGGCCGCCAGCGCCCACCACGGGGCCGCGCCGGAGCCGGCCGCCGCCCCGAGCACCGGGATGGCCGCGGCCACCAGCGGCACGTTGTCGAGCAACGCCGAGACCACTGCGGATCCCGCCAGCACCAGGGGCACGAAGGCCGCGGCGCGGGTGTACGGCCCGACCCGGGAGGCCAAGGCGGCGATGACCCCCTGGTGCTCCAGGGCGCCCACGACGACGAAGAGTCCGCCCAGAAACAGGATGGTGCCCCAATCCACGCCCGCGAGGACCCGCTCCGCTTCGCGGCCGCCGAGAAGCGCCGCGGTCACGCCTCCCGCCAGGCCCACGAGCCCCACGGGCCACCCGATGCGGGGCGCGGCCAGGAACCCCGCCACGGTGAGGAGCAGCACGAGCAGGACGGCCGGGCGGCGGGCCGGCGGCGACGGCGGCACCGCGGCAGCCGCCCCCCGCGCGGGCAGGGCGCGCGTGGTCCACAGCAGCGCCACGGCCACCGCGAGAGCCGCCGGAGGCCCCAAGGCGACCAGGAACGCCTCGAACGACAAGTGGGCTGCCGACCCGATGAGCACGTTGGGCGGATCCCCCACCAGGGTGGCCATGCCTCCGAAGTTGGCCGCCGTAGTGAGGGCGACGAGCGGCGGGACGGGATCCGCGCCCAGGGCCTCCACCGCCGACACGAGCGGCGGCGCCAGCACCAGGACCACGGCGAGGTTGGGCAGCACCGCGGACGCTCCCGCCGCCACCAGGGCGAACAGCACCAGGAGGCGGCGCGGCGACGCGCCCGCCCGACGGCGGGCCCAGTCGCCGAAGCGCCGGAACCAGCCCGCCTCGTCCACCGCCCCGGCCAGCAGCATGAGGCCGAACAACAGCACGAGCGTGTTCCAGTCCACCGCCGCCAGGGCCTCCCGCGGGGTGATGAGGCCGCCGGCGACCGCCAGGGTGGCCGCCGCGAGCGCCGCCAGGGCCCGGTGCACCCACTCCCGCACCATGGCGGCGTACAAGGCCAGGAACAGGGCCACGGCGGCGGCCGATCCCCAGGCCATCAGCCCTCCCCGCCGTCGTCCGGCTCGGCCGTCGGCCCGCCCGCGGCCAGCCAGGCGTCCACCCCGCCCAGAAGCCGCACGACGTGGGGATACCCCTGCTCCCGGAGCACCTCCTGGGCGTACTCGCTCGCCCCCCGGCCGTGCTGGCAGAAGACCACCAGTAGGGCGTCCCGGTCCCACTCGCGCGGTGCGTCCTCGAGGTCCGTCACCGGCACCGGGACGGCGCCGGGGATCGTGCCGACCTTGCCCAGACGCACGTCGATGAGCACGGTCGGGAGCCCTGCCGCGAGCCGGGCGCGGAGTTCCTCCACGGAGATGACGTCAGACGCCACCGGGCCACACCCCCCAGACGATCCGACCAATCCCGGCCCAGTCGGTCTCCACCCCGACGGGCCGAAACCCTGCCGTTGCCAACCATGCCTGCACGACGTCGGCCTGGCCGGCCCCCACCTCGAGCCCCAGCCACCCGCCCGGCTCGAGCCGGCCCCGCGCCTGGGCCACCAGCCGGCGGATGAGGCCGAGCCCGTCGGGGCCGGCGAAGACGGCGACCGGAGGCTCGTGCCGCACCTCCGGGTCCACCGTGTCGCCCCAGGCCACGTACGGCAGATTGGCCACAATCCCCAGGATGCCCGGCCGCACCTGGGCGAGGAGGTCCGAAGGGTACAGACACACGGCGAGCCCCAGGCGGTCCCGGTTCGTCCGCGCCACCTCGAGGGCCGCGAGGTCGATGTCCACCGCCTCGACGCGCCACACCGGCGGACCGTGCCGGGCCAGCGCCAGCGCGAGCGCTCCGGACCCCGTCCCCACGTCCACCACCCGGCCAGGGCGGGGGGGACAGTGCGCCAACGCCGCATCGACCAAAAGCTCCGTCTCCGGCCGCGGCACCAACACCGCCGGCGTCACGACCAAGTCGAGTCCGTAGAACGTCGTCCGCCCGACCAGATAGGCGTAGGGTTCCCGGCGGGCCCGGCGGGCCACGAGGGTCTCGAACCGACCGCGCGCGTCGTCGCCGAGGGGCCGGCTGCGCAAGAGCCACTCCTCCAGGCTCACGCCCGCGGCGTGGGCCGCGAGCCCCAGCACCTCGCGGGCCGGGTCCGGAATCCCCGCCGCCTTAAGCCGCTCGGCGGCCGCGGCGAGAACCGGGTCGGCCCTCATGGGACCCGCCCGGCCAGCTGCTCGGCGTGCGCCTGGCTCGCCAGGGCGTCGATGATCTCGTCGAGGTCCCCGTCGAGGACCTCCGCGAGGCGATACAGGGTGAGGTTGACCCGATGGTCGGTGACCCGCGACTGGGGGAAATTGTACGTCCGAATGCGCTCGGAGCGGTCCCCCGTACCGACCTGCGCCCGCCGGGCCTCCGCGACTTCCGACGCCGCGGCCTCCTCCGCCAGCTGCTTCAGGCGGGCCCGCAGGATGCGCATCGCGCGTTCGCGGTTCTTGTGCTGCGACCGCTCGTCCTGACTGTGGACCGAGATGCCGGTCGGCAGGTGGGTGATCCGCACCGCCGACTCCGTCTTGTTGACGTGCTGGCCGCCGGCGCCCCCGGCCCGCATGGTCTCGATCTTCAAGTCCTCCGGGTTGATCTCCACCTCCACCTCCTCGGCCTCCGGCAGCACCGCCACGGTGGCGGCCGAGGTGTGGATCCGGCCCGAGGCCTCGGTCTCGGGCACCCGTTGGACCCGGTGCACTCCGCTCTCGTACTTCAGGCGGCTGTACGCGCCCTCGCCCTCGACGAGGAGGATGACCTCCTTGTAGCCCCCGATGTCGGTGGGGTTGCTGGAGAGGATCTCGGTGCGCCAGCCGTGGCGCTCGGCAAACCGCATGTACATGCGCAGGAGGTCGCCGGCGAAGAGCGCCGCCTCCTCGCCCCCGGTGCCGGCCCGGATCTCCAGCAGCACGTTCTTGTCGTCGTTGGGGTCCCGCGGCAGCAGATCCTCGGCCAGCGCGGCCTCCAGCCGCTCCATCTCTTCCCGCCGGGCCTCGAGCTCACCCTCCGCCAGCTCGCGGAGCTCGGGATCGCTTTCCTCGCGCAAAAGCTGCTTCAGGTCCGCCGTCTCCCGCTCGGCCTCGCGATACCGGCCGTAGCGGTCCAGGACCGCCTCCATCCGGGCCAATTCCCGCCCCAGGCGTCGGGCCGCGACCGGGTCGCGGGCCACCTCCGGCCGGGCCAGCTCCGCCTCGAGCTGGGCGCGGCGGGCGACCATGGCATCCAAGCGCGCACGCATGCGGCTGTCCATCCTCAACCCTCCCCGCGGGGGCGGCGTTCCGGCCCCAAACGAAAACAGAGCCGGCGGCTCTGTTCACTGGATGCCGTATTTCTTCTTGAACCGCTCGACGCGCCCCCCGGATTCGTACCGCTGCGGCCCCCCTGTGAACAGGGGATGGCACCGCGCGCAGACCTCGACGTGCATCGACTCCCGCGTGGAGCCGACGTGGTAGACGGCCCCGCAGGAGCAGGTGATCGTCGCGCGCACGTACGGGGGGTGGATGTCCTTCTTCATGCCTTCGCTCCCGTCCCCTCAGCCGAAAAACACGCCGCCCACCGGCTCGGCGTCCTCTGCCTGCGTCGGCGGCCGACGACTCCCCGAAAGTGTACCACGAAGGCGCCGGCCGTCTCAACGGGGCCGTCGGGAGGGGGGTGTGCCTCGCGATTGTGATCAGGCCGCACACCGGCGCCGCGGCGGGACGCGCTGCGCCAGCGGCCGGCTGGCCCAGAACGCGGCCCACCGGCCCGCCCGGTGCCACGCCCGGAGCGTCGCCACCGCCTGAGCCCCCCGCGCCGTCCACCGCATGCCCCCCTGACTCACCCGCTGTTTCAGCACCACCTTGCACGCACTTTCCACCGTTCCGGACCCAATGGGTAAGCCTTGACGCTGATAGGCGGGATAGTCCATGCGGTCGGCATGGTACGCGAAGTAGGCCCGTTCCCGGTGGACCACAGCGGCCGCCGTCGCGTCGGAGGGGGCGAGGGCGGCCAACGCCGCCTGCAACGGCCCGGGCCCCTGCTCGGGCAAGATGGCGAGTAGCGGCCGCGCCCAAGCCGCCGCGGCCTCGGCGTCCTCCGGAAACACCGCATGGGCTACGGCCCCGACAGGTTCCGCGGCGTGATAGAAATCTAGAATCTCGATG
Source organism: Actinomycetes bacterium (assembly GCA_023565505.1). Taxonomy (GTDB): domain Bacteria; phylum Bacillota; class Sulfobacillia; order Sulfobacillales; family JAIMBI01; genus JAIMBI01. The sequence goes on along the minus strand of JAIMBI010000013.1, from coordinate 49,105 downwards.
ACCTGCTTACCCGGTCCCCCGAAATAGGTCCGCGCCTCGTCCCAGATCCAATGCGCCCCGTCTCCCAACAGCACGATCAGCTGGCACGGCCGACTCTCCACCCCCTGGGCGGCGGCATGGGCGTATAGGCGCTGCCAGAACGCCGGACGCGCCTCCAGCCCCACACAGTAATCGGGATCCCCCTGCCGTGCCCACGTCCCAGTGCGGGTCCGGCCTAACGCCTGACAGACCCCCACCTTGGCTTCGTGCCACGCCCCGTCGGTGTGCACCATGGCACCATCTACGGCCACCATCAAACCGGCCGGCCCCGACCCCGTCGGCGCCGGCACCCAGCCCGCCGCCACCGCGGCCTGCGCCGCCTGCTCCGCGTCTTCGGCCACCTGCCCCACCCCTTCGACGAGCCGCCGCAGCGTCTCCCCGTCCACCGCCACCCCCAGCAGGGCCTGGACCAGCGCGGCTCCGCGGTCAAAGGGCGTCTCGACCGCCAGCCGACACACCCGCTCCGCCAACGCGGGCGTCACCCGCTCCGGCCCCAACCCCCACGCCGCGTCCGCCGGCGTCGCCGACCCATGCCCCGCGGGGCACACGTAGTACGGCCGCTCGAGCGTGTAGTCCCCAAAGATCCCTGTCACCGTGACCGGCCGGGCGGGATCGACACACCGCAAGGGCGCTCGGCAGACCACACACCGCGCGGCCCCGCCGGCACGCCCGCAGCCGCCAACGCCAGCTGCCCCAGTCGCTGCACCAGCTCTGCGACAGCCTGTTCGATCGCCGCCAAATCCGTCGGCACGCCGGCCGCAACGACTTGCGCCCACCAGGTCTCCCACGTCGCCTGCACCAATTGGGTCACCACGGCCTTGTCAACGGGGGCGGCTTGCGCTACGCTCACGCTACAGCTCCTCCTTGGGTCTGCGGAGACCCCCAGGTTTTGAGGAGCTGTCTTCGTGTTGAGCCGCCTCAAGTCCTTTGCGAAATCATGCCAGTTCTGCCACTTCCTACCTCACAAAAGTGGGTCGCGCCCTCGGGAGGGGGCGCCCCCGCGTTCACCTGTCCTCGGCGGCGACGCGCCCCGCGGCGAGGGGGGGCGGAGCCTCCGCTTCCCGCCCGGGGGCGGCCAGCGGCACCCAGAACCACGCCCGGGTCCCGCCGCCCGGCCGCGGCTCGAGCTGGATCCGCCCGCCCATCCGGCGCACCAGGCGGGCCGCGATGGACAACCCCAGGCCGGTGCTGCCCCCGGATCGGGCCCGGTCGCCGGTCACGAACGGTTCGAAGACCCGTTCGGCCAGCTCGGGGGGCACGCCCGGCCCCTCGTCGTCCACCTCGACCCGCATGCCGCCGCCCTCCGCGAGGACGCGCACCCGCACCCGGGCCCCGGCGGGACTCACCTTGACGGCGTTGTCGACCAGATTCTGCACCACTTCCGCAAGCGCATCCGGATAGCCGGTCGCCTCCGCCACCGCGACCCCCTCCAGCGCGAGCGCGACCCCCCGCGAGGCGGCCTCCGGTTCCAGGGCCGCCATCAGCCCTTGGAGCCACGGCGCCACGGCGAACCGCGTCACGGACTCGGGGAGCCCCGCCGTCGCCTCCAGCCGGGCCGCCTGCAGGAGTCTCAGGACCAGCCGCTGCAGGCGCAGCGTCTCCTGATGCGCGACCGCGACGGCGCGCTCGGCCTCCGGTCCGGTCAGCACGTGGTCCAAAAGCGCTTCCAGGTAACCCCGCACCGCGGTGAGCGGGGTCTTCAGGTCGTGCGCCACGTGCGCCAGAAGCTCGTCGCGGAGGGCGGACTCCCGGCGCAGATCCTCCACCAGCCGCGCCAGGTTCTCAGCCATCTGGTTGAACCGCACGCCCAGCTCGGCCACTTCCTCCGGCCCCTCCGGCGCCACCCGGACGTCGAGGCGGCCTTCGGCGACGGCCGTCGCCGCCTCGCGCAGGGCGACCAGGGGACGGGACAGGCGGCGGGCCAGCCATTGGGCCGCCCCGGCGGCGAGCAGAGCCCCGAGGGCTCCCCCGAGCAGCAGCCGCCCCAAGAGCCCCGCCGCCCGGCTCGTGGCCGGGGCCAGCGGCTCCTCCAGGAAGACGCCGCCGACGACCGCCCGCCCCAGGAGGATGGGTACGCCCGCGACCACGTCGGTGCCGCCCGGCGCCGCCAGCGTGCCGGACCACGGCGTGACGCGCCAGAGGACCTGCTGCAGCACGGCGGGGGGAACGGCGGCCGGGGGCACGTTGAGCCGGCCGGTGCTCAGGATGACGTCTCCGCTGTCGTTGACCACGTACGCCCGGGCCGCGAGGGCTCCCTCGAGTCCGCCCAGGAGGTACGTCGCCGTCGGCTCGTCGATGGCCCCGGTGAAGAAGCCGGTCAGCACGCGCGCCACCTGTTCGTCGCGGTCGAGGACCTGCCGTTGCTGGTCGTAGACCAGGTACTGGCGGAACGCCGCGAACGAGAACCCCGCCGTCGTCGCCAGCAGCAGCAGCGCCACCGCGAGGTGACTCCAGATGAGGGCGCGGCGGATGGGGCCGCCGCGGCTACGCGCCCACCACCTCAAAGCGATATCCCACTCCCCACACCGTGTGGAGGTAGCGGATGCCGCCCCGCCCGTCCTCGAGCTTGGCGCGCAGCCGCGTGATGTGCACGTCGACGGTCCGGTCCTCTCCTTCGAAGTCGAAGCCCCACACGTTCTCCAAGAGCTGGCTGCGGGACAACGTCTGGTTGGGGTGACGGATGAAGTAGGCCAGGAGGTCGAACTCCCGCGGCGTCAAGGCCAGCGGCTCGCCGTCGCGCCAGGCCTGCCGCCGTCCCTCGTCGACCACCAGACCGGGGACCCGCCACACCTGGCCGCTGGGGGGCACCAGCGTGCTCCGGCGCACCAGCGCGCGCACCCGCGCCACGAGCTCGCGCGGGCTGAAGGGCTTGGTCAGGTAGTCGTCGGCCCCCAGCGTCAGGCCTTTGATCCGCTCCTCCTCGTCCCCGAGGGCCGTGAGCAGCAGCACCGGCAGCCACTGGTCGCGCCGGCGGATCTCCGTCAGCACGGCGATGCCGTCGACCTCGGGCAGCATGATGTCGAGCACCACGACGTCCGGCGGACGGCGGGCGATGGCCTCGAGCCCCGCCCGGCCGTCCGCCGCCTCGTCCACTCGGAAGCCGTCCTGGGTCAGGTACAGCCGGCAGATGTCGCGAATGTTCGCGTCATCGTCGACCACGAGCACGGTGAGACTCATCCGCCATTTTCCACCATCGCCGCGAAGGCCCGGAAGAAGTCCGCGTTGGAGCGGGTCCGTTTGAGGTTGTTCATCAACAGCTCGGTCGCCTCGGGGGTGTCGAGCTTGTGGATGGCCTTCCGGATCATCCACATGGACTCGAGTTCCTCCGGGCTCAGCAGCAGCTCTTCCTTCCGCGTACCGGACCGCTTGATGTCGATGGCCGGGAACAGGCGCCGCTCCGCGAGCCGCCGGTCGAGGTGCAGTTCCATGTTGCCGGTGCCCTTAAACTCCTCGTAGATGACGTCGTCCATGCGCGAACCCGTCTCGATGAGGGCCGTGGCCAGGATGGTGAGGCTGCCGCCGCCTTCGATGTTGCGCGCCGCCCCGAAGAACCGCTTCGGCTTGTGCAGGGCGGCCGGATCCATCCCGCCGGACAGGGTGCGGCCCGACGGCGGGATGGTGAGGTTGTAGGCCCGCGCCAGCCGGGTGATGGAGTCGAGCATGATGACCACGTCGCGGCCGGTCTCGACCAGCCGCTTGGCCCGCTCGAGCACCATCTCGGCCACGCGGATGTGGTCCTCGGGGGGCTCGTCGAACGTCGAGGCGGCCACCTCGGCCCGGACGGACCGCTGCATGTCCGTGACCTCCTCCGGACGCTCGTCGATGAGGAGGATGATGAGGTGCACGTCCGGATGGTTGGTGGCGATGGCGTTGGCGAGCTTCTTGAGCAGGACCGTCTTGCCGGCCTTCGGCGGCGCCACGATGAGTCCCCGCTGCCCCATCCCGATGGGCGCGATGATGTCCACCAAGCGCGTGGCCAGCTCGTCGCGGCCGACCTCCAGGCGGAAGCGCCGGTTGGGGAAGATGGGCGTCAGCGCGTCGAAGTCGACCCGCTCCGCGGCCTTCTCGGGCGGCATGTTGTTGACCGCCTCGACGCGCAGCAGGGCGAAGTACCGCTCGCCCTCCCGCGGCGGCCGGGCCTGACCGGAGACCAGGTCCCCGGGGCGGAGGTCGAAGCGCCGGATCTGGGAGCCGGACACGTAGACGTCCTCGCGGCTTCGGGCGAAGTCGGCCGGGCGGAGGAAACCGAAGTCGCCCACGATGTCGAGGAGCCCCTGGGCGAAGATGAGCCCGTCGCGGTGCGTCCGGGCCCGCAGGATCTCCCAGATGAGCTCGGACTTCTTCAGCGTGCGGTAGTTCTGGATGTCGAGATTCTTGGCCAGCTTGTAGAGATCGAGCAGCGTCATCTGCTCGAGCTGGGTGAGGCTCAGCTGCGGCTCACGGGGTTCCCGGCGGTACTCCTCCCGCCGGGGCTGGGCCTGCCCGTTGGGTCGGCCGTCGGGGCCGCGTCCCGGACCACGGTGGTCCGGCCGCCCGTTGGGCCGCCGCGGAGGCCCGAACGGGGTCACGGGCCGGACCGGCGGCGCCTCGGCGGCCGGCTGCGTCCGCGGGGGCGCCTCGACCCGCGGCGGGGCCGGAGCCGGCTCGGGCGCCGCGGCGGCCGGCGCCTCCGTGGCGTCGGGCGCGGGGGGAGCTGCGGGCGTCACGGGCGTCTCGGGCGGAGCCGGCGCCTCAGGCGGAGCCGGGGCCTCGGTCGGAGCCGGCGCAGCGGCCCCGGCGGGCGCCTCGGCCGGCGGCGCGGGTTCGGCGGCCGGAGCCGCCCCCTGCGCTTCGGCCGCGGCGGGAGCGGCCGGAGCCCGGCGCCGGCGGCGCGAACCGCCGCGCGCGCCGGCCACCCCACCCTCCGCGGTCGCCTCTTCCCCGTCGCGCGCCGGGGTCGTCTCCGCCTCCGCCGCGGGGCGGGCGGGACGCCCGCGGCGCCGGCGCGGCCCCTCGCCGGACGGCTCGGCGGCCGCGGCCTCGGTGGTCGGACCGGCGGCCTCGGGAACGGAAGATTCCGACACGTCCGGCCCCGGAGTGGCCTGGGACCGGGCCCGGCGTCGCCGTCGGACGGCTACGGGCGTCTCGACGAGGTCCGTGTCGGGGGGGTCGGGAATGTGGTTCATAAAGCCTCCTCAGCCAATGGTTGTTTTCCGTACCGGAGCTTGCGCTCGAGACGGTGCTGGGCCCGCACGAACCGGACGGTTCCGGTCAACGAGCGCATGACGACGGATTCAGTGGTCACCCAGTCACCCTGATAGCGGACACCCTGCACGAAGTCGCCGTCGGTGATCCCCGTGGCGACGAAGAGCACGTCGTCACCGCGGACGAGGTCGTCCAACGTCAGGATTCGCCGCACGTCGCCGAGGCCCATGCTCCGGGCCCGCTCCTCCTCCTGCGGGTCTTCCGGATAGAGGCGGGCCAGCATCTCGCCCCCGAGGCAGCGTACGGCCGCAGCTGCCAGGACGCCCTCGGGTGCGCCGCCGATCCCCGCCAGCATGTCGACCCCGGACCCCGGCAGGCAGGCCGCCACGGCCGGCGCCACGTCCCCGTCGGAGATGAGCTTGATGCGCGCCCCGGCCTTGCGGATGTCGGCGATGAGCTCCGCGTGCCGGGGCCGGTCGAGCACCACCACGGTCAGTTCGCTCACGTCGCGGCCCGTGGCCTGGGCCAGCCGGCGGAGGTTCTCGCCGATGGGGGCCTCCAGGTCCAGCACGCCGCGGCCGCCGGGCCCCGTGACCAGCTTCTCCATGTACATGTCCGGCGCGTGCAGGAGGCACCCGCGCGGAGCGATGGCCATGACGGCGATGGCGTTGGGCAGCCCTTTGGCCACGAGGTTGGTGCCTTCAAGCGGGTCGACGGCGACGTCCACCGGATCGCCCTGACCGTTGCCGACTTCCTCGCCGATGTAGAGCATCGGCGCTTCGTCCATCTCACCTTCGCCGATGACGACGGTCCCGCGGATCGCCACCGTGTGCAGCATACGCCGCATGGCGTCCACCGCGGCCTGGTCGGCGGCGTTCTTGTCGCCCCGGCCCATCAGGCGACCGGCGGCGATGGCGGCCGCCTCGGTCACGCGCACCATTTCCAGGGCCAGTTCACGGTCCACTGCTCCCACTTCCCTTATCCGTCAACAGTTGGGCGTTGGCGACGCGGGAAGGGAGTAGGGCAGGGATAGAGCGTACTCCCATTCTACTCCATTTCCCGCCTGGGGTCGATTCATGCGCCGGTGACGGCGGAGCGTGCGACGCGGACGAGGCCTATCGGTCACCGGCCACCATTTCGTTCGCCTTAACGATTCTGCAACAACTTACGGGTAATGTTAATGCCAGACGGCTTGAGGAGGCGGTTGACATGCCAGGTCTGACGAAGACAGCCACCGCAGCTGTTCTGGCGTTTCTCGTCGGAGCCGGAGCGGGGACGGGAGGCGTTTGGGAATACCTGCATCTCACCGCGCCTTCCGCGAAGAACAACGCGTCTGTATCCCAGTATGCCACGGTGGCCAATACGCCGTCCACCCTCCCCCTGGGTCCGGACACGATCGCGCAGGTGGCCCAGCGGGCCAGCCCCGCCGTGGTGCAGATCACCGCCACCATCCCGACGTCGAGCGGGTCGACGCCGTTGTTCAACCTGTTCGGCAATTCGCCCTTCGGGTTCGGATTCCCGTTCCCGAACCAGCAGCAGTACGAGACGGGCATCGGGTCGGGGTTCTTCTTCAACAGCCAGGGCTACATCCTGACCAACGACCACGTCATCAACCGGGCCATCCGGATCGAGGTCACCGTCCCCGGCTACAAGAACCCCTTCCCGGCCACGGTCGTGGGGTCGGACTACGCGACGGACCTCGCCGTGCTCAAGATCAATCCGCCCAAGCCGGTGCCGGTGCTGCCGCTGGGGAACAGCAACGCCACGCCCGTCGGAGCCTGGGTGGTCGCCATCGGCAACCCCTACGGACTCAACCTGACCGTGACGGAGGGGGTCATCTCGGCCAAGGGGCGGCCGCTCACCATCGGCAACCGCCAGTACCGCAACCTGTTGCAAACGTCCGCGGCCATCAACCCCGGCAACAGCGGCGGGCCGCTCCTCAACCTGGCCGGCCAGGTCATCGGGATCAACACCGCCGTGGCCACCGGCACCCAGTCGGAGCCGGCTCAGGGGATCGGGTTCGCCATCCCGACCTCCACCGTGGACCAGATCCTGCCCCAGCTGATGGCCCACGGCCGGGTCATCCGTCCGTGGCTCGGCGTCTTCATCGTCACGGACACGCCCGGCCTGGCCGACGCCTATCAGCTCCCGACCGGCCAGGGCGTCGTGGTGACCTCGGTGGAGCCGAACAGCCCGGCCGCCCAGGCCGGCATCCAGCCCGGCGACGTGATCACCGCCGTCAACGGCAAGCCGGTGACGTCCGCGTCCGCACTGCAAAGCCTGATCCAAGCCACGCGCCCCGGCCAGGTGGTGTCCCTGACCGTAAACCGCAACGGCAAAGTCCTGACCGTCTCAGTCACGGTGGGCACGGAGCCCAACGGTCCCATCACCCCGCCCCAGTAGGGCGCCCCGCGGTCCCGCCCCGGGCGGTCCGGCTCCTCGCCGGACCGCCCGGCTTGTGTCGGTCGTCCCCGCCGGGCCGTTGTGGAATAATGGGGCCGGTCGGACAGTCCGGCGAGGGAGGCGGGCATGGGGACGGACCGCACCGGAGGCTTGATGCGCGCGGCCAGTCTGGTCAGCGGCGCGACGATTCTCTCCCGGCTCCTCGGGTTCGTGCGCGACTCGCTCATCGCCGCCTACTACGGCCAGACGGCCGTGGTCGACCAGTACAACGCGGCCTACGTCATCCCCGACACGCTTTACCTGCTCCTCGTGGGCGGCGCCATCAGCTCGGCCTTCGTCCCGGTGGTCTCGGACTACCTGGTGACGGACCGCCCCGGCGAGGCCGAACGGGTCGTCAACACGGCGCTCAACGCGGTGTTGGTGGGACTGACGCCCCTGGTCCTCCTGGGCGTGGCGCTCGCCCCGTTCCTCGTGCGCGTCGTGGCCATCGGGTTCGCCAAGAACCCCGCCGCGGTCGCGCATACCGCCGCCCTGACCCGCATCATGCTGGTCGCGGTGCTGTTCCACGCCGTCAACGGCGTCCTGGTGGGCCATCAATACGCCCGCAAAAGCTTCTGGGCCACGGCCGTCGGCCCGCTGTTCTACAACGTGGCCATCATCGCCGTGGGCGGGCTCTTCGGCCGCAGCGGCGGCATCGCCGCCTTCGCCTGGGGCGTCCTGGTCGGCGCCTTCGTCAACTTCCTGTTCCAGTGGGCCGGGGTCCGTCGCCTGGGCTTCCGCTACCGCTGGGTCCTGGATCTCCGCCATCCCGGCTTCACCCGGATCCTGCGCCTCATGGTGCCCGTCATGCTGGGCGTCGGCCTGGTCCAGCTCAACCTCCTCATCAACCAGACGTTCCTGGCCTCGCTCCTGCCCGCCGGCAGCATCAACGCACTCCGGCTGGCGAGCCGCATCATGCTCACGCCGGTGAGTCTCGCCTCCTCGCTCGCCATCGCCCTGCTCCCCAATCTCACCGAGGTGGCGGCGCGCCGCGACTTCGTCCAGCTCCGCCGCCTCCTGTCCCTGGGGCTCCGCCTGGTGGTGTTCCTCACGCTGCCGGCGGCGGTCGGGCTGCTCCTGGTGGGTCACCCCCTCATCGCGCTCCTCTTCCGCCACGGCCGCTTCACGGCCGCCGACGTCGACCGGACGGCGCGGGCGCTCGCCTTCTACACTATCGGGACGGTCGCCTACGGCGCCGTCGAGGTGCTCGTGAGGGGCTTCTACGCCCTCAAAAACACCGTCACCCCGGTCGTGGTGAGCGTCTTCGTGCTCGTTCTGGGGTTCGTCCTGAACTGGGTGCTGCTGGGTCCCATGGCCGAGGACGGCCTGGCGCTGGCCTACTCCCTCACAGGTTGGATCAACCTGGCCCTCCTGCTCGTCCTGCTCCACCGGGCCCTGGTGTGGATGGAAGGCTGGCGCATTCTCCGCACGACCGTCCGGACCGCCATCGCCGCCGGGGTCATGGCCGGCGGGGTGGTGCTGGCCCATCGAACGTTGGCGCCCTGGCTCGACGGCCCGAGCTCGCTCCCCCGCCTGGCGGCCTTGGCGGTGGTCGTGGCGGTCGGCGCCGCCCTGTTCGCCTGGACCGCGCGGCGGTTGCACATCGAGGAGTTCCGCCTCATCCGCGACCGCCTGCGCCGCCGCCGCGCCCCGTCCCTCGCCCGTTAGAGCGGCCGCTCCATCTCCAGCCGGATGGTCTCGTACCCGAGGCGCCGGTAGAGGTTGACCGCCGCGCGGTTGCTCTCCGTGACGTACAGGCGGACGTAGGCGACGCCCAGGGTCTTGAGGTGCCGGTGGACCGCCTCCATCAACAGCGCGCCGTACCCCTGCCCTCGGTAGGCCGGCTTCAGGTAGACTTGGTCAACGGAGCCGAACACGCCCTGCAGGTCCATGCGGATGGCGACCCAGACGAACCCCGCGAGCGTCCCCGCGTCGTCCAGCACGAAGATCTGGTGTTCGTAGGGGCGGCGTTGGACCTGGCGCAGACGCCCGGCCTGCTCGGCCACGAAGTCGGGCGTGCAGACGAACCGGGGGAAGTTCAGCTCGTAGAGGTCGCACTGGCAGTCCAGGATGGCCCGGAAGTCCGTCGCCGGGCGGTAGGGGCGCACGGTCAGGTTCCCCATCGGCGCGTCGTCTCTCCTCCGTCGACCGCACGAGCGCTGGCGGCGCGTGCGGGGGCAGTCGGCACCACCTCCATTCTCAAACATCGGGGCCGCCCCGTCGAGTCGGGACGGCCCCGCACGGGACCCGACCGGCTAGGCCGCCCGGCGCCGCCCCGCGGCCCAGTACACCGCTCCGGCCACGACGGTGGCGACGGCGTAGGAGACGTCGCCGATCTGCGGGTAGTGGTAGGCCACCCATCCCACGTAGAGGGACTGGTTGAAGAACGGCACCGCGCAGGCGACGCCTAGCGCCCAGGCCCACAGGCCCGGGCCGACGGCGCGCCGGGGGTCGTAGAACCGGTCGGTCACGTAGCGGCCGCGGTGGACGAGGAAGAAGTCCACCAGCACGATGGCCGCCCAGGGCGCGAGCCAGTATCCCAGGACGAACAGGAAGTCCTCGAATTCCAGATAGTAGTGCGCCCGCCCGATCCACGCCAGGATGCCGCCCAGCACGCCGACGAGGACGGCGGCCATCCACCGCTTGAGCGGCAGGTTGACCACCAGGGCCGAGAGGGACCCGGAGTAGATGTTGAGCACATTGGCCGTGACCGTGCCGATGGCCACCGCAAGGAGCGCGACCGTCACCAGCCAATGCGGGGTGATGCCGGTCAGGATGCTCACCGGGTTCGGGCCCGCGGCCGCCCGGGGGAACACGGTGGCCAGGGCCACCCCCACGAGCTCCAGCCACACGCACGCGATGAAGTTCGACGTCGCCGCGGCCCAGAACACGGCGCGGGGCGGCGTCGACGGCGGCAGGTAGCGCGTGTAGTCGGAGGCATAGGTCGTCCATCCGTAGAGATACGACCAGCCGAGGGCAACCGCCTCGATGATCCCGCCCGAGACGCCGCCGAACGCGACCGGCGCCTTGGGGTTGAAAGGCAGCCCGTAATGGGCGTGGCCGAAGGCGAACACCGAGACGCCGACGAACACCAGCGTCAGGACGACCGCGAACACCCGCTCGAACGCGTGGATCATGTTGTAGCCGTAGACGGCCACCAGGACCTGGACCACGGCCATGACCAGGAGACCGACGAGGAAGCTTGTCCCCGTCAGGAGCATGAGGGCGAACACGCCGAGCACCGTGTTGACCGCGAACCACATCACGCCGGCCACGGCGTTCAGGATGCCCGGCACGAAGTTGCCGTAGAAACCGAAGGCGCTCCGCGAATGCACCAACTGCGGCACCCCGAGGCGCGGCCCGTAGGTGGACAGCGCCCCCAGGATGACGGCCCCCAGGATGTTGCCGACGACCAGACCCCACGCGGCCTGGGCAAAATTCAAGCCGAACAGGGCCACGGCCGCCACGCCCGTGGAGAGCGTCGCCAGCTCCACGTTGGCGCCGAACCACAGGCTGAACACCGACGACACGCGCCCGTGCCGCTCGGCGTCGGCCACGTGCTCGATGCCCTTGGGCTCGATCTTGACGACCTCGTCCCGGTACTCCGCCGATTCGAAGGCCAACGGCGTCCTCCTTCCGCGCCCGGGCCGAGGCCTCGTGCGCCGAACATTTCCCTGGCTATATTACGGCGACGTTCGGAAACGGTCAAACCACGGGCCGCGCCTCGGTCGGCGGCGGGCCTTCGTAGTGGGCGTCGCGCACCACGCCGGCCTGCTCCAGCGCGGCGCACTCCGCATCGGTGTAGCCGAGTTCCTTGAGAATAGCGAAGGTATGCTGGCCCAACAGCGGCGCCGGCCGGCGAATGCGCGCCGGCGTCCGCGAGTACTTCACCGCCGGCCCGATCTGATGCACCGGCCCCGCCGTGGGATGCTCGATGACGTACTCCATCTGCCGGGCCCGCACCTGGGGATGGTCATACATCTGCTGGATGTTCAGCACCGGGCCGGCCGGCACCCCGGCCGCCTCGAGCACCGCCATCCACTCGGCGGTCGTCCGGGTGCGGAACGTCTCGGCCAGGGTCTCCGCCAGGGCCGACCGGTTCCGGAGGCGTCCCGCGTTGGTGGCGAACCGGGGATCCTCGAGCAGCTCCGCCCGGCCGATGGCCTGCGCCAGGCGTTCCCAGTTCCGCTGGTTGGCGGCGCCGATGGCGAGCGATCCGTCCCGGGTGGGGAAGGTCTGGTAGGGGGCCGAGTTCCGGTGCGCCGTCCCCAACCCCTGGGGCGGCACCCCCGTCGCCCAGTACTCGTTCGATTCCCAGAAGGTGTACGCGATGGCTCCCTCGAGCAGCGAGGTGTCGAGCCGCTGGCCCTCGCCCGTCCGCGCCCGGTGGAACAGGGCCGCCAGGATGGCGTGGCTTGCGAACAGACCCGCGTTGAGGTCGCTCAGGGGCACGCCGGACTTGGCCGGATGCTCCGGGGTCCCGGTGACCGAGATGATGCCGCCCATGGCCTGCGCCACGAGGTCGAACCCGCCCCGGTCGGCCCAGGGTCCGGTCTGACCGAACCCGGAGACGGAGCAGTAGATGATGTCCGGCCGGATGCGCCGGGCGTCGTCGTAGCCGAGTCCCAGCCGGTCGAGGGTGCCGGGCCGGAAGTTCTCCACCAGCACGTCCGCCGTGGCGATGAGCCGCCGCATGATGGCCTGACCCTCCGGCCGGCGGATGTCGACCGCCAGACCCAGCTTGTTCCGGTTCATCGCGATGAACGACAGCGAGTCGTCGTCCCCCACCCGGAACCCCTGGTGCCGGGCGTCGTCGCCGCCCTGAGGCCGTTCGACCTTGATCACTTCCGCCCCCAGGTCCGCCAGGAGCAGCGTGCTGAACGGCCCTGCCATGATCTGGGTGAGGTCCAGGACCCGGATGCCCTCCAACGCTTGTCCCGCCATGCCCCGCCTCCGAGCCGGTTGACTTGCGTTCCCATTATGGTGTATGCGGAAGGGGCAAGTAAATCGTGTGGGGTGACGCCATGAGCCCCGAAGCCGCGGATCCGACGGCCGGGTCCGTCGAGTTGACCCGTACGGGTCCTGTCGCCGTCCTCACCCTCTCCCGCCCACAGGCCCACAACGCCCTGACCTGGACCATGTACGACCAGCTGGACGCGCACCTCGCGGCCCTGGCGGACGACGACACGGCGCGGGTCGTCGTGCTCCGCGGCGCCGGGGGGCGCGCCTTCGCGGCCGGCACGGACATCAACCAGTTCCGGGACTTCGGGGGCGAAGACGGCATCCGGTACGAGGAGCGCATCGACGCCATCGTGGGACGCCTCGTGCGTCTGCCCAAGCCGACCATCGCCGCCATCGAGGGGTACGCCGTCGGGGGCGGCTTCGGCCTGGCGGCCGCGTGCGACCTGCGCTACGCCAACACCCGGGCCAAGCTCGGCGTGCCCGTGGCCAAGACGCTCGGCAACTGTCTATCCCTCAACAACTACCGGCGCCTGGCCGGCCTGCTCGGGGAGATGAAGGTCAAGGAACTCCTCTACACGGGCCGCCTCATGGACGCGGACGAAGGCCTCCGCGTAGGGTTCCTCACCGCCGTCTTCCCGGACGACGAGTTCTGGGCCCGGGTCGAAGGGATTGCGCAGGAGATCGCCGGCAACGCCCCGCTCACACTGTGGGCGACCAAGACGGCGCTCCTGCGTCTCGAGGAGGCGGCGGCCGCGGCCGCGCGGGCCGTGCCGTTCGACGACGTCATCCGCCGCGTGTACGGGAGCGAAGATTTCCACCAGGCCGTCCTCGCGCGTCAGACCAAGACGGCGCCCGTCTGGCGCGGACGGTAGGCCGCGTCAGTCCACCGTGGCGACGACATCCTCCCCGGTCGGATAGGGTTGTTCCGGAGCGGCGGGCACCAACGTGACGCGGATCCCCCGCTCCTCGAGCCGGGCGCGCAGGGTGTCGGGCATGCGGCTGTCCGAGACCAGGTGGTCGACGCAGTCGATGGGTTCCACGGTGATCATCGCGTGCTGCTCGAACTTAGTGTAGTCGACCACCAGGATGACCCGCCGCGCCCGGGCGATCATCACCCGCTTGATGGCCACGGAGTCCATGGAGAAGTTGGTCAGGCCGTCCTCGAGGCTCACCGCCGCGGTGGAAAGCACCACCGTGTCGGCGTTGATGTCGGCCAGGAAGTTCACCGCCGCCGGACCCAGGAGCGACGCCGTGTCGGGCGAGAGCTGCCCGCCGGGCATGAGCACGGTCACGTGCTCGTATTCGCCGAGCGTCGCGGCGGTGGGCAACGAGTTGGTCACGGCGGTGAGCGTGAGCCCCCGGTTGAGGTGGCGCGCCACCTCCAGTACGGTCGTCCCCGCGTCGAAGATGACGGTCTCGCGGTCCCTGAGCAGCGCCGCCGCCGCCGCGCCCAGGCGGCGCTTGACCCCGGCCTGCTCCCGCAGCCGTTCCGACCAGCGCCGGCCGTACTGGAGGGTCGGGCGGATCATCGCCCCGCCGACGGTGCGGATGATGAGGCCCTGGGCTTCGAGATGCTGGAGGTCGCGGTAGATGGTCATCGGCGAGACGCCGAACCGCTCGGCCAGATCCCGGACGGTCGCGGTGTTCTCGCGCAGCAGTGTCGCCAGAATCTCCTGCCGCCGTTTCATGGGACACTCCACTCCTGTCGGGTGCGCCGGCCACACCGGGACCGACCGGCCCCGGGTCCCGGACCCGGGGCCGGCCCCCCACCCCGACGCCGGCCGCCGCCGTACCCCGTCGGCTCGTGATCTTGCTCTCAGATTACCTCAACCCGATGCCATTTTCGCCCGAGAGGCCCGGCTTGGTCACGCGCCCGACGACTCGGCTCCCCCGAGGCCCAGGTACGCCCGCCGCACCATCTCGTTGCGGACCAGGCGCTCCACGGTGTCGCCCAGGACCACCCGGCCGGTCTCCAGCACGTAGCTGCGCCGGCTGACCGAGAACGCGGCCGGCGCGTTCTGCTCGACCAGCAGGATGGTCACCCGCTCCTTCTGGTTGATCTCCCCGATCGTGCGGAACAACTGCTTGACGATGATGGGCGCCAGGCCCAGGGACGGCTCGTCGAGCAGGAGCAGCCGCGGCTTGGCCATGAGGCCCCGCGCGACCGCCACCATCTGCTGCTGCCCGCCGGACAGCGCCCAGCCGCGCCGGTCGAGGTGCTCGCGGAGCGCCGGGAAGAACTCCAGGACCCGGTCCACCTCGTCGTTCAGTTGGGAGCGCCGCAGGTGGCGCACCGTGGCGCCGAGGTACAGGTTCTCCCGGACCGTCAGCCCCGGGAAGATGTGCCGGCCTTCCGGCACGTGGGCGATCCCGAGGGCGGCGATGGCCTCCGGCGACTTGCCGTCGATCCGTTCCCCGTCGAACTTCACCGTCCCCGCCGCCGGCCGGACCAGTCCCGAGATCACCTTGAGCGTGGTGGTTTTCCCCGCCCCGTTGGCCCCGAGCAGCGAGACCACCTCGCCCTCGTCGACCGTCAGCGAGACGTCGCGCAGCGCCTGCGCCCGCCCATAGAACGCCTGGATGTGCTCGACCTCAAGCTTGGGCATACTCTTCCTCCCGCCCCAAGAACGCTTCGATGACCTGGGGCTGGTTCAGCACCTCGTGCACCGTCCCGTCGGCGATCCGCTGCCCGAAGTTCAGCACCGTGACGTGGGTCGCGACCTTGGTCACCAGGTTCATGTCGTGCTCGATAAGGAGCAGCGTGGTCCCCTGGGCGACCAACTGCCGCAGCAGCCCGACCAGCATTTGGGTCTCCGCGTCGTTGAGCCCGGCGGCCGGCTCGTCGAGCAACAGCACCTTGGGCCGGCTGACCAGGGCGCGGGCCAGTTCCACCAGCCGCTGCTGGCCGTGGGCCAGGTTGCGCGCCTGGTCGAAGGCGCGATCCGCCAGACCGACGTAGTGCAGGGCGTGCCAAGCCCACTGGCGCGCCTGCCGTTCGTCCGCCTGAAGGCGCGGACTCCACAGGAACTCCGTGAGCAGCCCGTGGCGCCGGTGCCGGTGGTAGCCGAGCATGACGTTCTCGATGACCGTCATCTGGGGGGCGAGCCGGATGTTCTGGAAGGTCCGGGCCACCCCGAGCGCCGCGATGGCGTAGGGTCGCTTACCGTCCAGGCGCTCCGCCAGCAGCCGGATCTCGCCCGCGTCGATGGGGTAGACCCCCGTGACGAGGTTCAGCACCGTCGTCTTGCCGGAGCCGTTGGGCCCTACCAGGGCGTGCGCCCGGGCTCCCTCGACCTCGAAGCTCACGTTGTCCACGGCCTTCAGCCCGCCGAAGGACTTGGACACGCCGTCCAGGACCAGCACGGGCTCGTCGGCCGGAAGCTGTTCGGCGAACACCATCCGTCCGGGCTGCTCGGGCAGGTCCCGCACGGCCGGGGGCACGAGGCGGTTCCACCATCCTTCGACGAAGCCCCAGATCCCGTTCGGCATGGTGATGATGACCACCAGCACGATGGCGCCGTACACCGCCAGGTAGATCTGGTGCATGAAGCGGAGCAGCTCCGGGAGGAACGTGAGCAGGTACGAACCCAGCGCCGTCCCGAACGCGGACCCCGCCCCGCCCACGACGGTCATGGCCAGGAACGTGACCGACTGGTCGAAGCTAAACTCGTCGGGGCTGATGTAGAGCGCCGCGGAGGCGTAGAGCGCCCCGCCGAGCCCGGCGATGGCGGCACCCAGCACGAACGCCATGGTCTTGCCGTAGTAGATGTTCACGCCCAGGACGTTCGCGGCCAGTTCGTTCTCCCGGATGGCCCGGAGGGCGCGGCCCCACGTCCGGTGGCGGAGCAGATGCAGCCCGCTGCCGACGAGCGCCAGCACGACGAGGAGGAAGTAAAGGTACGACGTCGGGTCGCTCAACGTCACGCCGAACAGGCTGGGGCGCGGGATCCCGGTCACGCCGTCCGGCCCGCCTGTGACCGGCATCCAGTTGGTCAGCACGAGCGTCAGCAGGACCTGGAACCCGATGGTCGCCATGGCCAGGTAGTGTCCGCCCATCTTGACGCTGGCGAAGCCCAGGATGAGCCCAGCCACCCCGGCCCCCAGGACACCCAGCAGGAAGCCCAGCCAGATCGAGTGCCCATGCACCGCCACCAACCCGGCGATGTAGGCCCCGACGCCGAAGAACGCCGCCTGGGCCAGGGAGATCTGCCCCGTGTAGCCGAGGATGAGGGCGAAGCCCAAGTTCGCGATCGCGTACGTGGTCGCCTCGATGAGCAGCGTCTGGTAATAGGTGCTGCTCGACGAAATCAGGGGTGTCAGCACGACCAGGACCAACACCCCGACCCAGGGAAGGTACCTGAGGAGGCCGACGTATCCCGGCTCTCTCCGGCCCTGCATGGCAGTTGACTGCACCGAAATTGTTCCTCCCCCACCTTGAACACCGGCTACGCCGGGGTTACCCCGGGCCGCCCGCCGCTAGGCCTTCTCACCGATTTTCTCGCCGAAGATGCCCTGAGGCCGCAAGAACAGGAAGAGGACCAGGATCACGAAGGCGTAGGCGTCCTTGTAGGGCACCGAGATGTAGGCGGCGCCGAGCGTCTCGGCCACCCCGATGAACAAGCCGCCGATGATGGCGCCGACGGTGTTGCCGAAACCGCCGACGATGCTCGCCGCGAACGCCTTCAACGCGATGCTGGCGCCGAGCGTGGGCTGCACGAAGTAGATGGGGCCGACCAGCGCGCCGGCCAGCCCACCCAGGATCGCCGCGTACGCGAAGGTGATGGCGATCATGCGGTTGACGGGGATGCCCAGGAGGCGCGCCGTGGTCTGGTCCTGCGCGGTGGCCTCCATCTGCTTCCCCAGGAGGCTCCGGTCCAGGATCGCGTACTGGAAGACCACGAGGATCGCCAGCACGCCCAGGATGGCCACGTACTGGGAGGATACCAACAGCCCGCCGAGATGGAAGGTCGCGGCCTTGAAGACGGGAGGCAGGTTGATGGACTGCGGTCCGAAGACGTCGAGCGACACGTTCTCAAGGAGAATCGACGCCCCGATCGTCGAGATGACGACCGGCAGCCAATATTGATTGCGCAGGGGATAGTAGACTCCCAGCTCGAAGATGACCCCGAAGACCGCCATGCCCGCCAGCACGACCAAAAACGCCAGCGGCAGCGGGAGTTTCAGGGTGAGCAGGGCGACGACCATGATGTACGCCCCGACCATCGCGAGTTGGCCCTGGGCGAAGTTCACCACGTTGGCGGCCCGGTAGATCATCACGAAGCCCAGCGCGACCAGGGCGTAGACCGCCCCGATACCCAGACCGCTAACCAACAGCTGCAACAGGTACATGGTGGGTGGTTTCCGCCTCCCCGCGCCGAGCCCCGGGGCCGGGAGACCGCTCCCGGCCCCGGAGAGCGCTTATTTGTTGTAGAAGTCGTAGGCGCCCAGGATCTTGAGCGTACCGTTCTGGTACTGGACCACCGTGTAACCCTGCAACCCGTCGCCGTTCTGGTCGAAGTTGTACTGGCCCGGCGCCTCGGCGGCGGGGAAGTTCCGCACCGACAGCATCCCTTGGCGCACTTCCTGGTGGATCTGCGTGGCGGTCAGGTTGCCCTTCTTGAGGATGGGCTGGAGCACGTGCGCCAGCACCCGCACCGCGTCCCAGGTGTAGGACGAGTAGTTGTCCGGGCGCTCGTTGTACGTTGCCTGGAAGGCCTTGCCGAAGGCCTCGGCGGTGGGGTTCTGCCCCATCACGTAGTCGGTGACGCCGTAGTCCCCGTCGAGCGACGAGTGCAACAAGTTCACCACGTCGGTCGCGGTGATCGACGGCGAGCCGAGGATAGTCGTGTGGACGCCGAGCTGGTTCATCTGGCGGAGGAAGATGGCGAGGTCGGGTCCGAAGGTGAAGTAGGTGGCCACCGCGTCCGGGTTCGCCTTCTTGATGGCTTCCACGATGGCCGTGTAGTCCGTGGCCCCGTTGGTGTACCCCTGATCCGTGACGACGTTGCCGCCGTAGGTCTTGAGCCACTGGGTCAGGGCCTTGTCCCCGCCCTCGCCGAAGGCGTCGGTCGAGTGCACGATGGCGATGTTCTTCTTGTGCAGCACCTGGGTCAGGTAGTACGCCATGGTGCGCCCGGAGTAGTTGTCGTTGGGCCGGAAGCGGAAGACCCAGGGGTCACCCTCGTGCGTGATGGTCGGGTCCGTGCCGCCCTCCAGCACCGGGATCTTGTACTGTTCCACCAGCGGGGTGATGGCCTGCATCTCGGTGGACCGGATCGGCCCGATGACCGCCACGAGGTCCGGATACGAGTTGACCAGCTTCTCGAACGCGGCGACCGTCCCCGGGTTGGTGCTCTGGTCGTCCTCGACGATGAGCTTGAGCTTGCGCCCGTCCACGCCGCCCTGCGCGTTGATTTGGTTGATCGCCAGCTGGGCTCCGTCGACCTTGAGGTGACCGGACAGCGCGTTCTCGCCGGTCAGCGCCGAAACCATCCCGATCTCGATCGGCGCCTTGGACGACGCCGTCGTGGTCGTCGTGTTGTTGCCGGAACCCGACGAACTCCCGCAGCCCGCCAGGACAGCCGCCATGCTGCCCGCCATGGCCAGGGCGGCCCATCGCGGAATAGCCAAGTTATCTCCTCCTTAGTTTGAGTCGAACCGGGGCGCCCGGGCCCGCCTGTCGGGCCCCTTCCGCCTACAAGCGCCCGGATTCGGGCTGAGGACCGCGGCGCCATCGCTTCCACGCCGGCGTCCTCAATTCCTTCAGCAGATCTTCAACCTTCGGGCCCGGTTCCGGGGCGTACCGCCCTTCCCCCGGGGCCGCTTTTTTACTTACGTCGGGAAAGCGGTCCCGCCGGACCGGAACGTCCGAACCGGATCCGTCCCTATTCTGATAACCCATAACAGCAGGGAGTGTATTTTCAACATCCGGCCCGCCAATCCTTCTGGTGTTCCCGAAATTTGAACGGTTTTTTTGTCCTCCGGCCCCAGTCCGTGCCGGTCCCTGTCGGTCCGGGCGCCGTCGCGGCGCGGACCGCCCGGCTTTACGGGTCCGAGCCGACCCGGATATCCTGGGACTGTGGCGCTCCCAGCGCACCGAACGCCCCACGAAAGGCAGGGAACCTGATGAATCCCACGGTGTTCCGCGAATACGACATCCGCGGCGTGGTCGACCAGGACATCACCGTCGACGACGTCTGCCGCCTGGGCCGGGCGTGGGGCACCTACCTCCGCCGCCAGGGCCGGGACACCGCCGTCCTCGGGTACGACACCCGGGCATCGTCGCCGGCCTTCCGCGACGCGATGACCGAGGGCCTGGTCGCGACCGGGATCCACGTCGTGGACATCGGCACCGTGACCACGCCCATCTTCTACTGGTCCCGCATCCACCTGGGCATCGACGGCGGGGTGATGATCACCGCGAGCCACAACCCCGCCGAGTTCAACGGCTTCAAGCTCGCCCTGGGCCCGGCGACCCTCTACGGCCGGGAGATCCAGGCCGTCCGCGCGTTGATGGAAGCGGGGACCTTCGCCGACGGGTCCGGCTCGGTGCGTCGCGAGGACCCCGTACCGGCCTACTTGGCCATGCTCCGGGACAAGATCCGACTCGGTCCGCGTCGCCTCCGGGTCGTCGTCGACACCGGCAACGGCACGGCCTCCCTGTTCGCGGAGGACATCTTCCGGGGCTGGGGGTGCGAGACCATCGGTCTCTTCACCACCCCGGATCCCACGTTCCCCCATCATCATCCGGATCCGGTGGTCGCCAAGAACCTCACCGACCTCATCCGCGCCGTGCGGGCCGAGGGTGCCGACGTGGGCATCGCCTTCGACGGGGACGGCGACCGCATCGGCGTGGTGGACGAGACCGGCCGGATCATCTGGGGCGACCGGCTCATGATCCTCTACTGGCGCGAGATCCTGCCGCGGTATCCGGGGACCCGGGCCATTGTGGAGGTCAAGTGCTCCAAGACGCTCATCGACGAGATCGAGCGGCTCGGCGGCCGCCCGGAGTTCTACAAGACAGGGCACTCGCTCATCAAGGCGCGCATGCGGGAGATCGGCGCCGTGTTCACGGGCGAGATGTCGGGCCACATGTTCTTCGCCGACGAGTACTACGGCTTCGACGACGCCTTCTACGCCGCGGGACGGCTGCTGAGGATCCTGTCCCACACCGACCGCCCGCTCTCGGCGCTCCTGGCCGACGTGCCGGAGCTGGCCGCCACCCCCGAGGTACGCATCCCCTGCCCTGACGACCAGAAGTTCGCCGTCGTGGACCGGCTGGTTGCCCATTTCCGCGCCCGCTACCCCGTGGTAGACGTCGACGGGGTGCGGGTGAACTATCCCTACGGGTGGGGCCTGGTGCGGGCCTCGAACACCCAGCCGGCCCTGGTCGCGCGGGCCGAGGCGGACACGGTCGAACACCTCCGCGGGATCGAGGCCGACATCGAGGAAGCCTTGGCCTCCGTCCTTCCGGGACAGTCCATCGACTGGACCGGGGAGTGACGCGGCCGGCGGCGAACGGCACCGGATCGGCGGGCGGCGCCGGTCCTGCCGCCTCACCCCCGCAAGGGGCGGACCTTGCCGGAGCGGGTGCGGGTGCCGTGGCGGCTTCGGTCGAGGGCAGGCCGGGAACCTCGTTGAAGGGGGGCGGCGCCTCGGCCAGCCCCTACCCACGCTGGTGGCGGACGCGCTGCGGCGAGGAGTGGCGGGCCCTGTTGGAGGAGACGCCGCCGGGTCCCGGGGATCTCCTGGAACTCATGCGGGAGATGCGGCTGGCGCACCGCCTGCCCGAACGGCCGGTGGTCGCCGCGGTGGCGGAGGGGGAGATGAGCGTGCGCAGTTGGACCGGCGTCGGTTCCGTCTTGAGCCTGCTCCTCGTCGTACCGGCCTGGATCTTCGTCCTGGCGGCCGTGGGCCGCTCGGTGCAGCCCACCATGCACGAGCCGGCGCACACGGCCTTGATGGTGTTCCTGTGGCTGGCGTCCACGCCCGGGTGGCTGAAGGTGCTGTGGGGCCTCGTGGGTCCGACCCTGGCGTTTCTGCTCGCCCTGTCCGCCCTCGCGGCCCAACTCCGCGGCAGCGCCGCCTTCGCGCGGGACTGGGCGGTTCTGAAGGCCATCGTCGCGCGTCACTGGCGGGTGTTTGCCGCCTTCGGCGGCCTCGCCGGGAGCGGTCTCTTCATGCTGCTCGTCGTCGTCCACGCCGTCGCCGGCTGACGGCGGGCCGCACCTTCCGTCCGCCGCGGTGGGACCCCCTACCGCGGCGGCGGCTTCCGCGCGCCGGGCGCAAAAAAGGTTTTGCCCCGTCGAGCGGGAAAGCCCCCAGGGAGAGCCCGCCCCGCGGGGTGGGCGGCTTGGCCGGACGCGGTCCGCCCGGCGCCGGACACTCCCGACGTCCGACCGGGCGGGAGAGGGGGACGCCGTGCGCTGGCTGGCTTGGCTCAAGCATCCGGTGGTCGAAGGGGCGGCGGTGCTGGCCGCCGTCTGCGCCGGCGGCGTCGGGGCGGTCTCGGGGTGGTCGTCCGGCCGCCTGTTCGTGCCGGATACCGCATGGGCCACGGCCGGGCTCTGGCTCACGGCGGCCACGTGGCTGGCCGGACGCCGCCGGGGTTGGACGCTCGCCGGGTGGGGTCTCTGGGCGGCCGGTTGGCTCCCGTTGGCCCTCTTCCTGGTCGGCACCTGGATCGCGGCGGGGCCTCCCCTCGGCAACGGCGACGGCCCCCCGCTGGGATGGCCTCTCGGGGGTCTGCCGCTCCGCTGGGCCGAGGGCGACCGGCTCCTCCACGCCCACGTGCTCGGCCCCACCGGATCCGGCAAGTCCCGACGCGTCCTGTTGCCCTGGATGGTCCACGATCTGGAGCGGGGCCGCCCCTTCACCCTCATCGAGCCGAAAGGCGACCTGGCCGCCCTCGTCCGGGTCCGGGCCCATCGGGTGGGCGGGCGCCTGGTGGTCTTCGACCCGCTCGATCCGGACTGCCCCCACCTCAACCCTCTGGCCGGGGACGCCGCCGCGGCCGGCGCGAGCCTGGCCCTCGCGCTGGACCAGCTCGACCCGGCGACCCATCCCTTCTACCGCACCGTGGGGCAGGTGCTGCTGGTCCAGGTGGTCCGCGCCCTCAAGACCGCCCGGCCCGACACGGCGGACCTGGCCGCGGTGCTCGAGGCGCTGAGGGACCCGCGGCGCCTGGAAGCGGCCCTCCGCGGCGCCGACGACGACAGTGTCGCCTACTTCCGCGCCGAGTGGGGCGCCCTCGCCCCCACCCGGCGGCAGGAACTGCAGCTCGGTCTGGTCCATCGGCTCCGCGCGCTCCTCCTGCATCCCGCCGTCGCCCGCGTCCTGGCGCCGCCCTTCGACTTCGACTGGGAAGAGGTGCTGCGCGACGGCTGGTGCGTGCTGGCCCCCCTGAACGGGGGCGCGCTCGGCGCCGGTGCCCGGGCCCTCGGCACCCTCCTGTGGCACCTCCTGGTCCAGGCCGCCTACCGCCGTGGTCCCGCCGCGCGGCTGGTCCACACGGTCTACCTCGACGAATTCCACCAGTACGTCGCCCCCGACCTCGCGGACGTGCTGGCCATGGTGCGCGGCTACGGGATCTCGGTGGTCCTGGCGCACCAGGACCTGGGCCAGCTCACCCCGCCGCTGGCGGAAGCCGTGCTGGCCAACGCCCGGACCCGGGTGGTGCTGGCCGGGTCGTCGGCGGCCGACGTCGCCCGCCTGGCGGCCGAGGCGATGCCGCACCGCTACCCCAGTCCGCGTTACCTGCCGCCGGGGTGGGCGGTGGTCACCCGGACCGTGCGGGGACGCCTGGAGCGGCCGCGCGTCGTCCGCCTGCCCGTGGTCCGGGCGGACAAGCCGTGACCTCCGACGCCCGGGCGGTCCTCACGACCGCGCTCGCCCATACCCGGCGGCTGACGGCCCGGCAGGCCGCCGAGCTCCTCGGCACGTCGCCCCGCCAAGCCGGCCGGCTCCTGAGCCGCCTCGTGGACGAGGGGCTGGCGGTGCGGAGCCGGGACGCCTATTGGCACCCGGCCGCCGACCGGCGCCAGAGCCGGCACCAGGACCTGGTGGCCGTGGTGTATGTCGCCCTGTCCCACGCCGATCCCCCGCCCCGCTGGGCGCACCCGCCGGAGGGACCCGTCCGTCCCGACGCCCTGCTGGAAACAGCCGACGGGAAAGCCTGGGCGCTCGAGGCCGACACTGGGACCGAGCGCGGCGACGACTGGCCCGCCAAGCTCGACGCCTACGCCCGCTCCCCGTACCGGCGCATCCTGGTGGTGGCCCCCGGGACCCGACGCGCCCGGCGGATCGCGCAGATGGCCCTGGGCCGCCCGTACCGGCTGGCGGCGTGCACCCCGGCGGACCTGACCGCGACCTGGGACGCCCTGCGGGACGAGCCGGAGCCACCGACGCCGGCCGCCGCCCCGGATGCGCCGACCGCGTCCGCCGCACGCCCGACGTGCTGGCAGGTCGGCGGGCGTCCCGTCGCCGCGGAGGAAGCGGCCCGACTGCTCGCCCAGGGCTGGCTCGCGACCGTCGAGCGGCGCGCCGGCCGGGACGACGTCCACCTCGTGCCGCCGGGCGGCCGCCCCCGCCGCCTCCGGGTCCGCCCGGATGGCGGCGGCCGGACGGGAGCGGGTACGGATAGCGGCGGACCCTCCGAGGCAGGATAAGGTGCGGATGGCATCACGGACGGCGGCGGTCGCGCCGTCGCCAGGGAGGCGTGCCGGTGGCTGAGACCCGGGATCATCTGGACGAGTGGTCGGTCGTAGCCCGCTACCGCCGCCACGCCGACGCCGAGGAGGCCGTGCGGCGGCTGCACAAGGCCGGCGTGGATCCGGCCAAGATCTCCCTCATCGGGCGGGACTTCGAGGTACGCGAGGACATCCAGGGGTTCTACCGCCCCGCGGACCTGGCCGCCGAAGGAGCGCGTCAAGGCGCCTGGGTGGGCGGGCTCTTCGGATTGTTCGCGGGCCTTGCGTTCTTCGTGTTCCCCGCCGCCGGGCCCCTGTTCGTGCTGGGTCCCCTGGCGGGCCTGTTCACGGGCGTCGTGGGCGGAGCCGGGATGGGGGCGCTCTTGGCGGGCCTGATGTCGCTCGGCATCGACCGGGAGAAGGCCCTGCGCTACCAGTCGCACCTCGAGGCCGGCGAGTGGCTCCTCGTGGTACACGCGGCGCCGGCGGACGTGGAGCGGGCCCGCGGAATCCTGGACGGCACCGCGCCCCAGGAAGTCGCCCAGTACCGCCGCCCGGCCGAGTCGCCCGCCTGACCGGCGGACCGACGGCCGGACAACCGACCGCCCGGGCGATGGGCCCGGGCGGTTCGGCAGGGAGGCGCCCGGGTCACTTCACCGCAATCCGACGGGGGCGCTCCGCCCCCGCCTTGGGGACCCGGACGGTGAGCACGCCATCCTCCAGCCGGGCTTCGATGCGGTCCGCGTCAATCTCCCCCGGCAGGGTCACTTCGTAGTGGAAGGTCCCGGTGACCCGGCTCTTCCGCCTCAGCACGCCCCGCCGCTCGCGCTCCTTGCGCTCGCCGCGCACCGCCACCCGCGGGCCGGCGACCTCGACGCTGATGTCTTCCTTTCTCACCCCCGGCAGCTCCAGCTCGAGGATGAAGGCGTCGTCCGTCTCCTCCACGTCGGCCGCGGGGGTGAACGCCCCGTCGGGCAACACGGTGAACGGCCACCGGTCGAACACCCGGGCGAGATCCCGGGTGAGCCGGTTGAGCTCCGCGAACGGTTCCCACGACTCGATCGGATCCGAAGACCGAGGCACGGGATAACGAGCCATCGGGCATCCCTCCCGTCGGTTGCCGGCGGCCCGCGCCCAGGCCGGGCCGCTTCCTCTACCTTCCATATATCCCGCTATTTGGTTTG
The DNA here is from genome assembly GCA_023565505.1 of Actinomycetes bacterium. Lineage (GTDB taxonomy): Bacteria > Bacillota > Sulfobacillia > Sulfobacillales > JAIMBI01 > JAIMBI01. Next base: position 23,607 of record JAIMBI010000013.1, on the reverse strand, counting down.
CCGCAAGATCGCCGGGCACCGGTCGTCCTCCAAGAAATGACGACGTCCGGCAGGGAACGCCGCGGATCATGTGGAAACACCTGGCGAAGATTGGCGAAGTCCCGCGAACCGACGGGACGCACCGCGGAGGGGCCGAGATGGACATCAAAGGGGATCGCCGGGGCCTGAGGGTCCTGGCCGTCGGCTTCGCCGACGAGGCAGCGCTGGTCGAAGACTTGGAACGGACGCTGGCGCAGAAGGCGCCCTTCCTGGGCGCGGCGCCCCTCACGGTGGAGGTGGACCGCCCGCTCACCCCCACCTTGCTCGCCGCCGTGGGGGAGGTGTTCCGGCGGCACCCGCCCTTGTCGCTCGCCGGGATTCAGCAGGGCTCGGTGGCCCGCCCCCGTCCCCTCGGCGCGACGGCGGAGCGGGCGCCCCGGGTCGTCCGCGGGTCCCTCCGCTCCGGCCAGGACGTCCAGGGGTCCGGGGACGTGGTCGTCGTCGGCGACGTCAACCCCGGGGCCCGCGTGGTGGCGGGAGGCGACGTCTTCGTCCTGGGGCGCCTTCGGGGGGAGGTGGCGGCCGGTCAGCCCAGCCGCCGCACGGCCTTGATCTGGGCGCTTGACTTCCAGCCGACCCAGGTCCGCATCGGGGACATCCGCGCCATCCCCGACGGCCAGGCGGCCGGGGTGCCCGAAGTGGCCGCCGTGGACGGGGACCGCATCGTGGTCACGCGCTGGACCAGTCGCCTGCCCGCGGCCGGGCCGGCACCGGGGGTCAACGTGCCGGAGCGGGCGGCGTGGCCCCGTCGCGCATCATCCGGGTCCAGGTCGTGAGCGCGTCGCGGGAGCTGCGGAAGGCGATGGCCCCCCACGGGATCTCGTCCGGCGCGAAGGCCCGGATCTCCATGCATTCGGCGCTGGCCGACAGCAGGCGGCCCCCCACGGGATGGGCCGTGTAGACGACGACCACGACGACCGTCTCCGGATACGAGTAGACGCCGAGCAGCCCGTCGACCGCCACCTCGAGTCCGATCTCCTCGTAGGTCTCCCGCACGGCGCCGTCCATCACCGTCTCGCCGCGTTCGACAAACCCGCCGGGCATCACCCAGAGTCCGTAGCCGGGTTCGATGGACCGCCGCACCAGCACCACCCGCCCGTCGTCGAGCCGGGTCACCGTGGAGGCGGCCACCTTGGCGTCGAGGTAGGTGACCTCGCCGCAGCGCGAGCAGACCAGGCGCGGGCGGTCGAGGATCATCCGCCGCTCCAGGGGACCCCCGCAGGCAAAACAGAACCGCGGCGTCGCGGACACCCCCAGACGCCTCCTTTGCCCGGCCGGCGGCCGGCCCCGGCGCACGGGGCCGGGGACCGCCGCTCGGCCCGTGTTGCTACCATAGTACCGTCTCCCGCCGCCGCGCGCATCCGGCTCCGGGCGGCACCCCCGGGTTCCCGGCCGCCGCCCGGGGCGGGCCCGGCGTAAACTGGAAACGACCGCGCAGCGGGGGCGCGCCCCCGGGGAGGTGCCGCCGTGCCCAAGTTCCGGCATCGCAAGATCAAGCGCCAGCACCACGTGCTCGAAGCGCTCGAGGCGGGCCTCGCCGTGCTGGCCGCCCTGGACGACGTCCAGAGCGTGATCCCCGGTCCCATCAAGCCCAAGAGCGGCGGCGCGATGGGCTTCTCCCTCTCCTACGCCACCGCCACGGGGCTCAAGCTCATCGGGCGGTCGTCCGGGGCCGCCCAGGAGGTGTTCGTCGTCACCCGCCGGCCCGACCGGGTCACAGCGGAACTGATCCGCCGCGGCGTCCTCCCTCCTTCGACCGAACTCCCCCGCTGAGCCCCCTCGCCTGGGCCGCCGGCCCGACGGCCCCACCTGCGCCCCGCGGTGGCCGGCGGCTCCGCCGCCCGCCCGGCCGCCGGCCGCGGCGCATGAATGCTTGACGCGAGTGTTATATTTAACCCGAGAGCAATTATTAGCAGGGGTGAGCGCCATCGACACCACGCCGGCCGGCGCCGGCGCGCTCGAGTCGCTAAAGGCCGCGGTGCGGGCCTTTTTCGACCTTGTGGCGCTGGCGGAGCCGGTCACCATCGAGCTTTGGCGCTCGCACCAGCTCACGCTGGTGCAGGTGCAGTGTCTGCGTCGGCTGCGCGCCGGTCCGCTGATGGCGGGCGACCTGGCGCGGGCGACGGGCGTCTCGGCCGCGTCCATGACCCGCCTGCTCGAACGGTTGGAAGACCGCGGTCTAGTGGTGCGCGCCCCGGATCCGGCCGACCGCCGCCGGGTGTTGGTCTCCCTCACCGACCGCGGACGATCCACGCTGGGCGGGCTCGACTTCTGGGTCAAGAGTCCGGTCTGGCGCACCTTCGCCGCGATGGAGGCGGACGAGCGGGAGCAGATCACCGCGGTGCTGGTCCAGCTCGGGGAGCGGATCCGCCGGGCGAGCGAGGGGGACCAGCCCGCCGGCGCCCGCGCCCCGGCGGGGTCCCCGGCCGATCCGGGCCGCGGCCCCGCGCCGGACGACCGTTGGGAGGGAGGGACCACACCGTGACGAGGGAGGCCGTCGCCCGGGGATGGCACCACCGGGTGGCCTACAAGTGGATCGCCCTGTCGAACACCACGCTCGGCGTGCTCATGGCGTCCATCAACGCGACCATTCTCATCATCGCGCTGCCGGCCATTTTCCGCGGCATCGACGTCAACCCGCTCGTGCCCGGCCAGACGGGTCTCCTGCTGTGGGTGCTCATGGGCTTCAACATGGCCACCACCGTCTTCCTGGTCACGTTCGGGCGGATCTCGGACACCTACGGACGGGTCCGGCTGTACAACCTCGGCTTCGCGGTGTTCACCGCCGGGTCCATCCTGCTGTACCTGACGCCCGGGACAGGCCTGGCGGGCGAGTGGCAGCTCATCGTGTTCCGTTTCATCCAGGGCATCGGCAGCGCCTTCCTCTTCGCCAACAGTATGGCCATCCTGACCGACGCCTTTCCCCCGGAGGAGCGCGGCTTCGCTCTGGGGCTGAATCAGATCGCCGGGATCGGGGGATCCGTGATCGGGCTGGTCGTCGGCGGTCTTCTGGCCTCGGTCGACTGGCGCCTGGTGTTCCTGGTGAGTGTGCCCATCGGCCTGGCGGGGACGGTCTGGGCCTACGTGGCCCTCCGCGAGCTGGCCACGACCCGGGAGTCCACCCGGATCGACGTGTGGGGCAACCTCACCCTGGGCCTGGGGCTCGTCGGCGTCCTGGTGGGCCTTACCTACGGCATCATCCCCTACGGCCACGCCAACATGGGCTGGGGCAACCCCTTCGTCCGCGTCGCCCTCGCCGGCGGCGTGCTCTTCCTGGTCCTCTTCGTGCTGGTGGAACGGCGCGTCGAGGAGCCCCTCTTCCACCTGGAGCTGTTCCGCAACCGCGCCTTCTCGGCGGGCAACGTGGCCGGGTTTCTGGCCGCCGTCGCCCGGGGGGGCCTGCAGTTCATGATCATCATCTGGCTGCAGGGGATCTGGCTGCCGCTGCACGGCGTCTCCTACGCGGACACGCCGCTCCAGGCCGGGATCGACACGCTCCCGCAGATGATCGGGTTCCTGGTGGCCGGCCCCGTGAGCGGCCGCCTCTCCGACCGCTACGGCGCCCGCTGGTTCGGATTCGCCGGCATGCTGGTGAGCGCCCTCGGCTTCCTCCTGCTGGGCACGTTGCCGGCGGACTTCTCCTACTGGACGTTCGCCTGCTACCTCTTCCTGGTGGGCGCGGGGATGGGCCTCTTCGCCGCGCCCAACTCGAGCGCCATCATGAGCAGCCTGCCCCCGCGCTTCCGGGGCGTCGGCTCGGGCATGCGGGCCACCTTCCAGAACGGCGGGATGATGGTCAGCATGGGCATCTTCTTCAGCATCGTCATCAGCGTGCTGGCCGCCAAGCTCCCGCCGTCGCTCACCCACAGCCTCACCGCCTTCGGCCTGCCCGCGCCGGTGGCCCGGGGGATCGCCCACCTGCCGCCCACGGCGATGCTGTTCGCCGCGCTCTTGGGCTACAATCCGATGGCCCACCTCCTGCCGGCGGCGGTGCAGGCGCATCTGCCCGCGGCCAAGCTCCACGTCCTGACCGGGGAGCGGTTCTTCCCCGGCCTCATCGCCACGCCGTTCATGCAGGCGCTGCGCGTCGTCTTCGACTTCTCCCTGGCCATGTCCCTGGTCGCAGCCGTCGCCTCGCTGCTCCGGGGCGGCCGGTTCATCTACGACGAGGCCGCCGCCCCGGCGACTCCCGGCGAACGCACCCGGTGGCTCGCCCTGGCGACGGCCGCCGCCTACCTGGCCCGGGGCGGCGCGCGACCGACGGCCAGCCGCGAGGAGCAAGAGCGGCTGGTCCGAGCCCTCGCCCTCCTGGCGCTCCTGCTTGGCCGCTCCGATCTCGCCCGCACCCTGGCGGCCCCGCCGCCGGAACGGGCCGACGTGCCGCGGGAGCCCAGGCCGGCGGCGCCGCGGGACCCCGGCTGAGGTCCGCGCCGCCGGGCGTGATTCCCTACTTCGGGAGGTGTGTACGGTGAACCGTTATCTGTGGACGCTTCCGGCGATGGCGTGCGCCATTCTGGGCGGCGTCGCCCTCATCGTCCTCCCCTTCGGGCTGCACTTCAGCCCGTCGGGGTCCTGGAACGTCGCCACCACGAACAGTTTCTGGAACGGGATCGGCCTGGTCGTGCTGGGCCTCGTCGGGGTCGGCGCCGCGATCGGGGCCGTCGGGCAGGATCTGGTGGCCCGGGGGCTCGTCGCCCCGCGGGAGCGTGCGGAACGGCCGGTCCCGCCACCCCGGCCCGTTTCCGAGCGGGCGAGCCGCCCGGCGGCCGGCGACGGGGCCGCGCAGGACACGGACCAGATGCTCCGCCTGCTGGCCGAGTCGGTCCTGCGCGACCTGGCACAGCAGGTCCAGGCGCCGGAGAACCCACGCCGCCGGGAGGGAGTCTGACATGCGCACGGTGAGCGGTCTTGGCGTCGTCGCGTTCCTGGGCGGCATCTGGGTCGCCCTGTCCCCCTTCGTGACGGGGGCCGTGCCGGCCACGGGCAACCCCTGGGTCGCCGCGGTCCTGGTGCCGGTGGTGGTCGGCGTCACGGTCGCCGTCGGAGCCGTGGTCGGCCTCCTCGGGCTGTGGGGTCACAGCCTCAAGGCGTGGGAGCGCCAGAGCCCGGCGGGGGAGCCGTCCGGTCGGCCGCGCGCCTGAAGTCGCGGCGGACGGCTACGGGGCCGCCTCGTCCGCCGGCCGCGGGCGGAACACCCAGCGCAGCGACAGGACGAAGCCCACGGCGGTGTTGAGCGGGATGGCGAGCAGATTGGCCAGCAGGTAGTAGAGGCCGAAGTGGACCAGCAGGGTGAACACGCCCACCTGGAGCGCCCCGCCCGCCACCGAGACGAGGTTGTAGCGCCAGAAGGCGCCCCACGCCGGCGGCTGGCGGAAGGTCAGGCGGCTGTTGAGCAGGTAGTTGCTGACGATGGCGGCCTCGGTGGCCACGGCGTTGGCGACGGCGGGCAGGCCGTGGAGCAGCGGCCAGACGCCGCGTAGGACGGCGAAGTTCACCCCCACCCCGGTCGCGCCGACGGCCAGGTAGCGGACCAAGCGGCCGACGCCGGACATCTAGGGCCGGACCCGCTCCCGTTCCACCCGGGCGGAGGGGGCCACGGGCTCCGTCAGCCGCAGCGCCAACACCATGAACAGCGCCTCAAAGAAAATACCGGCGGACATCTTGCTTTGGCCTGCCTGCCGGTCGCGGAACACGATGGGATGCTCGACGATCTTGAACCCCGCCTGGTACAGGCGGTACGTCATCTCGATTTGGAACCCGTAGCCCGTCGAGCGGACGGCGCTCAGGTCGATGGCCGCCAAGGCCTCGCGCCGGAACAGCTTGAACCCGCCGGTCAGGTCCTTGAACGGCAGTCCCAGCACGGCGGCCGCGTAGCGCGAGCCGGCGCGGGAGATCGCCCGCCGATACCACGGCCAGTCGACCACCGCCCCGCCGGGCACGTAGCGGGACCCGAGCACCACGTCGGCCCCCTCCCGGTGGGCCGTCTCGATGAACGCAGGCAGGTACTCCGGCGGGTGCGAGAAGTCGGCGTCCATCTCGAAGATGTAATCGTAGCCTTTGACCACGCCGTAGCGGAACCCGGCCAGGTACGCCGTGGCCAGGCCGAGTTTGCCCTGGCGGTGGATGACCTCGACGCGGCGGGGGTAGAGGGCGTGCAGGTGATCGGCGAGGATGCCGGTGCCGTCGGGGGAGTCGTCGTCGATGATCAGCACGTGGAACGCGGGGCCCTGGTCCAGGATCTCCTCCACCAGGGGACGTAAGTTGGCCACCTCGTTGTACGTGGGCAGAATCACCAAGGCCGACATGCCGGATCCCCCCTGACGCCGTCTTAGGCGATCCAGTGCCATGTCACGAACGTGGCCCAGAAGACCGCCTGGAGCATCGGGAACACCCACCGGAACAGCCGCTCGTACACCGGCCGCTCGGCTAGTGTGCCCATCGTCGCGAACGCCGGAAAGATCACCAACACGAGACGCGACATGGAGAGCAAGGGGCTCTCGCCCGTCACGTCCGGCGCCGCGACATCCACCATTAGCAAAAACGCCCAATAGGCCAGCCACGTCACCGGAAGCCGCTGCCGCCAGCCGGCCACCCAGAGGGCGACGAAGCCTACGGTGGACACCAGGTCAATCATACTGAGCACGGCCCGGGGCTGCAACGGCGCTCCAGCCCATACCAGTCCGGCCGCCCGGACCACGCCCACCCAGGGCCAGTCGAGGTGCCGCCCCCAATACGCCTCGGCCCCCAGGAACGCCAGCGGATCCCCGAACACCCGCCACTGCCAGCCCATGTACGCGGCCAGGGCGCCGGCGGGCGCGAGGACGGCGGCCAGCTCCGGGTGCCACCACCGGCGCCACGCGAGCCACGTCCCCCGTCCGATCCCGTAGCGGGCGGCGTAGGCGCCCAGAAGCGGCACGACCGTGAACACCCCCTCGTTGCGCGCGAGCGTGGCCAAGGCCGCGCACGCCGCCGCCGGCCAGATCTCCCCGCGCTCGGCGAACCAGAACACCAGCAGCACCAGGACGAGGAAGAGCGGCTCGGCATAGGCCGCCGCCAGATAGAAGGCGGTCGGGAACGACAGCAGGAGCGTCACGGCGGCCAGGGCCCGCGGGGCCGACCAGCGGCGGCGCACCAGCGCAAAGAGGACGCCCACGACGCCCAGGGAAGCGACGTTGGCGACGAGGAGCGCCGCGACCGGATACCCCACGCGCAGGACGGCGTGGAGGCCGGCGATGAGCAGGGGGTACAGGGGGAAGAACGCCAACGCCTCGCGCCAGTACCCGCGGGCGGCGATGTCGATGTACCAGAAGGCATCCCAACGGACCCCCATCAGCACCAGGGGGTCCGCGCTCACGTTGTAGGTGGGCGAGACGTACTGCCAGGGGATGCGCCCGAGAGCCGCCCATCCGGCGAGGGCCAGCGCGAGGCGGGAGATCGCCCATTCGGCCAGGAGCACGGGGCCCCACGGCCGCTCGGGCCAGAGTCGCCCGAGGGTCGGCCCGCCCAGGAGGCGTCGGACGCGCCTTAACCCTCGCTGGGCAAGAGAGCCAGCTGGCGCTCCAGGACCAAGCCCCGCCATTGGATCTCCGTGCCCGGCACGGCCGCCCGGAGCCGTTCCGCGGCATGCAGCGACAGTCCGAAGCGGCACCGTTGGGCGCCCCACGCCCGAGCCTCGTTCCACAGGTAGTCGAGGAGGGCGGAGAACATCTGCCCGATGGCCCGGAAGTAGTTCAGGTGCAACGTTTCGCGGGATTCGACGCGCAGCAGCGCGAGGGCTTCGACGGCCCCCTCGAGGGGTGCCAGCGCCACCCCGCCGGACTCGAAGCGGCGCCACACGTCTTGAAAGGAGAGGCTGGTCACCGCCCACTCGTCGTCCGCCCACAGATCCCCGCCGTGTTCCCGGACGAAGGCGCCCACCCGCTCCCGGTCGATGGCCCAGGCGGGACCCGCCTCACGCGGCCGGTCGGCCGGGACGGGGAGCGGATGCACCTCGCCGACGGCCCACTGGTCCACCACCCGGAAGCCGAGCCGGTCCTGCAGCACGTGGGTCGCCTCCACCTGGTCCACCGGGACCAGGACCCGGACCACCTGCGCGCCGAGGCGGCGGGCTTCCTCCAGCTGGAAGCGCGCCACCTCCTCGCGGACCCCGTCCGGATTGCCCGCCGTGGCCACCCGCATCCCGAACAGGATGGCCTCCTGCGCCTTGGGCAGGGCCACGGCGCAGGTCCCGACGAGGCGGTCGTCCTCCCAGGCCAGGTAGAACCCGCCCCGCCGCGACGCGAGGTGTCGCGGGACGACGTCGGGGAGATAGTCATTCGGAAACTGGGCGAGAAACTGTCGAATCCGGTCGTGATCCTCCTTCGTCGCCCGGACAAACCTCAGCAACCAGGGCCCTCCCCCTAGAACGCCATACGCCCATTGTATCGTGACGGATCCGCCCGTTCAATCGACTGAGCGCCTGAGCGGGCGTCCGGTCGCGTGCGACGTCGGTGTCCTGTGCTGCTCGCCGGATACGGTTCGGGATTGGTCGTGACCATTCTGAAAGGCGTTCAGACGGCCCCAGTTCCCCGAGCAGGCGCCACGGCCGGGAGGTCGCGCCGCCAGATGACGTCACCCTCCGTATTGTGCCCGCTTTGGGCCTGTCCTGCAATGATCCGCCCGGCGGAGCGGCGGCTACAGCCCGTGCCCCAGGGAGCCCACCAGGCTGATGATGCCGCCGCCGAGGATGGCGACGAAGAGGGTGGGCAGGATGAAGAGAGCCAGGGGAAACAGGATCTTGACGGGCACGAGGGCCGCCTGTTCCCGGGCCCGGTGGACCCGCTCCTCCTTCACGCGCTGGCCCTCGGCTTTCAGCACGGCGCTCATGCCCGCCCCCACCCGTTCCGCCTGGGCCACGAGCGCCGCGAAGCGCTGCACCTCCTCCAACCGGGTGCGTTCGGCCATGGCGGCGAGGGCTTCCGCCCGGGTGAGCCCGAGCTGGAGGTCGGACACCACGCGCAGGAGCTCCCGGCCCAGGGGGCCGGGCGTGCGGCCCGCGGTCCGCCTCAGCGCCGCCTCGAACGAGAGGCCCGCCTCGACGCTGACCGACAGCCAGTCGAGCACTTCCGGCAGCCCCCGCTCGATCTCCCGCCGCCGGCGCTCCGCCAGGGTGTTGAGCCGCACCCCGAAGAAGGCCCAGGCCACCCCGGCGAGCCCCAGAGGCACCAGCAGCCGCTCGGTCCCCGTCAGGCCGACCACGCCGGCGAGCCCCGCCCCGAGCGCGCCGGCGGCGACAGTTCCCAGGGCCCGCACCAGGAGGAATTCCGCCGGCGACTGGTTGAGGCCGGCCAGCCGGAGGCGACGCTGCCACTCGCGCTGCACGTGTTCGGGGAGGAAGCGCCGCTCCAGGGCCCCGATCGCGCTCCGCCACAACGGCCGGAGGATCCGCTCCCGGAACGGCACGTCGAGGTCTTCGACCGCGTCCGCACTCCCCGGCCGGGGCCGCTCCCAGGCCTGGATCCGCTCGCGGGCCCGCGCCGAGCGCGCCGCCCGCACGAACCGGACGGCGGTCTGGGAGGCGAGCGCCAGGCTCAGGGCCGACAGCAGGGCGAAGGCGGCGTCGGTCATAGCTCCGGCCCCTGGACCAGCTTGCGGATGACGGCGCCCCCGACGGCCAGGGAGACCACCCCGTACCCCAGCATGGCGTGGCCCAGGCCGGTGGTCCAGAGCGGCGCCATGTAGCTCGGGTTGACGAACTCGATGAGCATCCCGAGTCCGATGGGCAGAAGCGTCAGGACCAGCCCGCTCGCCCGCCCGGTGGCGGTGAGCGTGCGCACCTCGGCCTTGAGCCGCTGGCGCGCCAGCACCGTCTCGGTGATGCTCTCGAGCAGGGGGGCCAACGCGCCGCCGACCTCCCGCTGGATCTGGATCGCCACGATGGCCAGTTCCAGGTCCCGGCTGGGCACGCGCCGGGCCAACTCCTCCAGCACCTCGTCCAGGGTGTAGCCGAGCGCCTCACGTCGGACCAAGCGCCGCACCTCCGCCCCCAGGGGATCGGCCAGGTCCTGGCCCACCGTGGCCAGCGCCTGATGGAACGACGCGCCCGCCCGCATGGCGGTGGCGACGCCGCGGAGCAGATCGGGCAGCTGGGTCTCCGCGCGCCTGAGCCACGCCGCGCGGCGAGCCCGGAACCACACGACGACGCCCGTGCCGCAAAGCCCGCCGAGCATCACCGCGCCCGCCGGCCCCCGCAACAAGGCCCCCACGGCCGCCCCCACCACCGCCGCCAGGCCCACCAAGCCCCAGTATTCCTCCAGCCGGAGGCGCAACGCGGCCGCCGCCTCGGTGCGCTGCCAGCGCTCCCACAGCGCCCGCCAGCCCCACGCACGGGGCCGCCGACCGGCCGGCAATCCCGGATCGAGCGCCCGGAGCCGGGCCACGGTGCGGCGGCGCTCCCGGAGGGCGCGGAGCCCGCTCGTGGCCACGGCCACGGCGGCCGCCGCCGCCCCGCCGGCGATCGCCGGAGCGTCCGGGATCCCCATGGCCTAGCCTCCGAAGAGCGAGGCCGGCAGCGTGATGCCGTGACGCTCCAGCTGCTCCAGGCACCGGGGCCGGATGCCCGTGGCGCGGAACCGGCCCTGCACCCGACCCGACCGGTCCACCGTCTCCTGATCGAACAGGAACAGGTCCTGCGTCGTGATGACCCCCTCCTCCATGCCCACCACCTCGGTGATCCGGACGATGCGCCGGGTCCCGTCCTGCAGCCGCGCCTGCTGCACGATGAGCTGGATGGCGCTCGCGATCTGCTGCCGGATGGCCGCGAGCGGCAGGTCCGCGCCCGCCATCAGGACCATCGTCTCCAGGCGGCTCAGACAGTCGCGCGGGGAGTTGGCGTGCGCCGTGGTGAGGCTCCCCTCGTGGCCGGTGTTCATAGCCTGGAGCATGTCGAGCGCCTCCCCGCCCCGCACCTCGCCCACGATGATGCGGTCCGGCCGCATGCGGAGCGCGTTGCGGACCAGCGCCCGGATGGTGATCTCCCCCTTGCCCTCGACGTTGGGCGGGCGCGCCTCCAGGGCGACCTTGTGTTCCTGCTGCAGCTGCAGCTCGGCCGCGTCCTCGATGGTTACGATGCGCTCGGTCGGCGGGATGTAGGCCGACAGCGCGTTCAAGGTCGTGGTCTTCCCCGAGCCGGTTCCCCCGGAGACGATGAGCGAGACCCGGCCCCGGACCGCCGCCTCGAGGAACTCGGCCATCTCCGGGCTCAAGGTCCCCATGGCCACCAGCTGCGGCAGGGTGAAGGGGTCCCGCGCGAACTTGCGGATCGTCACGGCGTCGCCGTCAACCGCCACCGGCGCGATCACCGCGTTCAACCGCGAACCGTCCGGCAGCCGGGCGTCGACCATGGGGCTGGCCTCGTCGACGCGCCGCCCGGTGGGGGCGAGCATCTTCTCCAGGATGGCCTTGAGGTGCTGGGCGTCCCGGAACTGGATGCGGGTCCGCTCGAGGCGTCCGTGCCGCTCGATGTACACCCGGTGCGGCCCGTTGATCATGATCTCCGTGATCTCCGGGTCGTCCAGGAGCGGCTGGATCGGCCCGAAGCCCGTCAGCTCGTCGATGAGCCCGGTCACCAGCGCGTCCCGCTCGAGCGGGGAGATGCTGGCGTCCGTCGCCACCACGGCGTTGACGATGGCCCCGATCCGTTCCTCGAGCTGCTGCCGGTCCAGCTCCTCCGGCCGGGCCTCCTGGTCCAAAAGCTGCTCCTGGACCCGGGCCTTGAGCGCGATGAACTGGGACGACAGATAGTCCACCGCCGGCCGGTCGGGGCGGGTCCCCGCAGCGGGGGCCGGCGACCCCGCCTGCCCGGCCAGGCGTGCTTTGAGCGACATGCCGCATGCCTCCTTGCCGCGGGCCCCGGGCTACCGCCGGAACCTGGCGAAGAAGCCGCCCCGGCCGCCGGCCCGCTCCTTGACGGTCCGCCGCCGTCCCTCCTGCTCCTCCACCAGGGTGCGGGCCATGGAGCGGAGCGCCTGGGCCAGGCGCGAATCGGGGCGGAACAGGACCAGCGGCTGGCCCTGGTTGGCCGCCCGCACCGGCCAGGCGCCGTCGCTGGGAAGTTCCCAGGCCACCGCTTGCCCCAGCACCCCGGCGATGTCCGGGAGCTCCAGGCCGGCGGCCGTTCCCGCGCGGTTGAGCACCAACCGCACCTTCTCCGGCGGATACCGAAGCCCGTCGGCGAACAGGTCGAGCACTTGCTTGACCGTGCGCACGGTGACCACGTCGGGCGTCAGCACGGTGAGGACGAGGTCCGCCGCGTCGAGGGCGGTGACGTTGACGTCGCGGAAGCCCGGGGCCGTGTCGACCACCACGAAGCTGTACATGCGGCGCAGGAGTCCCAGCACCTCGGCCACCACGTCCGGCCGGACGTCCTCCGCCTCCGAGGGATGGCCGGGGGCGGCCAGGAACGCCACCGCGCCGCCCGCGACGGCGGGCATGACGCGCTCGAGCACCGGCTGGTCGAGGTGCGGCACCGCCATGAGGTCGTGGAGGGTGGCCCGGGGCACCTGGCCGAGGAGCGCGCTCGCGTCGCCGAACTCCAGGTCGAGATCCACGAGCGCGGCCGGCCGGCGCGCGAGCTTCCCCAGCGCGACGGCCAGGTTGACGGCGATGGTGGTCTTGCCCACGCCGCCCTTGGAGGAGAAGACCGTGAGCACCCGACCGACCTCGGTCCGCTCCGGGCTCTCCTGGGCGACGTAGAGGGCAAGCTTCCCGCCGATCTCCTCCGCCGCCCGGTCCGCCTCCACCACTTCGGCGGCGCCGACCGCCACGGTCCGCCGCAGCACCTCCGCATCCGCCCCGCGCGTCAGCAGCACGACGGTCCACGCCCCGGCCCGGACCCGCCCGAGGAGTCCGGGGTTGTCCGCGAGCAGCCGGTCGTCGACCACCAACAGCTGGGCCGCTTCCCTCTCGGCCTGGGCCAGGCCCGTGCGCAGGTCCTCGGCCGCCGCCACCAGCACCGCCCCGGGCGTGTTCCGGACGGCGGCAGCCACGCCGTTCAGCACGTCCGCCGCGGCGGCCACGCATACCGTCAGCATACACTCCTCCTACGGCGAGGCGGGCCAGCCGGCCCCGTAGGCCGGCACCGGCCCGTAGTGCGCCCCGGGCCGCTCCAGCACGACGGTGAGGGCCGCGTGGCTCTGGGCGAACACCAGGGCCTCGGCCACCGTCGGGGTCACCGCGAGGATCAGCTGCTCCCCCTGACCGGGTGTCGGCACGGCGTTCAGGCTGCCGTTGACGGCGAGGACGGCGACGTGGCGGAGGAACAGAACCGTCCGCGCCGGGCCGTTGGTCCCCGCCGGCACCGTGGCCAGGACGCTCACCCGGTCGCCCGGCGCGATGACGCCGTCCACGGCGTTGGTCGGCCCTACCGCGAGGTCGACCGCCACGTCGCCCGGCGGCAGCCGGCTGGCGATGAGGTCACGGCTGGCCGGCCGGTACACCTGCGCGGCGAGGAGCGGCTCGCCGGGGTCGAGCGCCTCGGCCGCGTACAGGCCGGCCACGGCGCCCACGTATCGCCCCGGCGGCACGAGTGCGGCCGGCCACACCTCGGCCTTGACGTCGGTCGGGAGGATGGGCGTGTTGGCGGCCACGGGCGCCGTGACCACCCACACCGCCACCTTGGGTGCCGCGCGCACGGCGGCCGCCTGCCGCGCGGCGAGGTACCGGAGGCCGGCCCAGACGCCGACGCCGACCAGCACCATGGTGAGCCCCATCCAGGCGTACAGTCGCCACCAGGTCCGTAGCCGTTCCGCCATGCTCGCTAAACCTGCAGCCGACGTTACTGCGCTACGTTGTTGGCCACGGTATTCAAGGTGTTGCCTGCGGTCCCACCCAGGAACTTAAGGGCCACAATCGCCGCGATGGCGACCAATGCCAGGATGAGGGCGTACTCCACCAGGGCCTGGCCGTCCCGCTCCCGCCACGCGGCCCGAAGCCGTTCCCAGACAAGGATCCAGAGCGCGTTCATGGCATGCGCCTCCTTCCGCCTGCTGTCGACCCCGTTCGGGGGATCAGCGCCATGAGTCCAGGCCCGTCGCCCGGGGGTCTCGGGCCGGATTCCTGCGGGCTCTTTGGGAGGCGACATCGGAAGTCCTTTTTTTGACGGGGCCGAGTTTGTCGAACGGGGGCCGGCGTGGGAAGGGGCGAGCCGGCGTTCCGTCCCGTGCGGGGCACCGGAGGCGGCCGGCAAAAACGCTCGTCCGGTTGGACAAGGGTTCCAATCCCAGGTATAGTGGTTTCGACATGATTGAAGCCCAATACCTGGGGATGATGCCATGCGGTGTCCGTACTGCCGGCACGACGACACCCGCGTGCTGGACTCGCGGCCCACGGAGGAGGGGACCGCCATCCGGCGACGCCGCGAGTGCGGCCGCTGCGGGCGCCGCTTCACCACCTACGAGCACGTCGAGGAACGGCCGCTCTACGTCATCAAGAAGGACGGGCGCCGCGAGGTGTTCGACCGCCGGAAGGTCCTGCGAGGCCTGGTCACCGCCTGCGAGAAGCGGCCGGTCCCGCTGGCCGCCCTCGACGCCCTCGTCGACGACTGCGAGCGCTACCTGCGGGATCTGGCCCAGGACGAAGTGGCCAGCCGAGTCATCGGGGAGTTCGTGATGGACCGGCTGCGCGCGCTCGACAGCGTGGCCTACGTCCGCTTCGCCTCGGTGTACCGCGAGTTCCAGGACTTGAGCGGCTTCCGCGACCTCCTGGAACGCATCGAGGGGCGTGGCGAATAGCCCGTCCCGCACATCCATCCACCTGGACAGGGGGACGACCGCGATGGAGATGGAGACCGCCTTCGCCTCGGAACTGAGTTGGAAGATCTTCCTCGACCGCTACACGATGAAGGATCCCGAACGGCGGTTCAACGTCGGCGACCTGGCCGTGGTGCTGGTGGACCCCCATCCCAAGTGGCCCAAGAAGGACATCGGCCGGGTGCGGGCGGTGCGCCCGGACGGCCGCCTCGAGCTGGAACTGCTCACCGGCCCGGACAAGGGTCAGGTCATCGAGCGGCGGGTGCTGGACTGCGACCGTCCCCTGGAGACGACGCTCGCCCAGGTGGCGCGGCGCATCGCCGACGGCGTGGCGGCGGTGGAGGACGAGAAGGTCCGGGCGGACGTGGCCGACCTGTTTGCGGACGAACTGGCCCACCTGCGCTTCGTCCCCGGGGGCCGGATCTGGGCGGGCGCGGGGACCGGGCAGCAGCTCACCTTCTACAACTGCTACGTCATCCCGTGCCCGCACGACAGCCGCGAGGGCATCGTCCAGACCCTGGGGCAGATGATTGAGATCATGAGCCGGGGCGGCGGCGTCGGCATCAACGTGTCCTCCCTCCGTCCCGCCCGGGCGGCCGTCCGGGGCGTCAACGGCCGGTCGTCCGGGGCCGTCTCCTGGATGGACCTCTACTCCCGCGCGACCGGCCTGGTCGAGCAGGGGGGCAGCCGCCGGGGGGCCCTCATGCTGCAGCTGGAGGACTGGCACCCCGACATCTGGCGCTTCATCGAGGTCAAGAAGACGCCGGGCATGGTGGAGAACGCCAACATCTCGGTCCGCATCTCCGACCGGTTCATGGAGGCGGTCAAGCAGGACGGGGACTGGGAGCTCGTCTTCCCCGACACCACGGATCCCGACTACGACCGGCTCTGGGACGGCAACCTGGAGAAGTGGCAGGCCCTGGGGAAGCCGGTGGTGGTCTACGAGCGCACCAAGGCGCGGAAGATCTGGCAGGCGATCATCCAGGGGGCGTGGGAGGCGGCCGAACCCGGCGTCGTCTTCGACGAGCGCCATGAGAAGGAGTCCAACAGCTGGTACTTCAACCCCTTGGTGTGCACGAACCCCTGCGTGACCGGGGACACCCTCGTGTACACCGACCAGGGTCTCCGTCGCGCCCGCGACCTGTACGAAGCGGGGCAGCCGACGGCGGTCCTCGTGGACGGCCGGTTCGGAGGGGATGCCCTCGCCCCCGCCTCCGCCGTGTTCCTGACCGGCATCAAGCCCGTGGTGCGCGTCCGCACGGTGGAGGGGTACTCCGTCCGCGTCACGCCCGACCACCTCCTCTTCAGCGACCGCCGGGGCTGGGTGCGCGCCGACGCGCTCGAGCCGGGCGAGCCCATCCGCATCGTCAACCGGGGGGGCGCCTTCGGCCGCGAGGGCAGCGCGGAGGAGGGGCACCTCCTCGGGTGGCTGCTCGCCGACCGCCTACGCGCCCGGAGGGGGGAGGCGCCCGCCGACGGCGCCCCGATCCCGCCGACCGTGCGTCGAGCGGGAGCCGCCCTCCTCGCAGCCCGGGCCGACAGCCGAGTCGGTCCCGGGTCGGCGACGGGCGCCACCGACGCCCCCGTCGTGGCCGCGGCGCCCCCGGCCGCCGCGGAGGATCCCGCCGACCCGGACGCCCCGGTCCACGTCCCCGAGGTCGTCTGGCGCGGTAACCGCGCCATGCAGGCGGGATTCCTCGCGGCCTTGTTCGACGCCGAGGGCGTGGTCCGGGTCGGGCCCGCCGAGCCGCCCGCCGTCCGCCTGCCCGCGACCAGCCGGGACCTCCTGGAGGACGTCCAACGGCTCTTGCTCAACTTCGGCGTGTTCAGCCGCATCGAGCCGGGTGAGGCCGGCGGGGCCGAGGCGCCCGACCCGACCCTCGTCGTCACCGGCCGGAGCCTCATCCGCTTCGCCCACACCGTCGGCTTCCTCACCCCCGCGAAGCGGCGCCGCCTGCGCGCGGCGCTCGAGCACCAGCGCGGGCCGTACGGCGAGGCCTGGGTGGCCGTGGTCGCCAGCGTGGAACCCGACGGCGTCGAACCGGTCTACGACCTCACCGAACCCCGCACGCACTCGTTCGTGGCCAACGGGATCGTGGTGCACAACTGCGCCGAACAGCCGTTGCCGGCCTGGGGCGTGTGCACCTTGGGCCACATCAACCTGGCGGCCTTCTACGACCCCGACACCCACGACGTGCGCTGGGACGCCCTCCGGCGGACCATCCGGATGGGGGTCCGGTTCCTCGACGACATCATCGACGCGACGCCGTACTTCTTCGAGGAGAACCGCCAAAACCAGCTCGCCGAGCGGCGCATCGGCATGGGCACCATGGGGCTCGGGGAACTCCTGATCCGCCTCGGGCTCCGCTACGGCTCGGCCGAATCCGTCCGGTTCATCGACCGCCTCTACCGGTTCATCGCCACCGAGGCCTACCTGTACGACACCGAGCTGGCCCGCGAGAAGGGACCGTTCCCGCGCTTCGACGCGGAGCAGTACCTCCAGTCGGGCTTCATGCAGCGCATGCCGGCCGAGGTGCGCGAAGCGGTGCGCCAGTACGGCACGCGCAACGTGACCATCCTGACCCAGGCCCCCACGGGAACCGTCGGCACCATGGTGGGGACCAGCACGGGCATCGAGCCGTTCTACGCCCTGACCTACTACCGCCAGTCCCGACTCGGCTTCGACGCGCAGTACGTCCCGGTCGCCCAGGAGTGGCTGGACCAGCATCCCGGCCAGCCCCTGCCGGACTACTTCGTCGGCGCCCTGGACCTCACGCCGGAGGAGCACATCTACGTCCAGGCCGCCATCCAGCGCTGGACCGACTCGTCCATCTCCAAGACGGCCAACGCGCCGGCCTCCTACACCGTCGAGGACACCGCGCGGCTGTACGAGCTGGCCTACGAGCTCGGGTGCAAGGGGGTGACCATCTACCGCGACCAGAGCCGCCACGAGCAGGTGCTGCACACCAAGGAGACCGCCCGGGAGGCCGAGGCCAAGCCGGCGGCCGCACCCGACCGCGCTGCGGCACCACGGCGGGAGTTCCCCGCCAACGTGGAGGTCTACCCCGTCCCGAGCCAGGTGTCGGGGCGGACGTACCGCAAGGAGACGCCCGCCGGCACCGCGCGGGTGGTCATCAACGAGGTGGACGCGGACCCGTTCGAGGTGTTCCTGCTCCTCGGCCGGGCCGGGTCGGAGGTGCAATCCTTCATGGAGGCGCTGGGGCGGGTCATCAGCCTCTACCTCCGGTCGAGCGGGGATCTCTCGCCCCGCCGGCGGCTCGAACTGGTCGCGGAGCAGCTCAAGGGCATCGGGGGCGCCAACCAGATGGGCTTCGGCCCGGACCGGGTCCTCTCCGTGGTGGACGCCATCGGGCTGGTGTTGGAGCGGCACCTCCACCCCGAGAAGAACGGTCACGGTCCCGGCGACCCGCAGGTCCCCGCCGCCGTCCTCCGTTCCGGCCGCTCGGCGCCGAAGCTCGACCTGTGCCCGCAGTGCAACGCGCCGACCCTGGTGTACGAGGAAGGCTGCGCCCACTGCCTGTCCTGCGGCTATTCGAAGTGCTGATCCCGGCGGGGGCGGCTCAACCGGCCGCCCCCGGACCGGGCTCCCCGCCCTGCCGCCGGAGCCACCGCGCTGCCCAGGCCTCGTAGGCGGGATACCCGAGGAACCGCTCGACCTCCGCCAGCGCGGCCGGCCCCTCGTCCGGCAGCCGGCCGGCCCGCATCATGGCGTACAGCCGGCGCAGAACCGGCAGGACGGCGCCCAGTGCCGTGCCGAAGGCGAGGACCAGGCGCACGCCGGCTGCCTCCCAGGCGACGGGATCGAACGCGGCGTTCCCGTAGAGGTCCGTGTTCACGATGGGCACCGACACGGCCCGGCCCAACTCCCGGAGGTCCTCCGTCCCGGCGCCGGCCATGAACACCATGTCCGCCCCCGCCGCCTCGTACGCCACCAGGCGCCGGATGGCCTCGGCGCGGCCGTAGCGGCCGAGCGCGTCCGTCCGTGCGATCAACACGAAGTCCGGCGAGCGCCGGGCCTCCCGCGCGGCCAGGATCTTGTCCACCATCGCCTCGGCCGGGACCAGGACCGTGGGCAGGCGCGTGTGCTTGCCGAACTCGTGGTCTTCCAGGTGCCCGCCCACGGCCCCGGCCGCCTCCATCGCGCGCACCGTGCGCTGGACCTGGAGCGGCCCGCCGAACCCGTTCTCCAGGTCCACCAGGAGCGGCACGGGGACCGCCTCGACGATGCGCCGCACCCCTTCGACCATCTCCGTCAACGTGATGTAGCGCGCGTCCACCGTGGCGAACAGCGCCGCCTGGGCGGCAAAACTCCCGTAGTACAACAGCTCGTGTCCGGCCTCGGCCGCCGCCTTGGCCGAAAACGCGTCGTAAACGCCCGGCACCAGCCGCAGGCGACCCGACCGCCGCCAGTCCTCCCGGCTTCCGCTTCCCATCTCCCTGCCTCCCTCCGCTCTTGCCGCGCCCCCGGCCCGACCCGCCCGAGGGCACCACCCCGCCGCCGGTCCATTCCTAGGGCGCCCGGGCCACCACGCCGACGGCCGGCCAGATGGCCCGGGCCAACGCCACCAGCCCGATCTGCGCCACGGAGGTCGCGGCCAGCACCGCGACCAGGGCCGGCGCCCCGCCCCACCGCGGCGCGAGCAGGGCAAGCAGGACCAGGCTCGCCAGCCGCCCCGCGTTGAGCGCCCATTCGCGGCTTAGGATGTAGCCCACCCGGCGCTCGGCGATGCGCCCGTCCTGGTCCATGACGTCGAGCGGCAGCGCGGCGTTGGGCACGCTGTAGAACGGGAGCGTCAGGCCCGTCAGCACCCCGTACAGGAACACGCACGGCCAGCTCCGCCACGCAAGGAGCAGAACGGCGCCGCCAATCATCCCCGCCGTCCCCCATCCGAGGGCCCGCCACCGGTTCTCGGGCCGGACCCGCCCCGCGACCCACACGGAGCCGAGCACCCGCATCGCCGCCGTCAGCGCCGCGTACACGCCGATGGTCCACGACTGTCCCGTCGCCAGGTAGACCAGATAGACGCCCACGAGCCCCGACACGCCCTCCCGGCTGCCCCGGATGAGCAGCGTGTGCACCGTCTTGCGCCACAGCAACCGGTCCGCGACCACCCGGTGGCCTTCGCTCAGGCGGCCGATGTGCATCGGAGGGCCCGGGGGGACGCGGACCGACACGACGAGCGCCAAGGCGAAGAACACCCCCGCCAGACCGAACAACACCAGGTCGCCCCGGACACCGCCGAGCCACCCGACCAGCGCCGCGCCGCCGAGCGGGCCGAGGACGCCCGTCACGCTGTTGATGGCCGTTGACGAGCCGAAGAACACCAGGCGCGCCTCGGCCGGCACGGCATCGAACGACATCAGGTTCACCCCGAACCAGAACACGCCTTGGGCGACGGCGAACAGGCCGCCGACGGGACCCGCCAGGGCGCCCGCCCGCGGCCCCACGGCCCACAGCCCGGCGAAGAAGGCAGCGGTCAGGGCGAGTCCCCAGCGGAAGGGCACCAGCGGCGACCGGCCGCGGAAAAGCCACGCCGCCGCGTAGAACACGAAGGTCAGCACGGCGTAGTATCCGATGTTGAACGCCAAGAGCGCCCCGATGGATCCGACCAGGGTGAACAGGAACAGGTTGAGGAACACCGTGGCGACGGCGACGGCCGCCATGGCGCTGGTATAGGCGAACAGGAGCGCACGCGCCGCGGGAACGAGGCGCGCCGCGGGGCGCCCGTCCGGCATGGCGGCCGCCTCCCTTCCCTCGGAACGCTCTCCGCCCGGCCTCCTGCATGGATGCGCCGCCGCGGACCACACTACGGTCGTGTCAGTTCGCGCACACAAGGAGGGCGAAGACGTGGACGCGTTCCGGCCGAATGCCGAGCACTGCTGCTGCAACGGTTGCCAGGCGGACAACTGCGCCGACGGCTGCACCTGTGGCGCCGACTGCGGCTGCCACACGTGCGACTGCCAACACGCAGTGCGGTCCTGACCGTCGGGACGTCCGGGCGGCCCCGCAGGGGCCGCCGGGCGTCCGCACCGCGGGCACCGACCAGAAGCCGCCGCCTCCTTCCGCCGCCCGCCCGACCGCCGTCCGTTTACCGTTATAATAGAACACAGCGACGACCCGCCGGCCCCGCCCGACCGTGTCGGACCGGCCTCAAGCGCGCCTGACGAAAGGAGGTGGCCCGATGCCCACCGAGGCCGAAGTGCTGGAAGTCCTCAAGAACGTATATGACCCGGAGATCGGCGTCAACGTGGTGGACCTGGGCCTCGTCTACGACATCGACATCGACGGGGACGTGGTCAACGTCAAGATGACCCTCACGGCGCCCGGCTGCCCCATGCACGACGCCATCTCGCGCACGGCCGAGATGGCCATCGAGACCCTCGAGGGGGTCAAGGAGGCCCACGTGGACATGGTGTGGGACCCCCCCTGGACGCCGGACATGTTGACGGACGAAGGCCGGAGGCTGCTCGGCTTCTGACCGGGCGGACCCGACGGGTCCCGAGGAGGACTGATTGGTGATCACGGAAGCGGCGGTGCTGGATGCCCTCAAAGGCGTGCGGGACCCGGAGTTGCGCCAGAGCATAGTCGACCTGCACATGGTCCGCGGGGTCGCCGTCAAGGGCGACCGCGTACGGGTGGACGTCGCCCTCACGGTGGCGGGGTGCCCGCTGCACGAGCAGATCCGGGCGGACGTCGTGCGGGAGGTGGGCCGTCTGGAGGGGGTGCGAGCCGTCGACGTCACCCTCTCCGTCATGGACGAAGCCGAGCGCAAGGCGGCGTTCCGGGCGGCCTTCGGCCGTTCCGAGGCGACCCCGTCCCCCGTCGCGCCCCGGCCGGCCGCCGGCGCGGCGGCCGACCGCGGCAAGGAGCGCGCCATCCCGGTGCTGACCCTGGACCCGGCCACCCCGCCGCTCATGCGGCCCAACACCGCGACGAAACTCATCGGCGTGGCGAGCGGCAAGGGGGGGGTCGGCAAGTCGACCGTGGCGGCCAACCTGGCCGTGGCCATGGCCCGCACCGGCCGGCGGGTGGGGCTGATGGATATCGACGTCTACGGGTTCAGCCAGGGGCGCATCCTCGGCGCCAAGGGCCAGCCCGAGGTCACGCCGGACCAGAAGGTCGTCCCCTGGCGGGTGCACGGCATCCAGCTGGTCTCCATGGGGATGTTCGTCCCCGAGGACCAGGCCATCATCTGGCGCGGCCCCATGCTGGGCAAGATGATGCAGCAGTTCTTCACCGACGTCGCGTGGGACGACCTGGACTACCTCTTCCTGGACCTGCCCCCCGGGACGGGGGACCTGGCCCTCGACGTCGGCCAGAAGCTCCCGCACGCCAAGCTGGTCCTGGTGACCACGCCGCAACCGGTCGCTATGCACGTCGCCACCCGGACGGCCAACGTCGCCCAGAAGCTGGAGCAGCAGGTGGTGGGCGTCATCGAGAACATGAGCTACCTCCGCTGCCCCCACGGCGAGCGCATGGACGTGTTCGGCCGCGGCGGCGGTGAGATGCTGGCCCGCGCCCTGGGAGTGCCCCTGCTCGGCCAGATTCCTCTCGAGCCGGCGCTCCGGGAGGCGGCCGACACCGGTCGGCCCATCGTGGTGCGTGATCCCGACAGCGAGTCGGCCCGCGCCTTCCTGGCCATCGCCGAGCGCCTGCTCGACGTGGTCTAGCGGCCCCGACCGTACCGAACGGCCCGGCGGGCACGCCGGGCCGTTCACGGTTCAGGGCGCCGAGGTCCCCTGCCGCCCGTAGCGGTCTTCGAGCCGTACCACGTCGTCGAGTTCCGGGGTCGAGACCTCGACGACGGTGACGTCCTCCAGCGCCTCGAGGCGATGCACGAGGCCGGGAGGAATGTCCACCGCCTCGCCTGGGGCCATGAGGCGCGTCGTCTCCCCCAGCGTGAGGCGAGCCCGGCCAGACAGGCAGTACATCGACTCGGCCTTCCTCTCGTGGTACTGCAGGCTCAAGGCCTGCCCGGCGCGCACGAACAAGATCTTGCCCACGTACCGGTCTGTCACGGCCCACCACAGCTCATAGCCCCACGGCTTGTCCACCCGTTTCAAACCCCAACCTCCCCGCCTCTAGTGCGACCCTGCCGCCGACCCCAGAAGGGTCCGCACCACCTGGGCCAGGGCAGCGCCCTGGTCGGCCGCACTCACGCCGGCGGACAGGATGAGGAGCCGGGCCGACCGCCCCCGCCGATCCACCACGACCACGGCCGGCGTATAGGCGACGGACGATCCGACGGTCTCCACGGTTACATGATACGCCCGGAGTACCCGGCTCAGGGCGTCGGGCGGCCCCACCAGAAGCTGCCACGGGGCTTCGGATCCCGCCTCCAGGGACTGCCCGTCCGTTGCCGGACGGACCCCCACGGCCAGCGCCACGGCGCCGCGCGCCTCAGCTCCCAGGTCCGCCCAGGCGGCCCGGACCACCGCCGCGGCCAAAGCCGTCTCGTCCCCGCCGAACGGGTCCACGAAGGCCAGGACCGTCACGTGTCCCCCAGGGCCGCGGAGGTCGACGGCCCGGCCGTCCGACGCCACCAAGCGCACGGCCGGCACGGGCGCGCCGTCCAGCGGCGCGCCCCGCCCCCGGGGGCCCGCCGCCGGCGGGGGGGGCGGGCCGCGGGGGGCCCCCCCCCCGGGGGGGGCGCCCCCGGGCCCCCGGGGGGCGCCCCCCCCGGGCCCCCCCCCCCCCCCGTGCCCCCCCCCGCCCCCCCCCCCCCCGGGGGGGCGCGCCCCCCCCCCCCCCCCCCCGGGG
>JAIMBI010000012.1 GCA_023565505.1 Actinomycetes bacterium | reverse complement strand
CCCACCTCGCTGGGGGAGTCCGCAGGTGGGTCAATTTTGACCGGCGCAAGTGGATCAAATTTAAACCGGCGTTGACAGCCAGATCGAGGCCGCCCAACAGCAGGCCACCGCTGCTCAGGCTCAGGTCACAAATCTCCAGGCGCAGTACAACCAACTGCACCAGCAGTACGCCGCAGTCTTGGCCGCCGCCGGTCAGGCTTTCAACGCCCTTAAGCCAGTCGCCCCCGCTCAATAAGAAAGACCGGGGCAGGGTCGGCTGCCCCGGTCCTACTCCTGTCTCTACACAACCGCCTTACGCGGAGCCGTCTCCGCTCGGGCGACAGCTTCTTTCACCCACTCGTCAGCCCGAAATCCCCAGCCTCGCAGCGGCAAACGGGGCAGCGCCAGCACTTTATCCCGAATCTCTTTGGACGGCACCCGCACCGTTAGCGCGTACCGAATGTCGGTTAGGCCAAAAGTCCGGTTGGGGAACTGAATCGCGGCGACCTCTCCGCCGATGGTCTCTATGGCCTCGATCAAGGCGTTGAGGCGATATTGGGTCCCGCCCTTGCGCCATGCTGCTCCGCTCAATCCATTTGATAAAGTCCCCATGACCACGACCGTTAGCATCGTATCCCTCCCGAAAGGATGACATTTTTGGAGTCCGTCGTCGCCGCGCACGAAATTGTCCGTCATTTGACGGAGAAAGTGCTAGTCCCGGAACACGTCAAGCGGCTGGAAGATCCCACCGCAGAGGAGTACCGCAAAAACCACCACATTCTGGTGCAGGAAATGGGGCTCCCCTGCTGGATCTGTGGGTCCAGGGAGAACCTGGAAACGCACCACTGGTTCGAGTGGAGCCTGTGGAACGACCTCGATCCCGATCAAGTCCAAGAGACGCTTCGTCTCCTTGACCCTTATGGCTTCAGTCGGCATCTCACTGACCCTATTACTAGCCCCGACGACATTCGGAATCTCGTCGTCCTCTGCCGCCCTCACCATACCGGCCAAGGGACCGGGATTCACGAGATTACGTGGCCGATCCTGTTGGCGTTGAAAGCCGCTAAGTCAGGGACACAGATCATCCCCCCTTCTCGGTAATCCCTTATGGAACCACATGCTGCATCAAGGAGGAATCCCACATGCCCATTCCGCCCGCTGTCGTGAGTCAAGTTTTGTCCGGTTTGGCTGAACTCGCCGGAGTCGCGTTGGCTTACGTGGTCGTGGCCGAACGTCCCAGGGTTCAGGGTCTCTTGGAGGCTCACTTGGGCAAAGCCCAGGCTGACCGCTTTATCAGTGAGGTCCAGGCGGCTGACCACCTTCTCCACGTCATCCTGCCGGGAGCCCTTCAGGCGACGGCTGGTATGACGGAAGAGCAGGCCAGCCAGGAGATCGCCGGACGGCTGATTCAGGTCGCTCATACGCACGGTCTGAGCCTGACGGGTCCGGTCCTGGACGCCGCTCTGAACGCCGGTGTCCGCGCCTTCCGCGCCGAGGCGGCAAAGAATCCCGCACAGATCCAAGCCGACGCCAAGGCTGACGCGGAAAAGGCTGTCGCGGCGGCTGTGGACGCCACGCAAACCAAGGCCAACTAAGTGGGTCTGTCCGGGCTCCCTGAATAGGGAGCCCGGTTTTTTGTTTATCCAGGATAGGTGGCGGCCACCGACTCGTACTTTCGCTTCAGGTCCTCCAGAAACGCGCAGACGGCTTCATCGTCGTCAAGCCACGGTCGAAGCTCATCAGGCTCCCCGGTCTCTCTTTCCTCGGTCGTCTCCCCGTAGTAATGGTCCTCCTCGATCAGTTGCCAGCGCACGTCTTCTTCTTCCGTAATGCCAAAGGTTTCCTCAAGCCACTTGTAGTCTTCGTCGGAACCCTGGAACCGCGTGCCGTCCCCATAAAAGTCCTCGTAATAATCCCCGGTACGAGGTCGGGTTCCGAACAGGGCATGAATACGGTCTTCGATGGCGCGGCGCAGTTCTTCCCGGCGTGTTGCTGCGTCATTCACGTGACAAATCACCCCGCTTCAGGGTTCGCTGGTGGGGCTGGCGTATCCTCCCATCCTGATGATACGCGCACCCCTGACAGGCTTGCCCTGAGGTCGTGTCATGTATCGCTCTCCTCGATGTCACGGAGAACCGAGCGGACATAGGTCGGTGATCGATCTAACAATCGTGCAATCGTCACCACGGAGAAGTGCTTTTCCCGATATAAGTGTTCTACTTGGTTTCTGTCCTTTAGACGGCGCAGTCGCCCCCGTTCTTTGAGCGTCATCCGACGAATCCCATACAGGTGAAAAAGGTACTTGATGCCATACCATGGAATACCCGTTGCCTGCTCAATCTCCTTCAGGCTCTTCTGTTCTCCATAATACAGTTCGATGAGTTCCGGGAGCCGCGCCTCAAAGCGATGGCTTGTCCGCTCCAAAAAGTCGTCCGAGTAATAGCGTTGTCCGAGGGGCCAGTGGCACTCGGTTCGATACCAAAAACGCAAACATAGGTGTTGACCAGCGTGTCGATGGCCTCCTTGCCGAAATCCTTCTCGCCGCCCCGCGCCAGGCTGTACGCCTCGTCGACGAACATCACGCCGCCCATGGCGCGGCGAATCACCTCGCGGGTCTTCTGGGCCGTGTGACCGATGTACTCACCGACCAGGTCGGCCCGCTCCACCTCGACCAGGTGCCCCTTGGGCAGGACGTCGAGGGCCGCGAACAGGCGCCCGACGAGACGGGCGACCGTCGTCTTGCCGGTACCCGGGGCCCCCCGGAAGATCATGTGCAACGTCTGGGCCTCCGTGGCCAGCCCCACGGCCCCGCGACGGCGCTGGATCTCGACGAACGCCCAGATCTCCCGGATCTGCCGCTTGACCTCCTTCAAGCCGACCAGGCTGTCGATCTCCCGCCACACGTGCTCCGCGGTGTGGACATGGTCCTCGGGCGCGCGGATGCCCGAGGGCGGGGCCGGTCGCCCGTCCAGGCGGCGGAGCCGCCCGAGAGCTTCCGCCGGGGTCAGCCGCCCCGCCTCCACCCACCGGATCACGTCGCGGGCATTGTCCGGCTCGCGATCCGCACCCGGGCGCATGGTCGTTCCCTCCCTTGCCCTCCGCCCCATCATACGCACGGGAGGTTTGCCCACTCTCCCCGCCGCGACGTTGGCAGCCGGCCGCCACGGATTCCAAGACAACCCAGAGCCCTCGGGCGCATACCCTGGGAACACGGCGTCGCGTCCGCGGGACACGGACGGGCGCCAAGCCGTCTCCTGTCCGGACAGCCGTCGTGACGGGCTCCGGGCGTCCGTGGGTCCAGACCGGCGTTGTTCCCGGAAGAGCAAGGGAGGATTGTCCGTGCGCATCCTGGCCGGAACGTCGGAACGCCACGCGCTGTCGCTGTTCGTCGCCTCCACCTGGCTCGTCGTCGCCGCCGCTGCGCCGCCGCCGGTCCCGGTGCGGGTGGAACCCGCCCGGCATCCCGAACGGGCGGCACCGCCGCAGCCCCGACCGGTCCGCTGGCGTGCCCCCGTAGCCGAACCCCCCCGGCTGTACCGCATTCGCTGGGGCGACACCCTCTGGGCGCTGGCCCGCCGGTTCGACACGACGGTGGCCGCCCTCCAGGCGGCCAACGACCTCGGCACCAGCACGCTCATCGACGCAGGTCGGGATTTGGTGGTCCCCGGCCGGTACGTCGTCCAGCCGGGCGACACGCTGGCCCAGATCGCCCGGCGGTTCGGGGTCCCCCTCGTGCTGCTCTGGCACCAGAACCGTCTGGCGACCGACCGCCTGGAGCCGGGCCAGACCCTGGTCATCCCGTACCCGGGTCCGGTTCCCGGCGCGACGTACGCGGCCCCAGCGGCCCCGGCGGGCGCGGCGGCGCCGGCGTACAGCGCCCAGGACGTGATGCTCCTCGCCCACGTGATCCAAGCCGAAGCGGGCAACCAGCCGTTTCTCGGCATGGTCGCCGTCGGCGCCGTGGTCTTGAACCGCACCCGGGCCCCCGGCTTCCCCCCGACCATCGCCGGCGTCGTCTTCCAACCGGGACAGTTCGAGAGCGTGGCCGACGGCCGCGTGAACCTGCCCGTCACGCCGCTGGCCGTGGCCGCGGCCCGGGCCGCCCTGGAGGGATGGGATCCGACCCACGGCGCCCTGTACTTCTACAACCCCGACCTGGCCACGGATCCCTGGATCCGATCGCTCGACGTCGTCACCCGGATCGGTCAGCACGTGTTCTGTCGCTGAAGGAACGCTCGGGTCCACCCCACGACCTGCGCCAAGGCGGCGGCCTCCCCCGTCGCCTCGAGATCGATCCATCGCACCCCGGGCTCGCGTCGGAACCACGTCATCTGCCGCTTGGCGTACTGCCGGTTGTGCCGGATCATGAGCGGCAACACCTCGTGCCGGGCCAGCCGGCCGCGGGCCCAAGCCACGCCTTCACGGTACCCCAGCGCCCGCATCGCGGGGGCGTCCGGCGGCACGCCCCGCCGCAGGAGTCCGAGAACCTCGTCCAACAGCCCGGCCTCCAGTTGCGCCCGGGCCCGTTCGGCGATACGGCGGGCCAGCACCTCGCGGGGTCGCGTCACGCCGACGATCAAAGCGCGGTAGGGCGTGTGGCCCGGATGCCGGACCAGGTGCCGCCCGGTGCCCCAGAAGACCGCGAGGGCCCGCAGCGTCCGCCGCCGGTCGCCCGCCGCGATGCGCGCGAAGCTTTCCGGGTCGACCAGGCGGAGTCGCCGGCGGAGCGCCGCGTCGTCCAAGCGTTCCGCCCACCGGCGGGCGCGGGCCTCGCCCGCGGGGTCCTCGGCCGTCGGGAAGGGGAAATGCTGCACGACGGCGCGGATCCACAGGCCCGTCCCGCCCACCAGGAGCGGCAACCGTCCCCGCGCCGTGATCTCCACCGCCGCCCGGTCGGCCACCGCCTGGAACCGGGCCACGGAGAACGTCTCCGTCGGGTCCACCAAGTCCAGGGCGTGGTGGGGCACGCGGGCCCGGTCGGCCGGCGACGGCTTGGCGGTCCCGATGTCCAATCCGCGGTAGACGGTGGTCGAGTCCGCCGCGATGATCTCCGCCCCCACGGCCTCTGCCCAGGCGAGCGCCAGTGCGCTCTTGCCCGCCGCGGTGGGCCCGACCAGGACCAAGAGCGGCAGCCCGTCATCGCCGACCAAAGCGACGGTCCACCTCCTCCAAGTCGAGCTGGAGCATCGTCGGGCGCCCGTGCGGGCAGGCGCGCGGATTGTCGGTCGCGGCGAGATCGCGGAGCAGGGCGGCCATCTCCTCCCGGGCCAATCCGCGCGACGCCTTGACGGCGGCCTTGCAGGCCGCCGTGGCGAGGGCGTGGTCGGCGATCCACGAGACCGGATGGGCGGGCTCGCTCCAGGACCCCGACCACGTCTGGATGAGCACGCCGACCAGCCCCCCGGCGGCCACGTCGGCTACCAACAGCGGCACGGCCGAGATCCTGAGCGTCCGCCCCGCCGGCTCGAAGACGAATCCCGCGGCCTCCAGCTCGCTCCGGGCCGCCTCGAATCCGGCCCATTCCGCCGGCGTCAGGTCGACGACGAGGGGCGTCAGCAGCGGCTGGCTGTAGCGCACGGTCGCCGCCTCGGCCCGCAGCTGGTCGTAATAGAGGCGCTCGTGGGCGGCGTGCTGGTCGATGACGTACAGTCCCCGCGGCCCCTGGGCCAGGACATACCGTGCCGCCCACTGACCCAGCGGCACCAGTCCGGCGAGGTCGGGGTGGCGGACGGCGGGGGACGCGTCGGTGGACGCCGGTCCGAACACCCACGTCGCCTGCCGTTCGGCGGCGCGCAGCGGACCCGGGGCGGCCGGCACGGGATCGAGGACGGGCGCCGGCGGCCCGCCCGCCAGGACCTCGCGGACCGCCCCGTACAAGGCCCCCGCCAAGGCCCGTTCCCGGTCCAGCCGGACCTCCCACTTCCCCGGATGGACGTTGGGATCCACGTCTTCGGGCGGACAAGCGACCGCCAGCCAGAAGACGGGATAGCGCCGCGGCCCCAGCGCGGGCCCGTAGGCCTGCTCCACCGCCGCGCGGAGCGCAGCGTGGCGCACGGGCCGGCCGTTGATGCCCAGCACCTGCCCGTGGCGGTTGCCCCGGGCTCCATCCGGGGGCAGGATCCGGCCGGTGACCGTCACGCGCCCCCCCAGGATCGACGCCTCTACCGGCAGGCTCCGGGCGGCGGCCTCGGCCCCGACCACCGCGGCCACCGCGTCGGCCAGCTCCCCGTTGCCCGGCGTCGCCCAGCGCCGCGCCCCGTCGGCCCACAGCTCTACGGCCACGCCGGGGTGGAGGAGCGCCTCGGCCGCGACGACCTGCTCCACGTGGGCCAACTCCGCCGCCGGGCTTTTCATCTGCTTGAGCCGGGCGGGCACAGTGAAGAAGAGGTCCCGCACGGCCACCCGCGTCCCGGGGGGGCGGGCCACCGGCCCGGCCTCGGTCACCCGTCCGCCCGCCACGCTCACCCCGTACCCGATCGCCGCGTCGGCCGGTCGGCTGTCCACCACGAGCCGCCCCACGGCGCCGATGGCCGCCAGAGCCTCGCCCCGGAACCCCAGCGTCTCGAGTCGGGTTAGGTCCGCCACGGTACGCAGCTTGGACGTGGCGTGCCGTTCGACCGAGAGGCGGACGTCCTCCGCGTCCATGCCTTCGCCGTCGTCCTCCACCACGATCTGGTCCAGGCCGCCGCCGTCCACCTGCACCACGATCCGGCGGGCCCGGGCGTCGAGCGCGTTCTCGACGAGCTCCTTGGCCACCGACGCCGGGCGTTCCACCACCTCCCCGGCCGCGATCTGGTCTGCGACCCGGGGATCCAACCGGACGATGCGGCTCATCGGCGCATCCGCCGCTGCCACTCGGCGAGCCAGCCCAGGGCGTCGAGGGGCGTCAGCGCGTTGACGTCGAGGCGGCGGAGGTCGTCGACGAGACTTTCCAGGAGCGGATCGGGTTCCCACCAGCGCGTCTGCTCCCGGTCGGGAGGCGGGGCGGGCCGCCCGGTCTTCTCCCATTCCCGCAAAAGCCGCTCCGCCCGCAGGATCACCGGCCGGGGCAGGCCCGCGCGCGCCGCCACGGCGACGCCGAAGGAGCGGGACGCGCGCCCCGGGCGCACCTCGTGGAGGAACACCAGCGCCCCGTCGACCTCGGTGGCGTCGACGGCCAACGGGAGGATGCCCCCCTGCTCCGCCAGTTGGGTCAGCTCCTGGTAGTGGGTCGCGAAGAGGGTCCACGGGCGGCGCGCCGGCTCCAGGCCGCGGGCGAGGTGCTCCACCACCGCCCAGGCGATGGCCATGCCGTCGAAGGTCGAGGTGCCCCGCCCCAGCTCGTCGAGGACCACGAGGCTCCGTCCGCCCGCCCGGCGCAGGATGTCGGCCATGTCCGCCATCTCCACCATGAAGGTGCTCTGGCCGCGGACGAGGTCGTCGTCGGCCCCGATGCGGGTGTAGATCCCGTCCAAGAGCGGCATCCGCCAGCGGGTCGCGGCGACGAAGCTACCGACGTGCGCGAGCCAGGCGTTGACCGCCACGGCGCGCATGAACGTCGACTTGCCGGCCATGTTCGGGCCGGTGATGATGGCCGTCTTGACCTCGGGATCCCAGGCGAGGGACGACGGCACGTAGTGCGGCACCGCCAGCTCCACGAGGGGATGGCGGACGGCCTCGAGTTCCCAGCGGTCCCCTCCGATCTCCGGCCGCACCAGGCGGCGGACCTCCGCCACCTCCGCCCAGGACGCCACCACGTCGAGCCACGCCAGCCATTCGGCCCAGTCGGCGAGGGCGGCCGCCGCCCCGACCACGGCGGCCAGAACGTCGCGCGCCACCCGCTCTTCGCGGGCGAGCCACTCCGTCTCCGCTCCGGCGATCTCCGCCGCGAGCTGTTCCAACACGTCCGCCCGCCAGCGGTCCGCCGTCGCCAGCGCCTGCTTCAGCCGCCAGCCCTCGGGCACGCGCTCCCGCTGGGAGCGGGGCACCTCCACATAGTACCCCAGGGTCCGGTGATAGCCGACTTTGAGGTGACGGACCCCGGTCTCTTCCCGGAGCCGTTGCTCCAGGTCGGCCAGGGCCGCCCGCCGGTCCTCCACCAGTCGCCGGAGCCGGTCGGCCTCGGGATCCGCCCCGGCGACCAGCAGGTGACCCTCGTCCCAGGCACCGCCGGCATCCGGCCGGATGGCCGCCAACCGGGCGGCGACGGCGCTGAGGTCGGGGCACCCGAACGGGGGGGAGGCCGCCGCCCCCTCGGCCTCCACGATGCGCGCCACTTCCTCGGCGCGTCCCACGGCCTCGGCCAGACGCGCGAGGTCCCGCGGTTGGCCGAAACCCAGGGCCAGGCGGGCCACGCGGCGCTCCACGTCGCCCACCCGCGCCAAGGCGGCCCTCAGGCGCCGCCGGGCCGCCGGCGCCGCCAGCCACGCGGCCACGGCGTCCTGCCGCCGCCGAATCACCGCCGGATCTCCCGACGGGGTCTCCACCCACTGCCGGAGCAGGCGGCCCCCCATCGGCGTGACCGTACAGTCCAGCCACCCGATCACCGTCGGCCCGCCCGTCCCGATCACATCGAGCTGCCGGGCCACCCGCCGGTCCACGTCCAGGACCCCGGCCACCGGGCCGCGGGCGAGCCGGGTCACGTGGGAGGGCGGCCGCCCCTGGGTCGCCTCCGCGTATCGGAGCACGGCCCACAGGGCCTGCTGGGCCATCCGCGCCTGGTCCAGACCGGCGTCCTCGAGCCGCCGGCCCAGCGCCTCCGCGAGGCGCCGCCCGGCTTGTCCCCCGAACAACTCCGGCCGTTCGACCAGCGGACCCCGCCAAAGCCCCTCGCCGTGCGACCGCCCCGGCACCAGACACTCCGCCGGGCCGATGCGGTCCAAGAGCCGCACGGCCTGCTCCGCCGCGCGGGGCCCGTGGAACTCCTCCGCCACGGCCCGCCCTTCCGCCAACCAGAGGGCGGCGAGGCCGACCCGCCCGCCCTGGCGCACGAGCGCGGCCACCGGGCCGGGCGCCTCCCCTTCCTCGGGTACGAACGTGCCCGGCGTCACCCACCGCACGACGCCCCGCTCGACCAGGCCCCGGGTCGTCCGCGGATCCTCGAGCTGCTCCGCGATGGCGACCGACCGGCCGGCCGCCAGCGCCCGCTGGACATAGACGTCGAGGGCGTGATACGGCACCCCGCACATCGGCGTCTGGCCGTCGCGGGAGGTCAGCTGCACCTCCAGTACCGGCGCCGCCTGTTCGGCATCCTCCCCGAACAGCTCGTAGAAGTCGCCCAGCCGGAAGAAGAGCCAGG
This sequence comes from Actinomycetes bacterium, assembly GCA_023565505.1. GTDB lineage: Bacteria > Bacillota > Sulfobacillia > Sulfobacillales > JAIMBI01 > JAIMBI01. Next base: position 74,660 of record JAIMBI010000012.1, on the reverse strand, counting down.
CGTCGCCGACCTGCTCCTTCAGGCGGCGCCACTGGGCCATGAGCGGCGTGTCGGCCGCCGGCGTCACGGTCCGGACCAGAGCCGCCCGCGACCCAGGGCGGCCGCCAACCACAGCCCGTGGCGGAGATCCCGGGGCGACACCTCCACCGTCTCCACGCCGAGGCCGTCCAGGACCGCGCCGAGGCACGCGGCCCCGTCCGGCAGCAGCGTGGCCCTCAGCTCGCTGACGCCGAGCGCGTGCACCAACGACCCGACGTCCGGCGGCGCGGCCGCGAACCGGGCCAACGCGGCCCGGCTGAGCCGCGGCTGCCCCGCATAACGGGCCAAGGCCGCGGCCGTGCCGCCGAGGGCGACGACCCGCCCCGTCGCGGACCACAGGGGCGGCAGCGGACCCGCCGGCGGGCGGGCAGCCCCCACGGGGAGGCTCACCGACCGGTCGGGCGCCACCACCTCGGTACTGCCGCCCCCCACGTCGATGACCGTGACCGGTTCGGCGTGCCGCGCCTGTTCCCCCCACCAGGCGACGCGGGCCTCCTCCTCGCCGGACAGCAGCCAGACGGCCTCCCGCCATTCGTCCAGCACGCTGCCCAACTCCGGGCGCGCGCGGGCCACTTCGCCTGTGGCCACCACGAGCCGGAGCGGCGCCCAACGGGCGAGCGCCGCCCGGATGGCGGCCAGCGCCGGTCCCAACCGCGCGGCGGGATCCGGAGCGGTGAGCAGGCCGAGGTCGACGCTGGTCTCCCACAAGGGGTGGTCCGGGGCGCCGGCCACCAGTGCGCTCACACTCGTCGATCCGATTTTCACAACGCCGACGGGAAGCGTGGGCTGCGACATCTCGTTCCGATTATAGCAACCTCCGGCAGGCGGCGCCGCCGGGCGCGGCCCGCCCCCACAGTACGGTACACTGGTGGCAGCGCGCCGGGTCGTCTCGCCCGACCAGTCGGACCGGACGGACCTCCCGACGGGAACCCCGCGTGAAGGAGCGATCCTGTGCACTGGCTCACCCACTTGGCCGATCTGCTGCTGCCTCTCGGACTCCTCGGCGTCTTCGTCGGCATGCTGCTGGAAAGTGCGGCGATTCCCATTCCCAGTGAAATCCTGCTCCCCTTCGCCGGGTACTTGGTCGCCCGGGGCGCCGCCGGCTGGTTGGAAGCGGGCTTGGCGGCCCTCGCCGGCGGCACGGCGGGCGCCGTCGTCTCCTACGCGGTGGCGTACTGGGGCGGGCGGGCCGTGCTGCGGGGGGTGGTCCGCCGGCACGAGCTCGACCGGGCCGAAGCGTGGTTCCGGCGTTACGGCGACATGACCGTGTTCTTCGGACGGTTGGTGCCGGGCGTGCGCACCTACGTGTCGTTGCCGGCAGGACTGGCGCGCATGCCCTTCGGGCGGTTCGTCCTCTACAGCGTGCTCGGCGCCCTGCCGTGGACCGTGGTCTTCATGGCTCTGGGCTACGCGGCGGGCAGCCACTGGAGTGCGGTCGTGGCCTACGAGCGGTGGGTGTTCGTGGCCGGGGCCCTGGTGGTGGTCGGCTGGCTGGCCTGGTGGTGGCGCACCCGGCGCCGGGCCGGCTGACCTACGGCCGGCCGACGGCGTGCCAGAAGTCGGGGTCTTCGTACCCGAGGCGCCAGAGGGCGATCCCGGCCAAGTGCTCGCGCCGGGCGAGGGCCGCCCGCGCCGCGGCGGACCGGTCGCCCATGTACCACACGACGTGCGTGGTCCCGCCGCTCCGGTAGGTGAACGTGCTCTGCGATTCGCTCGGAATGTAGCGCGGCACGATGCCCAACCGCTTGGCCAACGCCTCGACGGCCACGTCGGAGAGCGTCGTCGCCGACCCCGGCACGCCGGCCCGGCTCCAGTCGTACCCGTACATGCCGATGGCGAGCACCAGCTTGCTCGCGGGGACCAGGCGGCGCGCGGCGGCGACGTTGTCCGCGACCCACGTGTACGGTGCCACCGGTCCCGGAGGACCGCCGCTGTAATGATGGTCGTACGCCATGACGACCAAGTAGTCGGCTGCGGCCGCCAATCCCTTGTAGTCGTCCGCGCCGTTGACGGACGGGGGCAGGCCGACGAGCGGAAACACGGAGACGGCCAACACCTTATGCGGTCCCAGCGCGCGGCGCAGGTCCTGGACGAACCGGTCCAGGGCGTCCCGATCGGACGCCGGGAGCAGCTCGAAGTCCACGTTGAGGCCGTCGAGGTGGTCCTGGCGCACCAGCGCCGCGAGCCGGGCGGCTGCGGCGCGCCGCCGGGCGGCCGTGGCCAGCATCCCGTCCGTGCCGTTGGCGTTGGTCACCAACGGGACCAGGGCCACGTGATGCGCGGCCGCAAACCGCGCCATGGTGGGATCGTACCCGATGTCGTCGACCTGCCCGGAGGCGGTGAGGGAGAACCAGCGCGGGCTCACCGTGGTCAGTTGCCCGACGTGGGTGCGAAAGGATGTCCAGGATGACGGCTCGCCGGGGGAGGCGTTCTCGTAGAAGCCGATGATCTGGAAGGGGCGACCGAACAGGCGGCCCAAGGGCATCGGGGCCGGCGCCGAACGGCGGGCGGCCCCCACGAGCCCTATCACCAGGAGGAGGAGCAGCACGGCGGCGCCCAGCACCGCCCGGGGATGTTCCTGATACCAGCGCCGCCACGTCGCCCGTTCCATTCGACTCCCTCCGCCCGTCGTCTGCCGCTGCCGCGCTACGCGGGCTAGTATGGCCGAACCGCCGGCTCCGGTATGTGCCCGGCGGCTCGGCCCGGCAGGCCATGGTGGCGGATCCAGTCGCGGCGCGGCGTCCCAGAAACCTCCCGACAGTACCGGCGGTTCGGCCGGCTAAGGCGCCGGTGCAGGGTCACGCTAACCCCGGGAGGTGAGGCTCGATGCGCATCGCGTACGACGGCGAGGACGAGTGGTACCGTCTATGGCTGCCGGATGTGGACGGGTGGGACGCCGACGAGTGGGGTCACGACGACGACCCGAAGACCCCGAGCCTCTACTCGCGCGCGCCCGGCCTCCCCGACACCGAGGAACGGTAAGCCGACGGGGCGGACCGCCGTCCGCCCCGTCGCGCCGCTAGTCCGCCCCGGCCAGTCCGAACGCCAAGTGGACCAACGTCCGCACCGGGACGCCGGTCGGCCCGAACCGGGCGTTCAAGGCGTTCTCCTTGCGCCACGCCGTGCCCGCGATGTCGAGGTGGCAGAACGGCTTGTCCCCCGCGAACTCGCTGATGATGAGTCCGCCGGTGATGGTCCCGGCATCGCGGCCGGGGGCGTTCTTGAGATCTGCCACGTCCGACTTGTAGAGCTCCCGGTACTCCGGATAGACGGGAAGCCGCCAGACCCTTTCGCCGGCGCGTGCCGCGGCCGTCTCGACCCGCCGGGCCAGTTCGTCGTCGGTCGCCACGAGCGCCGTGGCCTCGTGCCCCAGCACGATGATGGCGGCCCCGGTGAGCGTGGCCGCGTCGACGATCCAGTCGGCCCCCAGCGAGACGGCGTACCCCACCCCGTCGGCTAACGCGACCCGTCCTTCGGCGTCCGTGTTCGTGATCTCGATGGTCTTGCCGCCGAACGTCTTGACCACGTCGCCGGGGCGCGTCGCGGATCCCGAGGGCAGGTTCTCCGCCAGGCACAGGATCCCGACGACGTTCAGCGCGGGCCGGAGCGCCGCCACCGCCTCCAGGGCCGACAAGACCGCGGCGGCCCCGAGCATGTCGTACTTCATCTCCTCCATGCCCGCCGCGGGCTTCAGGGAGAGTCCGCCGCTGTCGAAGGTGATTCCCTTGCCGACCAGGGCGAGAGTGCGGTTCCCGCCGCCCTGGTACCGCAGCACCACCATCCGCGGGGGATGGGTGCTGCCCTGCCCCACCGCCAGGATGCCCCCCATCCCGAGTTCGCGCAGGCGGACCTCGTCGAACACCTCCGCGGCCAGCCCGGCCCGCTCGGCGCGTTCCACCGCCTCGCGCGCGAAGTCGTCCGGCGTGAGCTGGTTCGCCGGCCGGCAGCCCATCTCCCGCGCGCGGTTGGCCGCCTCGGCGAGGATGCGCCCCCGCTCGAGGCGCGTCCGCACGGACTCCGACAGCGGTTCGACGTACACCGTCACGGCCACGGGCGGCCGCTCCGGCGGCTTCTGCTTGAATCCGTCGTAGCGCCAGCCCCCGAGCAGCAGCCCCTCCACCGCCGCCTCGGCCACCGCCTCCGCTGCCAGCACGTCCCCGCCCAACAGGCCCACGGCCACTGTGTCGGCCTTGATGGCCTCCAGTTTCTGGGCGACCTGTCCGTAGGCCTGGCGCACCCCGTCGACGGTCAGCTCCGCCCGCGGCCCCAGGCCCACCACCAGCACGCGCTCGGCCGGGAGCCGGCCCAGGGTGGGGCCGACCCACACTGTCCGGGGTTTCGCCTCGAACTCCTTGCGGCGCACCGCCCGCTCGATGACGCCGTCCAGCGCCTGGTCGACCGTACCGACCGCCCCCTGGACGGCCTCGCCCTCGTAGGCCCCGACCACCAGGACGTCCACCGCCTGGGCCATCGGATCCCCCGCCGTCCATGTCACCGTCATGAGCTCATCCCCTCCCTCGTGATGCCCCGGAGCCTCCTGCTAGCGTGGCCCTCGCGCGGCCCGCTATGAGCCGGCCTCCCAGTGCGCCCGCAGCAGGGCGACCACGTTCTCCCCGGCCAGCCGACGCAGGGTCGCCTCACCCAAGCCGGCGCGGGCCAGGTCTTCGAACAGATCGGGCACGCGTCCGGGGTCCTCCAGCCCGGGCACGGCCTCCGTGACCCCGTCGAAATCCGATCCCAGGGCGACGTGCCGGTCGTCCCCCACCACGTCCAGATGGTGAAGGATGTGTCCCACGACGGCGGCCCGGTCGCGGGTGCCGCCCAGGAAATCCTTGACGAAGGTGACGCTCTGGACACCGCCCGCCCGGGCCAGGGCCCGGATCTGGGCGTCGGACAGGTTCCGCGGGTGGGGTGCGAGGGCCCGGCAATTGGAATGCGACGCCAGGGGGGGACGGGTCGAGAGGGCCAGCACGTCCCAGAAGCCGGCCTCGGCCAGGTGCGACACGTCGACCACCATCCCCAGCCGGTTCATCTCGGCCACGACGCGGCGGCCCGCCCGTGACAGCCCGCCCCCGCCCGGATCCTCGCCGGCCCCGTCGGCCAGCAGGTTGCGCTCGTTCCAGGTCAGGGCCAGGACCCGAACCCCGAGCCGCCACAGAATCCGCAGGATCGCCGGGTCGGTACCGAGCGCCTCGGCCCCTTCGACGGACAGCACCACCCCGCCGGCCGGCTCGGCCCATGCGGCCGTCAGGGAGGCCCCGTCGCGGACAAGCGTCAACGACGGGTCCCGCTCCAGCTCCGCGTGGGCCGCGTCCACGTAGGCGAGCAGCCGGGCCAAGGCCCCCGCCGGCTTGTGGACCGGTTCGACCCAGCAGGACAGGAAGGCGATACGTTGCCCGGCGGCCCGCATCCGCACGAAATCCCACTGGCCGCTCCCCGACGCGGCGTCGAGGTGACGCCGCCCGGCCAGCACGTCGCCCAGGCTGTCGGCATGGGTGTCGACCCACGGCCACGGACTCACGCCGAGCCGCCTCCCGCCGGCTCCCGGATGAAAATCCGCTCCAGAAACCGCGTGCGGCCCGCCTCGATGTCGGCCACCAGGCCGCAGAACTGCGCGGGGCCCGATGCGGTGTCGAACCGCACCGGCATCTGGGTCAGGAACTTCTGCAGGACCAAGTCGGTCCGCACCCCGATGACCGAGTTGTACGGCCCCGTCATGCCGAGATCGCTGAGGAACCCCGTGCCCTGGGGCAGGACGCGTTCGTCGGCCGTCTGGACGTGCGTGTGGGTCCCCACGACCAGAGCCACCCGTCCGTCCAGGTACCAGCCCAGCGCCGCCTTCTCGGAGGTCGTCTCGGCGTGCACGTCGACCAGGATGGCGTCGACGGGCGGCAGCTCCGCCAAGACGGCGTCCATCGCGCGGAAGGGGTCGTCATACTGGGCCGGCATGAACGTCCGGCCGCTGACGTTCACCACCGCCACCCGCTGACCCGATCGCGTCGACGCTACGACGAACCCCCGGCCTGGGGTGGACGGAGGGTAGTTGACAGGCCGGAGCACCCGATCGACGTCGTCGATGAAGTCCAGGATCTCCCGTTTGTCGAAGATGTGGTTCCCGGAGGTCATCACGTCGACGCCCAGCGCCAAGAGCGCGTCCGCGATCTCGTGCGTCAGGCCGTTGCCCCCGGCCGCGTTCTCCGCGTTGGCCACGACAAAATCGATGCCGCGCTCGTCCACGAGGCGCGGCAACCACTGTTCCACCATCCGCCGACCCGGTTTCCCGACGATGTCCCCGATCATGAGGACCCGCACCCGACCGCCTCCTCTCCCCCAGGAGCGCCTACGTGTTGAACACGAACACGCGCCCCTCGTCCCTAAGCGCGAACAGGCGCGCGCCCGGCGACTCCTGGAGCGACTCCAGCGTGGCCTGGATGGTCTCCTCCTGGGCCAGCATCTCGTCCTCCGCCAGCTCGTTCGGGTCGGCCACCAGGTCTTGCCCGAACTCGTCGCGGAGGATCTCGATCACCATCCCGACTTCCTCGACGGTCAAGGTCTCGATGTCCCGCGTCAAGGTGAGGATGGCGACCGATTGCATGCTGTCCTGGCTGAACTCGCAGTGGATGGGTTCCGGTGCGCGAATCAGGGCGCGATAGGTCTCCAGCGCCTCGTGCAGGCGATCCCGCAGAGCTTGGAACGTCGCCGGCGTCAGTTCTGTGCGGAGGCAGAACGAGAGGGTCAGAAGCCCGTCGCCCGGCACGAAGTCCAGACTGGACACCTCCGGATAACGAACCAACACCGCAATCAAGGTCCCGACGCTACGGGGGCTCGTCGCCCACCCATTGCTGCGCTGCGCCATCGCGCTCACCCCTTCCCTACCTCACCGCTGTCGGGCGGCCTCCAGACCGGAAAGGTGCCTCCTCGGTCACTCCCCGGTCTCCGGCGCGTCGCCCGGATCGGCCCACCGTTCCAGCAGGCGGGCAATCGTACTGGCCGCGAATCCCCGGCGGGCCAAGCGTCGGGCCAGACGGGCACGGCTCTTCGCGTCCACCGGCGGGTCCCGACGGGCCAGCTCCCACGCCGCGGCCCACTCCGCCTCGGGATCGAAGCGGGCCAAGGCCTCCGCCTGGAGGGCCGGCGGGACGCCCCGATCCGCCAGCCGTGCCTTCAGGCGGCCCCGCCCCTCCCGGCGCGCGACCGCCCGGGCCAGTTCCCGCTCGACCACCTCCGCGTCGGACAGCCACCCCTCCCGCTGCAGGCGCGCGGCCACCCCGGCCGGGTCCGGATATCCCCGGCGGGCCAGCCGCCGCACCACCTCGGCCCGCGTCAGGGGCCGGGCGGCAAGCCAGCGGAGGGCTTGGCGGTACCCGTCGTCACTCGAGGTCATCGGCCGGACGCGGTGCCACGGTACCCAGGCTCATCGCCTGACGGATCTTGGCCTCGATCTCGGCCGCCACGTCCGGGTTCTCCTTCAGGAACTCCCGGGCGTTGTCCCGGCCTTGTCCCAGTCTCAGGTCGCCGTAGGCGTACCACGCACCGCTCTTCTGAATCAGGTTCAGCTCGCTGGCCAGGTCGAGCAGGTTGCCTTCCCGGGAAATGCCCTCGCCATATAAAATGTCAAATTCGGCCTGCTTGAACGGCGGCGCCACCTTATTTTTTACTACTTTGACCCGCGTCCGGCTACCGATGACCTCGTTCCCCTGCTTGAGCGTCTCCGCGCGCCGCACCTCGAGCCGCACCGACGCGTAGAACTTGAGCGCCCGCCCGCCGGGGGTGGTCTCCGGGTTGCCAAACATCACCCCCACTTTCTCCCGCAGCTGATTGATGAAGATGGTGACCGTGCGCGACCGGCTGATCGCCCCCGTCAGCTTGCGGAGCGCCTGGCTCATCAGGCGCGCCTGCAGGCCGACGTGGGCGTCCCCCATCTCCCCCTCGATCTCCGCCCGTGGCACCAGAGCCGCCACCGAGTCAACCACGATGACGTCGATGGCTCCCGACCGAACCAGCGCCTCCGCGATCTCGAGCGCCTGCTCGCCCGTGTCCGGCTGGGAGATGAGGAGCTGGTCCACGTCGACCCCGACCCGCTTGGCATAGACCGGGTCGAGGGCGTGCTCGGCGTCGATGAAGGCGGCGATGCCGCCCCGCCGCTGGGCTTCGGCGATGACGTGGAGGGCCACGGTGGTCTTGCCCGAGGACTCCTGCCCGAAGATCTCCACGACGCGCCCGCGCGGAAGGCCGCCGACACCCAGGGCCCAGTCCAGGGCGAGGGATCCCGTCGGGATGACCTCCACCGCCATCTTCTGGGCCTCGCCCAGCCGCATGATGGACCCCTTACCGAACTGTTTCTCGATGTGCGCCAGCGCCAGATCCAGCGCCTTCTCCCGCTCCATGGCCATCCGTCGTACCCCCCCGCCTCCCCGCTAGCCTATATTCGCGGGCGCACCAGGGACTCCTCCCGGGGGCGGGCCGGCTCCAGGTTGACCGGCTTGCCGCGGATGGACAGCCGCGACACCGCTCCCAGGACCTTGTGGGCCACGTCCTGGGGCACCTCGACGAACGTGAACCGGTCGTAGATGTCGATGAGCCCGATGAGGCTGCCGGAGATACCCGACGCCTCCGCGATCCCCCGCACGATGTCCGCGGGCGTCACCCGGTCCATCCGGCCGAGGTTCAGGAAGAGGCGCACCATACCGGGTTCCGCGCCGGTGTCCCCGAACTGTTCGCCGCCGGGCGCCGCTTCCCGTCCCTTGTCGACCAGCAGGCGCAGGGCGGCCGCGGCCACGTCGACGGAATCGTACTCCTCCGCCAGCATGAGGGCCACGTCGCGGAACTCGGGCAGCACGCCCCGTTCCACCTCCTCCGCGATCCGCCGGCGAAGCGCCTCGCGCTGCTTCTCCGCGACGTCCGCCACCGTCGGCACGCTCCGTCGGACGATCCGGACGCGTAGGACGCGCTCGAACAGGCGGAGCTGGCGGAACTCTTTGGGGTGAATCAGGGTGATGGCCGTCCCCGGCCGCCCTGCCCGACCGGTCCGCCCGATGCGGTGCACGTAGCTCTCCGGGTCCTGGGGCAGGTCGTAGTTGACCACGTGCGTCACGTTCTCGATGTCCAGGCCCCGCGCGGCCACGTCGGTGGCGACGAGGATCTCGCTCGTGCCCTCCCGGAAGCGCTTGAGGACCCGGAGACGCTGGGTCTGGTTCAGATCCCCGTGCAGGGCCTCGGCCGAGTACCCGCGCGCCTGCAACGCCTCGGTCAGCTCGTCGACCCGCTTCTTGGTCCGGCAGAAGATGATGGTCCGCTCCGCGTCCTCGATGTCCAGGATCCGCGTCAGGCCCTCCACCTTCTCGTGCTCCCGGAGTTCGTAATACCACTGCTCCGTCTGGGGGACGGTCAGGTGCTCGGGGTTGATGACCACGTGCACCGGATCCCGCAGGTAGCGTTGGGCCAACCGGGCGATGGGCTCGGGCACCGTCGCGGAGAACAAGAGGGTCTGGCGTTCGTCGGGGACCTGCTGGAGAATGAACTCCACGTCCTCGATGAAGCCCATGTCCAGCATCTCGTCCGCCTCGTCCAACACCACCGTGCGCACCTGGTCCAGGTGCAGCGTCCCCCGGCGGATGTGGTCGATGACCCGGCCGGGCGTCCCGATCACCACCTGCACGCCGTGCTCGAGCGCGCGGATCTGGCGGTCGTAGGACTGGCCGCCGTAGATGGGGACCACCCGCACGTTGCTGTGCCGCCCGATGCGCGTGATCTCCTCCGCCACCTGGATGGCCAGCTCCCGCGTGGGCGCGAGCACCAGGGCCTGGATGCGCCGGCTCCGGTGGTCGAGGCGCTCCACGATGGGGATGCCGAAGGCCGCGGTCTTACCGGTGCCGGTCTGGGCCTGACCGATGAGGTCCCGGCCCTCCAGGATGATAGGGATGGTCCGGCTCTGGATGGGGGTCGGTTCCTCGAACCCCATCTCCTCCAGCGACCGGATGACCGCCGGGGACAACCCCATGTCGGCAAATGTCGTCGCCGTCGTCTTTTCCGTCATATCGTCAAACTCCTCGTCTGGAGGCCCGCCGGGGCGTGGCGTCGGACGGTTCCCGGCCTGACGGGCGTGTCCTGGTTACGGATGGGGATGGATGCGGGTTGCCAGCATGAAACGGGCTGTTTCCGCAGCGGCCTGCTGGACGACCTCGCGGGCCATGCGGGTCCGGCGCCGCCGCGTGACGACGCCGTCCGGGCCGGCCACTGCGCAATAGTATGTGCCCACCGGCTCCCGCTCGTCGCCGCCGCCGGGTCCGGCCCAACCGGTGATACCGATGCCCCACACGGTGCCTGCCCGCCGACGGACCGCTTCGGCCAACGCCTCGGCCACCGCCTGGCTCACGGGGCCGTGCTCCGCCAACAGCTCGGCCGGCACGCCCAAGCGTACCTTGGCGGCGTCCGTGTACACGACGACATCCTCGGCCAGGACGTCGGAAGCCCCGGGCACGGCGGTCAGTTCCGCCGCGAGGCGCCCGCCGCTGACGGACTCGGCCACCGCCAGGGTCTCGCCCCGCCGACGGAGGGCGTCCAGCAGCCGATCGGGCGCGATCGGCCACGCGTCGTCGTAGAGCGGCACCGGCACGAGGGCCTGCGCCTCGGCCGCCGCCCGCGCCACCGCCGCCGGCAGACCGCCGCCCGCGGCCTCGGCCTCCGCCTCGAGCCGCAGGTCGATCACCCCCGGCCGGGTGTACAGGCCCGCCCGCGGGTGCAGGCCCGTCAGAATGGGTCGCAGGTAGTGGGCCAGCTCGGATTCGGTCAGGTCGTAGCAGTGCCACGTGGCCCGGACCAACTGCCGGCCGGTGGCCTGCCGCACCCGCTCCAGCAGGAGGGCGCCGACCCCGCGGCATTCGCTCGGCGGTCCCGGCAACAAGACGACCGCCTGCCGCTCCTGCGGGCCGGTGCGGATGAGCTGGCCCGGCGCCGTGCCCACCGGGTTGAGGAGGACCTCCGCGCCGTCGACGATCTCGCTCTGCTGGGCGATGGAGGCTTCGTGGCCGACGCCTTGCCGGTGCCGGGCGCGGATGTACTCCGTCACGGCCGGGTCCCGGTGGATGCCGCGACCGAGCGCCTGGGCCGCCCCCAGCCGGGTCAGGTCGTCGGGCGTGGGCCCAAGCCCGCCGATGAGGACCACGAGGTCCACCCGCTCCAGAGCCCCCCTGATGGCGGCGGCGATGGCTTCGACGTCGTCGCCGACGCATTGCTGCAGAAGCGGACGGCTACCCGCGCGGATAAGCTCCCGGGCCATCCAGCTGCCGTTGGTGTTCACCACCTCGCCCGTCAGCACCTCATCGCCCACCGCGATGATGGCCGCCCGCTCCCACATGACCTGACCCCCCACCGCCCCGGCATGCATGAAAACGGCCCCCGTGAGGAGGCCGTCTGTGACGATCGCACCGCTCCTCGGCCATTGTACCATACCTTGGCGCGCCGTCCACCCCGTGCCGCACCGCCGGGCCGACAAGGCCGCCGTGGCCGGCCGCCCGTCGGGTGACGGCGGGCCGGGCTTCCGACGGGAGGGGGACAAGCGCCGGGCTCCGTTTCCGCCCGGTTCGCGAGGGCACCTCCGAAATACGGAACGCCCCACGCCTTCCGTCCGTTTTCGGACCGGCCGAGCCGCCCGGATCGCCGTGGGCGGCCCCCAACCCGAACCGCCGTACCAGCGTGCCGTCTCGAGCCGAGGATCCCTGCCGTACGCCGGCGGGCAGGGTCCCCGCCGCCACGGCCCCTCAGCCGACCTGCTCGGCCACCCGCCGCCCGCTGTGTTCGGCCAGCCACTCGCGAAGCGTCGAGCCGTCGAGGGTCTCGGCGTCGGCCAGGCGGCCGGCGAGGCGCTCCAGCAAACCCCGATGGGCCTCCAGCAGAGCCTTGGTGGCCTGCTCGGCCTCCTGCAGGATGCCGGTGACCGCCTCGTACAGCTGGGCCGGCGTGAGGGCTTCCTCCTGGACCACGCCCAGCTTGGACAGCCCCGCCAGCACCATCCGGCGTGCGATCTGCCACGCCTTTTCGAAGTCGTTGGCGGCGCCGGTGGACCGCTCCCCGAAGGCCAGATGTTCCGCCGCCGATCCCGCAAGACAGACCATGATCTCCTGCCGCAGCTCGGTCACGGTCTGCAGCAGCGGGTCGTCGTCCGGCGTCTGGCGCACGAAGCCCAAGGCGGATCCCCGCGGCACGATGGTCACGGAGGCCACGGAACCGGGGCGCACCAACTCCGAGACCAGGGCGTGGCCGCCCTCGTGCACCGCGACCCGCCGCCGGTCCTGCTGGCGCAGGGTCCGGTCAATCCGCTCCCCGAGGAGGACCTTGTCCACCGCCTCGAGAAACTCACGCTGCCCGATGGCCTCGAGGCGACGCCGATGGGCGAGGATGGCGGCTTCATTGCAGAGACTCTCCAGGTGGGCTCCCGAGAACCCGAACGTCTCGCGCGCCAGCGCGTCGAGGTCCACGTCCGGCGCCAGCGGCTTGTGCCGCGTGTGGATGGCCAGGATCTGCCGACGCGCCTCGCGGTCGGGGAGGTCCACCTGGACGATCCGGTCCAGCCGCCCCGGCCGGAGCAGGGCCGGGTCCAAGAGGTCGGCCCGGTTCGTCGCGGCCATGAGCAGCACGCGCACCTCGTCGTCGCTGGTGATGCCGTCCAGCTCGACGAGCAGCTGGTTCAAGGTCTGGTCGTATTCGAGGTGGCTGGTGTGCTGGCCGCGTCGGCCCGCCATCACCTCGATCTCGTCGATGAAGACGATGGCGCTCCCGCGGCCTTCCCGCCGCGCCAGCGACCGGGCTTGGGCGAACAGTTGACGGACGCGCTGGGCGCCCACGCCGGCGTACATCTCGATGAACTCCGACCCGCTGGCGGCGACGAACGCCGACTGCGTGTAGTTGGCCGCCGCTTTCGCGAGGAGCGTCTTGCCGGTCCCAGGAGGCCCGGTGAACAAGATCCCCTTCAGCGGGCGGATCCCCAGCCGACGGATGTCGTCGGGATGGAGCAGGAAGTCCAGGGCCTCCATCAACTCCTGCTTGGCCGCCCGCTGGCCGCCGACGTCGTCGAAGCACACCGTCGGCACGCTGGCCCCGCCTCCGCGCAAGGTGGCCCCGATCCGGGTGCGTCCGGTCATCTGCCGGATCCCGCCGGACACGGCCACCACCCCCGCCACGGCGAGGAGCAACAGCAGGGGCGCGAGGTTCACGCCGTTCGTCGCCAGGAACAGGAGCACGCCCAGGCCTGTCCCCACCGCCACGGCCTTCAACGGCTCAGACACGGCGATCCCCCCAGTTGAGCGGCAGCACGGCCAGCAGACGATGCTGCCGGGCGTCGGTGAGGGTCAGGTACATGGCGTTGTCGCCGAGCACCAGCTCGGCCCGGTCGCCGGCCTGGGCCGCGAGGCGGTCGACTTGGTCGACCATGGCGACGTACTGGCCGGTGGCCTCGCCCTGGGCCACCACGAAACGCAGGCGGTTGTAGAGCGCGGCCTCGGCCGGCGTGCGGTCGTCGTGGATCGTGACCGGCAGCGCACGTCCGGCCATCCGCGTCACCGTATCCTGCACGGCCGGGTAGACGCTGCTCAGGGCGGCCCCGGGTTTCAACCAGATTCCCACGGCCTCGTCGGACCCGGACCCCGTGACGACCGCCCGGGCCACGCCCGGGATGCGCGCGACCGCCTGGCCGAGAGGCGTGCGTACCACGTCACGCTGGTAAATCTGCTGGCCCAGCCAGAGCAGCCCCCACGTTGCCACCAGCGCCAGGAACGAGGTGACGATCTGTTTGAACGTGATTCGCACGCCCTCACCTCCCCGGACAACCCTGTCGCGCCTGGAAGTATAACATCGAATGTTTCCTCGGTTCCTTGAAAACCTCTGGTGCGGCTGCCAGCGCCTCGGGACGGTCAGGAGCCGAGCGTCCCGGCGGCCGGGACCTCCGCCGACAGCCAACCCCAGGCCCAGGCGCTGACGAGGAACACGAAGGCGGCAAGGATGGCGAGGGTCCAGCGGACCCCCCAGGCTGTCGCCAGGACGCCGGTCAGGCCGACGGAGGCCGCGCCGGCCCAGGCCAGCCCGGTGGCTCGGGCCGCGTAGACCCGCCCGCGCATGGCCAACGGCACCATTCCCTGAATCCACGCGTTGAGCGGGACCACCAGGAGGCCGTTCGCCAGACCCAACCCCATGAACAACAGCACCGCCAAGGGGAAGGCCGGGGCCGTGGCCAGGAGGAGCAGCCACACCCCGGCCGAGGCGAACCCGCGCCAAACCCACAGCGGATAGGCACGCGGCGGCGGCGCCAAGCGGCCCATCGCCCATCCCGCCACCCATCGACCGGCCGCGAGGGCGGCGAGCAGCCAGCCCAGGAGCCCTTCCGGGCCGCGCAGGACGTCGTGCACGAACGCGGCCGACAACACGTTGACCCCGACCAGGCCGAAGGCCCCCAGCATGAACAGGAGCAGTAGCCGGAGCAGGACCCGGTGCTCGCCGTGATACGCGATGCCGGCCCTCACGTCCTCCCACATGCCCCGGGGCGTATCCCCGGTCTCGGCCGGCGCCGGCGCTCGGCCGAGGCCCCCGCTCAGACCGGCCACGGCGGCCGCCGCCGCCGCGAAGCTGGCGCCGTCCCCGAGGAAGGTGGGCATCAGCCCAATATTCAGGAGCAAGGCGGCTCCCAGCAGGTAGGCGGGGATGTCGACCGCGCTGGTGCCGACCTCGAGCGCCGCATTGGCCGCGAGGATCCGCTCCGGGCCGACCGCCTCCGGGATCAAGGCCTTCAGGGTGGGCCGGTACGCGACCGCCCCGACCTGGCTCAGGAACACCGCAACGTAGGCCCACCAGAGTGTCCCGACCAACGGGATGGAGGCGACCAGGACGCCTCGCACGAGGTTGACCGCCACGAGCAGGCGGCGACGGTCGAGCCGGTCGGCCAGCAGGCCCCCGGCCCAGCCCAGGAGCGCGGCCGGCAGGAGGTCGACGAAGAGGACGCCGGCATAGGCGAGCGTCTTGTCCCCGGCCAGACGGAAGGCCAGGACGGCCAGGGCGACCTCCGTGAGATTGGAGCCGGCCTTGGACACCACTTCGGCGAACCACAGGCGTCGAAAGTCCCTCAGGCCGTAAACGGACGCGGGGGTGGCGGCCACGGCGCGCCTCCTTTCGACGCCGACGGGGTGCCGCCCCGACACTTTTGGACTGTCTTCAGGAATTCGTCGGCCGGAGGACTTTTCCTTCCCGCGACCCGCACGCCGGGCGGATCCCGGATCTCCGCCCGCGCCCGGCGGCGTCGGGTGTCGCCCGGCGCGACACGGCCTACCGGCCCGGTCCCCGCCGCGCGGGCGGGGATCGGGCCGGTGGGGCCGGGGCCGCGGGCCGCCGGCGGCGCCTGCGCCTCCCGGCGGTCCTAGGCCTCGGCCGCGCGGGCCGTCACCACGCGGCGGACTTGACGGATGACGGGATACGCCACCACCGCCTTCACGGCGTCCCACGCCACGAACGGCACCACGCCCGCCAACACGGCCTTGGCCAGGGACAAGTGGGCCACGGCGACCAGGCCCGCCACACCGCCCGCGTAGATGAGCAGCAGGGCAGCCAGCAAGCCGGCGACGAGGCTGCCGCGGACCGGCCGGTGGGCCAGCCAGCTGCCGATCCCGGCCGCCACCGGATAGGCCCACAGGTATCCCGCGAACGGGCCCACGAGAATGCCCACGCCGCGCGCGCCCCCGGCGAAGACCGGGAGGCCCAGCGCGCCGAGCGCCAGATACGCCAGCTGGGCGGCGGCCGCGTAGCGCGGAGGCAGAAGACCCAGGGTCAGATAGACGGCCAGCACCTGCAACGTGAACGGTACCGGGGTCAGCGCCGGGATCGTGATCGCCGTCAACGCGCCGACCGCCGTCAGGGCGGCCATCAGCCCCGCATAGACTAGATAACGGACTTTCTCCATGCGCCTTGCGTTCTCTCCTTCGCTTCTTCGCTTCTTCGCTTCTTCGCTTCGTATCGCTTCGTGTCGCCGCGTTGCCGGGACAGCCGCGGCCGCTACGCCGACGGAGGCCTGGCGGTCTCCACCAGGACGACGTCGCCGCTCCACCGGGAGACCACCCGGCCGTCCGGCAGCTTCAGCCGGAGCCCCCCCTCGTCGCCGATGCCCAACGCCTCGCCCTCAACGGCGGTGTCGCCCTGGACCACCCGGACCCACCGGCCGGCCAGGGCGTCGCGCGCCCGCCAGGCAGCCAGAACGGCGCCCGGCGCGGTGCGCACGGCGCCGCACCACCGCTCGAGCTGAACCAAGAGCTCCTGCAAGAGCCGCCGCCGGTCCACCGGCCGTCCCACCGCCTCGGCCAGGCTGGTGGTGGACCCCGCCAGAGCCGGCTCGGCGTCCGCCGGCCGCACGTTGACGTCGAGACCGATGCCCACGACGGCATAGGTGAGAGCCTCGGCCTCCCCGGCCAATTCGAGCAGGATGCCCCCGCACTTCCGCTCCCCCACCAGGATGTCGTTGGGCCACCGGATTCGCGCCGCCACCCCCAGGCGCGCCAGCGCGTCGGCGACGGCCACGCCGACCGCTCCGCTCAGCAGCGGCAGCTCCGCGACGGCCAAGCCCTCGCGCAGCACGAGGGAAAACCATAGGCCGCCCGGCGGGGACACCCAGGTGCGGCCGCGCCGCCCCCGGCCCTGCGTCTGCTCTTCCGCCAGCACCAGATGCCCGTGCGGGGCGCCGTCCTCGGCGGCCGCGCGCGCCACGCTGTTGGTCGAGGCCGTGATCCGGTGCCCCTCGACGCTTTGCCCGAACGCCCGGGTGTCCAGCCCGAAACGGACTTCCTCGGGGAGGAGGCCGTCCGGGCGAATCCGGAGCCGGTAGCCGTCGTCGGACGTGTCGACGGCGTAGCCCTCCGCCCTGAGCCGCCGGACCTGCTTCCAGACCGCCACCCGACTGACGCCCAGCTCCTCCGCCAAGACGGCGCCCGACACGAACCCGTCGGCCGCCGCTAAGCGGCGGGCCAGCCAGCGGCGCCGGTCCTCGGTCCCCACGGTGCCACCCCCCGGCACGGACCCGTATCCGTTAACCAGATGTAAGCATTTGGGTTAACATTCGCCGCAGGTCGTCCCGTTTCCTGCCCGCATCACCCGGCGTGTCCTGCCGGTCTGTCGCGCCGGGGCCCGGCGTAGACCGTAGCCAGAGGCGCGGTTGAGGATGCGGGAGGGGATGTTGATGCGCGTGTGGGCCCCGTCCCGCCGCGTGCTCCGGCGCGCGGCCGTGGCCCTGTGGGGCGCTCTGGCCGTGGGCGCCCTCGGCGTCGCCGCGCGCGCGGTGGCGCCCACCGTCGCCGCCGTCGCGGCCATGGACCGTTACAGCCTGCGCGACGTCAAGACCGACCAGCGGGCGCTGGCTCTGACGTTCGACATCTCGTGGGGAACGGTGATGCCGCAGAAGGTCCTGACCATCCTCGTCCGGGAGCATGTCCCGGCCACGTTCTTCCTGTCGGGGCCGTGGGCCGCCCAACACCCGGACTACGTGCGCACCCTCGTCCGGGACGGCTTCGAGGTGGAAAGCCACGGATGGGCCCACGTCAACTTCTCCGGGCTCGGATACGACGGCGTGGTCGCCAACATCCGCCGGGCCGACGCGGTGCTCCGCGAGCTCACGGGGCGCCCGGTCCGCTTCATCCGGCCCCCTAACGGCGACTTCAACCGGACCAGTCTGGCCGCCGCCCGTTCGCTCGGGTACACCACAGTCACCTGGGGCACGGATTCCTGGGACTGGATGAATCCGGGGGTCGACACCATCGTCCGCCGGGTGGTGGAGCGGGCTTATCCGGGAGACATCGTCCTCCTCCATGCGTCGGACACCTGCAAACAGACCGACGCGGCGCTGCCCGTCATCGTCCGGGATCTCCGGGGCAAGGGGTTCCGTCTCGTGACGCTGGAGGATCTGTTGCGGCTGGGTGAGCCCGACTACCGCGGATAGCGGAAGAGGCTGCGCCACAGGCGCTCGAACAGGGGCGGCAGCGGCACCGGCCTTCGGGGGACCGCAGCCGCGGCCTGAAGCGGCACGGCGAGCACGATGCGGTCGTCGGCCCACACATAGGCCGTGCCGAGGGACTGGCCGGCCCGCACCGGTGCCGCGACCGCATCCGGCGCCCCGACGAAGACTTTCGGGACGACCCCCTCCGGGACCAGCACGCGGACCGTGCGGGGGACCTCGAGGACCACCGCCGGGACCGTCCCGCGCCGGACCCGAACCGTGGCCAGGGGTTGTCCCGCCCGAGCCGCCACGGTCGGCCGGAAGTAGCGGAAGCCCCAGTCGAGAAGCGCCCGGGCCGCCCCGAAGCGGTCACGCGCGTCGAGCACCACGGTGATCAGTTGGGTCCCGGAGACGGTGGCCGAGGCCGCCAAGCACTTGCCGGCCGCGCTGGTCGTCCCCGTCTTGATGCCGTCCGCCGGCGGGAAGGTCTCGAGGAGTTGGTTGGTATTGTAAAGGTCCCGTCGGCGCCCGCGCGTCAGCTCCCGGACGAAATCCGCAGGTGAGCTCACGAGGTGTTGGAACAGGGGCAAGGCCAGCGCCGCCCGCGCGATCCGGGCCAGGTCGTAGGCCGAGCTGTAGTGTCCCGGGGCCGTGAGGCCGTGCGGATTCTCGAAGTGGGTGTTGTAGGCACCGAGGGCCCGGGCGTCATGGTTCATGCGGGCCACGAAGGCGGGCACCGACCCGGCGACCGCCTCGGCCAGCGCGACGGCGGCGTCGTTGCCGGAGCGGAGCAGGAGACCCCGGAGCAGGTCCAGCTCGGTGTACACCTGGCCCGCGGCCAAGTGCATCCGCGATCCCCCGGTGGCGGCCGCCCGGGGGCTGATGGTCACCCTGCGGTCCAGCCGGCCGGCCCGGATGGCGACGTAAGCCGTCATCATCTTGGTCAGGGAGGCGGGATCCATCTGGCGGTACGCATGATACGCGTACAGGACCTGCCCCGTGTCGGCGTCCATCAGCACGGCGGCCCGGCACCCGCAGGACGGGGGCGGCGCCGCGCCGGGCGTCGGCGTCCCGCTCACCGCGGCCGCCAGCATCACCCCGGCCATCCATACGCCCGGTCCCGTCCCCATACTGCTCCCTCCGGCCGTAGTCTGGGCCGGAGCGGCGGCTCTATGCGTCAGCCGCCGGCGACGAGGTTCAGGTAGCGGGGTTGACCAGGACTGCCGAGCACGCCCAGCGTGCGGCCGTTCAACACCGCGGCGGCGCCGCCCGGGTTGCCGAGCAGCAGGCGCAGGGACCGGCCGGTCAAGTTCAGCGAGTCGCCGGGACCGTACGTGTGGCCGGCCGGATTGTCGGTCACCCCGTCCACCCAAACCTCGACCCAGCAGGGGGCCGAGAAGGTGAGGGTCAGGCGGACCGGTCCCGGCGTCACCTGGTAGGCCAGAAGCTGGGGGGTGTCGTCCACCCGCCGGACCACCGGCCCCGAGGACCGCGGCGGGGCCGAGGCGGGGCGCGGGGCGGCCGGGCGGGGGGCGGACGGCGTGCCGCTCGCCACGCGAGGCGGCGTGGGGGCCCGGTGCCCTCGCAGCGCCGCGACGACGCCCACCAGGACTGCCAAAAGGACGACGACCACGGCGCCCCACGCCCAGGGTCGCGGCGCCCCGGTGCGGGCGGCGGCCGGGCGCGAGCGCCGCGGAACGCGGACGGCGGCAGGCGGCTCGGGCGCTCGGGGCGGCTCTGCCGCCGGAGCCGGGGCGGCCGCCTGACGCGCGGCCCGCCAAGCGCGTACCAGGTCCTCGGCGTCCAACCCGAGGTGCCGGGCGTAGGTGCGCAGGAAGCCGAGGGCATAGACCTCGGCCGGCAGGTGATCCCACCGGTTCTGCTCCAGGGCCTCGAGATATCCGGTCCGGATGTGGGTGGCCGCCTGGACGTCCTCCAGGCTGAGGCCCAGCGCCTCGCGCCGGGCACGGAGCACCGCCCCGATATCCGTGTTCCCGGGAGGCTCGGACACCATGAACGCTAGACCTCCTTCGTCCCACCGACCCGGGGTGCGTCCGGCGGCGACGCCGGGCGGGGCGCGGCGGCCCGAATCCGTCGCTCCGCGCCCCGTGCCGGTTCTAGCCTTCCCGCTGGCCCGGGAGGTTGCGGAAGATGACCATGCGCTGGACCTGGTTGGTCCCCTCGTAGATCTGGGTGATCTTGGCGTCCCGCATCATGCGCTCCACCGGGTAGTCACGGATGTAGCCGTAGCCGCCGAACAGTTGGACCGCATCCGTCGTCACCCGCATGGCCGTGTCGGAGCAGAACAGTTTGGCCATCGCGGAGAACCGGGTGACCTCCGGCGACGCCGTCGGACCGAACCCGGCGGCCTCGACCACCTGGCAGGCCCGGTAGAGAAGTTGCCGCCCCGCCTCGATCTGCGTGGCCATGTCGGCCAGCATCCATTGGATACCCTGGAAGTCGGCGATGGCCCGGCCGAACTGGCGCCGCTGGCGCACGTGGGCCAAGGCCGCGTCGAACGCCCCCTGGGCGATGCCGAGGGCCTGCGCGGCGATGCCCAGCCGACTCCGGTCGAGCGTGCGCATGGCGATCTTGAATCCCTCGCCCGGCTGTCCCAGGAGTTGGTCCCTCGGCACGAAGACGTCTTCGAACAGCAGCTGGGCCGTCTGGGACCCGCGGATGCCCAACTTTTCCTCGATGCGGCCGACCTTGAGGCCGGGGGCCTCCCCGTCGACGATGAAGGCCGACATCGCCCGGCCGCCGTCCGGCGTCGGCGTCTTGGCGAAGACCACCAGCACCCGGGCCACGCCCCCGTTGGTGATGAAGACCTTGGTGCCCCGCAGCAACCAACCGCCCTCGACGGGGTCGGCCCGGGTGGTGCCGGCCGCGGCGTCCGAGCCGGCCTCCGGTTCGGTCAGGGCGAAGGCCGCGAGCCACTCGCCCCGCGCCACGGGGCTCAGGAAGCGCTCCTGCTGCTCGGGCGTCCCGGCGATCATGATCGGCAGCGACCCGAGATGCTGCACGGCGACGAGGACGCCGGAGGTGGCACAGACCCGCGACACCTCCTCGATGGCCAAAGCCGTGGTCAAAAGATCGGCGCCGCCGCCGCCGCACGCCTCGGGCAGCCCCAGGCCCAGCAGCCCCTGCTCGGCGAGCAGGTGCACGATGTCCCAGGGGAACTCCCCCGTCCGGTCGATCTCCGCCGCCCGCGGCGCCACGCGTTCCTCCGCGAACCGGCGCACGCTGGCGCGAAACAGCTCTTGTTCCTCCGTCAATCCGGAAACTCGCACGCGCTCCACTCCTTCACCGTCCATCCTGAGGCTCCGATCCCCGGAATGCAACAGTTTTGGGCCGATCCGGCCCGCGCACGGGCCGACCGGCCCATGCGGCCGGGCACCGGGGCCGGGGAGCGACCGGACGATTGGCAGGGATCCCGGCCTTCCCGTAGAATGAAGCTAGCAAGCTCATCACTTTTCGGCGAGGTGGACAGCATGCCGGTGAGCCGTGACACCATCACGTTGCCGCTGATCCCGGTGCAGGCCGTGCTCTACCCCGGCATGCGCCTGGATGTAACGGTCGCCGACGACCGGTACCGCCGCCTCGTCGCCGACTGCATGGAGCACGACACGCCGCTCGGGATCGTGCTGGCCAAGGGGACGGAGGCGCCGGCGGCCCCGACCGAACCCCACAGCGTCGGCACCACGGCCCGCATCCTGCAGAGCCGCACCGACGACGACGGCCACCTGCGGATCACGGTGGTCGGCATCGGACGGTTTCAGTTGCTCTCCTACCGCCAGGGCGCCCGCGTGCTGATCGGCCAGGCCCGCTTCGCGCCGGACAACGACGACCGTCCCGGCCCGCGGCTGGTCGACGAGGCCTACGCGCTGGCCTCGGAATACTTCAGCACCGTGGAGCCGGCGGAACGCTGGCCCATCCCCGGGGACCCCGAGACGCTGTCCTACTCCGTGGCCCAGCGCCTGCCGCTGTCGTTGGCGGACCAGCAGGAGCTGCTCGAGCAGCGGAGCCTGGTGCAGCGGCTCGGGCAGGAAGTGATGTGGCTGCGCACGCTCCTGGATCAGTTGCGAACGATGCCGCGACCGGCGTCCTGAGGCCGCGGCGAGGAGGATGAGGAGTGACCGACGGATACGCTGTCGATCCCACGGACCGGGAGCTGCTGCAGCTCCTGACCGACAACGCCCGCATCCCGGTCGCCGTGCTGGCGCGTGAACTCGGCCTCGAGGAGGCCGATGTGGAGCGGCGCATCACCAAGATGGAGGAGATTGGGATCATCAAGGCCTACCGGGCGGTCATCGATCCCTATCTGTATTCCCTCTATTTCCATGAAAACGGCCCGCTCGGTCCGCGGGCCCTGTTCGGCAACCGCAAAGCCGCCCGGCCGACGGCCTAACCGCCGGATGCGCCAACGCCCCGGCCCCCGTCCGGGCCGGGGCCCTTCGGGGAGGCGTGGTCGCCCGACCTCCCCGGCGGGCGGGCCGGTTGCGGGCCCGAAGCCCGACCCGGCGCCGCGCCCGCCGACCGTCGCGATCACCAGCCTTCTGCCGCCGCCACCCGTTCCAGGTGGTCCCCCACCGATCCCGCGTAGGGCGCCCAAGCCTTGGCCCGCTTGACGTAGAGATGGGGGTCGGCGTCCCACGTGAACCCCATCCCGCCGTGGGTCTGGACGTTGGCCTGGGCCACCCGCACGTAGGCCTCGCTGACGAAGGCCTTGGCGTTGCTCACGGCGACCGCCCGGTCGGGCGCGTCCTCGTCCAGGGCCCAGGCTGCGTAATACGACAGCGACCGAGCGGACTCGAGGTCCACCTGCATGTCCACGATACGATGCTTGATGGCCTGGAAGCGGCCGATGGGCTGGCCAAACTGCACCCGGGTCTTGGCGTGTTCCGCCGATAGCTCGACGCACCGCTCCATGCCGCCCACCGAGGCGGCCACCACGGCGGCCGCGAGGGTCTCGTACCCCGTCCGGACCAGCGCCCACCCCGCCCCATCCGGGCCCAGGCGATCCGCGTCCGCCACCGCCACGCCGTCGAACCGGACGTGCCACAGCGGACGCGTTTGGTCCAAGGCCCGCTCTTCGGCCAGGGTGACCCCGTCGGCCCGGGGGTCGACGAGGAACAGCGCCGTCCCCTCGCCGTCCGCGCCCGGGTGGGTCCGAGCCAGCACCACGAGGCGGGTGGCCATCTCGGCATGGACGACGAGGTGCTTTTCGCCCGTCAGCCGCCAGCCGTCCCCCGTGGCGACGGCCGACAGTCCCACCTCGCCGGCGAAGGCCTCCCGGCCGGGCTCGTCGAGCGCCAGGGTCCACGCCGCCTGCCCGGACGCGATCCCCGGCAGGTACCGCTCCCGCTGCTGCGGCGTGCCGGCCCGGACCAAGAGCGGGACGGCGAAGCCCACCGTCTCCGGCAGCGGCCCCGGGGCCAACACGCGCCCCGCCTCCTCCAGCACCGGCACCAGCGAGAGCGTGCCCTCCCCGGCCCCGCCGTACGCGGTGGGCACCGCGATGGCCATGAAACCCAGCTCCCCCATCTGCCGCCACAGCCGGACGGCCGCCTCCCGGTCGCCCGCCATGACCCTTCGGGCGACCGCCGTCCCGCCCGCGTCCGCGAAAAACCGCCGCGCCGTCTCCTGGAACATGACCTGGTCGTCGGACAACGCGAAATGCATCCGCCCGCCACCCCTTTCCCCGGCGAACCGCCCCCGGGCCCCGGGGGCGGTCACGACGCCCGCGCTCTGGCTGCCCTAACCCTTGATGTCCTTGGGCAGCCCCAAAAGCCGCTCGGCGATGATGTTCTTCTGGATCTCGGACGACCCCGCGGCAATGGTGCCGCCGAAACTGGACAGATACCGTTCCTGCCACGTGGGTTCCCCGGCCGCTGCGGGCCAGCGCGCCGCCTCCGGGCCAAGGATGTCGACGGCAAAGCCGAGCAGTTCCTTCGCCAACTCGGACGTGTAGAGCTTGTCGATAGACCCCTCCGGACCCGGTCGCCCGGTTTGCAGCTGACGCGTGAGATGCCGATAGAAGTTGAGCCGGGCCGCCCGCACCCGTCCGTGGTACGCCGCCAGGCGGCGCCGGATCTCCGGGTCCCGGATGAGCGGGATGCCGCGCCGCGTGTGGGTCCGGCAGTACTCGACGAGCCGGTCGTACGTCTGGTTGAGGGCAAACACCCGGGTGGCAGAACTGACCCGCTCGAACGACAGCAGCAGGATGGCCACCCGCCAGCCGTCGTTGACCTCCCCGACGACGGCGTCGCGGGGCGCCACCGCGTCCGTAAAGTACACCTCGTTGAAGTCCCGGTGGTCGTTCATCTGGTGGATGGGGCGAACCCGCACCCCGGGCTGGTGCATGTCCACCAGGAGGCAGGTCAGGCCCTCGTGCTTGTTCGGCGGATTGTCCATCGTCCGGCAGAGCAGGAAGCACATGTCAGCCAGGTGGGCGTTGGACGTCCAGATCTTCTGGCCGTTGATGATCCACCGGTCCCCGTCGAGGACCGCCCGGGTCCGGAGGGACGCCAGGTCCGACCCTGCGTTGGGTTCGGAGTAGCCTTGACACCATACCTCGTCGCCGTTCAGGATCTTGGGCACGTAGCGGCGCTTCTGCGCCTCCGTCCCGATGGCGATGAGGGTGGGGCCGACCATGCCGATCCCAATCGTGTTTAGTTGCCGGGGGGCTTCGGCCCGCGCCATTTCCTCCTGGTAAATCACCTGCTCGACGAGGGAGGCCCCCCGCCCCCCGTACTCCTTGGGCCACGCGATCCCGGCCCACCCGCCCTCGTAGAGGGTGCGCTGCCACCGGCGCAGGAACGCCGCCTCCTCGGCGGATCCCTCCGGCGGCCGCCAGCCCCGCTTCCACTCCACCGGCAGGTGATCCTCGAGCCACGCCCGGAGTTCCTGCCGGAACGCTTCTTCCTCCGGCGTATAGGCGAAGTCCATGCCGCGCCCTCCCCTCCCGTCCGAGCCGTCCGTCCGGTCGGTCGATACGGGCCAAGCGTGACCCGTCTGTACCGGACCGCCTCACCGGACTTCTTCCGACGGCGCCTCCTTCACGTCCTCCCACCGCCGGCGCGCCAGGACCTCGAGCGACTTCCACAGCCCCAGCGCCGGCAGCGCGGCCGGCCGCCGGGACCGGAGGAATCCTGTCGCCGTCGGCAAGTCCATCCCCTCCAGCATCAGGTACGCGATCGCCACCGCCGCCGTCCGGGACACACCCGCCTGGCAGTACACCCCCACCGTCTCGCCCGCCGCCACGAGCTCCTGCACCCGCCGGGCCGCCCGCCAGATGATTTCCTCCTGGCCCTCGACGAGGTCCTCCAGGGGGAAGTGGTCCACCGGCACCCGATACCGCGGCGGCCGGGTCTCCGCCCGGAGGTCCACCAGACGCGTGGCCCCCGCCTCGATCATCGCCGGCCCGTCGCCCGAGTCGCCCAAGAACACCCGTTCCGTCAGTCGATCCACGTCGCCGCCTCCTGGCGTGGGGTCGCCCGACGGCTACTGCCGGGCGTCGCGCGGCAGGCCGAGCACCCGCTCCGCGATGATGTTCCGCTGGATCTGCGAGGTTCCCGAGAAGATGGTCTCCGCCCGCGACCACAGGAAGGTCCCTTGGAAGCTGCCGTCGGCGACGGCATCCAGCCCCTCCCGGAAGGGCATCCGCCCGCCCAGCACGTCCATCGCCAGCTCGCCGAACCGCTGGTGCATCTCGCTCCAGTAGAGCTTCATCATGGACGCCTCCGGCCCGAGCTTGTCGCGCTTCTGCAGCTGGGTGATGACGTGGTAGCCCAGGAACCGCAGGATCTCAATCTCCGACCAGGCGGTCATGAGTTTCTGGCGGTAGTAGGCGTCCTCGGCCACCGTGCCCCCGGTCGGCGCCGGAAGCTCCCGCGCCAGGGCGAGGAGTTGGGCCATTTCGCGGTGCACGTTGGCGTACGCGCCGACCACGAAGGTCCCCCGCTCGAACGACAGGATGGTGTTGGCCACCCGCCAGCCGTCGTTGACGGCGCCCACGATGTTCTCCCGGGCCGTCCGGGCCCCCTCGAAGGTCACCACGTTGAAGTGCGCCTCGCCGGTGATTTGCCGGAGCGGTTGCACCCGCACGCCCGGCTGGCGCATGGGCACCAGGAGGAAGCTGATGCCCCGGTGCTTGGGCGCGTCCGGGTCGGTCCGCGCCAGTACGAAGCACCAGTCGGCCAGGTGCGCGTTGGAGGTCCAGATCTTCTGGCCCGTGATCACCCACTCGTCGCCTTCCAGGACCGCCCGGGTCCGCAGCGAGGCCAGGTCGGATCCCGAGTTGGGTTCGGAGTAGCCCTGGCACCAGATCTCCTCGCCCCGCACCATGGGCGGCAGGAACCGGCGCTTCTGCTCCTCGGTCCCCTCCACCAGGAGCGTGGGGGCCAACAGGCCCTTGCCGAGCCCGTTGACGCCGCTCGGCGCCCGCACCTTGGCGCACTCCTGGGCGAAGATGATCTCCTCCACCCATGAGAGCCCCTGACCGCCGTACTCCTTCGGCCACGACAGGCCCGCAAACCCGTGGCGGCCCAGCTCTTTCTCCCACCACAGCCCCACCCGCTCGCGCTCCTCCTGGGTCGAGGGCAGCGGGTGGGCGGGGGTCCCCCATCCCGGCGGCAACACGTCCCGCAGGAACTCCTGCGCCCGCCGCCGGAACTGCTCCTGTTCAGGGGTGAAACTGACGTCCATCGGTCGACCTCCGCTCTGGGTGCCGTACCGCCGCCGATCCCCGGCCGGCGACCGGCACCCGGGTGCTCATTCGATCCCTCGCCTGTCGGGGGGCGTCTCCTCGTCCCCGCCGCCGGGACGACCCGGCCGCACCCGGCCCCGGCGCAGGGCGTCCAGCACGGCCTCGGGTTCCCGCCCCGCCGCCTCGATCCACGTGCCCGCGCGACCGGCGTGCTCCGTCGCGTGGGCGTCGCTCCCGCCCACCCGCATGAGCGGCAGGCGGTCGGCCAAGGCGCCCGCCGCCGCGTTCTCGCGCGCCGTCGCCCGGCCGTTCAACGCTTCCACGCCGTCGAGCCACCGCCACCACGGGCGCCGCGCCAGCTCGTCGAGGTCCGGCGCCGCCACGCCGGCCCGCCGGGCCCGCTCCGAATACCAACGGCGCAGCGGATGGGCGGCCACCAGCACGGCGCCCTTGGCGCGCGCCGCCCGGGCCAGGTCGGCGATCCGGTCGTAGGCCCAGAGGCTTTCGTCGTCCCACCCGTAGACGAGCACGTGCCCGATCTCCGTCGACACCTCCGCCCCCCGAAGGACCACCATTCCGGTCCGGGCCGCTACCTCGCGCACCCATGCGGCGGGGGGCGCGGTCTGGTGATCGGTCACGGCGAACCCCCGAAACCCGAGGGCCCGCAGCCGCTCGGCCGCCTGCCGCACGTCGAGCCGGCTGTCGTCCGAGCCGACCGCGGTGTGCAGATGGAGGTCGAACCAGCCGCCCGGCACCGCGTCACCGGAACAGGCGGTAGATCCCCGTCGCCCGGGCCGCCACCGCGTCCCGTTCGTCCAGCGCCTCCGCCTCCGTGAACACCGTGGTCCCCCCGCGACGGACCACCCGCCCCACGGCGCGGACCCGATGCTCGGCCTCGAGCATGGCGAGATACTGCACCGTCATGGTCACGGTCACCTGGCCCCGCACGCCCGCGTCCCAGGTCGACCGGGCGGCCAGCCCCATCGCCGCGTCGAAGAGATACGCCACGATGCCCCCGTTGACGGCCTCGGTCCCGCCGCCGCCCCGATGGTGGTCCTGGACCGCCAACTCCACCTCGGCCGCTCCGTCCGCCACCTTCTGCACCGTGATCCCCGCCCAGCGGAAAAACGGCGCGTCGTGCGGATTGGACCAGTTGTGCTCCGCCAGCGGGCGCGGTCGCCCGCCTCCCGTTCCGTCCGGGATCCCGCTCGCCTCCTCTGCCTTTGGGCGCCTCCGGGTCGGCCCCGGCTTCGCCTCCTTCTACGTACACGACCGGTTCCGGGCGGGCAATGGGGGAACCCGGCCCGCCCCCGGATTTCGAGCGAATATTTTCACTCCGCGGCACATCGGCGACGGCCCGAGACCCCCGGGCCCCGCCGTCCTACTCGCTCACCCGCTCGATGATGGTCCCGTTGGCCATCCCGCCCCCCTCGCAGATGGCGATGAGGCCGTACCGGGCCTGCCGCACCTCGAGTTCGTTGACCAGCGTGTCGACCAGCCGCGTGCCGGTGGCGCCGAGCGGATGGCCCAACGCGATCGCCCCCCCGTTGACGTTGAGGCGGTCGAAGGGCACCCCGTACTCCTTCTGCCAAGCCAGCACCACGGGCGCGAAGGCCTCGTTGACCTCAAACAGGTCGATGTCCCCGAGCTCGAGCCCCGCCCGCTCCAGCACCTTCCGGGTGACGGGGATGGGTCCGGTGAGCATCGTCACCGGATCGACGCCGACCACGGCGAAGCCGGCGAATCGCGCCCGGGGCCTAAGACCCAACCGTTCCGCCACGTGTCGCTCCATGATGAGGCAGGCGCTGGCGCCGTCGGAGATCTGGCTGGAATTGCCCGCCGTGATGAGTTCCAGTCCCGGGAACGCCGGCTCCAGGGCGGCCATCTTCTCCAGCGTGGTGTCCGGTCGGATCCCCTCGTCGTGCTCCACCCAGGCCGGGACTCCGTCCCGGTCCACCGGCACCGGCAGGATCTCCCGCGCCAAGCGGCCCGACTCCCGCGCCCGGCTCGCCCGCATGTGGCTCTCGTAACTGAACCGGTCCAGGTCCTCCCGGGTGAAGCCCCACCGCTTGGCGATGAGTTCCGCCCCCACCGCCTGGCTGAACCACCCCTGCACCTGGGGGTAGCGGGCCTGAAGCTTCGCCGTCATCGGCGTCCCCGGCCCGTTGGCCAGGTTGCTCCCCATCGGCACCCGCGTCATGGACTCGACCCCGGCGGCGATGACGATGTCGTAGGCTCCCGCCAGCACCCCCTGGGCGGCGAAGTGCACCGCCTGCAGGCTCGAGCCGCACTGACGGTCCACCGTCGTGGCCGGCACGCTCTCCGGCAGGCCCGCGGCCAGCCACGCATTGCGCGCGACGTTGACCGACTGCTCCCCGTTCTGGTCCACACACCCCACGATGACGTCGTCGACCCGCTCGGGGTCGAGATGATTCCGCTTCACCAGCTCGGCCAACACGTAGCCCAGCAGGTCCACCGGGTGCACCCCGCTCAGCGCGCCCCGCCGCCGCCCGACCGGACTGCGCACCACGTCCACGATGACCGCGTCCCGCATGCGTCCAACCTCCTTGCGGCCGGCCCGGATCCGAGCCGCCGCCCTGTCTCGCCTACCGCGCCAGAAAGGTCTGGATGAGCCGCGCCCGCTCCGGATGGTTCAGCGAGGGGGCGTGACCCTCCCCCGGCACCACCACCAACTCCGCCTTCGGTCCCCGCTCGCTCATCGCCCGGGCCACCGTCGCACTCAGGATATCCGACGTCTCCCCGCGGATGAGCAGCGTAGGGGCCGTGATGGCGTCGTAATACGCCCAGAGGTCGAGGCGCTCCCGCGCCGAACCCGCGAAGTGCACGGCGATCCGCGGGTCGTAATGGAGCGTGAAGGCCCCGCTGTCCGTCCGACGCACCGACCACTCGGCCATCGCCCACCACTCGTCGTCGTCGAGTCCGAACGGTCGATACGCCGTCTTCAGATACGCCACCACCTCTGCCATGGTCGCAAAGCGCGGCGGCTGACCGATGTAGGAGGCGATGCGCCGGATGCCGACGGGATCCACCTCCGGACCGATGTCGTTGAGCACCAGGTGCCGCACCCGGCCCCGGAGCGGGCCGCCGGCGAGCAGCATGCCCAACGTGCCGCCCATGGACGTGCCGACGAAGTCCAACGTCTCCAAGCCGAGGGCGTCCACCAGCGCGGTCGCCAGCTCGACGTAGAACGGGTAGCGGTACTCCCGCTCGGGGTCCCTGGCCCACTGGGACAGCCCGCGGCCCAGCGTGTCCGGAGCCACCACCCGCCGGCCCGCCTGGGCCAGGATGCGGGCCAAGCCGTCGAAGTCCCGTCCCGTCCGGCTCATGCCGTGCCAGCAGACCACCGCCGGGGCGTCCGGCGCGCCCCAGTCCAGCACGTGAATCTCGTAGCCCGCCACCGTGAGGTAGCGGGAGCGACCGACCGTCTCGTGCATCGGTTTCGCCTCCCCTTCGCCCGCTGGGCGCCCCATTCGCCGCGGCGCCGCCCGATTCCTGGCCCCGCCGGCGCCGGTCTGCTACCATCCTGCCAAGCCCATTGAGGAGGCGCCTATGGACGGACGACCGGCCGACCTCGTCGTTCGCGACACCCCCATCATTGTCGGGGATCCTGCCGGGGCGCCGGCCCGTTTTCTCGCTGCGCGAGACGGACGGGTGCTGGCGGTCGGGCACCACGACCGCACCCGGGCCTTCGCCGGCCCGGACACCGTGGAGGTCGCCAACCCGGCCGGCGCCGTGCTCCCGGGTTTCGTGGACCCCCACCTGCACTTCGCCACCCTCGTCCGTCTGGGCCAACCGACTGTCCGGCCGACGGCCGACGGGCTTGCCCGCCGGCTCCGACGGGAGCGGCGGAAGACCCCGCCCGGCGCGTGGGTGTTCCTGCCCGGCTACGACGGCGACCTCGACGGCCTCACCCGGAGCGCGCTCGACCGCCTGGTTCCCGACCGCCCCGCCGCCGTGCGGCACGCGACCGGCCACGCGGCCGTGCTCAACAGCCTGGCGCTCCGGGCCCTCGGCTGGACGGCGCGCTACCCGGACGGACGCATCGTCGGCCGCCTGGACGACATCGCGCGGGCCGCCCCGCCCGGCCCCGGTCCGTCGGAAGCGGCGGTCCGGAAGGCCGCCCGGACCCTGCTCCGCCGGGGGGTCACGGCGTTTTCCGACGCCACGGCCACGAACGGCCCGGCGGACTGGGCGCGTCTCGCTGACTGGCACGCGCGCGGCCTGGTCCCGCAGCGAATTGGCATGCTCTTCGCGCCGGATCGGGTCGACGTGACCTGGCTCGACCGCTTGTCGGCCGGCCGGCGGTTCGGCCTGAAGGTGGTCCTGGAGCCGGCCGGGCTCGACGAAGCGGCCCGTCGCGCCCTGACCGACGCCGCCGCGCTGGCCCGCGCCGCCCGCCGGCCGCTGGCGGTGCACGTGCCCGACCTCGAAACGCTGGTGTTCGCCCTCGACGTGCTCGGCACGCTGCCGCTCCGTCCCTACGTCCGGCTGGAGCACGTCGGGGTTTGCCCCCCGTCCCTGGCGCCCGACGTGGCCCGGGTCGCCGACGCGGTGGTCACCCAACCCGGTTTTCTCTACTGGCGCGGCGACGGCTATCGCCGCCGGGTGGAGCCGGCGCTGTGGCCCTGGCTGTACCCCTCCGCCACACTCCTCGGCGCCGGGATCCGGCTCGCGGTCAGCTCCGACGCGCCCGTCGCCCCGGCCGACCCGCTCCGGAGCCTTTCCGCCCTGGTCCGCCGCGTCACGCGCTCCGGCGCCGCCCTGGGCCCGCCCACCCCGGTGCCCGCGGCGACCCTCCTGGCCCTCGCCACGCGCGAGGCCGCGGTCGTCGCCGGCTTGGAGGCGGGACGCCTCGTCCCGGGAGCCCCGGCGGACCTGGTGGAAGTCGAACCCAACCCCCTCGCGCTGCCGCCCCCGGAATGGGATCAGATCCGGATCCGCCGGGTGTTCCTCGCAGGTCGGCCGGTGGAGACCGACTGAGGCATCCGCCGGCGCCGCGGGCCCGCCCGCGGCCCGACCCCGGGGGTCTCACCGCCCCCGGAAGTGCGGCGGACGCTTCTCCAGGAAGGCGCGGATCCCCTCTCGGCGGTCCTCCGTCGTCTCCAGGAGGGCGTAAAGGTCCGCCTCCAGTTCCAGTGCCTGAAGGAGGGTGAGATCGCGTCCGCGGACCACCGCCTGCTTCGCGGCCCAGAGCGACCACGGTGCGGCGGCCGCCAGGTCCGCCAGGCCGGCCTCGACCTCCGCCGTCCCCGGCACCAGCCGGCCGACGAGGCCGGCCGCGGCCGCCTCCGGGGCGCCGACCGCGCGCCCCGACAACAGCCACTCCATGGCCCGGCCGGTCCCGACAAGGCGGACCAGGCGCTGGATCCCGCCCCAGCGGGGGCGCTCCGCCTCCCTCAGCGCGGCCAGGCGGAAGCGGGCGTCGGGAAGGGCCCACACCAGATCGCAGCCCATGACGAGTTCGCAACCGGGACCGAAACACCGACCCTGCACGACCGCGACGGCCGGCATGGGAAGCGCCGCCAGAGCGTCGACCGGGTTCGGCACCGTCTCGGCGAGCGCTCCCGCGGCCGCCGGGTCCCGCCACCCGGGGCAGAAGTCCGTCCCGCGGGCTTCGAGCACCAGGAGTACCGCGTCGTCGGGAAGGGCGTCGAGCGCCGCCAACAGTCCGTTGACCAGCCGGCCGTCGAACGCGTTGTCGGGGTGCCCCTCGAGGCGGACCCGCGCGACGCGGCCGTCGTAGGCGGCGACGACCGGGTGGGGCGACGCCGCGCCGCTCACGGCGCCGCCCCCGCCGCGGCGGCCGCCGGCCACACCCGGCCCAGCCGCTCCCGGACGGCCGCCGCCTCCGCCACCAGCCGCCGGAACAACTCGGCCACCGTGGGCACGTCGCGCACCAAACCCGCCGCCTGTCCGGCCCAGACGAAGCCCCCCTCCAGATTGCCCCCCAGGGCACCCTCCACGTTGGTCTCCCCGCGCACGAAGGGCCGGAGCTCTTCGAAGGAGGCTCCCTGGGCCTCCAGCTCGCGGATCACCCGGGGGATGGGTCCGTCGAGCACCCGCCCAGGATGGCCCAACGAGGCTTCGACAAGCGTGGTGTCCTCGATCCCGGCGGCCACCAGCGCCGCCTTGTACCGGGCGTGAGCCCGGCATTCGGCAGTCGCCACGAACCGGGTCCCCATCTCCACCCCTTCGGCGCCCAGCGCCAGCGCCGCGACGAGGCCCCGCGCGTCGGCGATGCCGCCGCCGGCGAGCACCGGGATGCGGACCGCCTCCGCCACGGCCGGCACCAGCACGAAGGTTCCGACGCCGTTCCGGCCGATGTGCCCTCCGCCCTCCTGGCCCACCGCCGCCACCAGGTCGGCCCCCAGGCGTTCGGCGCGCACCGCCTGCCGCACGCTGGAGACCAGCACGAGCGTCCGCCCGCGGAAGCCGGCGGCGGCCAGACGTTCCAGCACGGGGGCGGGATCCCCGCCGGTCACGCTCACTACCGGGACCGCCTCCTCCGTCGCCACGGCCAAAAGGTCCGTCACGTCGCGGCGGCCGAGGGCGAAGTTGACGCCGAACGGCCGGTCGGTGGCCGCCCGTACCGCCCGGATCTCTTCCCGCAGGGCGTCCGGGGACGGCATGGTGGTGGCCGTCAGCTGCCCCAGCCCGCCCGCCGCCGAAACCGCCGCGCACAGGTCGGCATGGGCGAGATAGGCCAGCCCGCCTTGGACCACGGGAACCTGGATGCCGAGGAGTTCCGTCACCCGGGTCCTCATGGGGTGCCCGCCTCCGCCTCGTCCCGAAGCCGGCGCCGGAGCACCTTGCCCGTCGCGGTGCGGGGCAGTTCCGTCACGATCCGCAGGGCCGTCGGCTTCTTGAAGCCCGCCAGTCGGTCGCGGCAGAACGCCTGCAGGTCCTCCAGGGTCGGCGGTCGCTCCGGGTCCCGCGGCACCACCACGGCGAGCACCTCCTGGCCCCACAGCAGGCTGGGCTGGCCCACCACCGCCACCTCGGCCACCGCCGGGTGGCGGCTCAGCACGTCTTCCACCTCCGCCGGGGCGATGTTCTCGCCGCCGCGGATGATGACGTCGTCGGCCCGCCCGAGGAGGAAGAGGTAGCCCTCGGCGTCAAGATAGCCGAGGTCGTCGCTCACCAGCCACCCCTCCGCGTCGAGCGGGCGTTCCGGGCCCCCCTCCGCGAAGTAGCCGCGCATGAGCCGGGGGGTACGCAGCGCCACCCGCCCCACCGCCCCGGGCGGCAGTACGGCCCCGTCGGGTCCGCGGATCTGGACCTCCACGTCGGCCAGCGGCCGCCCCACGGACCGCAGCCGGGCGCGCCAACGGGCCGTCTCGGCGGGCGAGTCGTCCTGCGGCCGATGGTCCTCGGGCGTCAACACCGTCACCGTGGACGTCGTCTCGGTCATCCCGAAGGCACCGACGAAGCCGACGTGCGGCGGAAACCGGCGGAGGGCCTCCTCAAGGACCGGGGCCGGCATCGGCGCGGCACCATAGGCGAGGGTGTCCAACGAACCCAGGTCCGTGCGGTCGAACTCCGGGTGGTCCAACACCTGCTTGAGCATCGTCGGCACGAGGAACGCGAACGTGCAGCGCTCCGCCGCCACGGTCCGCAGCCATGTGCCGGCCTCGAACTGGGGCAGGAGCACCGTCCGCCGCCCGCCGTAGACGGAACTCAGCACGCCGGTCAGCCCGGCCACGTGGTAGAGCGGCACCGCCGTCACCGCCGCCCCGCGGTCGGTGCCGTCGAACGGTTCGACCTGGTTCTGCACGTAGGCCGTCAGATCCCCGTGGGTCAGCACCACGGCCTTCGGGCGGCGGGTCGTCCCGCTGGTGTAGAGGAGCACCGCGGGAGCCGCCTCGTCAGCGTCCGGCGGCGCCGCCGGCGGTGCCGCGGTCTCCGGCACCGTCGGCCGGTCGAGGTCCAGCACCGTCAGATGCGGCCGGCTCGCGCCCAGCATCCGGAGGCCCGGCAGGTAGCGCGCGCCGCCGGCGACCGTGCGGACGGCCGCACGGTCCAGGAGGTCGGCGAGTTCCTCCGGGCGGGACCGGAAGTTGAGCGGCACGAACGTGGCCCCGACCAGCGCGCTCGCGAACAGCAGGCTCACGGCTTCGGCCCGGTTGACGTCCACAAACGCGACCCGGTCGCCGGGTCCGACCGCGCAGGACGTCAGCACGCCCGCCCACCGGCGGACGTCCTTCAGCAGCTCTGCATACGTCCAGCGGCGCGGCCCGTCGACCACCGCCACGTGGTCCGGACCAATGGACGCCGGGATGTCGAGGAGCCAGAAGCAGTTCATGGGGTTCCCCTCCTTGGCGCCGCCGCCCGGGCGAGACGACGTTCGAGGGCGGACGCCGCCGCCTCCGGGAGGTCCGCTCCGCCGCGCACGGCGCGCTTCACCCACCGGGGGTCGCTCTCGGCGGCGGCGAGCCACCGCCGCACGCCCGCCCGCACCCGCTCCCAGAACCCTTCCGCTGGCAGCACGCGGTGCACCAGGCCGGCGGCCCAGGCCGCGTCGGCGTCGAGGCGGGTGCCGCCGAGCAGCCACTCCAGGGCCCGCCGCTCGCCCACGGTGCGGGGCAGCGTGACGGAGCCGCCCGCGCCCGGCAGGAAGCCGAGCCGGCTTTCCGGCAGGCCGAACACCGTACCCCGCGCGGCCACGCGGATGTCCGCCCACAGCGCCAGCTCGAGGCCGTCGCCGAGGCAGAAGCCGTGGACGGCGGCCACGACCACCGCCGGCAGCACCGCGAAGAGGCGCCAGGGATCCCGCCACTGCCGGACGCGGCGGGCATCCAGCACCGATCGGAACCCTCCGAACGTCCTGAGGTCCGCCCCCGCCGAGAATCCCCGACCTGCGCCCCCGACGAGCAACACCTGGACGGACGGGTCGTCGCGGACGGCCGTCAGCACGGCCCAGAGTTCGTCCCGCATGGCGTCGTCGTAGGTGTTCAGCGCCTCGGGCCGGTGGAGCACCAGTTCCGCCACCGGCCCGTCGACCGTCCATCGGATCGTCTGAAATCCGTCCATGGCGCCTCCTTACTCCGGAAGCAACCGTCGGGCCGCGGCGCGGTGCCCCCCGTGAATCCCCCAGGGGGGCCGGACCGCCCCGGTGGCCGGGTCGATGGCCGCGCATCGCGCTGCCAGCGCCCGTCGCTGCGCCATCGCCGCCGGATCCTCCCAGCCGGGCGCGGCAAGGCCACCCGCCGTCAGGCCGGCGGCCACCAGCGCGCCGAGCCCGTCGACCTGCCGCACCTCGACGGCGACGCCCCGCCCGCGCCGCCGGGCCTCGAGGCAGGCCGCCAACACGCCCACGAGGCCCCATGCGGCGGCCAGCGGGTCGGCCACGGTCGGGCCGGCCCGCTCCCCCGGCCGCACCCCCGCGGCCCACGCCAAGCCCCCCGCCGCCTCGACGGTCGGCCCGTACCCGATCCAGTAGCGCTCTGGGCCCGTGCCGCCGAACGCCGGCAGAGCCACGTGCACGAGACCCGGCCGAACCTGCCAGAGCCGGGCGTCGTCCCAGCCGAGGTTGGGCAACACGCGCGGACTCAGGTTGTCGACCAGGAGATGGGCGCCGGCGAGCAGGCGCGCGAAGGCCACGTCGTCCGGGGGGCGGCCGAGGTGCAGGCGCCGCACCGCCTTGCCGGCGTTGAGGTTCGCGAACACCCGGCCGCCCGCCGCCCGGTACCCGTCCGGCCGGAGGGGGCTTTCCACCTTGACGACCCGGGCCCCGAGCATGGCCAGCCATCGGGTCACCTGAGGTCCCGCCCACACGGCGGTCAGATCCACCACCACCAAGCCGTCCAACCAGGCCGTCCGCCGGCTTCCGGCGCCGGGTGCGTCCCCCGGTGGGCCGACGCCCACGACGGTCCAGGGCGGCGCCGGCCGGGCGGGAGGCGGCCGGACCGGCGCCCACGGGAGCCGCCAGGCCTGTGCTTCGGCCGCGAGCCGCTCCACGGGCCACCGCCGCACCCACGCAGCGAGGGCCGCCTCCCAGGCCCGCCGCCGCGGCTCATCGTCCCCGACGCCCCCCGGATACGCCGGCAGCTCCGCCATCACGACCAGATCCGCCACGTCCCGGGGTGTCGGGCAGAACACGCCGACGATCCCGTCGGCGCCGGCATAATAGGCGAGCCACGGCGACCGACGGCTCGGGGCCCCCGCCAACAGCGGCTGGACCAAGCCCAAGGCGGCCCGGTAGGCGGAGACCGCCACGGTCACGCCGTCCGCTTGTCCGGTCTCCCGGGCCCATACCGCGAGGCAGGCCGCGGCGGCGACATGAAGACCGGTGACGGCCGCGGCGGCCGACAGGCCGCCCGGGGCCGCCGTGAACCCGCTCCCGTCCGGCAGCTCGGGCAGCAGGCCGACCCGTCCCACGCGTCCGACCGGACCCGCGCCGCACCCCAGCACCAGGTCCGCTTCCCCGAAGTTCACGCCCACGTCCGCCCCAAGCCAGGCCAACACGGTGCTTGCCCACCACAGCGCCGGGTGGTCGCCGGCCACGGCCACCGCCAAACCTGCCAGCGGCCGCACGGCTCAGTCCGATGTGGCCAGCGGCTTGGGCGCCTGCAGCACCATCGGGTCGTGACAGCGGAGCGGACCGGCTCCGGCCCGCGTCACCAGCACTTCGCCTTCGCAGGCGGGACACCGGTAGCGCTTGCCCAACTGCAACCCGCCGGCGACGGCCGGCCCGGCCGGACCGCCCGCGGTCCCCGGCTCCATCGGGTGGTCGCAGCAGGCGAGGGCCGTCTCGGTCACCCGCGTGACGACCACCTGGGCCCCACACACCGCACACCGCCATCGACTTCCCGCTTTCGTCATGCGTCCTCCTCCGTCCCCGGCGCGGGCCGGCGGCTCGCCGCGGTCACGGCCCGAAGGCGCCGGATGTCGCCCGTCGACCATCCCCAGCTTCGCAACAGGCCGTCGAGGTCCGGCGCCGCGGGCGGCCTCGCCTCCAACGGAAACCGGAGGGTCCGGCGCTGCGGCCCATCCGCCACACGGGTCTGGACCTGCGGATGATGCCAGGCCTCCTCCGCCTCGAGGACCGGAAAGAGGCAGCAGTCGGCCTCTTCGCCCAGCGCGGTCCACGCGGCCTGATCCCGTTGGGCGAACAGGTCCGCGACCTCCCGGTGCAAGCCCTGGCCGTCGGCCGGAGCCCATTGCCCGCCGAGCCATTCCGGACGGCCGACGGCGTCGACGAACGCCCTCCAGAACTTCGGCTCGAGCGCGCCCAGGGACATCCACCGCCCGTCCCGGGTGCGGTAGAAGTTGTAGCAGACGTATCGCCCCAACAGGGCATGGCCGCCGGGTTCCGGAGGTGGTCCGCCCGCCAGGAACGGAGCCAGGAAGACCGCCTGCCAAGCGACGGCGCCGTCGAGCATGGCGACGTCGAGGTAGCGCCCGCGGCCGGTCCGCTCCCGTTCCCACAGCGCCGCCAGGATCCCGACCACGGCCTGGGCGCTGCCCACCAGATCGGCCACCTGGGTCCCCGGCAGCACCGGCCGGCCGTCGCGGTCCCGCGTCAGCCCGAAGAAACCCGCCACCGCCAGGTAGTTGATGTCGTGCGCCGCTCGGGGAGCGAGCGGCCCGGTCTGCCCCCACCCGGTCAAGGAGACGTACACCAGTCGCGGATTGACCGCCCGCACGGTCGCGTAGTCGATGCCCAACCGGGCGCTCACCCCCGGGCGGAACGACTCCAGGACGACGTCCGCCCGTGCCGCCAGGCGGAGGAAGTCCCGACGGCCCTGCTCCGTCTTCAGGTCGACCACGATCCGCGCCTTGCCCGCGTCCAGCAGGGCCCCGAGGGGATTGGGCGCCTCGCCCCCGCCGGGCGCCTCGACCCGGATGACCTGCGCGCCCAGCGCGGCCAGCCACCGGGTGGCGAACGGCCCCGGCAGCAGGCGGGAGCAATCCAGCACGACCACCCCTTCCAGCAAAACCGCTCCCCGTCCTTTCTCCTCTCCATCCCCCGCACGCGGCGGCGCGGGGGCGGGTCAGGTGATCTCCACGACCTCGCGGGCCAGGAGGTCGGCGATGACCTCGTCCGATTTGCCCAGAATGTCGTGCAGCACCTCATAGGTGTGCTGGCCCAGCGTGGGGGCCGCCCAACGGAGCCCCACAGGCCGGTCCGCGAACCGGAATTCGACGCCGGTGTACGGGACGCGCCCCATCTCCGGATGCTCCAGGTCGACGAAGTAGCCCAGGGCCCGGATCTGCGCGTCGGCGAAAATCCCGGCGATGTCCCGCACCGCGCCGGCGGGGACCTCCGGCTGCAGGCGGTGCATGAGCTCGTCGGGCGTAAAACCCCGGGTCCATTCCGCCAGCCGCCCGTCGAGCTCCGCCTCGTACCGCTTGCGGCCCTCCAGCGTGTCCCACTTGGGGTCCGCGGCCCACGCCGGCCGTCCCATCTTGGTCTTCAGTGCCTGCCACTGCGCGTCCGTCTCCACGGCGATGGCGCACCACGTGTCGGGGTCGCGGCAGGGGTAGATGTCGTGCGGCGCCGCCCAGGGCGACTTGTTCCCCGAGCGTCCGGCCACGCGCCCGTGCGCGGCCGCGTCCAGGAGCACGGGACCGAGGAACTGGAGCGCCATCTCGAACTGGGCCGCGTCGATGTACTGCCCCTCGCCCGTGGCGGCGCGGTGGAGCAGGGCGGCCAGCAGCGCCGCCGCGGTGAACCGGTGGCAGACGAAGTCCGTATACGCGCCGTACGGCGGGACCGGCGCCGCGTCGGGATAGCCGGTCAGGTGGTAGAAGCCGCAGATCGGCGCCATGCTGGTGCCGAAACCGGGGACGTCCCGATACGGACCCGTCTGGCCGAAGAGACAGGTCGACAGCATGATGAGGCCCGGGTTGTCCGCGGCGAGGTGGGGATAGTCGAGTTCCCAGCGCGCCAGCACGTGGGGCGTGAACGACTCGACGACGACGTCCGCCCAGCGGGCCAGCTCGCGGACCAGGGCCCGGCCGTCCGGATGACCGAGGTCCACGCCGAATCCCAGCTTGCTGGAATTGTACTCGGCGTAGAACTGGCTCCGGTTGAGGCCCGGCACCCCGCCGGCGAACGGCGGCATCGTCCGCAGCACGTCGGGCCGGCGCGAACTCTCGACGTGGACCACAACCGCGCCGTGGTCCGCCAAGTACTTGGTCGTGAGGGGGCCGACCCCCACCCAGGCCAGGTCGAGCACCTTGAGCCCCGCGAAGAGGTCCGTGCCGGGCATCGTCACCGCCGCTCCCCCTTTCGTCCGCATGTCGGTGGGCTCATACGACTCCGGCGGCCGCCAAGGCGTCCAACTCCGAGGTCGCCAGGCCCAGCTCGTCCGCGAACACCGCCCGGTTGTGCTCGCCGAGACGCGGAGCGGGTCGCGGCGCCTCGACGAGCGGCGTCGCCGACAGCCGGATCCACGGCCCGGGCCAGCTGAAGCGGCGGTCGTCCGCGGGGCCCGGCGCGTCGCGCCAGAACCCCCGCGCGGCCAGCTGGGGATGGGTCAGGACGTCCGCCGCGTCGTTGATGGGCGCCAGCAGGATCCGGCGGGCCGCGGCGCCCGCAAACAACTCGCCCTTCGTCCGCAGCCGGGTAAAGGCTTCGACCTCCCGCGCCACCCCGGCCAGGAACGCCTCCACGTCCGGAACCTGCTCGTCCAGACGGCGGAAGTCCACTTCGCGCCAGTCCACCGACCCGATGGTCTCCGCCACGGCCCCCTCCTCCCGCATCCAGGCCGCCAACGCATTGACAGAGGATCCCACGGCCCCGCCCAAAATGCCGACGAAGACGTAGCCGTCCCGGCACGGCATCACCTGTGGCAGCGCCTGGGTCCCGTGCCGCGCCCAGCGCCCCTGCCGGCGCGGCACCTCGCCTTGAAGCGGCCAGAACCCGGTGGCGTTCATGAGGGTGCGAATCACCGTCAGCTGGGCGGCCACGGTCACCTGCCGGCCGCGGCCGGTGCGCCGGCGGTCCCAGAGCGCCATCAACGTCGCCACGGCGCCTTCGGCGGCGGCATGCTGCCAGTACTGCGGCCAGCCGATGCGCACCGGCTGCCGGTCGGGCTCGCCCGCCAGAAACGCGGCGCCGCCCAGGGCCGCCAGCACCAAGTCGGGACCGGCCCAATCCCGGTAGGGGCCCGCGTCGCCGAAGGCCGTGAGCGATGTCCAGACGAGACCCGGGTTGACGGCGCTCACGGCCGCGGCGGAAAACCCCATGGCGTCCCGCCGTCGCGGCCCGAAGTTCTCGAGGACCACGTCGGCCCCCGCCAACAGCCGGATGAAGAGGGTCCGACCGTCCGGATGGTCGAGGTCCAGCGTCACGCCGCGCTTGCCCTGGTTGTAGAAGGCGAAGAAGAGGCTCCGCGACGGATCGGGGACATCGTCGAGGAACGGTCCCCGGCTCCGCCCGACCTCCCCTTGCGGCGGTTCGACCTTCACCACGTCGGCCCCCAGATCGGCCAGAATCTTGCCCGCCAAGGCCGCCTCGGCCTCGGCCAGGTCCAGGACGCGAACGCCGACCAGCGGCGGTGCCACGCGGTCGCCTCCTCTCCCGTGGGGCCGGCCGTCCTACTCGCTCAGGCTGCTGGGGAACCGTGCCGGCCGAGTCGCGTCATCCCCGAAGAGGTCGTGGACGCGGTCGACCAGTTCCGCCGGGGTGAAGGCCGCCCCGGGCTTTCGGATCTGTCGGCGCACGGTCCAACTTTGCATCCACTGGACCGTGTCCCCGCCGACCACGAAGACCTGGCCCGTGATGTCGCGGGCCGCGTCACTGGCGAGGAAGGCCACCATGGGCGAGTTGGTGGCCGGGTCCCAGGGATCGAAGTCCTCGGGGGCCGGAATAGGCCCGAAGGTCCCCTCGGTCAGGCGGGTGCGGGCCCGGGGGCAGATGGCGTTGGCCCGGACGCCGTAGCGCTCGAGCTCCCGGGCCAGGACGATGGCCATCGTCGCGATGCCCGACTTGGCGGCGGCGTAGTTGATCTGGCCGGCGTTGCCGTATATCCCCGACTCCGAGCTGGTCAGGATGATGCTCGCGTTCTGGGGCTGGCCCGTCGCCTTGCTCCGCTCCCGCCAGTACGCCGCGGCGTAGTGGGCGGGGAGGAAGTGCCCCCGCAGGTGCACCCGCACGACTGCATCCCAGTCTTCCGGCGTCATGTTGAAGACCATGCGGTCGCGCAGGATGCCGGCGTTGAGGACCAGGACGTCGAGGCGACCGTACGTGTCGAGCGCCAGTTGGATGAGGCTCCGGGCATCCTCCGCCTCGGCCACGTCGCCGAAGTGCGCCACCGCCTCCCCGCCCGCCTGGCGGATGGCCTCCGCCGCCTGCGCCGCCGGGCGCGTGTCCTGGCCGGTTCCGTCCCACTCGCCGCCCCGGTCGTTGAGCACCAGGCGGGCGCCCTCCGCGGCGAACAGGCGGGCGTGAGCGAATCCGACCCCGCGCGCCGCCCCGGTGATGATGGCCACTTTCCCCTCCAGAAGACCCATGATCTTGCCTCCTCGTCTGCCCTGATCCCCCGCCGGCCCGCGTCAGGCTTGGGGATACGCCGTTCCCACCAAGCCGTCCCGCTCGAGCGCCCGGTACTCCTCTTCGCGGTAGCCGAGCACCGTGCGGTAGACGTATTCGTTGTCCTGTCCCAGCGTGGGGGCCGCGCGCGCCCAACGGAGCTCCATGGCGGAATACTTGGGGATGTGGGCGGGATACAGGTGGGTGCCCGTCTCCGGATGCGTGAGCGGGCGGAAGAACCGACGGGCCCGGAAGTGCGGATCGGCGAACACGTCGGCCTCGCGGTACACCGGCGCCGCCGGGATGCCGGCGTCCTGCAGCGTGCGCACGATGGCGTCGCGCTCCGTGCCCCGGAAAAACGCGGTCAGCCGGCCGTCCAGCTCATCCTGGCGGCGGCGCCGCTCAAGGGCGTTCCGCCAGGCCGGATCCCGGGCCCAGTCCGGCCGGCCCAGGATCGCCGTCATCGCGTCCCACTGGGCGTCGGTTTCCACGGTCAGCACGACCCATTGGTCCTCCCCGCGGCACGGGTAGCAGCCCTGCACGAAGTACGGATGCGTGTTGCCGTGGGGTTCGGCCGCGCGGCGGTTCATGCTGTAGTCCAGGAAGGCCTCGCCCATCTGCTGCATGAGGTTCTCCGCCTGGGGGACCTCGATGAACTGACCCCGACCGGTCTTGCGGCGGTGAAGGAGGGCCGCCAGCACGGCGAACAGCACCGCGTGGCCGGACGCGTCGTCCATGTGGAACGTGTCGCTCGAGCGGGTGGGGTCCGCCTCCGGGTACCCCCGGATGTAGGTCACCCCCGCCAACGCCTCGAAATGGGCCCCGAACCCGACCGCGTTGGCGTAGGGGCCGTCCAGCCCCAGCGGCGGCATGCGGACCAGGATGAGCCGCGGGTTGATCCGGGACAGCCGCTCCCAGCCGAACCCCAGGCGCTCCCCGACCCGCACCGCGTTGTTCTCCACCATGACGTCGCTCACTGCGATGAGGCGCTCGAAGGCCTCCTGCCCCGCCGGCGTGTCGAGTTCCATAGTGCAGCTCAACTTGTTGGGGCCGTGCACGTTGTACATGGCGTGGCGGTTGAACGGCCGTTCCCCCGGGTCATGGTCGGGATAGGCCCCGCCGAGATAGCCGAGACGGGGCACCAGCTCCTTGGGCAGGTAGGGCGCCAAGCCCTTGGTGCTGGAGGGGAACCGATCCTTGGACTCCACCCGGATCACCTCGGCCCCCAGGTCGGCCAACAGCTTCGTGGCCAGCGGGCCCGCCCAGACCACGGTGAGGTCCGCCACCCGGACGCCCTCCAGGGGCAATCGCGCCATCGCAGGTCCCTCCTCACCTGAACGCCTCAGACCACGCCGAGCCCCCTGAGATCCGCGAGATCCCGGGGCGACAGGCCCACCGCCCCGTAAACCTCGCGGTTGTGCTCGCCCAGCAGGGGCGCCGGCCGCCTCAGGCGGAACCCTCCCTCCCCCATGCGGAACGGGGCGCCGGGGTACGTCAGGCGCCCGGCCCGGGGGTGGTCCATCGTCACGAAGAAGTTGCGGGCCCGGAAGTGCGGGTCTTCTACGACGTCCGCCACCGTGTTCACGGGGAAGACGGGCCACTGGTGGCCGAGCGTCGCCTCCTCGAAGCACTCCTGCTTGGTGTGGCGGAGCAGCCAGGCGAAGAGCGGCCCCTCGATGCGCTCGCGGGCGGCGGGGTCGAACGCGGCCCCCGGGTTCTCCCGGAAGAAGGCGGTCAGGTCCGGATCGTCGAGCGTGGCCAACATCCGCTCGACCCACGGCCCCACGGTCGCGATCTGCACGTATCCGTCCGCACAGGGATAAATCCCCCACGGCAAGGCCACGTCGAGCAGGTCGCCCCGCGAGCTGTTTTCGCCGTGGAACTGGTAGGCCAGTTCGTACACCATGCGCCGGTCGATGGACCCGAGTTGTGTCTCGACGGCTGCGACGTCGACGTGTTGACCTTCGC
Organism: Actinomycetes bacterium; assembly: GCA_023565505.1. GTDB lineage: Bacteria > Bacillota > Sulfobacillia > Sulfobacillales > JAIMBI01 > JAIMBI01. The sequence continues at coordinate 30,488 of JAIMBI010000012.1, read as the reverse complement.
CCTGGTCCACCGCGACCAGGTACGCGGCGAGCACGGCGCCCGCGAGGACGTTGCCGGCCTGGGCCTCCACCATGGACAAGGCCTTCTTGACGGGATAGAGGTCGGCCACGCCGGTGCAGTTCATGGGGCCGCCCATGGCGTAGTAGACGATGTCGTTGCCCCGCCAGCCGGCATACGGGCCCGTCTGTCCGAACGGCGTCAGGCTGCCCATGACCAGGCGGGGATGCCGGGCGTGCAGCTCGGCGAAGCCGACCCCCCACGCGGCGAGCTGTCCGGGCGGGAAAGACTCCAGCACGATGTCCGCCTCCGCCACGAGGCGGCGGAACAGGTCCTGACCCGTCGGGGTGCTGACGTCGAGCGTGATGCCGCGCTTGTTGCGGTTCAGGTGCAGGAACAGCCCGCTCGCCTCCGCGTCGGGGATGTCGCCCGGAAAAGGCCCGTGGCGCCGCGTCGCGTCGCCCCTCGGCGGCTCGACCTTCACCACGTCGGCCCCGAAGTCGGCGAACAGGCGTCCCGCGAAGGCCAACCCGACCCCCTCGCCGATCTCCACCATCCGGATGTCGCTCAGAACCTGCTCCTCCATGGCTCCCCCTCGCGTTCAGCCCGTCGCGACCGCGCGGACGCGGCTCGCGCCGGCCGTCACCACTTGGCCGTGCTGGTTCTCCGCCCACACGTCCAGCGTCGCCTCGGCGCCGTCGAGGCGGGCCACCCGCCCCCGGATCGTCAGCACGTCGCCCGGCCGCGCCATGGCTTGGAAACGGGCCTTGAGCTGCGCGATGTGGACCGCCGGCCCGACCACCCGCCGGACGTACTGGCCGAGGAAACCCATGGAGAGCATCCCGTGCGCGATGACCCCGTCCAGGCCCGCGCTGCGGGCGAAGTCCTCGACGGTGTGCAGGGGGTTGAAGTCTCCCGAGGCTCCCGCGTAGCGCACCAACTGCACCCGGTCAATGGGGGGTTTGACGAGGGGGGGCAGCTCCATCCCCTCGGTCCAGTCGGCGAACGGCACCCTGCCCGCCATGGCGGTTCCCTCCCTCTACAGGTCGTGCCGGTACACGATCGTCGACCGGCCCGTCACCACGGGCAGGCCGTCGATGTCCCGGGCCACCGTCTCGACGACGATGAAGGCCATCCGTCCCGTCCGCCCGCTGCGCTCATAGACGTCGGCCACCCGTGACGTCACCCACAGGCGCTGTCCCGGCCGAACCGGCCGGTGGTACACGTACTCCTGCTCCCCGTGCAACACCCGTCGGAGTTCGAACCCCTCGACGTCGGCGAACAGGGAGGCCGTGCCGGCAGGAAAGGTGGTGGCGAAGGTGGGCGGGGCGATGACCCCGCGGAAGGGCGTTTCGGCGGCAAACCGAGGGTCCGTGTACAGCGGACTGTCGTCCCCGACGGCCTCGGCGAAGCGGCGAATATGGCCAGCCTCGACCTCCACGACCACTTCCGGTCCGGTCTTGCCGACGAGGGTCCGATCGATTGGCACGATGGGCCACCTCCTTGCCAAGCGACGCGCGGGCGCCGACCCTCAGCGGGCGAGGATGTGGACGGTACACACGCTGCCGGCGCCGACGAGGTGCGCCAGGCCCACACGGGCGTCCGCCACCTGGCGGGGTCCCGCCTCGCCCCGGAGCTGCCAGGTCAGCTCCGCGATCTGCGCCAATCCGGTGGGCCCGCCCGGGTGGCCCCGCCCGATGAGACCGCCGTCCGTGCTGAACGGGATGGCCCCCCCGATCCGGGTGGCCTGCTCGGCCACCAGGCGGTCGCCTTCGCCTTCCCGGGCGAAACCCAGGAGCTCGTAGTACTCCAGTTCCTCGATGGCAAACGCGTCGTGCACGGCCACCACGTCGACGTCCTCCGGTCCCACCCCCGCCCGCTCGTAGGCCGCGCGGGCGGCGTCGGCGGTCATGCGGGACGGACCCACGATGGGCCCCAGAAAGACGTGGCCGGGCGTATACGTCTCCGACCGCAGCTCGGCGGCCAGCACGCGGACCACCGGCCGCCCCCCGCTCCGACGGGCCCCCGCCACCGGGCCGACGACGGCGGCCGCGGCGCCCCCGCCGACCGGCGCGGCCATCATCGAGGTCAACGGCGTGGCGATCATCCGCGCTGCCAGAACCTCGTCCTCGGTCACCACGTGGTCCGGACGGCGGTGGGCATAAGGGTTGTGCGCCGCCTGGTTCCAGTTCTTGGCCGCGATCCAGGCCAGCGTCCGCGGCGTCGTGCCCCGCTCGTGACGCCGGCGCTCCGCCCACATGGCGAAGAAGGCGGCGGGCAACAGCGTCGCCTCCGTGGACCCGGTCCCAAACCGCGCCGGCATCTCCTCCATCTTGTCGAAGCCGACGACGAGGACCCGTTCGTAGTGCCCGCCGGCCACGGCCAGGCACGCTTCCCGGAACGCGGCCGCACCGGTGGCGGACGCCGCCTCCACCCGGACCACGGGCACCCCCGTCAGCCCGAGCTCCTTGACCATTTTCGGCGCCCCCATCCGAATGGCGCCGATGAACCCTACGTATACGGCGTCGATGGCCGCGAAGGAGAGGCCGGCGTCGGCCAGGGCGGCCTCCGCCGCGACGCGCCCCATCTCGAGCGGCGACACGTCGGGAAAGATCCCGAACGGGTGCATCCCGACACCCAGCACGGCCACCTCTTGTCCCACGGGCTCCGCCTCCCGGTCACGCGAGCGGGACGAAGCAGTAGGTCACCACGGCCCCCTTTTCGTCCTCCCGCACCACGTCGAGATCAAGCCGCATCCGCATCCCAATCGCCATCCCCTCGGGCGGTCCCACGAGAATGCCCTGGACCCGGGGACCGTCGTCGAGGTCGACCTGCCCCACGAGGAACGGCTCGTCCCCCACGGCCAGCCGACCGTACTTCGGCGTCGGGACGTAGGTCCAGGTGTAGAGCGTTCCGGTCGTCGCCAGCCGGACTTCCTCGCACGGGCCGAGGCACGTGCCCTTGGCGCATCGGTGGCGGCGCGGGAAATAGCGCTCGCCGCACACCCGGCAGCGGGCCCCCACCAGGCGCGGCCCCGCCGGATCGGCTAAGTCGAGGATGCCCGGCTCCAACGCCCGCCGTCGACCGCCCACGGCCACGCCCCCCCGGTGCTGGGCTGTCTTTCCCGTCCTATTCGCGTCACCTGCTGAAATTCCTGCCGGTTGCGAAAGGACATATGCTCGACACGATTCTGTCCTGCTCGACGACCCGGGCGCCCGCGCGGCGCGCTAGACTGGTGCCCAAGCGGGAAGGGGGAAACCCCATGCAGGTCTATCCGGCGCTGTTGCCGGAACACGTCGCCTTCATCCGGCAACAGCCCGTCTTCTTCGTCGCCTCCTCGCCCCTGAGCCCGGACGGCCACGTCAACCTCTCGCCCAAAGGCTACGACACGTTCGCGGTCCTGTCCCCGACCGAGGTCGCCTACCTTGACCTGACGGGGAGCGGCAACGAGACCAGCGGGCACGTCGCCGAGAACGGCCGGATCACCTTCATGTTCTGTGCCTTCACCGGCCCGCCTCGGATCCTGCGGCTTTACGGGCGCGGCGAGGTGGTGCTGCCGGAAACTGCCGCGTGGGACGAAATCGCGGGGCACTTCGGCCTCCGGCCGGGAGCCGGCCAGATCATCCGGGCCCGGATCTACCGGGTGCAGACCTCCTGCGGCTTCGGGGTGCCCCTGATGACGCCGGTCGGCGACCGACCCACCCTGGCCCGCTGGGCGGAGCGCAAAGGCCCCGAGGGGCTTCGCACTTCCTGGCAGACCCGCAACGGGGAGACCATCGACGGCCTGCCGACGCCGCTCGGCCGCCGGTGGCGCGGGGACGGTTGACGGAGCCGTCTCACCCTTCCGGCGGGGCGAGCACCGCCGCGATCGCGTCGGCCACCGGGCCCGCGGGGTCGAGCCGGGCCACCCGGAGGGCCGGGTGGCCCAGGGCGAGCAGATGCCTGACGAGAGGCGAAGGGCTCGCGTCGGTCCCCGCCTCCACGCAGGCGAACACATGCACCCGGTGCATCCACCGGGCCGCGAACAGCGCCGCTTGCCGCTCGTCCCGGGGCGACCAGCCGCGCCCGTCGGTGAGATGGACCACGTAGAGCGCCCCGGCCGCGGGGATCTGGGCCAGCCGCTCGCCGACGAAGGCGTAGGTCGGAGCCAGTGCCGTGCCCCCCGACGGCGCCGCGGCGAAGAACGCCTCGGCCGTGACGGCTTCGGGTCGGCGGCGATGCACCACGAGCACCTTGTCCATCGGGCCGTGGCGTCCCTCTAGCGCGGCCGCCAGCCACCGCCAGAACAGCCCCGCGACGGGGCGGACCGCGGCGAGGGACCCGGACACGTCCTGGACCGCAACCAGCGTCGCCGGTCCGGCGACCGTCCGCCCGCCGGAGGCGACGCGATCCGCCGGCCCGCGCCCCCGGGCGGCGGACACCAGCAGCCGGCGCCAGATGCGCCGTCCGCGCCGAGGCGCCCCGTCCGCGGGATCCCGGCCGTCCCCGAACACCTGGGCGACGACGGTGGCGACGTCGAGTCGCGCCGGTCCCGGACGCCCCCCTGGGAGGGCGACCGCGTCCGCCGGGGCGTACCACGGCCCGCCGTGGGCGACCACGAGCCCCTCTAGGTCCCATCTCCGCGCCGGCTTCGCCCGACTCCGGTCGCCGGGTGACATCGGCCTCGCCTCCGCCGGATACATATGCGCCGGGCGCCCCGGCACCGACACGGGTCGTACGCGTGCCGCCGGAGCCGGTCGGGTACCCTAGGCGCGACGGGAGGGAAGCGGAATGCCGAACGACGCGCGCTGCCTCGTCCCCAACACCGGCCCCGTCGACCGAGCGGTGCGGGGCATCCTGGGCCTGCTCCTGGTCGCCGGGCCGGCGCTGGGAGGATGGGCCCCCGGCCTTGTGGCGGCGGCGGGGGCGTTGGGCGGGGTCGAGCTGTTCACCGCCGCGACCGGGTACTGACCGGTGTACGACTGGCTCGGGTGGTCCACCCGGCGTCGTCCCGCAGGTCCGGTCTGACGCTCAGTCGGCCCGGTCCGACGCGGAGGAGCCAAACAGCCGCGCATATTGCTCGGCCGTCAGGTAGACCTCGCGCGGCCGGGCCCCGTCGGGCGGTCCCACGAACCCGCGTTCGGCCATGGCGTCGATGAGTCGGGCGGCCCGCGTGTAACCCACCCGCAGGCGGCGCTGCAGCAGGGACGCCGAGGCCTGGCGGCTCTCGACCACCACCCGCACCGCCTCGGGGAACAAGACGTCGGGCTCGGTGTCCGCGCCGCCGCTCCCGTCGTCGCCGCCGAGCGCGGCCGCGACCTCCCCGTCGGGCTCGGCCGGCGCCCCGGCGGCCTTGAGGTAAGCCACCACCTGCTCCACCTCGGACTCCTGGATGAACGCTCCCTGCACGCGCAGCGGCTTGGGCGCCCCCACCGGACTGAACAACATGTCCCCCCGGCCGAGCAGCTTCTCCGCCCCGGCCGCGTCCAGGATCGTGCGCGAGTCGACCTGGCTGGAGACCGCGAACGCGATCCGGCTGGGAATGTTGGCCTTGATCGTGCCGGTGATCACGTCGACCGACGGGCGCTGCGTGGCCACCACGAGGTGGATGCCGGCCGCCCGCGCCATCTGGGCCAGGCGGGCGATGGCCTCTTCGACGTCCACCGGCGCCACCATCATCAGGTCGGCCAGCTCGTCAATCACCACCACGATGTAGGGCAACGGCTCGTCGGCCTGGCGGTTGTACCGCCCGATGTCCCGGCTGCCGCTGGCGGCGAAGAGCTGGTAGCGGCGCTCCATCTCCTTGACCGCCCAGCGGAGCGCACGACTGGCCTGCTTGGGATCCGTCACCACCGGGGCCAGAAGGTGGGGCACGCCGTTGTAGGCGGACAACTCCACCACCTTCGGGTCGACCAGCAACAACCGCACCAGGTTCGGGCTGGCGCGCATCAGCAGGCTGGTGATGAGCACGTTGATGAGCACGCTCTTGCCGGCCCCCGTGGCCCCGGCCACGAGCAGATGGGGCATCTGGTCGAGCGCGGCGACCACCGGCTGGCCCGCGATGTCCTTGCCGAGCGCGACGGCGAGCGGGGAGGTCGCGTCGCGGAACGCCCGGGATTCCAGCACCTCCCGCAACCAGACCACGGCCACCTCTTCGTTGGGCACCTCGATGCCGATGGCGCTCTTGCCCGGGATGGGCGCTTCGATGCGGACGCCGGTGGCGGCGAGACTCAGGGCGATGTCGTCCGCCAGGGCGACGATGCGCGCCACCTTCACGCCGGGAGGGGGGACCAGCTCGAACCGGGTGACGGTCGGACCCTGGCTGACGTCCGCCAGGCGGGCCTCGATGCCGAACTGCCTCAAGGTCTCCACGAGCACGGCGCCGCGCTCCTCGGCCGTCTTGCCCCGCCGGGCGGCCCGGACGGGCGGAGCTTGGAGCAGGTCCAGCGGGGGCGGAGCGTACGGGAGGCCCGGCATCCAGGCGGGCGGCGGGGCCGGCGGGGCGGGCGGAGCCGGGGCCGGAGCCGGAGGCTCCGCCGGGGCGGTCGCCTCCGGCTCGGCACGGGCCGAACGCGGCCGACGCGGGCGAGGCGATACGGGTTCCGGCTCCGGCGCGGCCGGGGCGTCCTCCGCCTCCGGCGGGGCGTCCTCTTCGGGGTACACCCAGTCGCGGAGGGCGCGCACGGCCCTGAGCCCGCCGACTCCGAGCCGCCGCAAGCCCCAGAGGGCGCCGCGGCCGCCCGTGCGGGCCGCGGCCACCATGCTCCCCTCCGTGGCGACCAAGGCGGCTCCGAGCGCGAGCGCCGCCAACGCCACCATGGCCCCCGCGGTTCCGAACAGGAACCGGAGGGCGTGGGCCAAAAGCCACCCGAACAGGCCTCCGTGGGGCGGCGCCACCAACTCCAGAAACCCGTCCCCCAGGAGCGTGAGGGCCGCCACGGCGACGCCCCGCGCCGTCCCGACGGGGCGATTCAGCAGGCGCGCCACCCCCAGTCCGGCCACCGCCCCCGGAACCCACCACGCCTCCCCGCCGAAGGCGTCCCGGAGCCCGCGGGCCAACAGCGTGCCGACGGCGCCCCCGGCACGCCCGGCGAGGGCCAGCCAGCCCAGGACGGCCAGGGCGAGCCACGCCACGCCGCCCAGTTCCCGGCGCGTATCGGCCGACACGGCATCCCCCGTCCTTCACATGCGCCCCGCGCGGCCCGTCCACCTTATCGCAGGGTCCACGTCCACACTGCCATCATCATGGTATACAAGCCCAGCGGACGCCACCAGCGGGGGGCCGCCAGCGCGCGGAACGCCGCGCCCAACGCCACGAGTCCGGCGCCCAGGGCGGCGGCCGCCCCGATGAGGGCCGGCGGGCCCAGGGTGACGATGGCCGGCGCCTCGAGCAGCACGGCCCCCGCCGTGACCGGGATGGCCAGCAGGAAGGACAGTTCCGCCGCCGCGTCGGGCGCGAGCCCGCACCAACGGGCGGCGGCCATGGTGGCGCCGGAGCGGGAGAAGCCGGGGATCAAGGCCAGGGCCTGGGCCGCCCCCACCGCGAGGGCGTCCCGGGGGTCCAGGTCCTCGAGGGAGCGCCATCCGCGTCCGGGCGCCGGCGTCGTCCACAGGGCGACGGCGGTCGCGGCGAACCCGAACGCGGCCACGGACGGCCGGAACAGCCAGTGCGCGAGGACGTCGCCGCCGATGCCGCCGACCACGGCGGCCGGCAGCGTGCCGAGGGCCAAAAGCGCCACGAGGCGCCGGGCCCGGGGATCCCGGCGGACCAGGCGGCGTCCCCAGGTCCCCAGCCGGTGTCGGAGTCCCAGCAGGAGGGCGCCCAGGGTGCCCAAGTGCAGGGCCACCTCCCAGGCGGCGCCCGCCCCCGTTACGCCCAGGAGGTGGCGCAGCACCACGAGGTGGCCCGAGGAACTGACGGGCAGGAATTCCGTCAGGCCCTGAACGATCCCCAACCACAACGCCGGGCCCACCGCATCACCCCGTGGATGCCTATGCGGCGGACCCCTCCGGCCGCGCTACGGGACGAGCCGGCCGGGGGCGAAGCGAGGGTCCAGGAAGTCGCGGGGATCGGTGGACAGCAGGCGTTCCAGCCGGCGTCGGCCGTCGGCGCCGGTCCGGACCAGGCACGGGCGGCCGGCGACGTCCTCGAGCTCGAGGCGGTCGTCGCCGGGCGGCCCACCCCATCCCCACCCGAAGACATCCTCCGGCGCCAGCGGCGTGTAGAGAATCATGGCCGCTTCTCCCCGTGCTCGCCGCCGTCGCCCGGTGCCCGGGTCCCTCGGTCCCGCGGGTCGTCCTCGGGGCGGGACGGCACCATCCCCCGGAGCGCGTCGAGCGCGTCGGCCAGTCCGCCCACGGCGTCGATGAGACCGCAGGCGACGGCGTCCTTCCCGACCAGGACCGTGCCGACGTCCCGCGCCAGCTCGCCCGTTTGGAACATGAGCTCGCGCAGGCGGGCCCGGGGAATGCGGGAGTGCCGGACCACGAAGTCGATGACCCGGTCCTGCATCTTGTCGAGATATTCGTAGGTCTGCGGGACGCCGATGACCAGGCCGTTCATGCGGATGGGATGGATGGTCATCGTGGCCGAGGGAGCGATGAACGAGCGTCGCGCCGCCACCGCGATGGGCGCACCGATGGAGTGGCCGCCGCCCAGCACCAACGAAACGGTCGGCTTGGACAGGCTCGCGATGGTCTCCGCCAGCGCCAGGCCGGCCTCCACGTCGCCGCCGACGGTGTTGAGCACCACCAGGAGGCCGTCGATGGCCGGATTCTCCTCCACCGCCACCAGTTGGGGGATCACGTGCTCGTACTTCGTGGTCTTGTTCTGCGCCGGCAGCGTGATGTGCCCCTCGATCTGGCCCACGACCACCAGGGTGTGGAAGCGGCTCTCCGCCGTGGCGACGTCGGGCGTCCCGAACTCCACGACGTTCTGCCCGGCCGCCCGGCCGGCGCCGCCCGGCGTCCCCCGCCCGGGCGCGGACGGTCGCCGCGTCGCCTGCCGCATCGCCTCTCCCCCTCGCCGGGCCCGGCTTGCGGACGGGCCCGGACTGTCGTCCGACGCGCTGTAGTCTTCGGCGCCCGAGGGGATTTATGCGTCGCGGCGGCCCGCATGGCCGGCCGGCGACCGCCGTAGCATGCAGGGGGAGGTCCGACCATGGCCGCCGAGGCGTTGTGGTGGCGGATGACACGGATCCTGCTGCCGCCCATGGGGACGGCGCTGGGGGTCACCGTGGGCGGGGCGCTCATCGGCGGCTTGGCCCAATGGCTGGCCGGCGAACCGGCCCCCGACTACGCCCAGCTGGCCTGGCGGCTCCGGATCTGGGCCGTCGCGGTCGCGATCGGCGGCACCCTCACGGCGCTCGAAAACCTCGAGCGGGAGTTCCTCACCCGCGGCCTGTGGGGTGCCGCCCGGGATGCGGCCACCGTTGCCGTGGCCTACGGCGGCGCCCAGGTGGGGTACTGGCTGCTCCGATGGATCGCCCGCGGCTAGCGCGCGCGGCCCGGCGGCTGGCCGCCTGGACGCTGGCGGCCGCCTTCGGCGCGGCGCTGGCCCAAGCCCGCGACCGCGCCGTCCTGGCGCGGCTGGAGAACGCCGTCCACGTCTGTCGGCTGGAAGCCGACAAGCTCGCGGCGGAAGCCGACCGCCTGCGCGAGACCCTGGCCCGGGAAGGCCCGCGAACGCCGCGTCGACTCCGGATCGAGGCGGTCGACTTGCGCATTGTGGGACCCGACCCCGGCTACGCCGAGGTGGCCCACGCCCTCGAGCCGCTTACCGGCTCCCTGCTGGGCACCGAGCCCGACGCGAGCCATCTCGAAGTGCTGTGGCGGTTGTTCGAGGGTCGTCTCCTCGCCGTCCGGGGGCGTTGGTACCGCCTGTCGGTCCGGGCCGTCCTGGTCTGGCGCGTGACCACCATCCTGGTCAGCCTCACCCCCGTCCCCGGCCCGGGGCCTACACCTCCATGACGATGGGCAGGATCATGGGGCGCCGGCGCGTCCGCTCGAACAGCAGTTTACCGAGGGTCTCGCGCACGGCCGCCTTGATCGCCGTCCACTCCGTGGACTCCTCGCCCAGGTTGCGCACCGCGTCGCGGACCCGCTGCCGCGCCTCCTCCATGAGGGACTCCGACTCGCGCACGTAGACGAAGCCGCGCGAGACCACGTCCGGGCCGGAGACCAACTCGCCCGTCTGGCTGTCGATGCCGATGACGACGATCATCACGCCGTCCTGGGACAGCTGCCGCCGGTCCCGCAGCACGATGTGCCCCACGTCGCCCACGCCCACGCCGTCCACGAGGACCTTGCCCCACGGCACCTGGCCGGCGATCCGTCCCTCCTGGGGCCCGAATTCGAAGACGGTCCCGTTCTCCCCGATGAAGATGTGGTCCGAAGGGATCCCCACGTCGCGCGCGAGCTGGGCGTGATGCACCAGGTGGCGGTACTCGCCGTGGACCGGCACGAAGAACTGGGGCCGCGTGAGATTCAGCATCAGCTTGAGCTCTTCCTGGCTGGCGTGCCCCGATACGTGCACCCCCATGGGGATGCCGTAGATGACGGTCGCCCCCCGCCGGAACAGGTTGTCGACCGTCCGAGCGACCAGCTTCTCGTTGCCGGGGATGGGCGACGCCGCGATCACCACCGTGTCGCCGGGCTGGATCTCGACCTTCTTGTGGTCCGCGCTCGCCATCCGGCTCAGGGCGGACATAGGCTCGCCCTGGCTGCCGGTCGTGAGGATGACCACCTTGTGGGCCGGCTGGCGCGCGATCTCCTCCACGTCGAGCCACGCCCCCGGCGGGAAAGGCAGGTGCCCCAGCTCCTGGGCCTTGCGGACCACGTTCTCCATCGACCGGCCGACCACGGCGACCCGTCGGCCGTGCCGCACGGCGATCTCCACCGTCTGGGCGACGCGATGCACGTGGCTGGCGAACGAGGCCACCAGCACGCGGCCGGGAGCATGGGCGATGATCCGTTCCAGGGTCTGGCCCACGGTCCGCTCCGACGGCGTGTAGCCGGCCCGCTCCGCGTTCGTGCTGTCCGACAGGAGCAGCTTCACCCCGCGCCGCCCGAGATCGGCGAGCCGCTCGTAGTGGGCGACCTGCCCGTCCACCGGCGTCTGGTCGAATTTGAAGTCGCCCGTGTGGACCACCGTGCCCGCGGGCGTGCGCACGATGAGGCCCATCGCGTCCGGAATGGAGTGGTTAACCCGGAAGAACTCGACCTTCATGCGCCCGGCCGGGATGCGCTCCCCAGCCTGAACCGTGCGGGAGCCCGGGGGCAGCTGGAGGCGGTGCTCCTCGAGCTTCAGATCCACGATGCCCATGGTGAGCCGGCTCCCGAACACCGGGACGGGAAGGTCCCGCAGGACGTAGGGCAGGGCCCCCACGTGGTCCTCGTGGCCGTGGGTCAGGAAGATGCCCCGGACCTTGTCGCGGTGTTCCAGGAGGAAGCTGATGTCGGGGAGCACCAAGTCGATCCCCGGCATATCCTCCTCGGGGAACGCCACCCCCGAGTCGATGACGATGATGTCCTCGCCCACCCACAGCAGCGCCAGGTTCTTGCCGATCTCCCCCACGCCGCCCAAGGGAATGAAGCGGATTAGTCCGTTGGCGGGATTGTCCAGCGCCCTCACCTCCGTAATCCCGTCTTGGGGGCGCCTTCTTCCGTTGGAAGGCGCAACACAACAAAACCCCCAGCGGACTTGGTCGTGCTGGGGGTTCCTCCCACTGAGCGTCCGCCCCCATCGCGTCGGTCGCGCGGGGACGTCCGCCGTCGACATTGCCGCACAAGAATCCCTTACAAGGTATTATACCGGTCTCCGCCCTCCCGGTAAACGCCGGGGCTCTGACAACCCGGCCGGGACCCGCCGCTTATGCGGACGGCTCCCCCGCCGACGGCCCGGCCGCCGCGCGAAGGAGCCGTCCCCGGGCGCCCGTCCGACTCGGTCGATCCCGGATCAGTATCGGATGGGCCGGACCCCGGCGGCTTCCAGAGCTGCCGCCAAGGGCCGCATGGCCGTATCGTCGGCGGGCACCAGGGGCAGCCGCGGATCCCCCACCGACGCGCCCAGGCGGTTCAACGCCCACTTCAAGGGAATCGGGTTCGACTGGACGAAGAGGGCGCGGAAGACCGGGGCCAGACGCCGGTGCAGGGCGGCCGCCGTCTGGACGTCCCCCCGCCCGAACGCCGCGATCATGGCCGCCAGCTCGTCTCCCACGACGTGCGAGGCCACGCTGACCACGCCCACCGCCCCCACGGCCAATGCCGGCAGCGTCAGGATGTCGTCGCCGGAATACACCAGCCGGTCGCCCGGAATCTGTTCCACCAGCTGCGAGAAGCCGTCGACGTTGCCGCCCGACTCCTTCACCGCGAACACGTTGGGGGCCCGTTCCATGATCCGCGCCACCGTCCGCGGCTCGACGGCGACCGAGGTCCGGCTCGGCACGTTGTAGAGCATCACCGGGATGCCAATCGCCTGCGCGATGGCCACGAAGTGCGCCTCCAACCCAGCCTGGGGCGGCTTGTTGTAGTAGGGGGCCACCGCCAGCACCCCGTCCGCTCCCCATTGCTCCGCCGCCTTCGACCGGGCGATGCTCACGGCTGTATCGTTGGTGCCGGTGCCGACCAGGATCGGCACGTCCGCTGGCACCGCCTCCCGCACCGCGCGGAACAGGCGTTCCCGCTCCGCGTCGGACAGGGTCGCCCCCTCGCCCGTCGAACCGGCCACCACCAGGCCGCCCGTGCCGTGGGCGACCAGCCAAGCCGCCAACCGGGACGCCTCCTCCGTCGCCAACCGCCCCTCGGCGTCGAACGGCGTCACCATGGCGGTAAAGACCGCCGGCCACCTCATGACGGCTTCACCTCCTCACCCAGGTGGAAGCGGGCGTGCAACGCCCGCAGGGCCTTCTCCATCTGCGCCCGGTCCACCAGACACGAGATGGTGGAATGGCTGTCCGCCGTCTGCAGAACGTCGACCCCGGCGGCGCGCAGGGCGCCCACGACCTGGGCCATGACCCCCGGCAGTCCGTGGATGGCCGACCCGACGATGGAGACCTTGGCGCGGTCGGCCCGCATCTCGTACCGGAGACCCAGCGCGCCCAGGGCGGCTTCCGCATCGCCCCGCCGGGCCGTCGGCACCGTGAAGTACGCCCGATCCGGGAACAAGTTGATGAGGTCGACGGACACGCCCCGGCGCGCCAAGGCGTCGAACATGGCCAACGACCAGTCGGCCGCCCCGTCTTCGGGAGCCGTGACCACGACCTGCACCAGCCCTTCGAGGTAGGTCACCCCGGTCACCGACCGCTCCGGCTCGCGGTGGGCCCAAGGGTCCAAGGCCGGCGGGCGCGGCGCGACGAGCGTACCCTCGGAGGCCGAGAAGGTGCTGCGGACCCGCACCGGCACCCGGAACTCCCGGGCGATCTCCACCGCCCGAGGGTGGATCACCCGCGCGCCCAGGTGCGCCATCTGGAACACTTCCTCGTAGTCGACGGTCGCCAAGGTGCGCGCTTCGGGGACGATCCGCGGATCCGCCGTCTTGATGCCGTCGACGTCGGTGAAGATGTCGACCACTTCCGCCTTCAGCGCGGCCCCGAGCGCCGTCGCGGTGGTGTCCGAGCCGCCCCGGCCGAGCGTGGTCACCTCGCCGGCACCGGTCACCCCCTGGAAGCCGGCGACGACCGGCACCCGGCCCGCCGCCAGGACCGCGCGCACCGGCTCCGGATCGACTTCCACGATGCGCGCCTCGCCGAACGTCTCGTCCGTCGTGATCCCGGCCTGACCCCCGGTGAGGACCTGGGCGTCGACGCCGCGCCGGACCAGCCGCGAGGCCAGCACGGCGGCGGCGATGATCTCCCCGCAGCTCATCAGGAGGTCCAGGTCCCGGGCGCTCAACGTATGCGGCTCGACCAGGGACAATAGCGTATCGGTGGCGTAGGGGTCGCCCCGCCGTCCCATGGCGGACACGACCACCACGGGGTGGTAGCCGTCCTCGCGCGCCTTGACGATCCAGTCCACCGCGCGTTCGCGTTGGGCGCTGTCGGCGACGGACGTCCCCCCGAACTTCTGTACGATGATGCGCATGGCGTCGGCCCTAGCGGCCCATCACCGCCTCCATGATCTGCACCGCGTTGGTCGCCGCGCCCTTGCGCAGATTGTCGGAGACGACGAACAGGTGGAGGCCCTCCGGACGGTGCGGATCGCGCCGGATGCGTCCCACCAGCACGGTGTCCCGCCCCGCCGCCATGAGCGGCGTCGGGTACCGGCGGCGCGACGGGTCGTCGACGACCTCCACGCCGGGCATGGCCGCCAGCCACGCGCGAACCTCCTCCGGGTCCGCCGGGCGATCCAACTCCAGGTACACGGATTCGCTGTGCCCCACGCGGACCGGTACCCGCACACACGTGGCCGAGAGCTGAAGCGGCCGCTCCAGGATCTTCTGCGACTCGCGCACGAGTTTCCATTCCTCGCCGTCGAAGTCGAGGTCGCCGAAGGCATCGCACTGGGGGATGACGTTGAACGCGATGGGATAAGGATAGATGGCCGGCGTCGGGGCCGGCTCGCCGGCGACGTCGGCCCGGGTTTCCCGGTCGAGTTCCTCCACGGCGTCCCGCCCGGTGCCCGAGACGGCCTGGTAGGTGCTGACCAGCACCCGGCGGATCTCCCGGTGGTCGGCGATGGGCTTGAGGGCCATGACCAACTGGATGGTGGAACAGTTCGGACTCGCGATAAGCCGCTTCGATCCGATGGCGTGGGCGTTGACCTCCGGCACGACCAGTGGAACGTCCGGGTCCATCCGGAACCGGCTCGACTTGTCGATCACCAAGCTGCCCCGCTCCGCCGCCCACGGTCCCCAGCGCTCGGAGGCCTCCTTCGTGGCAGCCATGAACACGACGTCCGCTCCGGCGAGCGTGTCGGCCCCGACCGCCTGCACCGGAATCTCGTCGCCCCGGAACCGGACCCGACGGCCCTGGCCATCCGTGGCCAGGGCCCTCAGCTCCCGGATCGGGGTGTTGCGTTCGGCGAGCACGGTGAGAAGCGTCTGTCCGATGAGTCCCGTCGCGCCGACGATGGCGACGACGTATCCGCTGTGCCCGTGTTGTCCGCTCGCCGTCATGATCCGCTCCGCCCCCACTCCATCAGTATCGGCTGGATCTGCTCGCCGACCAGCGCCTTCTCCAGCGTCGGCACCACCAACTCCAGATGCGCGTCCACCGACCGCGGCTTGGCCGTCGGGTTGTCCTGCCCGAATGGGACAAAATAGATGTTGCGGCACGCCAGGAGCCGCCCCAGGTTCATGGCGTTCATGCCCAGGGCGTCGTTGGTCGTAATCGCCAGGACCACCGGCCGTCCGTTGCGCAGCTGGGCCTTGACCGCCATCGTCGTCGCCGAGTCGTTGATCGCGTTGGCAATCTTGGCCATCGTGTTGCCCGTACACGGCATCACGAGCAGCACGTCGAACCAGTGCTCCGGCCCGCTCGGTTCGACGTCCGGTATCTCCGTAAGCGGCTCCTTGCCGGTGACGTCGCTGACCGCGCCCCACCAGTCGTCCGGGGTCCCGAACCGTGTACGGTCCCGGAGCAGCGCCCCCGACAGTATGGGGGTGATGTCGGCGCCCGCCGCCATAATCTCCTTCATTGTACTGACGGCCCGGCTCATGTTGCAATGGGACGCGCTCATCGCGAGGCCCACGCGGATCCCCTTGAGCGACACGCTACTCCCCTCCTCCGGAAGCCGGCCGGGCGCGCTGCGCCCGGTCACCTCGGTCACCCGTGGAACGGAGCAGGATGGAAAGGGTGTCCACGACGACGGCGGCCGCGGTCTCGGGGGCGATGTCCGCCGGTAGCCCGGGACGTCGCTCCAGCCGGGTTCCCAGCAGCTTGAGGGCCCCGGACGTGAACCCGCCGGGATGGGAAGCGAGGTCAAGGACCGCCCCGGGGTCCAGGGCCGCCACCGCCTCCACGTCGTAGACGGGGGCCGGTACGGTGTTGAACCACAGTCCCACCGGCCCTCGTGCCGATCTCACCGCGGTGGTTTCAAAGCCGAAGGCCGACGCCCGGGCCCGCTCCGCAGGGTCCTCGCTGAGGACCACCACGCGGGCCCCCACGGCGCGCAGCCGGTCCGCCAGCACCTGACCTACGCGGCCGTAGCCGGATACGGCCACGCGCATGCCCAAGAGCACGGCGGGCCGGGCCGCGAGAGCCCAGTGCAGGGCGCCTTCGGCCGTCGGCACGGCGTTGGCCCACGCGAAAACCGGGTGGTCCCGGTAGGCGACCGCGGGTACCCCGACGGCCCGGGCCCAGGCCGGGTCCACGACGCCGGCGGCCACCCCGCACGCGCGGCGCGCGAGGTCCACCGGGACCACCACCGCCCCGGTCTCCGTCTGCACCACGCCGCCGGGCCCCACCCCGCTCACGGGGGCGACGAGCCACGTCTCGGCGTCCAGCCGTCCCGCCGCCTGCGCGAGGGGCTCTCGGCGCGGGTCCAGGACGGCCACCCGTCCCCCCCGGCGGCCGATCTCCGCGGCCACGCGCTCGTCCCGGCCTTCGCCACGCAGGATCAGCACGCTGATCCCGGCAAAGTCTTCCATCGCGTCCTCCCGTTTCCTCCCGCTCTCGATACAACATACGCGGGGGCCGGCAGGGGGTGACGCGACGGCTCAGGGTTGCGCCAGCGGGGCCAGGCGGGCCAAGGCCTGTTCGAGGCGGTCGAGGGGCTGGGTGAAGGCGATACGCACCCAGGCGCGGCTGCCCGGGCCGAAAGCCGAGCCGGGCGTCACCGCCACGCCGGCCGCCAACGCCCGCTCGAAGAAGCGATCGCCGTCGCCGCCGGGCGCGGCCACCCAGCAGTACACGGCCGCGTCGGGCCGCACGACCTCGTAGCCGGCGGCCCGAAGGCCCTCGCAGACGCGGTCCCGCCGGGGCCGCCAGACATCGTCCACAGCGGGGTCGGGGGCCGCGAGGGCCGTGGCAGCCGCCCGCTGCAGCGGCCGGAACACTCCGGCGTTGATGTTGCCTTCCACGCGGGCAACCGCGGCGACCAACTCGGGTGCCCCGACGACGGCCGCGACGCGCAGTCCCTGAAGCCGCGCCCCTTTGGACAGCGTCAGGGTCTCGAGGGCCACCCCGCGCGCCTCGGGCCACTCGAACACGCTGTGCGCCCGCCCTTCGTACACGATGTCGGCGTAGGCCAGGTCCGACACCAGGACGACGCCCGCGGCGCGGCAGAACGCGAGCCACGCCGCCAGGGCCTCCGGCGGGGCCACCCGACCCGTCGGATTGTTGGGATAGTTGACGTACCACAGGCGCGCCCCGCTCCCGATGCGGCGGACCTCCTCCAGGTCGGGCAGAAAGCCGTTCTCCGGGCGCAGCGGCACGAACACCGTGCGCGCCCCGAAAAGGTCCCCCGGCATCCGGTAGGCCGGGTAGCCGGGGTCCGGCACCAGGACGGCGTCCCCGGGATCGACGAAGGCCAACGCGAGATGCGCCAACACCTCCTTGGACCCGGGGGTGATCAGCACCTCGCGCTCCGGATCGATCCGGACCCCGAACCGGCGGGCGTACCACGCGGCGACGGCGGCCCGGAGACCGGGGTCCCCGGCCAGCGGCGGGTACCGATGGAAGCCCGGTTCGCCCAGGGCGTCCGCGAGCGCGGCGACGGCCGCCGGCGCTGGCGCGACGTCCGGATCGCTCATCGCCAGGTCCACCACGTCCGCCCCGGCAGCCCGCCGCTCCGCCACACGCCGTCCGATCTCCCCGAACACATAGGGCGCCAGGCGGGCAAGGCGCGCGGCCAGCCGGACAGTCATGCGCGCGGGCCTCCCCACGGGTCGGCGCGCACCACCTGACCTCCGGCCGCCGCCAGGATGGCGCTCAGCTCGTCGACTGAGTCCCCCCGCACCGCCACGAACGCCCGGCGGGTCGGCTCGACGGGCGCCCGGCGTGGCCCGGCCGCCAAGTCCGCCAGGACCCCGGCGACCAGGCCGCCCCAGGCTCCCAGGCCCTCGGCGCCGCCGCCGAGGAGGTCCGCCCAAGTGCCCAGCGTCTGGCCCGCCCGGGCGCCGTGGGACCATGCGGTCACACCGCGGAGGTTCTGGGGGGTCAGCAGCGAGATGTCGCCGGCGGGAATCCCGGCCCCGCGCAGCCGGGCCGCCGCGGCTTCGGCGTCCGCCACCGACGCGAACCATGCCGCCACCGTGGCCATGCCAGCCCCTCCCGAAGCGCCCGCGGGCCGGAACCCGCGGGCGCCGTGCTGGGGGTAGTGTCCGCCGTCCGCCGGCCCGGCATGCGCCGGGGCATTCGGCCTAGCGGGGGTGCCCGGATTCGGTAGGGAGCTCGACGATCAGCACCTCGGGCCCGATGCGGCGCACGGCCACCCAGGGGATGGCTACGGGTCCCCGGGCCCGCCGGAGCCCGCCGCGCGCCGGGGTGACCAGCGTGAGGATCGCGCCCGTGGCCTCGTCGAGTTCCAGGTCGCACTCCCCAAGGCGGCCGAGCCGTTCGCCGTCGGCCAGATTGATGATGTCCTTGCCGCCCAAGTCCGAAAAACGCACGGCCGTCCCTCCCCCCGGAGGGTATGCCCGGCCGCGCGCCCTATGACCGGTATCCCGGCCGGTCCGTCAGGCCCTCCTGGCGCCGGAAGTTCTCCCGATTCTTCGCCAGGTAGCCCTCGTAGAGCTCGTCCGCGGAGACGCCGCACGCGAGGCAGAGCGCGACGAAGAAGTGGAGCACGTCGACCAACTCTTCCACCAGCGCGGACCGGTCTACCGGGGCAGGATCCTTCCACCACTTGAACTGGGCCGCTTCCAGAACCTCGCCCAGCTCGACCATGAGCGCCAGCGCCTGCTTCTGGATCCAGGTCGACTGATCGAAGTCGAGGTGACGGCGTCGCACCAGATCCTCCTGGAACCGCGCCTGCCAGTGGAAGATGGTGCCCAGTCGGTCCTCTCCGGCCGTGGCCATGGTCGACGTCATCCCTCCGCCTCGTTGAGAAAGATGTCCTGCAGCCGCCGCGACAGCGCGTCCTCGGGGCCCGACGCACCGAAGGCGAAGTGCGGACTGGCCGCGAGCTCCGCCAGGACCCGGTGCACGTCGTCCATCCCCACCGCCTCCATCTCGGCCAGCAGCTCGGCGAGGTCCGGCGGGGCGTAGCCGTCCATCACCCAGCGGGCCACGTGGTGCATCCGGCCCTCGGGAGTCTCGAGCCCGAACACCAGGTTGCGCCGCAACTGCTGCTGAGCCCGTTCCACTTCGGCTCGGGACAGGCCCTTCCGCACCAGGGCGCCCCACTCCTGGCCCATCTCGGCGACCGCCCGCTCGATGGTCTCCGGTGCCACCCCGCAGGACAGGGCCAAGTCCGCGTAGTCCCGCTGGGGCTGATAACTGGCCCCGACGTAGTAAGCCAGCCCCGACTGCTCCCGGAGCCGCTGCCAGAGCCGCGACGAGTTCTGTCCGCCAAGCGCCAGGGTCAACAGACGCGTGGCGTGTTCCGCCCGCTGTCCCCGGGGAGGGGCGGGCCATCCCAGCATCACGAACACCTGGTCCCCGGAGACCGGGACCCGGCGGAACCCGCCGACCGGCCGGGGCGGCCGCAGGACCCGCACGCCCGACGCCGCCGGCCAACTCGCGACGCGCTCCAGCACGCGCTCCCGCGTGGCCGGCGACGGCCGCCCGACCCAGACGACCACCAGGTTGGCCGGATGGTAATGCGTCCGCCAGAACCGTCGGATCGTGGCCCACGTCATCTCGTCCAGAGAGGCCGGCGAGCCGAGCACGTCGTGGCTCACCGGATGGCGTCCCCACAGCGCCTGCATGTACGCCTGCTCCGCGCGGTCCTCCGCGTCGTTGAGGGCGTCGCGCATCTCCTCCCGGACGACGCCCCGCTCCCGTTCGAAGTCCTCCTCGGCCAGCCGCGGCGCGGTGACCAGCTGCCAGAGGAGGTCGAAGGCGTCCAGGGCGTCCTCGTCCAACACGTGGGCGTAGTAACACGTCAGGTCGCGGGTCGTGAACGCATTGATGTCGCCGCCCAGCCGGTCCATCCGATCGGCGACGGCGGCCGCCGACCAGGGGCCGGCCCCCTTGAACGCCAGATGCTCCAAGAGGTGTGCGGCTCCCCACTCGTGGCGGGCCTCGTTGCGGGAACCGACCCGCATAAAGAAACCCATCGCGGTGGAACCCGCGTTGGGCGTCTCGTCGAACGCGACGACCGCGCCGTTGGCGAGCACGGCCAGCTTGTCCGTCTCCGTCATGCCCACCTTGACCGGCACCCTGCCTGGTACGTGAAATCCCCCTCCCTTCCTCAGTGACGGTATTCTAACAGGTTTTGTCCCCGCCCGGAGGCAGGCCGCCGCAT
The DNA here is from genome assembly GCA_023565505.1 of Actinomycetes bacterium. Lineage (GTDB taxonomy): Bacteria > Bacillota > Sulfobacillia > Sulfobacillales > JAIMBI01 > JAIMBI01. Next base: position 10,166 of record JAIMBI010000012.1, on the reverse strand, counting down.
CCGCCCCGATCACGCCGGCAGTTCGGCCAGCCGCCGGATGAACGCCACGATGGGGAAAACGCCGGATGTTCCCCGTCCCACGCGCCGGATTCTGCCGCTTCGGCCAGGCGCAAGCCGTACGTCACGGTGGCGGGCGGTTCATACCGACCGCCAAGACCGATCCTACCGGACGGTTGGCGCGATCCGCCGCGTTGTACGGGACCGGGGACGGATCGAGCGCGTCGACACGCCCGACGTAGGCCTCGGCCTCCCGAGCCACGGGGTATCCTTTTGGGGAAGCCCAGGATACCGTTTCCAAAGAGCCGGGAGCGTCCGCCGGAACGACCGCCACGACTGTCGCCAGGTACCCCGCGACGCGTCTTCCTGGGCCAGCAACTGCGGCGCATGCGGATTCCCATGCACCCAGAAGGCTTCGAGCAAGGAGGTCTTGCCGCTGCCGTTGGAACCCAGGACCAAGTTGACGCGATCCGACCGCAGCAAGGCCACGTGACGGAGGCCCCGGAAATTCCGCACGTCCAAGCTCGTATACACGGGCTCCCACCCTTCCCCATCGTCCCGGTCCTGTCACCCGACGCCCTCGTCGACGGTCGCCTGCCGCGGGAGGCGGGAGATCGTATCCAAAGGGTAACAGCCTTATCGAAGCCACGGGACTCCGCAAACCCTGTCCGACCCCGGTCCCCTCGGGCATGCGCAGGGGGATCGGGGACGGCCACCAGGCCCCCGTTCCGCTGTAGCCCGATTCTGGGGACAAGTGCCGGACAGACCGACCCGGCCGCTGGGACGCACCGGTTCCCCCCGTGGACGTCCTGGGTGCCCGGACCGCCCCGCTCATTTTTCTTGTCCTTGCGCCGCCGGAGTCGCCCGCGAAAACACGCTGAGGCTCGTCTCGAGAGCGGTCAGGGCTTTTTCGGGTCCCATGCGGTCCCCGCAGGAAGGCGTCGGTGGAACGGCCGCGGCGGCGTGGAGGGCCTCCGGGCAGCGTGCCGTCGGTCCCCCCAGCCGGCGACCCGACCGGCGGATGGTCCGGCCGCCCGGTGGCGGTCTGTCCCTCCTCGCACGCCGGGCCATGGGCCGCGGCGGGTGATCCGCCTTCGTCCTCCCGGCGTCCGATGCCCGGGCGGGCACGCGACCGAGGGTCACAGGGGGATGCCGCCCGCATCCCGGCCCCGATCCGCGAGCCCCCTCGTCCCGGCAACGAACCGCCCCGGGGCTAGGTCGTGCGGCTTCCGCCCGGGCCGGCGGCTTCTCCCTGCGGCGTCCCCGTCTTGAGGAGGGTCCCCACCGGGACGGCCTTGAGGCCCTTGGCCGCCAAGCCGGCCAGAATGCGGGGCAGGGCCTCCACGGTACGGTCGGTCGGATGCATCAGGACGATGCTACCCGGGGCGGCGCGGGACAGGACGCGTTCGGTGATCCGGTCGGGCGTCGACGACGGCCGCCAGTCGATGGTGTCGATCGTCCACATGACGGTGGTCAGGTGCAAGGCGCCGGCCGCCTCCAGCACCGTCCGGTTGTACTCGCCGTAGGGCGGCGCGAACAACGTGGGTCGGGGCGCGCCGGCCAGTTCGATGGCCCGCGACGCCCGCGTGATCTCCTCCACGTTGGCGTCGAACGACAGCAGCGACTGATGGCGATGGGCATACCCGTGGTTACCGATCTCCATCCCCGCGGCCGCGAGTTGCCGCACCAGGTCGGGGTGGGCGGCGGCCCACGCCCCGCCCAGGAAGAACGTCGCGCGCGCGTGCTCGCGCTGCAGGACGGCCAGGAGGCGCGGCACATACTCCGTGCCCCAGACGACGTTGACGGTCAACGCCACCGCGGGCGTGGTGGTGGCCACCCGGTAGACGGCGGGCGGCGCCGCCGGCGCCTGAAGCGCCAGCGCGCCCGGACGGCTGGTGGCCCAAACGGCCGCCGCCGCCAGCACCCCCGCCACGACCCCCGGCCACCGGGCGCTCCATGCCGCCAGGCTTCGCACCTGCTCGCCCCCCGCTTGAACCTACACCGGAGGGCGCGCACCTATGCCGAGGACAGGTCTAACGCCGCGGGCCGGGCCGCGGCCCCCCGCCGCCGGGTCCGTGCGGGCGGCGCGGACCGCGCCCGTTCGGACGCCCCCCGTCGCGCGGCGGCGGCCCGCCGCGCTCGGCCCGCGCCGGCCGGCCGCCCTGGGCGTTCTCCCGGGGCGGGGGCGGCGGCAAGGTGTCCTTGTGCGACAGGTTGACCCGGCCCAGGTGATCGATCTCCGTCACCTTCACCTTGATGGGGTCGCCGATGCGCACGACGTCCTCCACCCGGCCCACCCGGTCGTGGGAAAGCTCCGAGATGTGAACGAGGCCTTCCTTCCCGGGCAGGATCTCCACGAAGGCGCCGAAGTTCATGATCCGGGCCACGCGGCCTTCGTAGGTCTGGCCCACCTCGACGGTCCGGGTCAGGTCCTCGATCATCTTGACCGCCTTCTGCGCCGCCTCCGGGTTGACCGCGGCGATGTACACCGTCCCGTCGTCCTCGATGTCGATCTCGACTTTCTTGTCGCCGACCCGGGTCGCCTCGATGATCCGGTTGATGGTCTTGCCCCCCGGTCCGATCACGTCCCGGATCCGGTCGGGGTCAATGTGCAGGGTAATGATGCGCGGGGCATACGGCGACAGTTCCGGCCGCGGCTTGTCGATGACCTCGAGCATCTTGTCCAGGATGAACAGCCGGCCCCGCCGCGCCTGCTCCAGCGCCTCCTCCAGGATTGCGCGCTCCAGGCCGTGGATCTTGATGTCCATCTGGATGGCGGTGACGCCCTCCCGGGTTCCCGCGACCTTGAAGTCCATATCCCCCAGGGCGTCCTCGATGCCCTGGATGTCGGTCAGGATGGCGTATTGGTCGCCCTCCTTGACCAAGCCCATGGCGACTCCGGCCACCGGCGCCCGAATCGGCACGCCCCCGTCCATGAGGGCGAGGGTGCTGCCGCACACCGACGCCATGGACGTCGACCCGTTGGACTCCAGGATGTCCGACACCAGGCGGATGGCGTAGGGGAACTCGCTCTCGGGGGGGATGACCGGCTCCAGCGCCCGCTCGGCCAGGGCCCCGTGCCCGATGGAGCGCCGGCTGGGGCCGCGCAGCGGTGCCGTCTCGCCCGTGGAGAAGGGGGGGAAGTTGTAGTGGTGGATATACCGCTTGCTCTCCTCCAGCCCGATCCCGTCCAGAATCTGCTGGTCGCTCAGGGGACCGAGGGTCATGGCCGTCATGGCCTGGGTCTGACCCCGGGTGAACAGCCCGCTCCCGTGGACCCGCGGCAGAATCCCCACCTCGATGCTGATGGGGCGGATCTCGTCGAGGGCGCGGCCGTCGGGCCGGATGTGGTCGTGGATGATGGCCGAGCGGACCTCGTCCTTCAGGATGTGCTTGAGCACCGCCTGGATTTCCTTGCCCTTGTCGGGGAACCGCTCGAGCATGGCCTCGGTCACGCGCCGGTTGACATCCTCGATGGCCGCCTCGCGCGCCAGCTTGTCCGGAGCCCGGAGCGCCTCGCGCAGCGGCTCGAGGGCCATCTCGCGCACGGCGGCCTCCAGCTCGGCGTCCGGCAGGAACAGCGGGTAGTTGCCCTTGGGCTTGCCGGCGACCGCCTGGAACGCCCGGATGCCCTCCACGATGCGGCGGATCTCTTCATGGCCCTTGAAGATCGCGTCCAGGATCGTGCGCTCGGGCACCTGGTCGGCCCCGGCCTCGATCATCAGCACGTTGTCGTAGGTGCCGGCCACGGTGAGCTTGAGCCGACTCCTCAGGCTCTGCTCCGCCGTGGGATTGATGACCAGCTCCCCGTCGACCAGACCGACCTCGACCGCCCCGATGGGCCCGTCGAACGGAATGTCGGAGATGGACAACGCGGCCGACGCCCCGATGATCCCGCAGATCTCCGGGCTGGCGTCATGGTCGACCGACATCACGGTTACGATGATCTGGACGTCGTTGCGGAATCCCTCGGGGAACAGGGGCCGAATGGGACGATCCGTGAGCCGGGCCGCCAGGATGGCCTTTTCGGTGGGGCGGCCCTCCCGTTTGATGAAGCCGCCGGGAATCTTCCCGACGGCGTACAGTCGCTCCTCATAGTCGACCGTGAGCGGGAAGAAGTCGATGCCTTCCCGCGGCTGGCGCGAGGCGGTGGCGGTCACGAGCACGGCGGTGTCGCCGTACCGCACGAAGACGGCACCGTTGGCCTGTTTGGCCATGCGTCCGGTCTCGAGGGTCATCACCCGTCCGCCCACCAGCAGTTCCGCTGTGTGGACTTCCATAGAATGGTGCCTCCCTGGGTTCGCTTCCAATCCTTTTATCTCTCTGTTCGTCGCCATTATGACCCACAGACCGGCGCCTTGGCAAAAAAAGAGCGGGACGACCCGCTCTAGCGCCTGAGCCCGAGCTCCTCGACCAGCTTATGGTATCGGGCCCGATCGGTGTCCCGCAGGTAGTTGAGCAACCGCCGCCGCTGGCCCACCATCTTGAGCAGGCCCCGCCGCGAGTGGAAATCCTTCTTGTGCACCTTCAGGTGCTCGGTCAGTTCGTCGATCTGCCGCGTCAACAAGGCTATCTGCACTTCCGGGGATCCGGTGTCCTGTTCGTGCCGCCGAAACGATGCGATGATAGCCTGCTTCTCTGCCGAGGCCAGCGCCATCGCGTCGCCTCCTTCCTCCTCAGTCCTTCCTGCGGCCGCCCGCCGCCCGGCCGCTCCCGGCCGCGCTCCCCCGCACGGCTCGTGCCGGTGCGAGTCTACCACACGCCGCCGCTGGTGTCTAACCGAGGCGCCGACGCACCTCCGCGATGTCCGCGGCCATCTGCGCCACCAGGTCCGCCGTCGTCGCAAAGCGCGCCTCGGGACGCACGTAGGTGCGGAAGGAGAACGTCAACGTCCGCCCCCGGAAGTCTTCGTCGCGGTCCAGCACGTGCACCTCGAACCGCTCCTCCCGGCCGGCGAAGGTCGGACGCACCCCCCAGCTGGCCACCGCCGGCGCTTCGGCGCCGTCCCAGACGGCCGTGCCGCCGTAGATGCCGTACGGCGGCATGAGCTTGTCCGCCGCCAACGCCAGATTGGCGGTCGGCACGCCTAGGGTGCGGCCGATGCCGTCCCCCGGCACGACCGGCCCGTAAGCGGTATAGGGGCGCCCGAGCGCCGCCTCGGCTTCCGCGAGGGCCCCCCGCTCTACGGCGGCGCGGGCGCGCGAGCTGGAGTAGCTCTGCCCGTCGGGGCCCATGCGCGGCAGGACGACCACCGCCACCCCGTGGCGCTCGCCCCAGGCCGCGAGCGTCGCCGTCGTCCCCCGCCCGCCCCGGCCGAAGGTGAAGTCTCCGCCTTCCACCAGGGCCACCGGGCGCAGCACGGGCACCAGGTACCGGTCCAGGAAAGCCTCGGCCTCCACCTGGGCCAGTTCGGGCGTGAACGGCCACACCACGACCGCCGGCACGCCGAGGCGTTCCAGCCACCACAGTTTCTCCGCGCGGGGGGTCAGCTCCCACCGCCCCCGGCGGCCCCGCAGCACGACCGCCGGGGGGGGATCGAACGTCACGACCACCCACGGCACTCCGCGGTGCTCGGCCTCCGCGCGCGCCCGGGCGAACAGCGCGCGATGCCCGGGGTGCAGGCCGTCGAAGGTGCCCATGGTCACGACGGCCGGTCCCTGTCCGGGTCGGTCGGGTTCCCAGATCTCCACCTCAGTCGTCCCCTTCCCCAACGCCGGCGAACACCCGGGCGAATCGGCCGTTCCCGGCGGCGACCGCCAGCAGTCGACCCTGCCGGGCCAGGGCGACCGGTCCCGGACAGAAGAGCCGGAGGCCCGGCGGCCACCGTCCGTGCCGGATGTGCCGCGCCGCGGCGGCGTCCACCTCCACCACCGGGTGCTCCCAGACGGCGTGCCACGGGACCCACGTCAACTCTCCCGCCGCTTGGGGCACCGGCCGGGCCCCGGCCAGGTCGAACGGTCCCACCCCGGTCCGGGTCAACGTCACCAAGTGGGCGGCATGTCCGAGGACCCCGGCCCAGTCGCGCACCAACGCCCGGATGTACGCCCCCGTCGAGACGGTGGCCGCAAACTGCCAGATCGGTCCCTCCACCCGTTCGACGGCGAGCGCCAGCCGGTCCACTGGACGGGGCGCGAGCCAGACCCCCTCACCCCGCCGGGCGCGCGCATAGGCGGGGCGACCGGCGACCTTCCGGGCCGACACGACCGGCGGCACCTCGAGCCGGCGGCCGCCGACGAAGGCGGCGGCCCGGCGCCAGTCCGCGAAGCTCGGCCAAGGGGCCCGGGAGTGGCCTACCGGACGGCCCGCCGCGTCCCCCGTATCCGTGGCCAGGCCGACGCGGGCCGTCCCCCGGTAGCGTTTCGGCTCGAGCCGGAGCCAGGGCAAGAGTTTGCGGGCGTCCCCGACGGCCACGACCAGGACCCCGGTCGCGTCCGGGTCCAGGGTCCCCGCGTGGCCGGCCGGCATGCCGGTCAGCCGCCGGATGGCGGCGACGACATCGTGCGAGGTCATGCCCGCCGGTTTCAGGATGTTGACAAAGCCGTCCAGGGCACGGCCTCCCCGTAGAGTTCCTCCACCGCCCGAAGAGTCTGGTGCAACGCTCCGTCGAGGTCGGCGGCCAGGTTCGCCCCCGCGGAGTCGCGGTGCCCGCCCCCGCCCAGCCGTTGGGCCACCGGTGCCGCTTCCCACGGCGGGCGGCTCCGGAGGCTTATCTTGACCTGGCCCTTCCCCTCCTCCCGCAGGAAGACGGCCAGGCGGACGCCGTCCAACGCGCGGATGTGGTTCACGATGCCCTCGGACTCCCACCGCGCCGCCCCGAGGCGCCGCAAAGTGGCGCGGGAGAGGGCGACCCACGCCACCCGGCCCGAGGGCAGGGTGCGGACGTGCGACAGGGCCCAGCCCAAAAGGCGCAGGCTCGCCAGGGACTGCCGTTCGAACAACGCGCGGCTCAGGGCGTCCGGGTCGAGGCCCAACCGCACCAGGCGCACCGCGAGTTCCAGGATGCGGGGGTCCTGCGCCCCGAAGCGGAATCCTTCGGTATCGGTGGCGAGCGACACGTAGAAACACAGCGCCGCGTCGCGGTCGAGCGGCACCCCCAGGGCGTCGGCCAGCATCACGCCCATCTCGCCCACGGCCGCGCGGTCCGGCTCGATCCAATTCACATCGCCCCAGCGGCGGTTGGTCACGTGATGGTCGACGTTGACCACGACCGGCGCCATGGCCCGCAGGCCCGCCAGGCCGAAGGCGCGGTCGGGGTCCCCGCAGTCCACCGTGACGACCACGTCCTGCGGGCCCGCTTCGGTGGGCGTGGCGAGAGCCCGATGCTCCGCCGCCCCGGGAAGGAACCGGTACGGAGGGAGGATCGGGTCCGGCCCGACCGCCACGGCGTCCTTGCCGGCCCGACGCAGGAGGTGGACCAGGCCCAGCGCGGATCCCGTGGTGTCGCCGTCGGGCAGCTTGTGCGTGACCACGGCGACGCGGCGCGCCGGGTCCAGGGTGGCCACGACCCGTTCGAGGTCCGTCACGGGCGTTCGGTCTCCTCCCGCGGCGGCAGGGCTTCCCGCATGAGCTGCTGCACGCGGAGGCTCTCCGCGATGGACCGGTCGATGTAGAACTCCAGCGCGGGGGCGAGGCGAAGCCTCAGCCGCCGGGCCAACTCACCCCGGAGGAACCCGGCCGCGCTCCGGAGCCCCTCGAGCGTCGGCCCTTCCTCCTCCGGTTTGAGCACCGACAAGCCGATCCGCGCCAGCGACAGATCGCGGGTGACCGCCACGCGCGTGATGCTGACGAACCCGATCCGTGGGTCCTTGATCTCCCGTTGCTCGAGCATTTGGGCCAGTTCGGCCCTCAGCGCCTCCCCGATGCGATCGGCCCGTTCCTGTTTCATCTCGGGTGCAATCCCGGACGCCGGTTCGGCGCCGGATCGGCGGCTCCCTCCTTACCCGTGCTGTGATCCGACGGTCCCCCGGTCCCCGGACGGCGGGCCGCCGCCCAGGGGGTCCCGGGCTAGCTCGCCTTGACCTCTTCCTCGGTGATCACCTCGAACTGGTCCCCGACCTTGATGTCGTTGAAGCGGTCCAGCCCGACGCCGCACTCGAACCCCGCGGTCACCTCGCGCACGTCGTCCTTGAAGCGCTTGAGCGAGGCGATGGGCCCCTCGTGCACCACCTTGCCGTCGCGCAGCACCCGGACCCGGCCGCTGCGCAGGATCTTCCCGTCCGTGACGTAGCACCCGGCCACCGTGCCGACCTTGGGGATGCGGAACACCTCCCGCACCTCGGCGCGGCCCAGGACCACCTCCTGGTACTTCGGCGCGAGCATGCCCGTCAGGGCCTGACGGACGTCGTCCACCACGTCGTAGATGACGCGGTACGTCCTGAGGTCCACCCGCTCGTGCTCCGCCAGCTGGCGCGCCTTGGCCTCGGCGGTGACGCCGAACCCGATCACGATGGCCGACGAGGCCGCCGCCAGCATGACGTCGGACTCGCTGATGGCGCCGACGCCGCTATGCAGGACGCGCACCCGGACCTCCTCGTTGCCGAGCTTGGTGAGGGAATGCACCAAGGCCTCCACCGAACCCTGCACGTCCGCCTTGACCACCAGGTTGAGGTCCTTGACCTCGCGGTCCTTAAGCCGCTGATAGAATTCGTCCAGCGTCACGCCGCGCGGCGCCAGGGCTTCCGTCTCCTTCGCCCGCCGGCGCTGGCGCCGGGCTTCGGCGATCTCCCGCGCCTGCTTGTCGTCGGCGAGCACGACGAAGTCGTCCCCGGCGTCGGGCACCTCGGTGAAGCCGAGGACCTCCACGGGCATGGACGGCGTCGCTTCCTTCACCCGCTCCCCGCGGTCGTTGATGAGGGCGCGCACCCGGCCCCACACGTGACCGGAGACGAACGCGTCCCCCACCCGGAGCGTGCCGCGCTGCACCAGCACGGTGGCCACCGGCCCGCGGCCGCGGTCGAGCTGGGCCTCGATGACGGTGCCCTGGCCCGGCCGGTTGGGGTTCGCCTTGAGCTCCATCAACTCGGCCTGCAGGAGGATGCTCTCCAGGAGCCGGTCGATGCCCTCCCCGGTCCGGGCGGAGACCGGCACCATGATGGTGTCGCCGCCCCATTCCTCCGGCACCAGGTTGTGCTCGGCCAACTGCTGCTTGACCCGTTCGGGGTTCGCGTCCGGCAGGTCCATCTTGTTGATGGCCACCACCACGGGCACCCCGGCCGCCTGCGCGTGGTTGATGGCCTCGACGGTCTGGGGCATCACCCCGTCGTTGGCCGCCACGACCAGGACCGCCACGTCGGTGACCTGAGCGCCGCGGGCCCGCATGGCGGTGAACGCCTCATGGCCCGGGGTGTCCAGGAACACGATCTGGTGGCCCTGCCAGCTTACCACGGACGCCCCGATGTGCTGGGTGATCCCGCCCGCCTCCTGGGCCGTCACCCGGGTCGCGCGGATGCGGTCGAGCAGCGACGTCTTCCCGTGGTCGACGTGACCCATGACGGTGACGACGGGCGGACGCGGCCGGAGGTCTTCCGGACGGTCCTCCTCGCCCGCCAGGATCTGCTCTTCCTGTTCCTCCTGGGACGCCCGCTCCTCGACCTGGGCGCCCAGCTCCGTCGCCACGATCACCGCCGTCTCCCGGTCCAGCTCATGGTTGACCGTGGCCATGACGCCGAGGTCGATGAGCCGCTTGATGAGGTCCGCGGCCTTGATCCCCAGCTGGTCGGCCAGGTCCTTCACCGTGATGGGACCGGACAGGACCAGTTTGCGCGTGACCGGCGGCATGCTCTCGGCGCGCTGCGTCTTGGCCTTGGTCCGGCGGACGCGGGGCCCGCGGAGGTCCTCCTCCTCCCACCGGCGCCCGCGCGGGGTCTCCCGGAAGGCGGCCGTCCGGCGGTCCTTACCGCCGCCGCGGCGGCTTTGGTCCTTGCCGCGGCTTGGGGCGGGCGGCGGCGGAATCGGAGCCCGTCCCCGACCGAATCCCGGAGCGGGGCGCGGTCCGCCGGGGCGGGGCGGCCCCGCCGCGGGCCGGGCGGCGCCCGGCGGGGGGCGCCCCCCCCCCCCCGGCCGCGGGGGCCCCCCCCCGCCCCGCCGGGGGGGGGGGGTTCGGGGGGGGGCTCGGGGGGGGGGCCGCGGGGGGCGCCCCCCGCCGCCCACGGCCGGCACATGCTGGAGCA
>JAIMBI010000038.1 GCA_023565505.1 Actinomycetes bacterium | reverse complement strand
ACGAAAATAGCCGATCCGGAGGCTGACACGGAACGCCAATCCGGCGCCGGTGGCAGCCTTTTTCAGAGCCCTCGCCCGAAGGGCTGCGACCTGGTCGTCGCACGGTTACCGCTTCGTCCCCCGCCTCGCGACGGGTCACGCCAGACGCATTCTCCCGTGGGTGGCTAGCCCTTTCCGGGACGGGAATTGCACCCGCTTCGTACCGTCAGCTTTGCAGGCGCACTCAAACTTAAGCTAGGCCGACACGCTTGGACCGCCGATGGGGGATCTAGCTGGCGCTCAGGCTGCTCATCATGGAGGAGTTTGGCCTGTGGCCGTACGACCACACCGCGGCGACGGCGTTATTCGCGCTCATTGCGGCCCGCTACGAGCGGGGCAGCATCATCCTGACGTCCAACAAAGGGTTTGCCGAGTGGGGGGAGGTGGTTCTGCAAGTCCCGAGTCAACTCGGTCGAGGCCCACATTCCCACATCCGTGCTCATTGGCGAGCGGAATGGGACATGACACACGATAGACGCGTCATGCGGCGCGGATCACTTGTGTTGACGCAGACCAAATTGATTTCCGTCGATGTCCCGGAACTGCGTGAAGATGCCGAATCCCATCTCTTTGGGAGGATCGATATCGACACCCTTAGCCTTCAACTCCTCGTACGTCGTCTGGATATCCTCCGTTTCAAACACGAGGGACGGCTTGCGCTCGTTCCAATCCGGCATCATGAACTTGGGAAACAGCGTGATATAGCTTTCTGCGCCCTTTGGGCCGAGTTCAATCCAATAGGCTTTCGGCCCCATGGGAAGCTTTTTGGAGATATCAAATCCGAGTTTGTCGATCCAAAATCTCTCAGCCGCTTCCTGGTCTTCCACATAGATAGCCACGGTGGCGATTTTGCGGACCACATCTACCCTCCCTTGTGAGGACTATTGTCCTACACGCTCAGGCTTCGATCAACGTGAAACCGGTCCACGGGCTGGTCACGCCCCGAATGGTCGTCAAGCAGGTGATGTGGAATCTCCTGCTGACCCGGTCTGCAAGCGGGAGAGGTTCGCGTCACCTGGATGCTGAGCACCAGCCACCTGACCGAGCGTCCCGTCACATTGGTCAGTGGCGAACTATCGACTGGATCGACCGGCTTCTCGCACACCGATACGGTGCCCCTTGTACCATTGGCAGCATTGGTCACCTGGACGAAACGATCGGAACGACCGGGCACGATGACGAGCGTTGGCTGCCCCACCGTTCCCGCGTTTGCAAAGGACGTTAACCCGTAGGCACCCCTGCTGGCGCTTGGCCGACGGTCGTCGACCCAGTCCGCCGGCGGCGTCGCCGTGAGATTGCCGCCCGGGATAGGGTCACGCCCAGCATAGGAAGTGCAATGTGGTCGGATCTTGCGGGCGTAATCCTGGACGCAGACCGGCGGTCCGTCCGCGAGGTTGAGCCAGCCCGCCGCAGCGAAGCCTGGGGGACATCCCGCGTCACGGGATCCGTCGCCGGCGCATCGACATAGCCGCGCGTCGGAGGTGCCCGGGAGTTCGCCCACTGGCTGCCGGTACACCCCCAAGCCGCCCCGTTATGGGGACTGGCGACGAGCACGCTGACGGGCCGCCCGCGGAGGCCCCGACCGATGCCGACGTCGCGGACGCCTCAAATCCTCTGACTGGTGTATAGGGAACCGGCGGCGTCAGCCACGCGTACATGCCCGGCGCCATGTAGATGGGTGGCAGCTGTGTTCACGCCGATGGAGACCGTGGCCCCGTCGGCCCGATCCAGGCCGTGGGTGGCGACCGACGGGTTCGGCGGGGTCTGTATGAACGGCGGCGACGCCGGGAGCCTTACCGGGGAATAATGATGCTGCTTCGTGGGCGCGTGCCGCGCTAGGATTTCCGCTCCCACGGCGCCGAATCTGACCGCATCGACCCCCATCAGGTGACGAAGGCCGGTGCCGCCGTCATGATAGGTGGCACGGCCGGTAGGGGCACACCACGCCATGCTATGAGGGAGGGGTTGGAATGGTGGTGCCATCGCATGAGGTGGGCCCGGCAAGCCGCTTGTTGGCGCGTCTCCGTGCCTTTGAGACGTATTGCGCCGGGTCTGTGGTCCCGCCGGGATTTGAGGCCTATTGCCGGATCTTGCACCCCGCCGAGGATGATGGCGGGCGACCGGTCCGATGGGCCACCATTGCCCGGTGGGCGGGGCGCGTTTATCACCCGGCTATGCAATTTGAGGCGATCGCGAGGCCACGCCCGAACTTTGGAGCGTCTCCGGCACCGTGGAACGGCCAGCTGCCGCGGCGCCTGCCGATGGATCAAGTAGTGGCCTTGGCCACCACTCTCAAGCCCTTCACGCGGCAGGCCGAGCACATCTGGTATTTGGTGTGGGAGGGGTACGGCGGCGCGGCGCGGTCCCGAGCTTTCGCCGAACGACCGCATCGACGGTACCTGGTCTACCGGGGAGACCTCACCGACAACCGAGATTTTTATGCTTGGAATCGCAGCCCGGCCGATTACTGGTTTCCGCAGGATGAGGCATGGTGCGTGGCTAGCGATGTGGATCTCTGCTGGACCTACGTGGGTGGCACTCGGCGTTGCGTCGAGGCAATCCTCCGTTGTCCGGATTTGGAGGCCGTTCCGGTAGACCTGGACCAAGGACTCACGGTCGATTCCGACGAACTCAATCCGTTGTCACCCGATGAACCGTCTCCTTGGGGTTGACGCACGGGTGTCGATTACCGTGTGGTGGCTTTCTGGCGGGATCCTGCAAGTGCAGGAGTATCCGCGTGTGAACGTGGCCACGGAGCCTTGTAATCTTGGAGCAGTGGCCAAATCGTCCAATCTCCCAATTCGAGCGCCGCGTACACCACGCCGTAGGTAGTATGACAACGATGCCGCCTCGCACCAGTGGTTATATCGGAGGAATGCGGGACGGCCGAAGCGCCGGCCGGAACCCGATTGGGCGCACATCCACGCGGAGCTGCGCCGGAAAGGGGTGACACTGCAACTCCTGTGGCAGGCGTATCGCGCCCAACCCCCGGACGGCTACCAGTACTCGCGGTGTTGCGAGCGCTACCGCCAACACCTCAAAACGCTGGACGTGGTGTTGCGCAAAACGTACCGCCCCGGGGAGTACCGCTTTGTCGACTACGCGGGGGCCACGGTGCCCATCATCCATCCGAAAACCGGCGTCGTACCGGCCGCGCAAGTGTTTGTGGCCGTGCTCGGCTACCGCAACTATTTTAGGACTCCATCCTCACCAGACGACGGTGTGGTGGATCACGGGGCATGTCTATACCCTCGAATACTTCGGCGGCGTGCCTAAAATGATCGTGCCGGGGGCGGTCAAGCCACTAACGACCACTGCCACCTTTGCGAGGACGACTGGGGCGACCCCGCGAGGACCCATGGGCTAAGAGACGGCACGGTTGACGTCCTCCTTCGGACCGAGCTGGCGGCCTCGCCTACCTGCGGCGTAAATGGGGCCGATGGATGTTAGTCACGCACCGGCCTGGCGCTCGCGGCCCCGCTGATGCGTTGGCGATGCGATCCGGCCCACGTGGCCACGGCCATGACCCAGGCGATCAGGAGCACCAGGACTGGCGCCATCCGGTCCGTGACCGTGAACCCCACCGCATCCCACGGCCAGTGCGGCAAATAGCCGATGCGACCCGGTTGCGGGGGTGCCACGAAGTGGCGGAGCCACGCTAACGCGGCCGCCAATCCCAGCCCGGCCCCGACGAGCAAGCCCAGGCTAAAGCCCCCCGCCACTTGTCCGGCAGCGGCCCACGGCCTGGCGTGCGCCCGGTGGACGCCGTCCCAGGTCGCCCATGTCAAGGCCACCAGGATGGCCCCGCCGACGGGGACGGGCCACACCGGAAGCCACACATCCAGGTAACGGCCGGCCCAGATCGGCTCGAACCCCACCAGGAATCCGACCACCCCGCCCATCCCGCACAGAAGCGGAGGTAGCTTCGACCACTGGCCCCGCCAATAGGCCACGATGTCGGCGAGGGCCCGTTTGACGCGGGATCCCCCGCTGACCAGGCCGGTGACGACCACCAGCCATGACAAGTAGAGACCCGGCCGCCAGCCGCCCGCGTTCAGGACTTGGAGGGCCAAGGCCAACAGCGCCAAGGTCCCGGGCAACACGTCCCGGACTCCGACGCGCTGAGTCCAGACCCGTTTGATGGCCGCCGCGGCCCCCATCCGAGCGAGGGCGGCGCGGTGGGCCTCGGACGGCTCCCATCCGTCCGCTTCCCATGCCCGCCGCAGCTCCTGGTAATGGTCGAGAAGTTCCAGCCGGACCACTCGCGCTTCGTCATTGGCCGCCATCACGGCGGTGGCGTCTTCGAGCCACCGAGCCAATTCGCGCTGCCGATCCTCTTCAGTCCCACCCGTCATCCGCCGGTCCGCTCCCTCCACAGCACCCGTTCCAACACCCGCACCTGACGCCGCCAGCGCTCGCGTTCCTCGGCCAGACGCGTTCGGCCTTGGGGGGTCAAGCTGTACACTCGGCGTGAACGCTCCCCCTGGCGCTCCTCCACGGCCGTCAACAATCCCGCGGCCTCCAGGTCGTGCAGCACCGGGTAAAGCGACCCTTCCCGCAGGGCCCACGCTCCCTCCGACCATTGGCGGATGCGACGGGCAATCAGATAGCCGTGCGCTGGTCCCTCTTCCAGGGCCGCCAGGATGGTCGCGACCAGCCGGTCGCCAGGTCCTTCGGTCACCATGCATCGCCTCCGACATATCGTGATCGTATTATAATCACCCGCGGCCGCGCCTGGCAACGGGTCAGGTTGCCACGGTGAGCGGGTGGTCCAGGCCTGGCGTAAGCGGAACGCAGGACGACTGGCGCGGGCCCGCGCTCTCGTGCTGCCCCGGAGCCAGGGCCGATCAAGAGCCGAGGTGCGCCGCGGCAGCGAAGGGGCGAGGTCAGGCCCCACTGCGGCCAGGACGCCCTGGGCCGACCGACCGGCAGCCTGCTCGGTTACGTGGCCCATACGCTCAGCGTGATCGGACGGAGCGTTTTGGAGGTCGGCACTTCGAAACGACCCGCTGACGGCCAGCGTTTGATCGGGTGGAGCTGTTGCAAGCGTGAAGGGGGTGCGCTCATATGGCGCGGGAAGCTGGGCAACGACGCGCGGACTATATTCTCTACACTTGGCAGATTCGGGCGATCCGGTCGTTGGCGCGCGAGCGGGGGGAAGCTCCGTCGGCCGTTGTTCGCGAACTCCTCGCCGCAGCACTGGCAGGGGCAGCCGATAAGGGTCACGCACCCCAGCCGATGAGCTCATAGGCGCGCAACAGGGAAATGCGAACCGGCCCCGTCCCGCCCCCGGGATGGCGGTCGGTTCGATGGCTCTCCATCCGGCTGCAGGAGACCCCGCTGCGGTTCGTGGGCCCAAACCCGTGTGCGGTGCGATCTTGGCGTGGGCCGGCCATGACCGGCGCATCGTGGTCGAGGAGGTGGCCCTGCATGGCCAGCTCGGGGTGCGTCCGCGGACTACGCCCGCCGGACCTGGAGCCGGCTGCCCGGCATCCGTACGCTAAAAGCTACGTTGGAATGGGTAACGTAGGACGGATCTTTCCAGGATGGAAGTGATGCCGATGAGAACGGTGCCCGTAGTGGTTTTAGGCGTCGCGTGGCTGGCAACTGGTTGCGCTGCAACCGCCACCACCAATAACACGTCGACTGATGCTGCCTCCGCTTCGTTCACAGTAGCTGAGGCAGTTGCAAAAGCAAACAGCGTGCTCGGGACGGTTTTCCCGAGCCAACCGGGAACCATACGCTGTCAAGTGGGGGCGGGGGGACCCGCTCCAGGACGGGTGGTTCCCGTTACCTTGCAAACCCAAGTGAGAAAGCGGGGGCCGAACACCTACTGGGTAACATTCCGGGAACGATGGAGTGCCAAAGATTTCGACAGCAACGGGAACGCAAGTGAATCCATGCTGCAGCACTATTGGACATTCAAAGTGACGCCTGACGATTCTACCCTCCTGTCGCAAGGCGGTGACCTGCCGCCACAAGCGGCAAAATAAGAGGACCGTCCCCTTATTCGGTCGCCGCCCAGCCTGCCGGCTCGGCTCGGGGTGTAGCGCCGGCTGCGGCTTCTGGCCAAGAACCTAGCCGGCTCTGGAGTTGCCCCTGGGGTCTAGCCAGCCGCCAGCGGCTCCGGACACCGCACGGGCCCGGAGCCGGCCGTGTTTTGCCGCCCCTGACGCCGTTCAATTCCTCAGCTGGCCGAGCCCGAGGGTTCACTCAGAATGGTGGCCCGATAACCATTCGGGCAGGTGCCACAGCAGCGTCACGAGGCCCACTCCGAACAACACACCGCCAAGCATACGATAGCCGGTCTGATAGGCACGAATCATTTGAGCAAATGTCGTCGTGTCCATCGAGCCGGCCATCTGCACGCGCAGATACTGATTGGCCGCGTCAAGCCCCCATTGGGTACTGTGAAGCGTGACGACCACCCCTCCGACCGCGATGATGACACTGGCGACCATCGTCCCGAACACTGCCTGCCGTCTCATGCTCATGGGGCACTCCTCTGTATCCGTATAGAAGGTGAATCATTATTCGCCGGAGCCCTTGATACGCGGATGGATCCTGAGCCGAGCAGGTGATTGAGCGGGGTGGACTGGCCTGGGTTGGGCAGCCCGGCCACGGCGGCGCGCTGGATCGTCGTGGGCCGTGCCGCGGCGGAGTCGAGCCGTCGCAGCAGGCGGGCCGCCTCGCCGGGCGGGTGGCCGTCAACGCCACGGCCACCTCGCCCCGCGCCGCAAAGTGGCGCTCCCGGGCGGCCGCGGCCATCGGGTCGGCCAAGGTCGCTTTGTTGAGCACCAGGACCACCGCGCATGATCCGATCCACGTGCGCATCCGTTCGCAGCGGGTGAGGAGCGGGGCCCGCGCGTCCGCCACCTCGGTGACGACCGACGAATAACGGACCACTCGCCGGATGGTCTCGGCCGTGTGCCCATGTAGCCGCGCACGCCAGTCGGAGTGGTTCATGGCTAGAGGAGGTGGAAGTGGCCGAAGGGCCACCATGCGACGAACGCCTTGCCCCGGACGGCCGAATCCTTGAGGAAGCCGAAGTAGCGGCTGTCACGGCTGACGGGACGATTGTCGCCCAACACGAAGAGCGAACCCGGCGGAACCCGCGCTGGCCCGTAGTTGTAGGCGTAGTTGCGCCGGATGTACGGCTCGTCCAGCTTCTTGCCGTCCAGATACACCTGCCCCCGCCGGATACTCACGACCTCGCCAGGGGTCGCGATGACCCGCTTGATCCAATCCTCGTTCGGGGTGACGGGCGCGCGGAACACCACGATCTGACCCGTCTCGGGCGGCTGGAAGAGATAGGCCAACTTGAAGACCAGGACCCCCTGGCCGTTCAGCAGGGTCGGGTACATGGACGATCCGGAGACCTGGAACGACTCCAGGACGAAGGTCCGTAGCAGGAACGCCAACACGAGGGCCAGCAGGATGGTCTCCGCCGCCTCGAGCCAGGCCGGCCGCGTCTTGCGGTGCGCCGGTGTCGTCAACGGCCCACCTCCCCGGCCAAGCCTCTCCGCTGCTGGGCGGCCGGGGACCCGCGACGCTCCTTGATGCGGGCGGCCTTGTCGCGGGGGTTGCGGAGGGAGTAGGGCTTCGCCCGCCGCACCTTGCCGTGCCGGATGACCTCGATCTTCATGATCCGTGGCGAGTGGATGAAGAGCGCGCGCTCCACGCCAATCCTGTACGACACGTGCGGCGTGGTCATGCTCTCGTTGTCATCGCCCGACTTGCGGGCGATGACGATGCCTTCGAAGGGCTGGACCCACTCGCGCGGTTACCCTCGCGGATGCGGATGTACCCCCGGACGGTCTCGCCCGGACGGAAGTCCGGGAGGTCCGACCGGAGTTGCTCTGGCTTCAAGAGACAGATTAAATCCACAGCGCTCTGCCCCCTAAGTCCCTGTCAGCATAGCACGCGGTCGCCGCCGCAATCAATCGCCGGTCACGTGGCGGGCGCCCCGCCACTCCTGCTGAAACGGCTCGGGTCTGGGCGTCACACACACCGGGTGGATGCGGAACGGCTCGCGCGGATGCTCGCCCTCGGCCCGCTGCCGACCGTGTGGGTGCCGCTGGAGGACGTGCGGGTCATTCGGGCTTTGATTCACCAAGTCCAAGCCTGCCGCCAGACGGCGCGGGCTTGGCACAACCGGGCTAAGAGTGCCCTCCTGCGTCAGGGCTGGGCGATTTCGGCCCGCGAGCCTGTGCCGACGTGTGCTGGCCACGCACGGGGAGGCGGTGGACCAGCCCACCCGGATCCTGGTGACCAGCAGCCTCGCACTCGCCGAGGCAGCGGCCGCCGAAGCCGAGCGCTTGCAGGACGAGATCCTCCGGCGGATCGCCGGCCGGCCGGAATTCGCCTGGCTGTGGAGCCTCCCTGGGATTGGACCGTGGGTCGCGGTCGTCATCGGGGCCATCCTGGGCGACCTCCACCGGTTCCGGACGGCGCGCCAGGTGACGCGATCCGCCGGGCTGGACTCGGCGGTTCACCAGTCCGGCGAAGCAGATTGGCGCGGGCATATCAGTCGCCAAGGTCCCGCCCTCATCCGGCAGGTCCTGGTCGAGGCGGCGTGGTGGGCCGTGCGGGGGGCGGATGGGCAGTGGTCCGCGCTCTTTGAACGCCTCGCGGCGCGGATCGGAAAACGGCGGGCGGTTGTGGCGGTGGCCCGCAATCTCTTCATCGCCGCCTGGTGGGTGTGGTGGGAGCAGCAGCTCGCGGTGGAAGTGGATCGGCTGCGGTATCAGAAGAAGCTGAGTGGTATTCGGACGATGCGGGGGACCTTGGCGCCCTATCCGCTCGCGGAGCGTTGGGGGTACTGGCCCGGGACACGTCTCGAGGCGCCAGCCTCTGCCGTATCGGCCTAACGGCCGGGGCCGGGCTTGACGCCCACCATCCGTGACGGATTCGCCGACTATGGCGCGTGCACCGGGTGACCCTTGCCATATCGCCTCGACTCTGATAGGTTTCACATTGATATATGTGTAAGCGATGCAGAGGAGGGAAATTCATTGCCGCAGACTCCGATGCTGCCGGCCCTGATCCTCGCCGCACTGGAGGAAGGTCCGGCTCACGGGTACCTCATCGCCAGACGTGTCCAGGAGCGCTCGCAAGGCCGTCTCGGTCCGCGCGAGGCCTCGCTCTACCCCATCCTCCACGCCCTCGAACGGCGCGGTCTCGTGGTAGCCACCTGGGAGGGGCATGGCGAACGCTTACGGCGCGTCTACCACCTGACCGACGCTGGACGCGGGGCGCTGGAAACGGAGCGCGAAGCCTGGCGGAGCTACGCGTCCGCCGTGGAGCGCGTACTCTTCTCCGGAGGGACGTCCCATGCGACTGTCTGAGGGGACCTGGGAGGATTGGCTGGAGGAGGCGACGGCGGGCATCACCTCGAACGCGATGGCCCGCTCCGTACGCCGGGAACTGCGCGCCCACCTGGAGGAGATCGCCGAGGGGCTGAGGGCTGACGGTCTCTCAGAGGAAGAGGTCAGGGGAGAAGCCCTCCGGCAGATGGGTGACCCCCATGCAGTCGGCCGTGATTGGCAAGCGCGGGTCGCGGGCAGCAGCGCCGTGGAACTCGTGGCGCTCGCGCTCGCGGCCGTTTTTCAGATCGCGGGTTGGTACTGGAAGCCGTACTTCCCGTATTCGTGGCTGCTTGTCGGGCTCGCCGTGGTGGTGAGTCGGCCCCTGCGGGCGTGGGTGCGCGACGCCGGCATCGTGCTGGCGGGCGTGGCACGCGGAACCGTTTCGGGCTTGACCGACACCACGTCATGGGGGCGAACGGCTCGCAACATCGGGGTGGTCGGTCTGGTCACAGGCTTCGTGGCGGCTACGGAGCAGCTCTGGTTCGGTCAGGCCGTGGCGTTCCTGGCGGCGTGGGTGAAGGAAGCGACGGGTGTGCTGATCATGCTCGGCACCCCCGTGTCGGTGTTGGCCGCGATAAGGAAGGCGCGGCGATCCGCTGGCGCCGTCGATCCCGATGGGGCTTCCGTGCAGGGCGCGGTCATCCTGTTCATCGGTTTTGTCGGCGGCGCGGTCCTGGGCTGCCTTACCGACGGAGTCGTGCTCACAGCGATGCGGGTTCATACGTATCCAAACCCGGCCGTCTTCGTCACCAGCTTTGCCGAGCGCATCCTGGTGCCTGTGACAGCGTTGTACGCGTTCCTGGTGTTGTTCCTGGCATGGGCAACGATCGGGACGGTGGCGCTCCGCGCGGCCCGGTCGGTCGAGGGCGACACGACGCCGTGAGAGCCCAAGAGGCGTGGACTGCGGACCGTGGTGGTGAGAATTGGTAAGGGGATTAGGGACAGGGCGGGCTTCGAGACGGCGGACCGCCCGGCGTGGCGGATCGGTCCCGAGGAGCGGCAGCGCGTTCGTCGCTCGAAGCACCGCCGAAGGGAGGCGGTGGCCATGTTCTCCTGGGCTCCCTTGAGGGGCAGACGATCCGACGAACGGGCGCGGCCCATCCCCTCGCTGCGAACGGGGCCGGTGGCGTTGAGTCACGGGCATCTCACCATCGCGTGGTGGCTTGGGCCCGGCAACGACCCCCAGCGCGTACGCGACGTGCACTTTCGGGCAGGGACCGAGATGCACCGCGCCGAGGTCGTGCCCGTTGCGACGGAACAACCCCACTGTTCGGGGGGCCACGGGGTGTTCCGCTGCCCCCTGCCCGACGTGGACCCGCCGTGGGTGTTGGAGGGAGAAGGACCGGACGGCCCGTGGCGCGAGGAGCTAGATCTCGACCCGCTGCTGGTGCGGGACTACCGCAACGCCTTCCCCGTGGATCAGGCCGACGAACACGACGGGGTGCGGCTCGTGGTCGAGCGGGTCGCCGCACGCCCGGAACGCCTGACGATCTTCTACGCGGTCAGCGTAGGCGGCACGGAGGTGTCCGACCCAGGCGCCGTCGGCATGCGGCGCCTGCACCGCGAGGGCACGACATATCCCGCGCAACCCCCGCCGCTGTCGTCCTGGCCGCCCAAAAGGACCCTGCGCGGGATGGCAGCCCACTTCGTCGGCCAACCGCCCGGGTCGGAGGTGGCGTTCGAAGTGTCCCGGGTCCTCGAACGGCGGCACCACCCCGTCGAGGTCCGGTTGGCGGTGCCGACCACCCTGCCGGCGGTCCTCGAGCCCGATTGCCGGCTGCCGACGGGACATCGATTGGTCGAGGCGGTCTTCACGAAGCGAGGAACGGTGCTTCGATTTGCCCCCGGCCAGGCGGCCGGAGGTCATCTCCTCCTGGGAGCTGTGACGACCGATGGCGGACGGCTGGTGGAGCCGCGGGGCGGAGTCGGGGGTGAGGAAGAATCGGTCGTTGTCCTCGGCCGGCTCCCTGAAGGGGCCACATCCCTGATCTTCTCCGAGGTTGAGACCCAGGTGTACCGGCCCGGCCCGTGGCGGGTTCGCTTCGTGGTCCCGTAGCACCCGAGGTGCTCACCGGATTCGGACAACACCGCACCGAGTCCGCGCTGCACCTGTGAAGGGTGCCTTGGGGCAGCGATAGGCGGCGGGGCATGGAAACAACAAACTACAGGGAAGGAGAGACCCCCCGATCCTGGTGCCGCTGCCCCGTCATCGCAGGGCTTGGTTGGCACCAGAGTCCCGCAAGCTCCGGGCTCAACCCTTCCGTACGCTTGCCCGGAGCATGGTGACGAGCCGACCCAGCTGGATGGCCAGCAGGACGAAGTAGAGCGGGCCGATGGAGAAGACGCCAACCACGGTCAGGTACGCGCTCACAAGGATGGCCAATACGAGGACCGGCCACTGCCCCGGATGCCGCCAAGCCCACAAGGTTGCCGCGACGTCCAATACGGCCATGGCCCAGAGCACCCCAGGCGGCGGAAAGGGCATGACGGTGCCGAAGAGATGGAGCCCGTAGCCGGGAGAATAGTAGTCGTAGGTGCCATGGACGGAGACACGATACATCGCCCGGCAGCCTCCTTCCGTTCGCGGGTAATTTCCCACCGAGTCCCATCCGCTTTTGTAATAGTGTATCTTATTCGGGACCTCGGCTGGCTGGTCGGACGAGGGTGGACGAGGCGAGCCGCTTGCCCGTCCACCCGGAGGGCGGAAAACGGTGGGGTGGGATCCTCGGGCTGGAGCGAGTGGCGCACCTCCTGGCTCGCCAGGATGATGGCGCTCGCCGCGGGGATAGGGCTGGCCGGCTGCGGGTGGTCGGACAGGGAGTCCAGCCGATTCCTCGACTGGGGGTGGCCCACGAGTCCGCACGTGCTACAGGGTGGACCACCTACACCGACCGGGTCTACGGCTTCACCTTGCAGTATCCGGCTGGTTGGCGAAAGGACCCTCGCTATGCCGACCGCTACGCCGGCTCGGATAGCTTCTTTGCCGTCGCCGGGCCGGCGGCCAGTTCGGATATGCAGGCGAGGGGATCCTGAGCGATGTTACCGATCCATCCCGGGTCGCGGTCGCCGAGCTGCGGCACCCAAGCCAAGATCTGACGGAGTGCGTATGCCGGTGAATTCGAGCATCCACTCCCAGGCAAGCCGAGCTCCGCTTCGGGGGCCGGCCGAGCGCCTTGTCCGACCGACGTCGAGCGCCGCGCGGCGGTCGGCGCCGCCGGAAGAACTACTCGACGGGCGCCAGAACAGGTGCTCGATGGACACCCGGCACATCCGCCCGGCTTCCGCCGGGTTGGGTGCTCGACCTGACCGGAATGCGCAGGGAGGGTGCCTTACGGCCGCGCCGCGACCGACGGCGTCGTTAACGCGTCCGCGAACTGGAGCAGGTCCTGGGCCGTCGGCAAGACCTCCCCGGATCGCGCTCGATGACCGGGCCATGGGGTGAGTTGAATGCTCCCCCAGGTCGGATACAGGTCTAAGAGCGACGTGGTGCCGTTGGTCGGGGGCCCTTCGGGCAAGGTCCACAGTTGCGCGGGCATCCCATGGAGGGTGAGGGATTGCAGGCGTCCGGGAGGCGAGCCGGCGCGCAACGCGGCGGCAAATTGGGCCGCCGTGGCCGCTGCCGGGACCGGGGTCAGCCACGCGGGACTCTCGATGACCTGGACCGGCCCGTCAGGCGTTTGGAGCACCATGCTCAGTTGCCGGGGCACCGCGTCGGGTGACCGGAGCGGCGTCGTGGTGGAGGCGACCGTGATCTCGACGAGGCGGGTCCCGGCAGGCGGCGGCAGGGCCGGGAATCCCACCAGCCGGGTGGCTCGGTTCCAGTCCGTGCCCTGATAAATCGGCGGTTCCGCAGCCGGGGCTTGCCACGGCTTGCCGTGGGCATCCCAGGCCGGCTGGGTCCAGGAGACGGTCCACTGCGTGCCGGCTGCCCGGCCGGTGAGCCGATACGTGCCGGCTGCCGTCAGGGGCGGGAAGCGGAGGGTGGCGCCATGGGTCCCAGCCTGCCATCCCAGGGGGCTGACGGTGTGCCCGGCCGGCGTGGTGACGCTCCACCGGACGCCGGGCGCCGCCCAGTCCACCGCCCCGGTACTCGATACGGTCATCCAGGACCCGCTGGGGACGTCTTGCACCTGAGTCAGGGTGAGTGTTCCTTGGGGGGTGCTGGCCTGCGTGTCGGGACTCAACGTGAGGTTCGGCTCCGGCGGGGGGATCACCGAAAAAGCGACCGTCCAGGGTCCCGGCACGAGATGGACGGTTTTGCCCCCCAACGGCCCCTCCGGCGCCACGACGGCCTCCATCGCCCCGACGCGCAGCGTCAACCGCAATCCCGCCTGCCGCATCCAAGCCGGGAAGCCGGGAAACGTGAACGCACCGACTCCATCCCCATTGAAGAACCATGTTTGGGCCGGCAGCGTGAGCCCGAACTGGTTGCTGAGGGTGATGAGATATTGTTGGAACGGCGGCGTCGACTGCGGCCGGCTGCCCGTCTGCCAGGCCACGAGGTCGTCATTGTTGCTCACAGGGCGCCACCGCTGGGCCACTGCACCCGCCGGGACGCCTCCGGGCGCGGGACCGTGCACGGAGACGACCAGGACCGAGGACCGGGCGTCGAAATAGGTGCCGAGGACGGTGAGGGTGACGCCGTCACGGGTGGTCGTCGCCCGCAGGGGCGCCAAGGCGCCGGCACTCCACAGCCCGAAGAGGCCGGGATCGGCGGTGAGCTGGCCGCCCCACGCCGCCGCCGGCACGGGGTGTCCCATCGCTTCTACGGCCCATTGCACCCGGGGCACCAAATAGGCCACGGGATTGGTGAGCAGCATCAGGGCGGCTGCCGCGCCGGCCCCCCAACGCCGCAGGCGGCGCCGCGGCGGGCGGGCTGTCAAACGCGCTTGCAGAAGCGGCCAGATCGCGGGAGGCGGCCCGGCCGTGTCCGCCAAGCGGGCCAAGCGGGCGGTCACCCGGGCTTCCAGCATCGGGTCAATCGGGTCGTCGGGATGATGCTGCGGCATGCCTACCACCCTCCTCGTCTTGCGTCAAGAGCGTCCGAAGCCGGCCCAACGCGCGGTGGATGCGGGACGCCACGGTATTGGGCGGCCGATGAAGAACGCCGGCCACCGCTTGGACGGACAAGCCGTCGTAATATCTCAGCGTCACCGCCAGCCGGTCCTCCCAGCGCAACTGGGCCAGCGCGACGCGCAGGGCTTGCACCTCGTCGGCGGCCAGGGCCCGTTCCTCGGGAGTGCCATCCGGGTCGACTAAAGCCACGGTCTCCACGGGGATGACCCCCTGCGGCTCCCGACGCATACGATCCCGGTAAACGTTGGCGAGGATTCGCAGAAACCACCCGGCAAACCGGTCAGGGTCGCGCAGATGGGTGCGACGGGTCCAGGCTTTCCAAAAGGCGTCTTGCACCACGTCTTCAGCCAGGATGCGATCGCCCGCCCACAGGTAGACCAACCGGAAGCTCGGTTCTTCATAGGCTTGCACAATGGCTCGGAAGGCCTCCAGGTCCCCGTGACGGAACCGATGGTACAGGGCCGGGTCCACGTCCGCCGCCGGTTGCATTCCCGTCGCCCCTTTCCCACGTGGCCTTCACTCGTATAGACGATCGGCATCGGCCCGCCATTGCACCGAAAGACCCCTGCGGCGAAATTGCCATGCGTGGAGTGCCAGCCCGTCCACGGCGTCCGCAGTCGGGTGGCCGTGCACGCCGCCGATCCGGTCGCGCCAGGATGCCCGGCCGCGGGGAGCGATGGCGACTGGCGGCCGGCGCAGCGGGGGCGAGATCATGCGTGGGCCGCCTATTCCTGACCACGTTCGGGGGGGACGCGGCGCCGTCATGATATGGGACCCTTCGCGTGCAAGCCCGCTCAAGTTCTGTCTGTCGGCCGTTGGACACTGGCACGGGGACACACCTCATCGCCCCGCTTCGCCGAGTCGGATGCCGGCCGCAGCGAAGACGGCTCCGGCCGAGACGATGGCCCAGACGGCCACGTAAAGCACGCCGGACACGACAGATAGCGTCCCGGGCAGGCCATGCAGGTCCACGATCCACTGGCTGAAGGGGATGTACGGCGCGAGGTTGCCGCCGAAACGGGCGAGGCTCAGGAGGAGGAAGGTGCAGGCGAGGCTCGGCCAGACCGTCCCGGCGACGAGGGCCACGGCCATGGCGAACCATGCGACACTGATGAGGCCAAGCGGCCACAGCCAGAAATCCCAGGACGTCGCGGACGACAGGAAGGGCCCGGGCCGCCAGCCGACCGCGAACGCCAGCCCGATCACCGCCACCAGGACAGCGAAGAAGAGAACGGCGCCCACGGCGAGGGTGAGGAGCCTGGCCAGAGCCCAGCGGGCGCGCGATGCGCCGCGGGCGAGGACGAGGCAGATCCAAGCGGGGTCGGTGTCGACGCTGCCCAGGCAGGCGACGAGGAAGAGCACGCCCACGACGAACCCCGTCCAACCGGGTCCGGTCCGGAGCTGACCACCCATCAAGCCCACCGCAGGGCCGCCCAGGACGGTCCGGAAGAGCGCCGCGCCCTGTGCGGGTGCACCCCGAAGGGCGATCACGACGACCAGGACGGCCAGGGCGAGGGCGACGCGAAACGTCGGGCGGGTGAGCCAGGATTGCAGATCGACGAGCAGGAGAGCCCAGACCCCGGGCCGGCGTCTCATAGCGTACCTCCGTGGCGGGCGTCGTCCGGCGAGGACCGGGCGATAGCACCTCCGGCGGCGGTCGCGGCGGCGAGCAACAGGCTGCCGTAGAGGACGCTCCAACCCGGGGCCACGACGGGACCGGCCGGCGTCCAGTGATACTCGAGACAGAACTGGCTGCCCGCGGGCACCCACCAGACGAGGGTCTGAAGACCCGTCCCGAACGCGGCGACCGATCCCCAGCCGAGGAGGACCAGCACGATCCAGGCGTACCACGGGGACCGCCACCACAGGGTGAGGACCTGGGAGAGGACGCCGATGGCCCACAGCCCGAGCGCGAGGAGCCCGAGCTCCTCAAGCCCCGCGAGCCAAGGGACGCGCCAGGTCGGTGACGCCAGGATCGCCGGACCGAGGGTGGCCCGCGCCATGGTGCCCCACCGCCATGTCCACTGATGACGGATGAGGGGGACGATGACCGCGAGGACGGCGATGCCGACCACGACGAGGCCGGCCGTGAGGCCGGCTGCGCCCACGTGCCCGGCCCACCACCGCCGGGCGTCTCGGAGCCGGAGCCTCACCAGTGCCTCCCAGGGATGGCGGAGGTCCCGGGTGAGCAGGAGGAGGTAGAGCGGGACGACCAGGAGGTCCACCTGCTTGTAGTGCGTGCTGGCGAGGAGGATGTCCCAGGGGTTGCGGGCGCCCTCGAAAATCCCGAGCAGGGCGATCCCCGTCGCAAGGATGAGCGGGCGGCCGCCGCCCCAGGTGACGGCGAGACTCGCCCTGAGGCTCCGCCCGATCATCTGCGAGGGTCTTCCCCAACCGGCCGCCGGCGCTCCAGGTCTTCCCGGTCCGCCGGCACGAGGCGCCCCTCGATCACCTTGTAGACCCGAGTGCACACCCTCGCGACCTCTTCCAGGTGGTGGCTCGCCACGAGGATGGCGGCCCCGCGTGCCTGCTGCTCCCGGATGAGCTCAGCGACGAGGTCGACGGAGCCGGGGTCGAGGGCGTTCGTCGGCTCGTCGAGGAGGAGGATGCGCGGCGATTCCATCAGCGCCTGGGCGAGCCCGAGGCGCTGGAGCATGCCTTGCGAGTACGTGCCCACGCGCCGGTTGTCTTCCGGGTCGAGCCCCAGGCGGCGGATCCAGTCCTTGACCGTCTCATCGTCGATGGTCCGGCGCAGCGAAGCCAGCAGCGAGAGGTTCTGGAAGCCCGTGAGGTGCGGGAGCAGGCCCGGCGGATCGAACAGCACGCCCAGTCCTGGCGGCACGCCGCCCGGCTCCTCCGCCAGGCGGCGTCCACCGATGCGCACCGCGCCCCGGGTGGGTTGGACGAGACCGGCGACGATCCGGAGGATCGTCGTCTTGCCGCACCCGTTCGGGCCGATGAGCCCGACGACGTCGCCCGCCGCCACGTCGAGGTCGACCGCCGCCAGCACGTCCCTCCCACGGTACCTCTTCGCGACGTCGCGGAGCTGGATGACGGGGTCCTTGGCGTTCACCGTCCCACGCTCCCGGGCGGCCACTCCCGCCGCCGGCCGATCCAGGCCCCCGCGCCCGCGGCGGCCGCCGCCGGTACGAGCCAGTAGAGGCCGAGCGTCCACCAGCTGCCGACCGGGGGGGACGCCGACCACAGGTAGGCGCCGGCGTAGACGGAGGGAACGAGGTGGCTCCGCCCCATTCCTTGGGTGACGACGTCGCCGGCGAGGAACAGCACGACGGGGACGGCCAGCGCCAGGACGGGGACCCGGATCCAGGCGGAGGAGGCGACCGCGAGAGCGGAGAGGGATGCCGTGGCCCAAAGGGCCACGATGGCCACCAGCGCGACGTACAGGCCGGGTGCCGCCCAGAACAGGTGCGCTTGGAACGTCGTCGCGTAGTTCGAAGCGAAGACGCCGGAGATATGGTAGGAGTACGGCTCGGACGCCCATTGGGCCATGCTGGGGAAGGTCCAGCCGAGAAGCTTGGGGAGGGCGACCGGATAGGCGACCGCGGCGGCGGCCGCGGCCATGCCGGTGGCGAGGGCGACGGCCGCCACGGCGACGAGGGCACTCCCGGTGAGCTTCCCGGCAAGGTAACCGGTCCAGCCGACCCGCGTGATGGCCAGGGCATCCACCCCCCGCCGCCGGTCCACGGCGACGCTGTCGCCGGCCGGCAGGGCCGCCACGACGGGGATGACCACCGGCCACAGCGCCATCAGGTAGGCGCCGAGCGCGTCCAGCATGGACTTGTAGAAGTTGTCGGCGCGGGGGATCAGCGGCCGCCAGGTGGGGTTGTCATACTGCCACATGGCCAGGAGGAAGACGAAGAGCGTGAGTGTCACGGCCGCCCAGAAGCGCCAGGAGTGGGTGCCTCGGCGCCATTCGGCGCGGATGACGTGCCCCATGGGCATGCACCTCCGCGAGGAAGAACAGGATCGATGGATGGCGGGCCGGAAGTCGGGCTTGGACTACTCTTGGATCGGGTTGCCCTCCTCGAGCCTCAGCGTCGCGTCCTGTGGGCTCGCGGCTGGGGCCGCAAGCCTGTCGGCAACCCAGTGGGCAGCCGTGCACCCGCTGAAATAGAGGGCCGCCACGAGACCGGCAACCGGCACGGCGAGGGCGAACGCCAAGCGGACCGCTTCGCCGTAGGAGACGGGCTGCCCCGGGACCCCGTAGGGAAAGGCGTCCATGGGATTCGTCGCCGGGGCGACGGTCATGATGGCGAGGAGCGTGACGAGGACGCCCACCGCGGCGAGCGACGAGGAGAGGGGATGGGGGAACGGCGCCCGGTCGGCGAACCACGGGTACCGGTCGGCGGCGATGAACGCGACCGCCCCGACGGCGAGGGCCACCAGGAGGCCGAACAGGCCGAGGCCTGCCATGTTAGCACTCACGAGGAGGGCGAAGGCGAGGGCAAAGACCGATCCGGCACCCAGGTACGGCCACGCCGCCGGGAAGAGACGGGTCCAGTCAATGCCCGCTGTCACCGGGCGCCCCGAACGGAGCCGACTCAGGAGCGACGGGAAAGCACGCAGGTGCAAGATCCCCCAAAGGACGGCCCACGCGAGGAGGAGGAGGGCCCCGCCTGGCCGGCCCCCCGGGACGCCCAGACTCCCAACGGCCCAGAGGATGCCGACGACCGTGACCCCAATCGGCCACAACGGGCGGTAGGGGCGCTCGAGCTTCCGGAACTCGCGGGCCAGAACCTCAACGGGTCCCAGCACGTCCATGGCCTTCTTCTCTGCTTCGTCGGGTGCCAAGCCCTCCGAGACGAACTGGTCTTTCAGGCACAGGAGGTGGTCCCGGAGTTCTCGGCGCACCTCGCGGGCCCGTCTGGGGTTCCTCAGGTTCTCGGTGATGTCCTCCACGTATTCATCCCAGAGCAAGGGATTGTGCCTCCGTTCTGGCCAGAATGGCCCGGGTGGCGCGGGTCTCGGCTTCGAAGAGGGCCCGTTCGTCGGCCAGCCGCCGGTGACCTTGCGGCGTCAGCGTATAAACCTTGCGGCGCCTCCCGTCGACTTCTTCCCAGTGGCTCTGGATCGCCCCTTCTTCTTCGAGCTGATGGAGGAGGGGATAGAGCAGCCCCTCGCCAGGTTGGAAAACGCCGCCCGATTCCTCCCGAATCTGACGGGCAATGGCGTATCCGTGCAGGGCGGATGTGGAGAGCACCCCCAGCACGAGGAGGACGAGGCGTCTTCCGGACGCTTTCACATCCTCTTTCGACATCATGATACCTCCTTACTTGATGCATATAAAATAGTGGCATAAGATCTGCCTGTCAAGACCCTCGCGGAAAAGCGGCGCCGAACGCGCGCGATCTCGGAGACAGCCCCAGCCTGGACATTCTGTGCTCGACGCGTCGCGGCCCCGCACGGGCCCGACCGCTCCGGGGCGATGCGCGTCGTCGCGTTCGCGGCACCGACCGGCGGACCTTGGTGCCGAGCCTCGTCGATCCCCCCTAAGCGGGCGGGCCACAGTTGCCACCCTGCCAGACGCGGCAAGGACGCCCGCCGGCCGGCTTTTTGCAGCGGACGGCACGGGGAGGCGCCGGGGCGCGTCGGGTGGCCTTTGGGTCGGGGAGGATGGAGGGCTGGACGAAGACGCGACGGTTGACGCTGTGTGAGCCGGATCGCGCAGGAGGCCGACGCCCGGCCGGTCGCGAACCGGGTGCCGTGGGAGCGACGGCAGCCAGGCGTTGACGGGGCGTGGTGGGCGTTCGACCGACACGGGGCGGGTTGGTGTGTGGCGCGCCGCACGCATCAGGCGGTGTGTGAGAACGCCGGCCGACATGACGGGAGATCGTGGACCGTTGCGGGGACGGCCGCCATACGGGGCCGTGCGCCAGGCGGCTTCTATCCAACGTCCGCTTGAGTGGGGGTTCGTGCCGCTCGGACCCGTCGCCTCGTGCACGTGACGAACCAGGCGCCCAGCGCGAGCCCGGCCGCCGACTCGGCGATGTATACCTGGCTCGGACCAAACGTGCGGCCGACCGCCACCAGCGCGACCGGTTCGAGAGCTAGGGCGCCCGCCGCCAGGAGAGCGCTCGGCCACCAACGGAAACACCGCCAGCGCTGGCCGAGCACGCCGTACAACGGTCCGCTGACACTCCCGGCCACGAACCACGGCGCCTGGGTACGCGCTTCGTGGAGCACGACAGATGGAGTGAGGCCATGCGGGCTGTGGCCAGCGGCCCCACTCAACATCAACACGTAGCCGACCAGCCCACAGAGCGTCACCGTGAGCCCGAGCGCCGCAGCCTTAGCGGCGCGCTGCGCGGCAGTCCCGAAGGCAAACGGGAGCAGGAGCCACGGCGCCGAGAGCTGACTCGTGGTCCAGGCCCACGGCGCGAACGGCAGTCCGCCCAACTGCTCGACGGCGCCTCCGAACAGGAGGCCAACCGACGCCGCAAGGACGTACAACATCCGTCATGCACCGTCCTCTCCTGGACGCAGAGCCGAGCCTGCCCCACCGTTGTGCCTGTTCATCGTTGTACAGCAGGCGTGCGTGGTCAAGCTATCGGCGGCTCTGCCTGTCAACGCCGGTTTAAATTTGATCCACTTGCGCCGGTCAAAATTGACCCACCTGCGGACTCCCCCAGCGAGGT
>JAIMBI010000011.1 GCA_023565505.1 Actinomycetes bacterium | reverse complement strand
TGGTGGGCCATGAAGGATTCGAACCTTCGACACTCCGCTTAAAAGGCGGATGCTCTAACCAGCTGAGCTAATGGCCCGAAACTTCTGGTGGCCCCACCGGGATTCGAACCCGGGTTACCACCTTGAAAGAGTGGTGTCCTAGGCCTCTAGACCATGGGGCCGTCGTCATGGTGGAGATGAGGGGATTCGAACCCCTGACCTCTTGAATGCCATTCAAGCGCTCTCCCAACTGAGCTACATCCCCACGTATGATGATCATCAAGGTTCCGCGCCATCGCACCGGCGCACTGGCATTATATCCGGCCTCGGCCTCACCGGTCAAGCGGCCGTCGGGCGCGCCGTCTTCACGTTACGGCACGGTGGGCCCCGAGCCGGGCCGCCGTCGCTTGGCCGACGGGCCGGCACTCAGTGTCCCAGGGACAGGACCCACTGCACGAAGGGAAGGAACAACCCCACCACGAAGCCGAGGATGCCTCCGAGCCACTCGATCTGCCGCAGTTCGCGATGGCTCAGGCGGACGATCACCCGCTCGAACTCCACCAGGTCGAACGCCTCGATGCGCTCGACGATGAGCCGCTCCAGCGGCACCCGGGCCAGGACGCGCCGCGGCCACTCGGGATCGCGGCTCAGCGTCTCCAGGTAGCGCAGCACCTCGCGCTCCGCCAGGTCCTGGATCCGCTCCACCACCGCCGCCTTGAAGGGAAAGGCCGGCAGCGCCGCGAGGCGTCGCCCGAGCTCCTGGCGGAGACCGGCCACCAGCGCCCGGCGGTTCTCCGGCGTGTCGACGGCGGAGAAGAGCGCCTCCGCCGACAGCAGCTCCTGGGTGACGGTGCGGGCCAACGACTCCGCGATCTCCCGCCGCCGCCGCGGGATCACCCCCTGGATGACGACCGGGCCGACGCGCCAGGGCCGTCGCGGCCGGAAGATGAGCCGGATGGTCATCACGTTGGTGATCCACCCGATGAACGCGCCCAGCAGCGCCGAGGACAACCAGGCCACCAGCAAGCGGGTCCCGCCTTTTTGGGCCCTAGTATGGCCCCGACGGCTCCGCGACCCACACGCGGTTCTTGCCGAGCTGCTTGGCCCGGTACATCGCCCGGTCGGCCTCGGTGAACAGGGCCTCGCTGGTCATCCCGGGGACGAACTCCGCCACCCCCACGCTGACGGAGACGCCGTCCAGGGCCTGTCCCTCCCAGTGGAACGCCGCCGCCGCCTCGCAGATGCGCCGCGCCACCTGGGCGGCCACCGCGGCGCTGGCCCCCGCCAGGAGCACCACGAACTCGTCGCCGGCGTACCGGCAGGCCACGTCGGAGGCCCGGATGTGACGCCGGATGGCCTCGGCGACGTGGATGAGGTGGGCGTCGCCCGCCGCATGGCCGAACCGGTCGTTGACCTGCTTGAGCGAGTCCGAGTCGATCACCAGCAGCGCCAGGCCGTCGATCTCCCCCGCGTTCGCCCGCTCCACCCATTCCGCCAGAGCGGCGCTGAACCGCCGGGCGTTGCCGAGCCCGGTCAGATGGTCGGTTAAGGCGTTGGACTCGGCCCGCTCGAAGACGCGGGCGTTCTCGATGGCGATGGCCGCCTGACTCGCCAAGGCCGAGAGGAATTCGAGCTGGTCCTCGTCGTATGCGGTCCGGTAGCTGAACGCCGCCATCGCCCCGATGACCCGCGTCTCCCGCACCAAGGGGACCAGCGCGATGCCGGTCGCGGCCCGGCCGCCAGGCCCGGCCTCGTCGGGTTCCGCCTCCTGCACCAGGAGCGGCTGGCCCGAAGCGAGCACCCGTGCCGTCGGCCCGTCGGGCGTGAGCGGCACCATCCCCGCGGGCCTCCGCTCCCCGGCGTCGTAGTGGTAGGCCAGGTAGACGGCGTCCGTCCGGTCCGGCACCGTCAGGACGACGTAGAAGCCGTCCGCCTCGAGCTCCTGCACCACTGCGGCGTGGATGGCCGGCAATACGGCTTCCAGGCGGAGGTTGGCCGTCACCACCTTGCCCACGCGCTCCAGCGTCGCCAACAGCCGTCCCCGCTTGCGCGCCGCCTCCCGTTCCCGTTGGAACCGGATCTGGTCGCCCGCCAGGCCGGCCAGCGCCATGACCACCACCATGTGGTCCGGGGCCAGCGCCCCGGCCGTCCGCCCCGCCAGCGCCAGTACGCCCCGGAACCGGGAGCCCGACTGCACGGGAGCGGCGGCGACCGCGCGGATGCCGGCCCGTCGCACGGCCGGGCTGTCTCCCAGCGGATGACGGCTCACGTCGTCCACGATGACCAGCTCGTTCCGCTGGACCGCCTCCTCGATGACCGGAGCCACGGCCGTCTCCCAAGGCATCCCCGCGGGGTCCGGGGTCACCCGGGCCAGGGTGTGTCGGTCGGGCACGCCTTCGCGTTCCATGCCGATGTAGCCGTACTCAATCCCGAGAAGCGCCACCGCCTGGTCCAGCACGTGGGCCAGCGCCATCTCCAGCGGCTGCTCCCGCAGCAGGCCGGCCTGCAGCGACAGGGCCCGCTCCAACTGCTCCAGGCGGCGACGGCCCCGGCGCATCGCCTGGACCTGGCGGCGGAAGGACTCCCCCAGGATCCCCGCGGCGACCAGATAGCCGTCCATCACTGCCGTCCGGAACCAGAACGCCCCGGTCCACGCCGGCGCGACGGCCCAGGCGTACACCGCGAACGCGAGCCCTGCCCCCGCCACGGACCAGCCGCGGGGATAGAGGGCGAACGTGAACGCCTCGCTCCCGAAAAGGATGTACGCGTCGCTGGCGAGACCGCCCGTCAGACGGACGGCCCAGCCCACGACGACCAGCTCCCCGGCCGCCGCGACCAGGTTGACGACGTAGTAGCTGTGGCGACGCCGCGCCCAAATCCCCAGGGTCGTCAGAACGGCGACGGCCGCCCAGATCCAGCCGTCCCACGGAGACCTCCACGCGGCCGCGGCCCAGCCGGCCCACAGCACGGTGCGGATGCCGTAGACGATGGAGTAGAAATCGTAGCGGGGAGCCGTTCCGTCCTGGTGCGTAGGGAATCCCTCGGCATTCTGCTACGAGAGGGTGCCCGCTTCGCGCCCTCAGCCCCGACCGGCGACGTCGCCTGCCTCCGACCCATTCGCCATTATATCTTCGCTGGTTTGGTCTCCCATCCTTTACAGGCATTAGAAAAAGATCAGCGGTCCGGTCGCGTCCGCGCGCGGGCGCACGCCCGGGCTCGGGGTCAACGCGTCGCGGCGCGGGACCCGGGCGGCGGGGCCCAGGGTGCGAGGGTCCGGACCACGAGGGTGCTCTGGCGCATGCGGCCGTAGACGCTCAGCACGCCGCCGGCGCGACTCCCGAACAACCACTGCCCGAACCGCTGGTACCCCCGCTCGTCCAGGGAAGCATCCAACAACCCCGTCTCGTCGAGCAGGGAAAAGAAGACGACGAGCCGTCCGCTCCGCGTCGGCGGCCGGTGCGGCCGGATCGCCCAGCCGGCCACGCGCACCGGCGTCCCGTCGGGAGCGGCGGCGGCCGCGGCACAGGTCGACCAGACCCGGGACGGAAGCCAGGGCCGGTAGATCGCCATCCCCTGCGCGGTCTGCCCGAACCCGAGGATCCGGTACTCCCATGCGAGTCGTTCCGCCAGCGACCACGACCGTCCCGACGGGGGTGGCAGGACCCCGAGGGGATTGTCGACCGCCAGGCTCTCAAGCCACCGGTCGCGGTCGGGATCCAGCGCGTCGAAGGCCCCCACCCGGATCGCGGCCGCCACCTGATCCCTCGTCAACGGCGTGCGCCGGAGCACGTCCTGCGGGTCGCGAAACGGCCGCGCGCGGCGCGCCGCCACCACGGCCCGGGCGGCGTCCGGCCCGATCCCTCCGACGGCCGCCAGCCCGACCCGGATGGCACCGGCCTCCGGCACCCACTCGAACCCCGCGCCGCTGACGTTGATGTCCACGGGCAGGATGGCGATCCCGTAGCGACGCGCCTCGGTCACCAGCACGTCGGGCGGGTAGTAGCCCATCGGTTGGGCGTTGAGCAGCCCGGCGAAGTAGGGGCCGGGGTAATGCCGGAGCAGGTAGGCGGTGCGGTAGGCCGTCTCCGCGAAGGCCGCCGCATGCGCCTCGTTGAATCCGTAGCTGGCGTAGCCCACGATCTGCCCGAACACAGCCTCGGCCACCTCGGGCGCCACACCCCGGGCCCGCGCCTTGGCCCGGAACTCCTCGCCGAGCCGCTCCATCTCCTCGACCGATCGCCCGTGGGTCATGACCCGCCGCAACCGATCCGCCTCGCCCGGCGTAAAACCCGCCAACTGGCTGGCGATGGCGATCACCTGTTCCTGGAACAGCACCACGCCGTAGGTCTTGCGCAGGATCGGCTCCAGGTCGGGATGGAGGTAGGTGACCGGCTCGAGCCCGCGCCGGCGCGCCACGAACGGGTCGACCATGTTGCCTTTGATGGGACCCGGGCGGATGAGCGCCAGACTGGCCACCAGGTCCTCGTAGCGGTCCGGTTGCAGGCGTCGCGCCAGCGCCCGCTGGGCCGGGCTCTCGAGCTGGAAGACGCCGATGCTGTCGCCCGCCCCGAGGGCCTGGTACACGGCGGGATCCTCGGGCGGGATGCGCGCGTCGTCGAACGTCGGCTCCGTCCGCCGGATCTCCCCCACCGCCAGCTCGATGGCCGAGAACGTCCTGAGCGACAGGAGATCGAGCTTGAGCAGGCCGAGCGCCTCCACGTCCCGCTTGTCGAACTGGCCTACCCGCACCCCTTTGGCCGAGGTCTCGAACGGCATGACCTGCTCCAGCGGCTCTCCTCCGACAACCAGGCCACCGAGATGCGTGCCCAGGTGGCGCGGCAGCCCTTCGGCCCGCGCCGCCCAGACGAGCACCTCCCGCCAGCGCGGGGACAGACCCAGCGCCCGGATCTCCGGAATCGCCTCCCAGTCCTCCAGCACGCGTTCCAGCCGGCGCGGCGGCAGCGCCTTGGCCAGCCGGTCGAGCTCCTCCGGGGGAAACCCCAGCGCCTTGCCGACCTGACGCACGGCCAAGCGCCCGCGGAACGTCTGGTACGTCGCCACGCTGGCCACCCGGTCCGGACCGTAGCGGCTCCGCACGTACGCCGCCACTTCGTCGCGGTACCGGGCGTCGAAGTCGATGTCGATGTCGGGCGTCTCCGCCCGCTCGCGGCTCAGGAACCGTTCGAAGAGGAGTTCGCGGGCCGCCGCGTCCACCTGGGTGATCCCGAGACAGTAGGCCACCACCGAGTCGGCCGCGGATCCCCGCCCGGCGAAGCGGATGCCCCGCCGCCGGGCAAACCGCGCCACATCCTCGACCACGAGGAAGTAGTCGGCAAAGTCGAGATCCCGGATGATGGCCAACTCGTGCCGGATGCGCGGCCGCACCCGCTCCAGCCGATCCCCGTAGCGCCGCCGCGCTCCCTCCCACACGTGGCGGGCGAGCGTGCGGAAGGCCGCCCGCGGTTCGCCGAACCGGGGCACCCGCCGCACGCCCAGGAGGGCCGGCGGCTCGAGCCGCTCCCCCAGGGCGTCGGCGGTACGGAGCGCCGGGCCGGCCAGATCCTCGAGCGCCCGCGCGATCTCCTCCCGCCGCTTCAGATGCTGTTCGGCGTTGAGCGGGCGGTCGGGATGGGGCACCTCGACCGGCAACCCCAGCCGGATTGCCGTCAACACGTCATAGAGGGCGAAATCCTCGGCGCGGGCGTGATGCACCTCCGGGGCGGCCACCACCGCCAAGCCGAGCGCCTCGCCCAGATCACGGAGCGCCCGCCGCACCGCCCGGTCGCCCGGGAGCCACCCCGCGCCCACCTCGAGGTAGAAGTCGCCGCCGAAGACGCGCTGAAGCCGGCGGGCCAGGGCCTCCGCCTCGCGCCGCCGCCCGGCGACGATCCGCCGGTCGAGGCAGCCGCGCCGCCCGCCGCTCAACGCCACCAACCCCGGCCCCCAGGCCTCCAAGGCCGCCCAGTCCACGCGGGGCGCCCCCCGCGGATGATCCTCGTGGGCATGGGTGAGAAGCCGCATGAGCTGGGGGTAGCGGGCCGGATCCGGCGCCAGCAGCACCAGCCGGCCGCCCTCCGCCAATTCCACGGTGGCGCCCGCCACCCCCTTGATCCCCGCCTGGGCGGCCGCCTCGAGGAAATCCACCATCCCCG
Organism: Actinomycetes bacterium; assembly: GCA_023565505.1. GTDB lineage: Bacteria > Bacillota > Sulfobacillia > Sulfobacillales > JAIMBI01 > JAIMBI01. The sequence goes on along the minus strand of JAIMBI010000011.1, from coordinate 80,301 downwards.
AGACCCGGTGCATGTCGACCAGGGCCAGGGTGGTCACGCCCCGTTCCGCTGCGATCCGCACCAGGTCGCGGGGCCAGTCAGTCCCCTCGAGGAACGAGAAGGCGGAGTGTACGTGGAGTTGCACGTTGACGGTCATCTCAGTCGGCTCCTGCCTGTCGCCTCGGGCGGCGCGCCGGAGCGTGCCGGGGCCCGGCGGCCGACCCGCCTCCGACTAGTCGAAGATCCGGTACATCCACCACCGGCGGCCGTCCGCATCCGCCGCCACCTCGTACAGGCCGCCTTCGGCCTCGAGGCGGAAGAACCAGCGCGGCGCCTCGCCGGCCCACCACGCGCCGGCGTCCTGCCACTGCTCCTGCACCCGGTCGACGCGGTAGCGCCGCCGCCGCCACCAGAACGCCGTCGGCCGCAACGGATCGCCGGCGGCCGTCATCACCCGGATCGGCATCCAACGCACCGCCATGGTCACCCCTCCGTCGCCCTGATCCGCCGCAGGGGGTCCCAGTACTGCCAGCGCCGTTCGTAGAGCGACAGGATCGGCACGACCGCCGCGTCCGGGGGCCGGGCCCGAAGCGGCGTCCCGCCCGCGAACCCCCACCGCTCCTGGACGGGGACGGCCGGCTCCAGATCCCGGGCTTCCAGCGCCAGGGCCATCGGCGCCACGGACGGCCACGGCTGCAGCAGACCCCAGATCCGGGCCATCCAGTCCCGACGGGCGACGGCCGCCGTCGGCCACGTCCGCCGGCGGACCACCGGCGGCCCTTGCTCGGGCGTCCACACCGCCCGCACCGTGCGCGCCGCCTGGTGCCGGCGGCCGAGATCCTCCGCCAGGCGCCGGGCCAACTCGTCCACCGCGGCCGTTAATCCTTCCTCCAAGGGGGCCTCGAAACGGAGCTCCACGGTCACGGTCTCCTCCCCGGCCCATCGCGGGGCGACGGCTTGGGCCCAACGGCGGGCCAGCCCCGGCACGTCGCCCACCCGCCGGAAACCCAGTTGGCGCCACCGCCGCCGCTCCGTCGCCCGGACCGGCAGGATGCCCAGCGGAACGGTCGCCCAGATCCGCTCGGCGGCTTCCGGCCCGCACACCCACAGGCACCCCCCCGGCACCGCCCAGGCCTCGAGTCCCAGGCCCGGACCGGCCCGTGCCACCCAGCGCGCCAGCAGCGGATGGGGCGCGAGGCCGCCGCGGACCCGGCCGGCCCGATGCGGGACCAACGTCCGCACCAGCGCCGCCCAGTCCTCCGCCGTCGGCGCCGGCAGGCCGACGACCCCGCCCCGCTCGTCCTCCACGGAAGACCCGGTCCCCGTCCGCTCCAGGGTCTCGCGCAGGGTCCGGGCCGTCTCCTCGAACAGGCCCGGTCGCCAAGCCACGAGGGGCACGTCGGGCACCCGCCACCGGAGCTCGGCGGCCGGCATCCCCCAGTCGACGCCACGGTCGAAGACCGCGACCGCGGCGTCGAAGACGCGTCCGTCGCGCACGACCACGTAGGGTCCCGCCGGACGGCGGCCGCTCCACGCCAGTTCCTGCAGGGCCACGGCGCAGTACATCCCGTGCATGTCGGTCGCTCCCCGTCTCGCTGCACCGCCGGTACGCCCGTCGGCCCCCCTATTATAGAACACATGTTCGAATCCGATGCGTAAAAAAACCTCCCGCGCCGGCGGGCCGCCGGGTCGCCCGTCAGGCGGACGGCCCGCGCGCCGGGCGGTCGGACCGGCTCCCCCGCGATGCCCCGAGGCGGAACCAGTCGCGCCGCCGCCCGCCCTTGCGGGCCTTCGTCACGTAAAGAGCCCGGTCGGCCCGCCGCAGGAGATCCTGCGGACGCTCCCCGTCGTCGGGGAAGAGCGCCGCCCCGATGCTCGCCCGCACGTCGACCGTCCGCCCGTCTCCGACCGGGCAGGGCGCCGACACTGCCCGGACCACCTTGCCCAGGGCGGCATCCACGTCCTCGGGAGCCTTGAGGTCCTCCAGCACCAGGACGAACTCGTCGCCGCCGAGTCGGGCGACGCCGTCCGACTTCCGCACGGCCCCTTCGAGGCGCCGGGCGACCTCCTGCAGCACCCGGTCGCCCCCCTCGTGGCCGTAGTGGTCGTTGACCGCCTTGAAGTCGTCGAGGTCGAGCATGCACACGGCCACCCGGCTGCCGTGGCGCCGAGCGCGCGCCAGGGCCTGCTCCAGGATGTCGTCGAGACCGCGCCGGTTGGCCAGCCCGGTCAGCGGGTCGCACTGGGCCAGCCGGGCGATCTCGGCGCTGGCCTTAAGCCGCACCAGGGCGAGGCGTAGGCTCTCCACCAACTGTCCCAGCAGTCCCAGCAACCCGGGCGCGAAGTAGTGCGGGTCGTCCGCCAGGACGGCCACCACGGCCTCCGGGGGGGCGTCGTCCGCCACCGGCACCGGCCACGCCATCACGGCCCGCAGCCCGGCCAGCGCCGGCAGCGAGGCCAGAAGCCGCCGCACGGGCGCATGCGCCGCCGGGTCCGCCGGGCCGACCGGCCGCCGCTCGCGGTAGGCCTGGCTGCAGAACAACTGGCCCCACGGCCGGCGGTCCGCCCGCGCGGAGGGTTTCAGCCGCCGCAGCGCGTATTCGAGGTCCGGTTCCCGCGCGGCCGCCGCCACCACCTCCAGCCGGGGGCCGCCGCCCCGGGGCACGGCCACGTAGGCGCCGAAGGCACCGGCCTCGCGCACCAGGAGGTCGACCAGCCGCGCGTAGAGGGCCGGCGGGTCGGCCGCGGCGAGAAAGGCCTGCTGGGCCGCGAGCGCCGCCTGCTGGAACCGGCTCAGCCGCGCGATTTCCTGCCGGTCCTCGATCTGGGCGAGCGCCATCGCGGCCGAGCGGGTGATGGCCGTGACCAGTTCCGACACTTCGGGGGTGAAGGTCTCGGGATCCCGACCGACGATGGTGACCACCCCGACCGGTTCCGGGCGGCGGGGATGGGGGATGGGCCATCCCGCCACGGCCCCCATGGCGTCGAGCGGCGACTCGCGCCAACGGCCCGGCATCGCCGCGTCCCGCGCCGGATGGCGCACGAGCAGGGGGCGGCGCGCGTGCCAGACCCGGGTGGGCAGGGGCACTTCGCCGGGCGTCGCCGGGACGTCGAGGGCCGGAGTGGGCAGCTCTTCCATGAAGGCCGCCAGCGGACCGGCGACGCACAACCGCCGGAGCCTCCGCCCGTCGGCGTCGGGGACCAGGACGTCGACCGCCTGGGCGTCCGTCGAGCGCACCAGGGTGTCCGCCATCGCCCCCAGCACGTCGGTCGCGTCGGCGCCGGCGAAGAAGCGTTCCTGCATCGCCCGGTGGGCCTCCCGGTACTGCTCCAGGCGGGCCAGACGCCGGGCCGCGTCGTGGCGGACGAGGAAGTCGGCCACCTCCCGGGCCAGTTGGACGAACAGATCCTCGAGGCCCACGGGGACCGTCTCGACCCCGTGGTACAGAGCGAACAGGGCCCGTCGTCCGTCGGGCAGGGGCGCCGCGGCCGCCCACGTGCCGCCGAGGCCGAACGCCTCCGCCCGCGCCCGCCAGGGCGCGAAGTCGGGATGCAGGACGTCGCTGTGCACGGTCCCCAGCCGGCGGAGCGCCTCGCCCGCCGGCCCCCGGCCCTCGGCCCGACCGGCGTCGTCCGTCACCCGGAGGTCCTCCACGTAGGACCGCGCCGCTCCCCCGGCGGCGACGACGCGCACCCAGGTCGCGCCCGGGTCGAGCACGCCCACGTAGACCAGGTGGGCGGCGAGCAACTCCGCCAGGCGCTCCGCCAGCTCGGTCAGCACGACCTCGGGCGGGTCGGCCTCCCGGGCCCGCAGGATCCGGCGCGTCTCGGCCAGCGCGCCGTAGAGGAGCGCCATCAGCCGCAGGCGGGCCGGATCGTCGTCCCCCGCCGGCGCGGCGGCGCTCCCGGTCGCGCGGAGCACGACGAGCCGCGCGGCGTCGCCCGCCGCCGTGCGGGCGGGAAGGGTCCACGCGGCGGCGGGGCAGGACGTGCCGTCGCCGCGGCGCAGCACCACGACCAGCGCCGCCGGGCGGGAAGGAGCGTCAGCCGCCCAGGCCCGGGCCGACTCGGCCTCGACCAACGTCTCGAACCGTCGCCCCCGGATGTCGGCGGCGGGGCGCCGCCACAACACTTCCGCCGCGGCATTCACCCGTGCGACCGAGCCGTCCCGGTCCAGCAGCACCACGGCGTCCGGCAGGGCGTCCAGCGCCTCGGCCGGCACCACGACCGCGTCCGTCGCCACCGCCATCCCCCGCCCCCCGCGCCCGTCTCCGGGTCTTTCTTAGCCGCTCCCCGGCTCCGCGGCCACGGCCGTCCACGATTCGGCGGCGCACCGACCGGGCCGGGGCAGCAGCTTGCCGGGGTTGAGGATCCCCGCCGGGTCGAACGCCGTCTTGAGGGCCTGCTGCAGCGCCAGTTCGGCCGGGCCGAACTGCACCGTCATGTCGTCCCGCTTCTCCAGGCCCACCCCGTGCTCGCCGGTAATGCTGCCGCCGAGGGCCACGCACACCGCCAGCACCTCGTGCCCGGCCGCCACGACCCGCCGCACCTCGTCCGGGTCCCGGTCGTCGTAGAGGAGCAACGGATGCAGGTTGCCGTCGCCCGCGTGGAAGACGTTGGCGATCCGGATCCCGTAGCGCCGGCTGATGTCGCCGATCGCCCGAAGCGCCTCCGGCAGGCGGCTGCGCGGGATCACCCCGTCCTGCACGTAGTAGCGCGGCGAGATGAGCCCCATGGCCCCGAACGCCGTCTTGCGGTTCGCCCACCACAGCGTCCGCTCCGCCTCCGTCTCGGCCCGCCGGGCGAAGCGGACGTGGTGGCGGCGGAGGAGGTCCAGGACGGCCTCGGCCTCCTCCCAGACGGCCTCGGCGGTGCCGTCGAGCTCCACCAGGAGGACGGCGCCCAGGTCGAGGGGGTAGCCGACGCGAAAGTTCCCCCGCTCCACCGCCGTGACCGCGAGTTGGTCCATCATCTCCAGGGCCGACGGGATCACGCCGGCGGCGATGATGTCCGAAACGGCCGCGCTCGCGTCCTCCACCCGGTCGAACACCGCCTGCAGCGTGGCCGAGGCCTCGGGCAGCGGCACCAGCCGGAGCCAGGCGCGGGTGACGATGCCCAGCGTGCCCTCGGAGCCGGCGAGCAGGCCGAGCACGTCCACGCCCTCGGGGTCGCCCGCCAGGTTGCCCACGCGGCCCCGGCTGCCGTCGGCCCACACCACGTCCGCCATGAGCACGTGGTTGACGGTCACCCCGTACTTCAGACAGTGCGGGCCGCCCGCGTTCTCGGCGATGTTCCCGCCGATCGTGCACGCCTGTTGCGAGGACGGGTCCGGGGCGTAGAAGAGCCCGTACGGGCGGGCCGCCCGGCTCACCCAGGCGTTGACCACCGCCGGCTCCACCTCCGCGATGCGGTTGGCCGGGTCGATGGCCCGAATCCGGTTCATCCGGGAGAGGTGCACCACCACCGCCCCCGGCGGCGGCGTGGCCCCGCCCGACAGGCTGGTCCCGGCGCCGCGGGCGACCAGCGGCACCCCTTCCTGCGCCACGCGCCGCACCACCGCCGCCACCTGTTCCGCGTCGGCGGGCAGGACGACCGCCCGCGGCCGGCCCGTCTCCAGCGTGTAGCCGTCGCAGCTGTAGGCGGAGAGGAGGGCCGGCGCGGTCTGGACGTACGCCTCGCCCACGATGGCGGCGAGGTCCCGCTCAAGTGCCACGACGACCCGCCTCCTCCCGGACGTCCTCCGGCAGGCGTCCGGCGTCCGCCAGGGCCTGCCACAGCAGGTCGACCGTGTGGCGCACCGGCACCGACCGCCCCGCCCGGCGCAACCCCGCCTGGATCTGCAGCTGGCAACCGGGATTCCCCGTCGCCACCACGTCCGCCGTCTCCGGGATGTCGGCCACCTTGAGCGCCTGGAGCGCCCGCGCCATCTCGGGGTGGGTGAGGTTGTAGACGCCGGCCGACCCGCAGCACCGGTCGGCGTCCGGCATCTCCACCAGCCGGTAGCCGGCCCGCTCCAACAGCGCCCGCGGCGGCTGCCGGATGCCCTGGGCGTGGGCGAGGTGGCAGGCGTCGTGCATGGTCACCGTCTCCGCCCGTGGGGGCAGGACGGGGAAGGATCCCGCCTCGAGCAGCTCGGAGACGTCCCGCACGGCGCGGGCGAACCGCTCCGCGCGCGCCACCCAGGCCGGCCCCTCCTCCCGGAGGAGGTCCGGATACTCCTTGAGCGCGGCCCCGCAACCCGCCGCGTTGACAGCCACGGCCTCCGCCTCCGAGGCCTCGAACGCCTCGATGTTGGCTTTCGCCCAGGCGCGGGCCGGCGCCGGGTCGCCCGTGTGGACGCTGAGCGCGCCGCAGCAGCGCTGCGCCGCCGGCGCCACGACGCGGAAGCCCGCCGCGCGGAGCACGTCGTGGGTGCGCACGTTGGTCGCCGCGAACACGCTGTCCATCACACAGCCCAGGAACTGCATCACGACCGGCCCGTCGCCCGTCCCGGCGGGGCGGGTGCGGATCCGATCCCGGGACAGGCCCCCGGCCTGTTCGTCGGGCAGACCCTGGGCGAGGTCGAGGGCCCCGGTCGGCAGGCCCGGGACCAGGCGGGTCGCCTGGCGCACCATCCAACCGCCGGCCGGCGTCCGCGAGAACCGCGCGGCGGCCCCGAAGGCCCGCAGCCCCGCCTCGGACCCCAGGAACCGGTCCACCCAGCGCGCCGTGTCGCGCTCGCCCCGGCTCAACCACTCCGGATGGGCGGCGCGGAACCGCTCCACGTAGTGGCCGACCGGCACGTGCGCGGGGCAGACCTCCTCGCAGGCGCGGCAGTCGAGGCAGTCGTCGATGTACCGCACGGCGTCGGGATCGGCCGGGATGTCCCCGGCGGCCAGGCGCTCCAGGAGCCACACCCGTCCCCGGGGCGACTCGCTTTCCAGTCCCGTCACCACGAACGTGGGACACGAGGGCACGCACAGCCCACAGTGGACACAGTGCGCGCTGTCGAACGGCCCGGCGAGCGGCGCCTCGCTAGCCATGGACGCCCACCTCCTCCGCATCGAGCGGGGTCAGCACGCCGTCCGGATCCACCGCCTGCTTGAGGCGGACCAGGCCCGGCCGGCCGGCCCCTTCGCCCGCCCCCGCCACGGCGGGGCGACGCCACGGCCGAACCCCGCCGCCCAGCGCACGCACCGCCTCCGTCCAGGGCCGGCCCGCCGCCTCCGCGACCAGGGCCCAGAAGCCCCCGCTGCTCCAGTCCACCGCCGCCCACCCGCCGTGCCGGACCACGCTCCGGAACAGCTCGCCGGCGCGGGCCCGCGGTACCGCGCCGGCGAAGCGGGCGAAGCCCTCCGCCGGGGCGGCGAGTTCGGGCGCCAGCGCGTCCCAGGTCGTCCGCTGCGGGGCGCCCAGGCGGTCCGCCAGCCGGGCCGCGGCGGCCCGGCTCCCGGTCCAGACGGCCGTGAGCCGCACCGCCCGGGCGTCGCCCGTCACCAGGAGCGCCGCCCAAGGCCGCCCGGCGGCCTCGAAGGCCGTCGCCGCCGGTTCCGCCTCCTCCGGCCCGGAAAGCCCCCGCTCCCACACGGCCGCGACCGCCGGACGGGGGGCGAGCTTGAGCGTCACGTCGAGGATCACGCCGAAGGCCCCCAGGCTGCCGCAGTAGAGTCGGGGCAGATTGTAGCCGGCCACGTTCTTGACCACCGGGGCGCCCACCCGGACCACCCCGAAGGCGGGCGTCCACACGGTCAAGGCGAGCACCCGCTCCCGGAGCGGGCCGAACCCCGTCCGCCAGAACCCGTCCAGGCCGGCCGCCAGGAGGCCGCCCAACGTGTCGTCCCCACCGTCCGGCAGGCCCGCCGGGATCCACTGCCCGGCGTCGGCCAGGATGCGGTTGACCTCCGCCACCGTCGCCCCCGCCTCGACCTGAGCGACCAGATCCTCCGGGGTCCAACGCACCACCCGGTTGTACGGCCGCATGTCCACCACCCGGGCCGTCGCCGCGGCGGCCGGGTCCAGCCTCAGGCCCGCCCCCCGTGCGAGGAGGCGCCGACCCTCCCGCCGGGCCGTCGCGGCGGCCGCGGCCACCGCGGCCGCGGCCCGGGGTTCGTCCGTCCGTCCGCCCTGCTCGTCCATGTGACCTCCTGCTGCGCCCGGTCCGGGTCCCCTCACTCGCACCAGCCCAAGCGGGTGGAGATCAAGGTCGCGGCCCGCACCAAGTCGGGCCCGATCTCCCGAATCCGCTCGGTGTCGAGCCGCGCCGCCGGGGCCGACACCCCGAGCGCGCCGATCACCCGCCCGCCGGCGTCCCTGACCGGCGCGGCCACGCACCGCGCCCCGATCTCCTGCTCCTCGTCGTCCACGGCGTAGCCCAGCCGCCGCACCTCGGCCAGGTGCGCCGCCAGCGCCGCGGGGTCCGTCAGAGTCCGCTCCGTCAAGCGCGCCAGCGGCCGGCCCTCGAGGCGGGCGAACACGTCCGGCCGGAAGGCGAGGACTGCCTTGCCGACCGCCGTGCAGTGCACCGGCGCCCGGCGGCCCACGTTGAGCTGCATCCGGAGCGCGTTCTCGGTGTCCACCGTGACCACGTAGACCATCTCGAGGCCGTCGACCAGCGCCAGGTTGACCGTTTCCCCGAGCGCGGCGGCCAACCCGTCCATCACCGGCCGGGCCGCCTCGTGCACGGGCCAGCTCCGAAGCGCCCGGGCCCCCGTCTCGATGGCCTTGAGCCCCAGCTGGTAGGCCCCCCCACCCGGCTCCTTCTCGACGTAGCCCAGCTTCATCAGCGTCTGCAGCAGCCGGAAGGCCGTGCTCTTGTGCACGCCCACCGCGTCGGCGAGCGCGCCCAGCTTGAGGCTCCGGTGCTGCACCAACAGCTCGAAGAGTTGAAAAGCCCGCTCCACCGACTGGACGGCGTCGTAGCCGCGCGCCGGCGCCGGGGCGGGTAAAGCCCGCTCGACACGCAAGGGCGTCATCGCCTCCTCCGGGCTAATTCTCCGACCCGCCGCCGATCCCTGCCCAAGCCGGACCGGGAGGAATTTGGTCGTCGGCACCGAAAAGACCGTTTGTGACTATCATACGATAAGCTGTTTCGTATGGCGCAATCAATAGGCCCCGGAAGGCCCGGTCCCCCGGGGCCCACAACTGGAGGGATTCCCCATGGCCAACCTCGACGGCATCCGGGTGTCCGGCCCGCCCACCCCGGCGACCGACGCCATCCTCACCCCGGACGCGCTCGAGTTCGTCGCCGCCCTGCACCGCCGCTTCAACCCCGTCCGCGAGGCGCTGCTCGCCCGACGCCGGGAGACCCAGCGCCGCCTGGACGAGGGCTGGCTTCCCGACTTCGATCCCGAGACGGCGTCGGTCCGCGAGGGCTCCTGGACGATCGCCCCGGTGCCGGCGGACCTCCTGGACCGCCGGGTCGAAATCACCGGTCCCACCGACCGCAAGATGGTCATCAACGCCCTCAACTCGGGCGCGCGGATGTTCATGGCCGACTTCGAGGACGCCAACAGCCCCACGTGGCCCAACATGGTGGAGGGGCAGCAGAACCTCATCGACGCCATCGAGCGCCGGATCACCTTCACGAGTCCGGACGGGCGCCTGTACCAACTGAACGACCGCGTCGCCACCCTTTTGGTCCGCCCCCGCGGTTGGCACCTGGTCGAGCGGCACCTCCTGGTCGACGGGCAGCCCGTCTCCGCGAGCCTGTTCGACTTCGGGCTGTACGTGTTCCACAACGCCCGGCGGCTCCTGGACAAGGGCAGCGGCCCCTACTTCTACCTCCCCAAGCTCGAGCACTACCTCGAGGCGCGGCTGTGGAACGACGTGTTCTCCGCCGCCGAGGACCTGTTGGGGATCCCCCGCGGCAGCATCCGGGCGACGGTGCTCATCGAGACCATCCTCGCGGCGCTGCAGATGGACGAGATCCTCTACGAGCTGAGAGAGCACGCGGCCGGCCTCAACGCGGGACGGTGGGACTACATCTTCAGCGTCATCAAGAAGTTCGGGACGCGGCCGGAGTTCCTGCTCCCGGACCGGGCCCAGGTCACCATGACGGTGCCCTTCATGCGGGCCTACACCACCCTGCTGGTGGAGACCTGCCACCGGCGCGGGGCGCACGCCATCGGCGGGATGGCGGCGTTCATCCCCAGCCGGCGCGATCCGGCGGTCAACGAGCGCGCGCTGGCCGCCGTCCGCGATGACAAGCTCCGGGAAGCCCACGACGGCTTCGACGGCACGTGGGTGGCCCACCCCGACCTGGTCCCGGTCGCCACAGCGGTGTTCGACGAGGTCCTCGGGTCGCGCCCGAACCAGTTGGAGAAGCGGCCGGACCGCACCCCGGCGGCGCGCGAGCTGCTCGACGTCCGCGTCCCCGGCGGCCAGGTGACCGAAGCCGGACTCCGCAACAACGTCAGCGTCGCCCTGCAGTATCTCGAGGCCTGGCTCGGGGGACAGGGCGCCGTGGGCATCTTCAACCTCATGGAGGACGCGGCCACGGCGGAGATCAGCCGGTCGCAGCTGTGGCAGTGGATCCGCCACGGGGTCGCGCTGCCCGACGGCCGGACCGTGACGCGGGAGTTGGTGCGGCAGATCGTCGACGAGGAGCTGGCGAAGCTGCCCGGCGCGACCGATCCCGCCCGCCGCTTCGCCGACGCGCGCCGGCTGCTGGAGACGGTCAGCCTGGGCGACACGTTCGTGGAGTTCCTGACCCTGCCGGCCTACGACATGCTGGCGGACTGAGGCGGGGCCGGCTCAGCCGGCCCCGGCCAGGCGCCTGAGCGCCGCGCGGTCCACGGTGATGCCGAGCCCCGGCCCGTCGGGGATCCGGACGACGCCCGCCTCGGCCCGGATGGGTTGGACGACGAGCTCCTGGCGGAACGGGTGGACGGAGCGATCGAACTCCAGGAGCGGCTCGAAGGCGCCGCGGGAGATGGGCACCGGCGGCAGGGTCGCCAGAAGCTGGAGCGAGGCCGCGAGGCCGATGGCGGTCCCCCACACGTGGGGATTGACCAACAGGCCCGCGGCCGTCGCCAGCGCGACGATGTCGCGGAGCCCGGTGAACCCGCCCGCCGCCGTGAGGTCCGGCTGGAGCACGTCCACCGCCCGCGCCGCGACCCAGGGCCAGAACCCGTGCCGGGTGTACTCGTTCTCGCCCGCCGCGATCCAAAGCCGCGGTCCCAGCGCCTTGAGCTCCCGGTACCCGTCGAGGTCCTCCGGCGCGATGGGTTCCTCGAGCCACAGGAGGTCGAGCGGGTCGAGGTCCCGGATCAGGCGCCGCGCCGTGGCCACGTTGTAGGCGTGGTTGGCGTCGGCCATGAGCAGGACGTCGGGCCCCACCGCCTCCCGGATGGCCGTCAGCGTGGCCACGTCGTCCGCCGGCCCGAACCCGATCTTCACCTTCATCGCGGTGAAGCCCGCGGCCCGGTGGGCCCGGGCTTCCTCCACCAGGGCCGCCCGGTCGGTGTCGGCCCGGCGGTAGAAGCCGGTCGCGTACGCCCGCACCCGGTCGCGGAACCGCCCGCCCAGCAGGCGGGCCACCGACACGCCCAGCATCTGTCCGGCGAGGTCCCAGAGGGCGATGTCGACGGCGGAGACCGCCGCCACCACCGCCCCCTTCATCCCGAAGTCGCGGGTGAGGTTGTACATCCGCTCCCACAGCACCGCGCGGTCCAGCGGGTCGGCACCCCGGACCAGGTCGGCGAGCGCCGCCTCCACCGTCGCCCGGGCGATCTCCGGGGGCTCGAGGCCGTTGAGCAGGCACTCGCCGTACCCGAACCGGCCCGCATCGTCCTCGAGTTCCACCACCATCGCCGCCCGGCGGGTCACCCAGCCGGGCTGGGAGAAGGCGAACGGGTGCTCGAGGGGCGCCTGCAACACGTACGTCCGCACCGCGGTCACCGCCACGACTCGTCCCCCCGCGACAGCCGGACGCCCGGGCGCGGCCCGGGCGTCGGCCTGTTGTACGGGCCCATTGTACCGCAGGGCGGCCTCACTCGCGCTGCAGGAGGCTTCCGGCGTACTCCAGGAGCGCGGAGGCGCAGTGCTGGCAGTAGCCCTGCTGGATCAGGGCCTCCTGCACCTCGTCGCGCCGCTTCTGCTGCTCGGGGTCGGGCGTCTTGGTCGAGGTCGTCGTCTGGACCAGTTGCCGCACGTCCCCGAACAACTTCTTCTCGATGGCCTCCTTCAGGCGCTGGTGCGAGTCCCACCGGAACTGCTCGCCGCGACGGGCGGCGGCCGCCACCCGGACCAGGATCTCCTCCCGGAAGGCCCGCGCCGCCGTCGCGCTCACCCCGATCTGCTCCTCCACCGACCGCATGAACGCCTCGTCGGGGTCGATCTTCTCCCCGGTCACGGGGTCGGTCACCTTGAGGTGCTGCACCGAGGCCTCGGCCTGGTCGAGGTAGTGGGTGAAGACGTGCTGCGCGGACTGCTCGAAGGCGTGGACGAACGCCGTCATCACCGTCTTCTTCACGATCTTGTCGTACTCCGCCCGCACCATCGCCGTCATGTCCAAAAGCGTCTTCTGGGCCTCGGGGTTGACGAAGCCGAGGAACTTCTGCGCCTGCGCGAAGTACCGGAGGGCCCGGAGCAGGTCGATGGGGTTGACGCACGGCACGGACGCCTGGCCCATGGCGTAGGTCAGGGCGTTCATGGTGTCGCGCGGCGAGATCCCGCTCATGCCCTCGTTGGGGTGCTGGCGCCGGATCTCATCCACCTGGTAGTCGCTGATGTCCTTGATGGGATCGCCGTTGTAGAGCTTCAGTTTGTCCATCAGGGACAGCGTCTTGTCCTTCGGCTCCTCCAGGCGGGTGAGCACGGCGTACATGGCCGCCACGTTCAAGGTGTAGGGCGCGATGTGGACCCCGTGCGGACTCGACCCGGCGAGCATCGTCTCGTAGATGCGCTCCTCGTCCTTGACCCGGAGGGCATAGGGCACCATGACCATGTACACCCGGTTCTTCATGGCGTCGTTCTCCGGGTTGGTCAGGAAGCGCTGGTACTCGTGCAGGTTGGAGTGCGCGATGATGGCCTCGTCGGCGTAGATGAGGGCGTACCGCCCGACCTTGATGTTCTGCTCCTGGGCCAGGGTCAGGAGGAGCGCCATGAAGTCCTTGGGCTGCTTCAGCCACTCCTGCTCCTCCATGAGGCCCCGGTTGGCCACGTTGAACTCGCCGTCGAAGCGGAAGGCCCGCGGGTCCGACTCCGAACCGTACTGGGTGATCTTGGCAAAGTCGATGCCGCCCACCAACAGACTCGTGTCGAGGTCCTTCGGGTCACCCGGCGTGAACGTGCCGATGCCGATCCGGTCCCGTTCCGAGAACACCAGGCGGCGGACCCGGAACTGGTTGATGTCGCCGCCGCTCTCCCGCCACCGCCACTGGCAGACGGGGCACAGGGTCCCCTCGATGGTCACGCCCAGCTCCTGCTCCATCTCCGGTCGCAGTTCGGGCGGGACGAGGTGCAGCGGCTCCTCGTGCATGGGGCAGTCCTTGATGGCGTAGAGCGCCCCCTCCGGCGTCCGGGTGTACGCCTCGAGCCCCCGCTTGAGCTGGATCACCAGCGTGCTCTTGCCCGTGGCCGGCGGCCCGATGAGCAGGAGCACCCGCTTGCGCACGTCCAGCCGATTGGCCGCGGCCCGGAAGTAGTCCACGATCTCCTGGATCTGGGGGTCGATGCCGAACAGCTTGCCCTCGAAGAAGCGGTAGCGCCGGCCCTCGGGGGTCTCCTCCACGCCGGCGGACACGATCATGTCGTAGATGCGGGCGTGCGCGAGACGAGCGACCTCGGGATGCCGCCGCACGATCTCCAGGTACTCGTCGAAACTGCCCTCCCAGTTGAGGGCCTCGGACTGCTTCCGGAACTCCGCCAGTCGTTCGCCGAACCCGCTCATCGTCGTCCCTCCCGTCTGTTCATGGCGTCCCCCCTGCGTCCTCGGCCTAACTCGCCGGCTGGGCGGTGAGCGGTTTGGCCCCCTCGCGCTCCAGCACCGCCGGCGCCCCCCAGAGCGTCGCCACGTTCTGCAGGGTGGCCCGCGCCCACGCCTCGTCCAGGGGCCACTCGTCGGGCACGTGGCGCAGGATGAGGCGTCCCGCGCCGTCCACGGCGGTGACGAGGATCTCCGGCCCCCGGTACGCCAACCGGTTGGCCAACAGCGTCCGGAGACGCTCCACCTCCGCGTCCTGCACCACCGCGTCCCAGGTGGGGGCCCGATGCCCCGCCGCCACGTGCTCGGCCGCCTTCCATTCGTAGCGGAAGAGCTGGCAGTAGCGCACCGCGTCGGCGTCCAGCCAGTTCCGCACCAGGCTCGCGTCGGTCTCCTGGAGCGCGATGGCCCGCATCCCGCCGAAGCCGTGCCGCTCCGCCAGGTAGTCCAGGAGCTGGAAGCCGAGGCGGTACGGGTTGACCGTGAGCGGATGCGGCGCCACGACCTGGGCGTGGATGCGGGTCGCCTCGAGGGCCTCCGCCTGGCTCAGGGCGAGGTCGTCCAGCAGGCGGCGGTGCACCCACGTGGCGTAGCCCTCGTGCACCAGCTTCGTGACCCGCTGGGGCGCGAAGTAGAGCGCCTCGCGGCGGACGGTCTCGAGCACGTCGCGTTCCCAGTCCTCCAGGACCGGCGAATGCCGGGCCAGGAAACCCAGCACGTCGCCCGTGGGCAGACGGTAGCGGGGCGCCGTGCGGCGGCGCACTGGCCCCGCCTCGCGGGGGCGGAAGAGGTCGGCATAGGGGTCCGCGGGGCGGTCCGGTCCCTCGGGCAGGGGCGGGTCCTCGGCCACCTGGTCGCGAAGAGAGAGGGCCCGGTCGAGGCAGGTCTCGAGCCGGTCCGTCCCCACCGCGGCGGCGTATTCGTCGAACCGCTCCTGGGCCGCCGCCATGGACCGGTCCATGTCCTTGGGCGTGTTCAGGAACCACTCATGATTGCGAAACAGGTCCGCGTGTCCCAGGACATGGGCGATGACCAGCTTCTGCGCGGCGATGCTGTTGCTCTCCAGCAGGTAGGCGCGGGCCGGGTCGGTGTTGACCACGAGCTCGTACAGGCGGCCGGCCCCCTCCTCCATCCGCTGCTTGATGAGCCAGTACTCGCGACCGTAGGTCCAGTGGTGCCAGTGGCCGGGCACGCCGTAGCTGGCGAGCTCGAAGATGGCCGTGGCCGGCACGATCTCGAACTCCACGTCCACCGGCTCCAGGCCCAGACGGTGCGCCGCCTCCCACGCCTGGTCCACGAACTGGTTGAGGGCTTCCAACTTCTGCCGTTCCATCGCTGCCTCTCCCTCCTTCCCCGCCGGCCCCCCGGGCGCCCCGCCGGGGCTAGCGCCGTCTCAGAATCTGGTGAAGTCCGCTCAGCACCTGCTCCCGCCCCTCGATGATGGTCGTCACCACCGGCGGGTTCGGCAGCCGTCGCAGGAACTCCGACAGGCCCCGGCCGGGATCGTGGGGATTGAGCTCGATGAGCGCGAACAGACTCAGATACGGCAGCATGCGCTCGAGCGCCCGGGCGGCGACGTCGGGAGCCCAGTCCTCGCCGTCGGTGAAGTGGAAGCCGTACACGTTGTAGCGGGACGCCGGGTACCGCGCCTCGATCTGCCGCGCCATGGCCTCGTAGGCCGAGGCCGCCCGCGTGCCGCCCGCCGAGGACAACCCGAAGAACTCCTCCTCGTTGACCGCGTGGGCCTCGCTGTCGTGCAGCCAGAACTCGAGCTTGAGCTCCCGGTACTGCTGCCGGAGCCACCGCACCAGCCAGAACGCCAGCGACCGCGAGAGGTATTTCTTCTCGTCGTCCATGGACCCCGACGCGTCCCGCAGCAGGAATACCACGGCGTCGGTGATGGGCGCCTGCTCGACCTCGTAGGAACGGAACCGGAGGTCGTCGGGTACCATGGTGAAGCGGCCCGGTGTGCCCTGCGCCGCCGACCGGGCGAGGGCCGCCTTCAGGGTGGCCTTCAGGTCGACCGTGGCCAAGGGCCCGTGGCGACGGCGGGAATTCCAGACGACCCGCTCGTCGCTGACGGCGCCGTCCAGTTTGGCGTGCAGCCGCGGCAGGGCCAGGTCCTCGAAGATGAGTTCCTGCAGCGCGTCGAGGTCCATTTCGACCTCGATGACGTGCGTGCCCGGCGCGTCTGCCGGCTGCTGACCGCCGCCGGACCGCGACCGGGGCACCGAGGCCACGATGTCCCCGGGGCGGGCCTCCCCCTGCCCGGCGCCCTCCGCGCCGGCGGGCGACTCCGGCTCGCGGTGGCGGAACCGCGGCAGTTCGAGCACCTTGACCGGCACCCGGACCGTCTTCGATCCCGGCTCGGTGATGATGGGCGTGTGGGCCACGATGGTCGGCAGCTGGGCCATGATGGCGTCCTTGAGCCGCTTCATGTGGCGTTCCTGGTCGATGGAGCCCTTCCGGTTGAGATCCCAGGGTCCTTCGCGAATGCGCCCCGGCATGCCCACTCCCCCTTGGCGAAACACGGAAACCCTACGCGCGGCGGCGGTCGGATCGCCGGCACCCGGCCCGTCCGGGCGGGGCCCCGCCCGTCCCCGGCGGACCGGCCGGTGGGGTGCGGGGCCCGCTCCGCCGACCGGGACGGCGCCGGACCGGGTTAGTCACTGGTATGAGCCCGTACCCGATCCGGTACCCCGCCTGGCCCCTTCCCGAGCCGCTGGATGGGACGATGGGACATCGACGATCAGGAACGGTGAAAGATCGGGAGTCCGCGAACGTCGCGTGATGGGGTGTGACCCGAGGAACGAGGCTTGCCCGCGAGGATCGGGCCGCTGGCTGGTGGGACGACGACGAATGGTTGACGCCTACGCCGACACGCTTTGGTTGCCGATGATCCCGGCCGGACCACGCCGGCCTGCCGCTGTCGAACCGACCGTCCCCGTTCGTCTCCGGTGGACGGAACGGGCCCCTGCGCCGCCTTGCTAGCATTTATGATACCGGCCGGGCGGCAAAAACCCAAATCTTCGGGGGAAAATCGTACTTCGCGGCGGCCGCTGGTGTCAATATGAGCACCGCCGGGCCCCGTCTTTCGCGTCCGCACGCGGGCGTCCGCGGCCCCCGGCCAAAACGACGGTTCGTCCCGCCTCGACAGTCCACTGGATGGACCGGCAGCAGGAAAGGTCGGCGCGCCGGGCGAAGTCTCGCCGCGTCCCGTGTCCGGTTCCGCCCGCGGCCGGCGGCCGCCGCGTGCCCGGGCCGGAGCATGGCGACGGAGGAGGAGGGGCATGCGGCTTTCGGAGAAAGTGGCGGTCATCACCGGCGCCGGATCCGGCCTGGGACGGGCCATGGCGGAGCGGTTCGCCCGGGAGGGCGCCCGCTTGGTCCTGGGCGACATCGACGCGGACGCCGTCCGGGCCGTCGCCGCCGCGGTCGCGGCGGCGGGCGGGACGGCGCTGGCCGTCCGGGCGGACGTCACCGTCAAGGCGGACATGGTCCGATTGACCCAGACGGCCGCGGATCACTTCGGCGGACTGGACATCATGGTCAACAACGCCGGCATCGACGTGCGCGGGGCCCTGGCGGACCTGCCCGAAGACGTCTTCGACCGGATTCTCGCGGTGAACCTCAAAGGCGTCTTCCTGGGGAGCCAGGCGGCTTGGCCGCACCTGGTGCGTCGCGGCGGCGGCGTCATCCTCAACACCGCCTCCCTCGCCGGCCTGGTCGGCGCCCCCCTTTTGGGGGCGTACGCGGCCTCCAAGGGGGGCGTGGTCCAGCTCACCAAGGTGCTCGCCCTCGAAGGGGCGCGTTACGGCATCCGCGCCAACGCGGTCTGCCCCGTGTTCACCGAGACCCCCATGGTCACCCGCTGGCTCGAGCGGGAACCCGACGCCGAGGCCGTCCGCGCCCGCTTGGTCCGGGGCATCCCGCTGAGACGCCTCGGCCGGCCCGAGGACGTGGTCAACGCGGCGCTCTACCTGGTCTCGGACGAGGCCCAGTTCATCACCGGCGTCGCCTTCCCCGTCGACGGCGGGGCCTCGGCGCACTGACGGGCGGCGCCGATCCGGCAACGAAAGGAGTTCGCCCACATGGACTTCGCGTATTCGGCGAAGACGACGGAGCTCTTGAAGAAGCTTTCGGCCTTCATGGAGGAGGTCGTCTACCCCAACGAGGCGGTCTACGAGCGGCAGCTGAACGAGGCGCCGAGCCGCTGGACGGTGCCGCCCATCATGGAGGAGATGAAGGCCCAGGCGAAGGCCGCCGGGCTGTGGAACCTGTTCCTGCCCGACAGCGAGTACGGCGCGGGGCTCACCAACCTGGAGTACGCGCCCCTGGCGGAGATGATGGGCCGGTCGCCCATCGCCCCGGAGGTGTTCAACTGTTCGGCCCCCGACACCGGCAACATGGAAGTCCTGGTGCGCTACGGCACGCCCGAGCAGAAGCGCCAGTGGCTCGAGCCGCTGCTCCGGGGCGAGATCCGGTCCTGTTTCTCCATGACTGAGCCGGACGTGGCGTCGTCCGACGCCACCAACATCCGCGCCGAGATCCGCCGCGAGGGGGACACGTACGTCATCAACGGCCGGAAGTGGTGGTCGAGCGGCGCCGGCGACCCCCGGTGCAAGATCGCCATCGTCATGGGCCGGACCAACCCCGACGCGCCGCCGTACGAACAGCAGTCGATGATCCTGGTCCCTCTGGACACGCCGGGTGTGAAGATCGTGCGGCAGCTCACGGTGTTCGGCTACGACGAGGCGCCGCACGGGCACGCCGAGATCATCTACGACAACGTCCGCGTTCCCGCCTCGAACATCATCTGGGGGGAGGGCAAAGGGTTCGCCATCGCCCAGGGTCGGCTCGGGCCCGGCCGCATCCACCATTGCATGAGGATGATCGGGCTGGCCGAGCGGGCCCTCGACCTCATGGCCAAGCGGGTGCAGACGCGCACGGCCTTCGGCCGGCGGCTGTCCGAGCAGGGCGTCATCCTGGAGTGGATCGCCGACTCGCGGATCGAGATCGAGCAGGCGCGGCTTCTGACCCTGAAGGCGGCCTACCTCATGGACACGGTCGGCAACAAGGCGGCGCGCAAGGAGATCAGCATGATCAAGGTCGTCGCCCCCAACATGGCGCTCAAGGTGCTCGACCGGGCCATCCAGGCGTTCGGCGGCGCCGGGGTGAGCGGCGACTTCCCCCTGGCCAAGATGTGGGCCCACGCCCGCACCATCCGCCTCGCCGACGGGCCGGACGAGGTGCACCGCCGCACCATCGGGCGCCTCGAGCTGCGCGAGCACCCGGTCGAGTAGGAGCCGCGGGCGGCCGGTCCGGGGCCGGCCGCCCCGCTCAGTCGGCCCGGAAGACCGGCCGGCCGCCCACGAACGTCGCCAGGACTCGGAGGTTCCGGATGGCGGCAGGATCCACCGCCAGCGGATTCCGGTCGAGCACGACGAAGTCGGCCAGCTTGCCCGGCTCCAGGGTGCCCATCTCCCGCTCCCGCCGGACGACGTAGGCCGAACCCCACGTGTAGGCCCGGAGAGCCTCCTCCACGGTGAGCGCTTCCTCCGGGGCGTAGGGCCGCCCCGCCGCGGTGGTCTGGTTCACCGCGTCGTGGATGCCCAAAAGAGGCCGACCGTCCACCACGAAGCAGTCCGAGCTGCCCGCCAGCACCAGCCCCTGCCGCAGGATGCTCTTCTGCCGGTACGTCCAGCGGATCCGCCGGTCGCCCACGGCCGCGCGCATGCTGTCGCCGAGTTCGCCGATGAAGTGCTGCTGGCCGACGGGGATCACCCCCAGGCGGCGCATGCGCTCCAGCAGCCCGTCCGGCAACACGCCGGCGTGCTCCACCCGATGGCGCGGGTCGGGCCGGGGGACCGCGGCCTGGGCCGCCTCGTAGGCGTCCAGCACGACCCGGATGGCCCGGTCGCCGATGGCGTGCACGGCGATCTGGAAGCCTTCGCGGTGCAGGCGGGCCACCATCCGCGCCAGCTCCGTCTCGGGCCAGACCAGCATCCCCCGCGCGTCCGGCCCGGCGCCCTCGAACGGCTCCTCCAGCGCCGCCGTCCGCCCGATGAGCGACCCGTCGGCGAAGATCTTCACCGGGCCCAGCGCCAGGCTCAGGTCCCCGAACCCGCTAGCCAAGCCCTGCCACAGGAGCGGACGGTCCTCGGCCGCCCAGTCGAGCGTGCGCACGTCGGGCATCAGCACGGCCCGCGTGACCAAGCCGCCCGTGGCCCGGGCCTCCTGCCAGGCGGCCAGCTCGTCCGGGCCGTACCACCCGACCCCAGCTTCCTGGGTCGCCACCAGGCCCCAGCCCGCGTAGGTGCGCGAGGCCTCGGCGATGGCCGCCGCCATCTCCGCGCGCGTGGGGCGGGGCAACGCCGCCTCGACCAGCTGCTGGGCGTTCTCCTGCAGCAGGCCGGTGGGCACGCCGGCGGCGTCCCGCACGATGCGCCCGCCCTCCGGGTCGGGCGTGGCGGGGCCGATGCCTGCGCGCTCCAAGGCCCGGCTGTTGACGACCACCATGTGCCCCGAGGTGTGCGCGACCACCAGCGGCCGGTCGGGGACGACTCGGTCCAGCTCGGCCCGCGTCGGGTGGCGTCGCTCCGCGAGGTCGTCCTGGTTGTAGCCGTTAGCCCGTACCACCGGCTGGCCCCGGTCGTGGCGCCGGATCCGGTCGAACAGCTCCGCGAGGCTGCGCGTCCCGCGGAGGTCCGCCTCCCGTTGCTTCAGGCCGAAGGCGAGCAGGTGGTTGTGGGCGTCGTGGAAACCCGGCAGGACGGCGTGCGGCCGGAAGTCCCAGGTGGCCGCGAGCGGCACCGGCCAGGGCGGCGGGTCGCCGCGGCCGACGGCCGCGACGCGGTCGCCGAAGACGAGCATCCACTCGGCCTCCGGAGCCCCCGGTTCCAACGTCAGAATGGTCCCCCGTACCAAGGTCCACATGCGTCACGGCCGGTCGCCCGCGGCGCCGGCCCGGCCTCCCTTCCCGTCTGGTGTCATCCAGCCCGGGCTCGTCACGCGAGCCCCGCCCGCCTGCGCTCCTCCTCGATCAGGATGCGTTTGAGGATCTTGCCGGAGGCGGTCTTGGGGAGCGCCTCGCGAATCTCCACGATCCGGGGCGCCTTGTACGCCGCCATGTTGGCGTGCGCCCAGGCCACGAGGTCCTCCGGGGTGACGGCCGCCCCGGGTTTGAGTACCACCACCGCCTTGACCGTCTCCCCGCGGTAGGGATCCGGCACCCCGATGACCGCCGCCTCGGCGACGGCGGGATGGCGGTAGAGCAGGTTCTCCACCTCCGCGGGGAACACGGAGTAGCCCGAGGCCTTGATGAGTTCCTTGCTCCGCCCGGCTATGTGGAGGTACCCCTCTTCGTCTACGAAGCCCAGGTCGCCGGTGTCGAACCACCCGTCCGGCCGCAGGACCTCCCGGGTCGCCTCCGGGCGGCCGAAGTAGCCCTGCATGACCTGCGGCCCCCGCACCCAGATCTCGCCGGTGCTGCCCACCGGAAGCTCCTCGTCGAACCGGCCCACGGCGGTGATGCGCAGATCCACGCCGTGGACCGGGATCCCCACCGACCCGAGCTTGGGCCGGTCCGGCGGGTTGACGGTCACCTGGGAGATGGTCTCGCTGAGACCGTAACCCTCGACCAGCGTGACCCCCGTCAGCTCGCGGAAACGCTCCAGCACCGGGACCGGGATGGGCGCGCCGCCGGACATGGCGAATGCGAGCGAGTCAAGGCGGTAGTCGCGGATGCGGGGGTGGTTGACCACCGCGACGTTCATCGTCGCGATCCCCACCCAATGGGTCGCCCGCCAGTGCTGGAGCGCCTCGATGAACGTGTCGGTCTCGAATCGCGTCAGGAGCACCATCGTCCCGCCCGCCAGGAGGGGCATGAGGAACGAGTGGACCATGCCGGTGACGTGGAAGAGCGGCAACACCGCGAGGTGCACCGACTCGGGGCCGGCCCGGGTCCAGAGGCGGGACCCCTCCACGTTGGCCAGGAGGCTCCGCTGGAGGATGACGGCCCCTTTGGGCACCCCGGTGGTGCCGGACGTGTACTGGATCAGGGCCACCGTGCGTTCCACGTCCACAGGCCGCGGGCGGAGCCGGTCCGCCCGCGCGATCCACGCCGCAAAGTCCGGCCGGCCCGGCGGGATGGCGGCCGAGCGCAGCATGTCCGGGTGCGGGCGCGGGAAGGGGGTCGGCGGCAGGAACGCCCGCAGGTCGGCGTAGACCGCGAAGACGCCCGGCCGCTCCGCCAGCACGGCCTCGGCGACCGGGGCGAGCCCCGCGTCGGCCACCAGGACCCGGGCGCCGCTGTCGTCCAGTTCGTGGGCCAACTCGTCGGCCTTGAACATGGGGTTGGCGGCCACCACGACGGCCCCGAGCGCGTGGGCGGCGAGGTAGCCGACGACGAAGGCGGGCGTGTTGCCCATGAAGAGTAGCACGCGGTCCCCCGGCGCGACGCCCTGGGCCGCGAGCGCTCCCGCCGCCCGCTCCACCTGCTCGGCCAGCTCGCCGTACGTGATGCGCCGCCCGTAATAGATCACCGCGGGGCGGTCGGGGTCCGCCCGCCCCCGGTCGGACACGGCGGCCGCCACCGTCCGGTCCGGCACGACCAGCGTGGTCGGTACCCCCTGGGGCCAATAGCGCATCCAGATCGGTTCCACGTCCGCTCCCTCCCGCTCCTGCCGGCCCGTCCCCTACCCTGAGCAGCGGTGCGCCCGCCGCGCCCGCGAGGGCAGGGGTTGGACCTCGCGCTCCAGCACATCCCCCACCGCGAGCACGTGGTCGAAGTCGATCCGCGTGCTGACCCCCATGGCCCGCAGGAGGAACACCGCGTCTTCGGTGGCCAGGACGCCGCCCTGGGGGCCGATGCCGCCCAGGGCGACGTCGAAGTGGCTGACCCCGGCGTCCAGGCCGGCGAGCATGTTCGCCAGCGCGGTGCCGTAGGTGTCGCGCAGCGACAGCCCCACGAGCAGCCCCGGCAGGTTGGTCCGGAGCATGCGCACGCGGCTCTGGACGGCCCCGGGCTCCGCCCGCCCGGTGGTGTCGTCCAGGGTGATCTCCCGCACCCCGATGCCGTAGAGCCGCCAGGCCAGCTCCATGACCGTGGCCTCGGCTACGTGGCCCTCGTAGGGGCACGAGAACGCGCAGGCCAGCCGGACGCCGACCGGCACCGACCGCGCGCGCCCCGCCTGGATGATGCCCTCCAGCGCCACCAACGCCTCCGCGAGACCCGCGGCGCCGAGACCGCGCTGGTACGTCTCGGTGGCCCCAAGCCCCACCGTCACCTCGTCGAGCCGCAGGGCGAACGCCCGCTCCGCCCCGGCCGCGTCGAGCACCCAGGCGGAGTAGGTGGTGTGGGAGCGGCGGGGGATCCGGGCCATCAGGTCCGCCGCGTCGGCGAACTGGGGGTAGCGGGCGGGGTCGACGAACCCGGTGACCTCGACCCGCCCCAGGCCCGCCTGGGCCAGGCCGTCCACCAGCGCCGCCTTGACCGCCGTGTCCACCGGCTCGGCCACGGCCGCAAGGCCGTGGCGGGGCGACACGTCGCGCAGGACCACCGCATCGGGCCAGTCCATCTCCCGTCGCCTCCCGTGTTCAGACCGGCGTCACCGGCTGGCGCCGTCGGCTGAATTCGCGGCTCTTGTGCCGCGCCAACCGGATCCGGGTCACCAACTCGGTCCGGAGCCGTTCCGGCGGGATGACCTCGTCCACCACCAACTCCGCCGCGAGCCGCAGGATGTCGATGTCCCGCCGGTACGCCTCCTGCCGCTGCCGGACGAACGCCGCCCGGGCCTCCCCCTCCAGCTCCTGGATGCGGTGGTAGTACACCGCGTTGACCGCCGCCTCCGGCCCCATCACCGCAATCTGCGCCGTCGGCAGCGCCAGCACCGCGTCCGGCTCGAACGCCGGCCCCGCCATCGCGTACAGCCCCGCCCCGTATGCCTTGCGCACCACGACGCAGATCTTCGGCACCGTCGCCGTCGCCACCGCGGCCACCATCTTCGCCCCATGCCGGATGATGCCCGCCCGTTCCACCTTGGTCCCGATCATGAACCCCGGCACGTCCGCCAAAAACACCAGCGGCAGGTTGAACGCGTCGCACAGCGTGATGAACCGCGCCGCCTTGTCCGCCGAGTCGACGAACAGCACCCCGCCCTTGACCTTCGACTGGTTCGCGACGATCCCGACCGCCTGCCCCTCGAGCCGCGCCAACCCAATCACCAACTCCGGGGCCCAGAGCGGCTTGAGTTCGAAGAACGAGTCCCGGTCCACCACCGCCCGGATGAGCGTCTTGATGTCGAAGGGCACGTTCTGGTTGGCCGGGATGAGTCCCTCCCAGTCCACCGGCTCGGGCGGCGCCCAGTCCGTCCGCGGCGGCTCAGCCTCCCAGTGGTCGGGCATGTACCGGAAGTACTCCCGCGCCCAGCGGATCGCCGTCGGCTCGTCCGGCGCCAACAGGTCCCCCGACCCGCTCACGGTGCAGTGCATCCGCGCCCCGCCCATCTCCTCCAGCGTGACCTTCTCCCCGATGACCATCTCCGCCATCCGGGGCGACCCCAGGTACATGGAGGCATGGCCCTCGACCATGATCACCACGTCGCAGAAGGCCGGGATGTACGCGCCGCCCGCCGCCGAGGGGCCGAACAGGATGCAGATCTGGGGCACCCGGCCGGAGAGCTTCACTTGGTTGTAGAAGATGCGCCCCGCCCCCCGCCGGCCCGGGAACATGGCCACCTGGTCGGTGATGCGCGCCCCGGCCGAGTCGACCAGGTAGAAGATGGGCACGTTGTGGGCCAGGGCCCGCTCCTGAATGCGCAGGATCTTCTCCACCGTGTGCGGTCCCCACGACCCCGCCTTCACCGTGGGGTCGTTGGCCATCACCACCACCGGCCGACCCTCGATGGTCCCCGCGACCGTCACCACGCCGTCGGCCGCCAGCTCCGGGTCGTCGTTCCTCGCCAAGAGACCGTCCTCGACCCACCCCGGGTCCAGCAGCAGCGAAAGCCGCTCCCGCACCGGGAGCTTCTGCTCCTCCCGGAGCTTCGCGTGGTAGCGGGCCGGTCCGCCCGCCTCCGCCCGCGCCCGCGCGGCGGCGAGTGCCTTCGGGTCCATGCGGCGCCTCCGGTCAGCCGAGCATGACGAGCGGGTCGCCCTCGTTGACGAAGGCCCCCTCGCTGACCAGGACCTCCTGGACGGTCCCGCCGACCTCCGCCTCCACGGGGATCTCCATCTTCATGGACTCCAGCCGCACCACTTCCTGCCCGGGCGTCACCGTGTCGCCGGGCTTGACCAGCACCTTGAACACGGTTCCCGCCAGACTCGCCACGATGGCCTGCATCGTCCTCGTCCCTCGCTCCTTCCCGTCGACCGCCTCCGGCGCCGCCCCGGGCCCGGAGTCCGGCTCGTATCGCCAGTAACCACCCTCGAACCGGGCGGGTTCCACGCCTCCCGCCCGATACCATCCGTCGAAGAGCCGGCGGCTCTTCACCCGCCCGGCGTCCCAGTGGGTATGGGGACCGGTGACCCAGGCGCCCGCCTCCTCCCGGGCGAAGACGCCCAACAGCGCATCCGCCGCGCGGAAGCGCCGTTGCCCGTCGGTGTAGAGGCCCTCCGCCTCCGGCCGGAGCCGGCCCCCCCATCCGAACGGTCGGTCGGCCAGCCACGCCGCCGCGGCCTGCACGAAGCCGGCGGGGCCGGCCAGTCCCCGGCCGGCGGCCCCGAGGGCGTGAATGTCCTCGATGGCCGCCCACACCGCCTCGTGGGAGAAGACCCGCTCGCCCACGCCCGCCGGCCAGACGACCGCCGCCGCGGCGGGATCCGCGCCCGGAGGGGCGCCGGCCGCCGGGGCCGAGGGCGCGAGACCGCCCAGGCCGGCCGCGGGGCTCCACCGCACGGGCCGGCCCGCCAGCCACGCCGCGACCCACAGCACGGGATCGGCGCGGGAGACCGGGACCGGCTCCGCCGCCCCGGCCAGGACCGCCCAGCGGGCCCGGGCCGCCTGCCACAGCCGCGCCGCCGGGTGTCCCGCCGGCCGGCGGGCCAGGTAGGCCAGGATCGTCACGTCGGCAACCGCTCCAGGAGCCGCCGGGCGATCACCAGCCGCTGGATCTCGGACGTCCCCTCCCCGATCTCCAGCAGCTTGGCGTCCCGCAGGTAGCGCTCCACCGGGAAGTCCCGCATGTAGCCGTTGCCGCCGTGGATCTGGATCGCCTGGAGCGCGGCGCGTACCGCGGCCTCCGAGGCGAAGAGCTTGGCCATGGCCGCCTCGGTGCCGAACGGCCGGTGCTGGTCCTTCAGCCACGCGGCCTTGAGCACCATGGTGCGGGCCAGCTCCACCTCCAGCGCCATGTCCGCCAGCTTGAACTGGATGGCCTCGAAGTCCGCGATGCGGCGCCCGAACTGCCGCCGCTCGGCGGCATAGGCCAGCGCCGCGTCGAGAGCCGCCTGGGCGACGCCCACGCCGAGCGCCCCGATGCTGATCCGCCCGCCGTCCAGGACCGCCAGGAACTGCGCGAACCCCTGCCCCGGCTGCCCCAGCAGGTGGTCCTCGTCCACGCGCACGCCGTCCAGGCGTACCTCGCAGGTCTCGGACGAACGCATGCCGAGCTTCTTGTAGGCGCAGACGACCTGGAGCCCCGCCACCCCCGCGGGGACGATGAAGGCGGAGATGCCCCGGCCGCCGCCGTACCGGGCCGTGGTGACGATGTAGCCGGCATGGCCCGCGTTGGTGATGAACACCTTCGTGCCGGTGAGAACGAAGCCCCCCTCGACCCGTTCGGCCCGCGTCCGGGTGCTCCCCGCGTCGGATCCCGCCTCCGGCTCGGTCAGGCCGAAGGCCGCCAGGTAGTCGCCCCGGATGGCCGGCAGGAGGTAGCGCTGCTGCTGCGCGGGGGTACCGAAGAGGGCCAGCGGCGCGCACCCGAGCGAGACGTGGGCGGCGTACCCCAGACCGAGCGAGGCGTCCACCCGTCCAATCTCCTCCACCGCCAGGGCGTAGCTCACGGTGTCGCCGCCGGAGCCGCCCACCTCCTCGGGGAAGGGGATGCCGAACAGGCCCATCGCCCCCATCTGGCGCATGATGGCGAAGGGCATCTCCCCCGTCTCGTCCCGTTCGGCCGCCCCGGGGGCGACCACCTCCTGCGCGAACGCCCGCACCGTGTCGCGGATCATCGCCTGCTCCGGCGTCAGATCGAAGTCCATCCGCCTCGCCTCCCTGCCGGGTGCCGCCGGCCGACTCGTCACGATTATACCTGTCCCGGCGGACGCCGCCGGCGCTCGATGTGCTACGGTGAAGGCAGGCCCCGCCGTCGGCGCGAGCCCGGATCCGGAAGGAGGGGGACGGTACGACGGACACCCGGCGGGCCACGACCTGGTCCGCGCGCCTCCTCATCGCGTCCATCGCCCTCTATTGGATGGCCGTGTACCTCTATGTCCCCATCCTCTCCCCCTACGTCGTGCATCAGGGCGGGAGCCTCGGCCTGGTCGGGCTCGTGGTCGCCGCCTACGGCGTCCCCCAGCTCACGCTGCGCCTCCCCCTGGCGGTGTGGGCGGACCGCGTCGGCCGGCACAAGCCCTTCGTCTACCTCGGCCTCGGCGCGGCCCTGGCGAGCGTACTGGGCATGTGGTGGTTCCCGCGGCCCGCCGCCTTCGTGCTCTGGCGTTTCCTGGCCGGCGTGGCGGCCAGCACCTGGGCGCTCTTCACCGTGCTGTACATGGGCCTCTTCCCCCGCGACCGCGCGGCCGACGCCATCGGCTTCGCCAACTTGGCCTACGTGCTGGGCCAGATCTCCTCCACCTATCTGGGCGGCCTGCTGGCCCAGGCCGTCGGCTGGTCGGCGCCCTTCCAGGCCGCCGCCGTCCTGGCCGCCCTGGGCCTCCTGTGCGCCCTGGGCGTCCGCGAAGAACCCCCGGCCCCTTCCCGGGCATCGGTCCCGCCGCCGTCTCCCCGGGTCGTCTGGCGTGCCTCGGGGGCGCTCCGCATCGCCTCGGGGCTGGGCATTTTCTCCCAGATCACCTCGTTCGTCACCACGTTCGGCTACGTCCCCATCTGGGCGGTGCACATCGGCCTGAGCCGGTCGGACCTGGGGCTGCTCCTCGGGGTGAGCCTCCTGCCGACCGCCGTCATGACCGTGATGTCGGGGTCCGTCCTGGCCCACCGTTGGCCGCTGCTCCGGGTGCTCTGGCTGGCCTTCGCCCTCGTGGCGGCGGCCACGGCGCTCACCCCGCTCATCCCCCGCGCCTGGTGGCTCTACCTCACCCAGGCGGTGCTGGGCGTGGGCCGCGGCATGCTGAGTCCGTCCCTGACGATCCTGTCCGTCTCGGAGGTGGAGCCGCCCCAGCGGGGGACGGCCATGGCCACCTACCAGTCCCTGTTCGCCGTCGGCACCGTCGGCGGACCGGCGTTCGCCGGCTGGGTCGTGAGCCGCTACGGTCTCTTGAGCGCGTTCGACCTGGCCGCCGCCGCCGGTCTGGCCGGCGCCCTCTGGTCCGCCTGGGCGCTGTGGCGGACGGGCCGCTCCGCCGCGGTGGCCCCGGAGGCCTCGGAGAGCCGGTGAGGCGCCGGAGTCAGTCCGCCCCGGCGAGCAAGGCGGGCCACCCGCCCCGGTCGTAGGCGGCCAGCGCGGCCGCGACCGCCGCGACCCAGTCGGCCGTCCAGGCCAGCCCGAAATCGGCCAGGATCCGGCCCACCGCCGTCTCGCGGTCGGCGGTCTCGGTCCACCGCGGCGCCACGGCCTCGCGGACCGCCGGGTCGAAGCCCGGGGGCGCCCCCGGCCGTGTGAGCGCCAGGGCGGCCGCCAGACTCGCCGCCAGGACCCGGGGCTCCCGCCCCGTCCGGGCCCGGAACGCCTCGGCCACCGGGCCCAGCCGGAGCCGGACCTTCGCGAAGTGGTTGGCGGTGATCGCCGACAGCGCGTGGTCCACGAACGGGTTGCGGAAGCGGGCGGCCACCTCCTCCCAGTAGGCCGTGACGGCCTGGTGCTCCGCCGCGGCGAACCCGTAGGGGATGGTCAGCGCGCGCACCACGCGGTCGACAACCGGCCCGAGGCGCGGGTCCTCCACCGCCGCCCGCACGGTGCGATGGCCCGCCAACAGCCCGAGGGGCGCGAGGAACGTGTGGGTCCCGTTGAGGACGTAGAGCTTCCGCGTCCAGTACGGGGCGATGTCGTCGGCGAACACCACGTTGAGGCCGGCGCGGTCGAAGGGAAGTCGCTCCCGGACCGCCTCGGGCGCCGCGACGGCCCAGAGATGGAACGGCTCCGCCACCGTGAGGAACCGGTCGCTGTAGCCGAGCTGGGCGAACCGCGCCGGGGCGTCCGCCGGAAACCCGGTGACGATGCGGTCGACCAGCGTGTCCGCAAACACCGTGTGGTCCGTGATCCAGCGCGCAAAGCCGTCTTCGAGTCCCCAGTCGGCCGCGTGGGCCAGGACGGCCGTCCGCAACCGGCGGCCGTTCTCTGGCACCAGTTCGCAGGGGAGCACGACGACCCCCCGCTCCGGCGCCCCTGCGAACGCCCGGTACCGGCGGTAGAGGTACGCCGCGAGCCGGGCGGGATACCCCGGCGGGGCGGCGTCGGCGGGATAAGGGACCGGCTCGTAGGCGAGCCCCACTTCGGTGGTGTTCGACACCACCACGTCGAGGTCCGCCGCCTCCGCCAGCGCCAGAAACCCCTCCCAGTCCGTGAACGGGTCGGCGCAGGCCTGGACGCTCTCCACGATTTCGGGCGCGTCCACGATGCGACCCCGGTCGGGACCCGCGAGCCACACCGTGAAGAGCCCGTCCTGGGCCTGAAGCCCCGCGATCTTCTCCCGTCCCTGGGCGCGGGCGGGCGTCAGCACCACCGAGCCGTCGAAGACCCCCCGGCGGTTCATGCGGTGGATCATCCAGTCCACGAAAGCCCGGATGAAGTTGCCCTCGCCGACCTGGAGCACCCGGGGCGGCCTCCGGGGCACGGGGCGCTCCCGTTCCAGCGCGGCGCGCGTCAAGGGCTGCATGCGGTCTCCTCCTCCGTCCGGGATCGGCCGTCGGCCGTCACGCCACCTCCACGACGGCCTTGATGAGGTCGGCCCGGTCCTTGAGCCACGTCGGCAGGACCGCGGGGACCTCGCCCAACGGCGCCCGGCGGGAGATGAACCGGTCGGCGTCCACCGCCCCGGCGGCGATGGCGTCCATCACCCGCCGGAAGTCGTCCCGGGTCGCGTTGCGGCTGGCGTAGAGCGTCAGCTCCCGCTGGTGCAGGAGGGGATCGTCCAGGGTCAGGGCCGCCTGCACCAAGCCCACGAAGACGACACGGCCGCCGTGGGCGGTCCAGCGGGGCGCCTGGTTCATGGAGCCGACATGACCGGTGGCGTCGAACACCGCCGTGGGCCAGCGGTCGCCCGCCCACCGCGCCACGGTGTCGGGGAAGGTCGCGTCCATGGGCAGCACGGCGTCGGCGCCGGCCCACTCCCGGCAGAACGCGAGGCGCGCCGGGGCGACGTCGGTGACGGCCACCTCGGCCCCGGCGAGCTTGGCGAAGCGCGTCACCGCCAGCCCGATGGGCCCCGCGCCGAGCACCAGCACCCGCTCCCCGGGCTCGATCCCGGCCCGCCGGACGGCGTGGGCACCGATGCTGAGCGGCTCCACCACCACCACTTGGTCCAGCGTCAGCCCGTCCGCGGGCAGCACGTGATCCGCCGGCACCGTCAGCCATTCCGTCATGCCGCCGTCCTGGTGCACCCCGAGCACGCTGAGGCGCTCGCAGCAGTTGGGCTTCCCCCGCCGGCACGCCTGGCACCGGCCGCACTCCAGGTACGGCAGGACGGCCACCGGCCGGCCGTCGACCTCCCCGGCGAGCTCGTGACCGAGGACGCGCGGGTAGCTGAAGAACGGCTGCACGCCCTCGACCGCATGGAAGTCGGTGCCGCACACGCCCACCCGGCGGATGCGGACCGCGACCTGACCGTCGCCGGCCGCCGGCCGGTCCGCCTCGCGCAGCGCGAGCCGGCCCGGCTCCTCCAACACCACCGTCTGCATCGTCGACCCACTCCGTCCGCTCGGCCGGTCAGGCACGAGCCACCGCGGCGAAGCCTTCCACCGGCCGCACGGCCTCCAACGCCTCCGCGATGGCCGCCCGGTCGGCCTCCGTCACCCGGGCCGAAGGGGACCTGGCCACCCCCGCCGGCCGACCTTGATACTCCAGCGCGACCTTGATCCGGGCGGGCATGTTGGGGCCTTCGACCGCCCGCCACACCCGAAGCATCAGGCGGTGCAGCGCCAGGGCCTCGTCGTGACGGCCGGCCCGGACGGCCTCCCATAGCTTGAGCGCCGTGCGCGGCAGGACCGAGACGATGGCGGAGATCGATCCCCGGGCCCCCAGGACGAACGAGGGGTACAGGAGGTCGTCGACGGCCGAGAAGATGGCCTTGTCCGGCGGCGCCGCGACCAGCAGGTCGGCCAGTTTGTGCAGGTCCCCGCCGCTCTGCTTGACGCCCACGACCGCGTCGACGCTCTCCATCACCCGCACCAGCACCGGCGGCTCCAAAAACGCCCAGGGGATCACGTTGTAAATGATGACGGGCAGCCCCAGCGCCGCGACGGACCGGTAGTAGTCCACCGTGGCGTCGGCGTCGGGGGCGAAGAGGTAGTGCACCGGGGTGACCTGCAGCCCGTCCACTCCCGCGGCCCGCACCGCCTCGCCGTATTCCCGCACCAGGCGGGTGGAGTTCTGGATGATGCCCGCGATGACCGGCACGCGCCCGCGCGCCTGCGCCACCGCCACCCGTGCGATCGCCGCCGCCTCGGCCACCGTGACGGTGGCCCCCTCCCCGGTCGATCCCGTCACGCAGATCCCCTGCACGCCCGCCGCGATGAGGTATTCCACCTCGCCGGCGAGCGCGCGCTGGTCGACGGTCTCGTCCTCGGCGCGAAACGGTGTCACCATCGGCGGGATGATCCCCGCCCACGTCGTCGGATCCCGGCCCATACGCGCTCCCTCCCCGCAAGCCCGGCACCGCCGGACCGTCTTCCTCGGCGCGGCCGCACCCCGCCGGCCCGGCAGGCGGCCGCTCGTCGGGGCAGAGTTCGGATGTGAGCCCGGCGATTCCTGCCGCCGG
Organism: Actinomycetes bacterium; assembly: GCA_023565505.1. GTDB lineage: Bacteria > Bacillota > Sulfobacillia > Sulfobacillales > JAIMBI01 > JAIMBI01. The sequence continues at coordinate 48,323 of JAIMBI010000011.1, read as the reverse complement.
CAGGAATTCGGCGGCCGTTGGCCAAAGCTCGGAGGGACGGACGCCGCCCGCGGCCGGGCCCCGGAGCCCGACCCGGCCGGGCGGAGGTCCAGGCCGGGGCCGCGGGCGTCCGGACCTGAGTGCGCGAGGCAGAAGGGAGGGAGCGGCGCGCCTCCGCGTCCCCGGGACGCCGGAGGACCGCGCCGCCACACGGGGAGATGGAACGCGTCGGATTCGTGGGATTCGGGGAGGCCGCCACGGCCTTCGCCCGGGGACTCGGCCAAGGCGGAGTGCGCCGGCTCGTCGCCTACGAGCCGGGCCGGCACGGGCCCTTCGCGGCCGTGTACGCCCGCCGCGCCGCCGAGACGGGCGTGACGCTGGTGGACCGCCCGGACGCCCTGGGCGAGATGGAGGTCGTGGTCTCCGCGGTCACGCCCGAGCAGGCGGTCGCCGCCGCCCGGACGGTGGCCCCCGCCCTCGGCGCCGGCCAACTCTACGTCGACGTCAACTCGTGCACCCCGGGGATGAAGCAGGAGGCGGCCCGGCTGCTCGAGGCGCGGGGGGTCCGCTACGTGGACGTCGGCATGGCCGGCAGCATCAAGCTCGAGGGGCACCGAATCCCCATTTATGCGGCCGGGCCCCACGCCCAGGAGTTTGCCGACCGGTTCGGCCCCTACGGCTTCCGGATCCGGGTGCTGGGGGGCGACGTGGGCCAGGCCGCGGCCGTCAAGATGATCCGGGGCGTCGTCATGAAGGGCATGGAGGCGCTCCTGGTGGAGATGCTGCTGGCGGCCGAGCGCGCCGGCATCGCGGACGTGGTGCTGGACTCGGTGGCCAACGCCTACGACGCGACGACTTTCCGGGAGCACGCCAACATGCTGGTCACCACCCACGCCGTCCACGCCGGCCGGCGCCTGGACGAGGTCCGGATGATCCGCGACACGGTGCGCGAACTCGGGGTGGAGCCGCTCGCCATCGAGGGCGTCGCGCGCCGCTTCGCCGAGGATGTCCGCCACGACCTGAAGACGCACTTCCAGAACGAGGTGCCGGCCGCGTGGGAGACGGTGCTGGCGGCGCTTAGGGCCAAGGACGCCCGCTGAGCCCGGCCGGCGCGGGTCGGCCCAGGACCCGCGCCGGCCGCACGACTCAGAGGTCCTTGGTCACCCGCACCTCGACCACGCGCGGGGCGCCAGCCCCCAGCGCCTCGCGCACCGCGTCGCGGACGTCGGCGGCACGGTCCACGCGCACGCCCGCCACGCCGAGGGCTTGAGCCAGGGCGACGAAGTCCGGCGCGGGCGCGTCGAGGTCCATCGCCGGATAGACGCCCGCCGCGGCGCTGGGGGCGCCGAGGGCGTGGAAGTTCTGCTTCAGGATGCGGTAGGACGTGTTGTTGAGGATCACGAAGACCACCGGCACGTCGTGGTGCGCCGCCGTCCAGACCGCCTGCGGGTAGTACAGCGCCGCCCCGTCGCCGGTCACTGCCACCACCGGCCGGTCCGGGCGGGCCAGCTTCAGGCCCACGGCGGCGCCGAGACTGTGCCCCAAGCCGCCGCCCTTGGCACCGAAGAACGCGCCGGGCCGGGTGAAGTCCAGCAGGTCCTGCACCATCCCGCTGGCCGAGACCGCTTCGTTGACCACCACCGCGTCCGCCGGGAGCACGGACCCCAGCGCCGCCACGGCGGCCGCCGGCGTGAGCCGGTCGTCCCGGCCGAGGCGGCGGCCCCGCTCCGCGAGCCACCGCTCGCGACGCGCCGCCGCGAAGCGGCGGTGCTCCTCCCGGGCCGCCTCCCCCGCGGCCCCGAGGTCGGCCCACGCCGCCGCCAGCGCCCCAAGCCCCCCGCGCAGATCCGCCAGGAGCGGAACCGCGACCGGCAGGAACTTCCCCACCTCGTGCGGATCGTCGTGCAGCTGCAGGACGGGCACCCCCGGCGGCCACGCGTCCCGGGTCCCGTAGTAGCCTGCGTGCGGCGCCGGGTTGACGACGCCCACGAGCACGAGGAGGTCGGCGTCCTCGACCGCGTCGCGGAGCGCCGCCCGCCCCGAGGGCAGAGGGCCGGCGTAGAGGGGGTGCGTGGTGGGAAAGTTCATGGCGGCCGGCAACGGCTCGTTGACGACCGCGGTCCCGGCGGCTTCGGCGAACGCCACCAGCGCGTCGACGGCATCCGCCCGGCTGACCGCGTCCCCGGCGACCACGAGCGGCCGGCGCGCCGCCGCCAGGGTCCGCACGAAGGCGGCCCGGGCGTCCGCGTCCCCGGGCCCCCACGCGGGGAGGGCCGTGACCGACCCCGGGCGCACCGCCGTCTCGGCCCACAGCACGTCGTGCGGCAGCGCCAGGAACACCGGACCTTCGGGCGGAGTGCGGGCCACCTTGAGCGCCCGGGGCAGGAGCACGGCCAACTCCTCCGGCGAGGACGGCTCCCCGCTCCACTTGGTGACGGGCCGGGCCATGGCCACCAGGTCGCCCCACAGCACCGGTTCCTGGTGCACGTAACGGCGTTCGTGCTGGCCGGCCGTCACGACCAGCGGGATCCGGCTGCGCCACGCGTTGTACACGTTGCCGAGGCCGTGGGCGAGTCCGGGGGCCACGTGCAGGTTGACTACGCCCGGGCGCCCGGTGCCCACCGCCCAGCCCATCGCCGCCGCGACCGCCACGTCCTCGTGCAGCGCCAAGATGTACCGGATCTCGGGATGGGCGGCGAGCCCGTCCATGAGGGGCAGCTCCGTCGTCCCGGGATTGCCGAACAGGACATCGATACCCTGATCCTTAAGACACTCGAACACCACGTCGCGCCCGCGTCGCGTCATCGAGCCGTCCGCCTCCCCTCCGGATGGATCGGGTCACGCCTCGGGCCAGACCACCGGCCCCTCCGAGGGGATGCCGTCCTCGCCCCGCTTGGCGTCGAGGCTGCCGGCCCTGGCCTGGACGACGACGAAGTACAGCGGCTCGTCGGAGTGGTTGCGCCACACCCGGTCGCCCGCGGGGTCCACCCGCACCACCGTCCCCTCCTGGACGTCGAAGACCTCGCCGTCCACCTGGAACTGCCCGCGGCCCTTGACGAAGATGTAGAGTTCCTCGTGCTCGCGGTGCCGGTGCCGGAAGGTGACCGACTTCCCCGCGCCGAGCCGGTTGAGGGACACCTCCATGCCCGTCAGTCCCAGAATCTCCCGCAGGAACAACTTGCCCCGCCCCCGGAGAGGCGGGTCGAGTTCGTACTGCCCCAACATCTCCCACGGTCCCACGTCCGCCGCCCGGTAGTGCTGTCCCTCGCGCGTCGGCACCTGAACGGCCACGGCCATCCCTCCTCGTCCCACGATCCCGGCGCGGCCCTTGGGCCGCGTCCCGGCCTCATGATACGGCACGACGGCCGGTCGGACGAGAGGCGATCCGCCCTCCGCCCCCGCGTCAAGTCCCATCGGATCCCCCCGGACGGCCCCAACGGCCCACGGGATGCGGTCCGGATGGACGATGCGGCGGTGGCCGCGCCTCCGTAAGGTGAAGGCAGACGCGGTCGTCGGCGTCCTCGGGACGGAGCGGGGATGGCGGTGGACCCCCACCGCCGGTGCCGTGGGCCGTGCGGCGCTTCCCTCACACCGCATGGACGGCAAGAGCGGACGACCGCGTCGGACTGTCTTGGAGGGAGGACAGGTCCCCATGGCTAACGGCGCCGTCGCCGTCGACCCCGTTGTCGCCCGCATCCGGCGCACCCTGGTCCCGGTGCTGGGCGGGCTCTGGCTGCTGGACAGCTTCCTGCAGATGCAGCCGGGCATGTTCACCATGGACATGATCTCCACCATCATGCAGCCCACGCTGCAGGGTCAGCCGGCCTGGCTGGCGCACCTCATCGCCTGGTCCATCCGCTGGGTGAGTCCCCACGTCGGCTGGTGGAACTGGGGCTTCGCCGGCATCCAGTTCGTCATCGCCTTCCTGCTGCTGTCCGGCCGTCCCCGCGCAGTGCGCGCCGGTCTCGTCGTCTCCGTCGTGTGGGGCCTGTTGGTGTGGGTGTTCGGCGAAGGCCTCGGCGGCATTCTCACCGGGTCCGCCACCATGCTCACGGGCGCGCCGGGTTCCGTCGTTCTCTACGTGTGGTTGGGCCTCGTGCTGCTCCTCCCGGACGCCCGGTGGAGCTGGTCGGCCCCCTACACCTGGGTGCGCGACGGCGCCGCCGCCCTGTGGTTGCTGGCCGCCGCGGCCCAGGCGACGGGCGGGTACTGGACGGGGCTCGCCCTGTCCTCTGTGTTTCAGAGCAACGCCTCCATGCAGCCGGCCTGGCTGGCCGGCCTCATCGCCCCGGTGGTCGCCCTGGCGGCGCATGCCCCGGTGCTGCTGAATGCGCTTATCATCGCGGTGATGACCGCGGTCGGCCTGTTCACCCTGGGGCCCCTGGCGCGTCCGTGGGCGTTCTGGCTCGGCTGGGCCTTCCTCGCCGGAGTCTGGGTGTTCGGCCAGGGCTTCGGGATGATCCTCACCGGCATGGGGACGGACCCCAACGCCGCGCCGCTGTGGGCCCTCCTGATGTGGCCCGGCTACCTCCACGCCGTCGCCCGCGCACCCGCCCGCACGGCCCGGAGTCTTTCCGCCGCCGCGCGCTCGGCCTAGCCGCGCGTCCTCGTCCCGCCGGCCGGCTCGCTCCCCGGCCCCGCCCGGTTCACCCGGCGGAAATCCGCCGGCGGGGACCGCGTTCGCCACTCCGCCGCGTTGATCCGCCCCGATCGCGGGTTATCATGTCCCTATACGCACGGGCCCGGCGGTTCGAGTCGGCACGGGCGCGTTTCGGGGCCTCGTCCGGAGGGGTCCGTCCCGGCCCGCGGACCGGCGCGCCGCCCCGGGGCCGGCCGCAGGAGGGATGAGGCATGCGTCCCCTCGAGGACATCGTCGTCCTGGACCTCGGTCAGATCTACAACGCCCCCTACGCGAGCCTCCTCCTGGCCTACGCCGGGGCGGAGATCATCAAGATCGAGCCGCCGGAGGGCGAGGCGCTCCGGCGGCAGACGCCGCCCGGCGAGCCGCCCCACCCCTTCCTCCTGCTCAACGGCAACAAGAAGAGCGTGGCCCTGGATCTGAAGCATCCCCAGGGCCGCGCCCTCTTCCTCGACCTCGTGCGCCAGGCGGACGTCGTGGTGGAGAACTTCGCGGTGGGCACGATGGACCGGCTGGGACTCGGGGTCGATGTCCTCCGTCAGGTCAACCCCCGCGTCGTCGTGGCCACGGGCAAGGGGTTCGGCACCAGCGGTCCCCACGCCCACTACCCGGCCATGGATCTCACGGTCCAGGCGCTCACGGGCATCATGGCGAGCACAGGCTTCCCCGACCAGCCCCCGGTGAAGGCCGGCGTGGCCTTCGTCGACTTCCTGGCCGGCGTCCACCTGGCCTACGGAATCCTGCTCGCGCTGTTCCAGCGCGAGCGCACCGGCACCGGGCAGGTCGTCGAGGTGGCGATGCAGGACGCGGTGATCCCCACCCTGGCCTCCAACCTGGGCGGGTATCTCGCCTCCGGCGGCACCCTGCCGGAACGCACCGGCAACCGCCACGGCGGCCTGGCCATCGCCCCGTACAACACCTACGCCTGCCGCGACGGCTGGGTGGCCGTGCTGGCCGTGACCGACCGCCACTGGCAGGCCGTGGCCCGGGTGATCGGGCGGCCGGAGCTGGCGGACCATCCCGACTGGCGCACGATGGGGGACCGGGCCCGGCGCATGGAGGAGGTCGACGCCCTGGTGGAGGCCTGGACCCGCCCGCGTTCGCGGGAGGAGGTGGTACGGATCCTGACGGCGGAACACGTCCCGGCGGCGCCGGTCGCTTCTCTCGGCGAGGTCCTCGCGGATCCCCACGTGGCCGCCCGCGGCATGCTGGCCCATGTCCCCCATCCCGTCTTCGGGGACGTGATGGCTTTCGGCAATCCCGTCCGCCTCTCGGCCGCCGATCCGGTCCCCCCGGCGGCGGCCCCCGTCGTGGGCCGGGACACCGCCGCGGTGCTCCGGGCGCGCCTGGGGTTGTCGGACGCGGCGTTGGCCCAGCTGGCGGCGGAGGGCGTCATCCGGACGGGTTGAGCCGCCGCGCGGTCACCGAAGGGACGGCCCCACGCCCACGGGACGCGTCGCCGAGCCGGCGCCCTGGCGGGCGGAGTACTCGCTGAACGCGCGCAGATGGGCCTTCATCCGCCGCTTGGCCGCCTCCGGCTGTCCGTTGGCGATGGCGTCGACGATGCGCTCGTGGGCCCGCGCCACGTCCATGAGCACGGCCGTGGTGTACCGGGGCCGCCGGGTGATCTCCTCCACCAGATCCTGGACCCCGGAGAACACCCGCGTGAGGTACGGGTTGTGCGCGGCCTGGGCGACCAACCGATGGAAGCGGAGGTTTTCCTCCGCCAGCTCCCGGTCGCCGACGCGTTCGAAGTCGTGGACGAGGCTCTGGTACCGGGTCACCGAGTCCCGGAGCGCCGCGACGTCGGCCGGGGTGCGCTTGGCCGCCGCCATCTCGGCCGCCAGCGCTTCGAGCCCTTCGCGGAACTCCAGCAGGTCCCGGTCGTCGGCGGCGTCCGCCTGCCGGACGATGCGCATGCCGTTCACCACGGGGACGGTGCCCGGCTCCCGGGCGAAGATCCCGCCCCGGTTGCCCCGCCGCACCGTCACGCAGCCCTGGCTTTGGAGGATGCGGACGACTTCGCGGATGGTCGTCAGACTGACGTCGTACTCCCGGGCCAGTTCCGCCAGCCCGCCGAGGTAGGCCCCGGGCGCGCTCCGCTGCGCGCGGACCATGAGGGCGTCGGCAATCTCCTGGGCGCGGTTCTGCCGAAACGCGGGGGCCACCGCGCACCTCCTTCACGTCGTCCGGTCGATTGTCGCGTTTCCCAGCGGCCCCACATTACTGACAATTGTCGTAACACCGCCGCCCTCCGTCGTCAACCGGCCGGCCCCGGCCGGGCGACGGCCGTAAGCCGCCCCGCGTCCACGCGCCACACCTGGTCGAAGCGCCAACCGGGCACGGGATCGTGGGTCACGACGAGCACCGTGCGCCCGGCGGCCAACGCCGCCAACCGGCCTGCCACCGCTTCCGCGGTGGGGGCGTCCAGACCGGCGAACGGTTCGTCCAAAAGCCACACGGGGGCCCGGGAGAGCACCACGCGGGCCAGCGCGAGTCGGCGGCGCTCGCCCCCCGACAGATGGCGGCCCAGTTCGCCGACGGGCGTGTCGAGGCCTTGGGGCAGCCCGGCCACCAGTGGGCCCAGCCCGACGGCCTCCAGCGCCGCCAGGATCTCGGCGTCGTCGGCCTCCCGGCGCGCGAGGCGGACATTGTCGCGGAGCGACGCGGCGAACACGTAGGGGCGCTGGAGCAGGACGGCGAGGTGCGCCCGGAGCGCCGCCTCGTCGAGGGCGGACAGTTCCTCGCCTCCGAGTCGGACCTGGCCCCGCTGGTACGGCACCAGGCCGGCCAGGACCGCGACCAGGGTGCTCTTGCCGCCGCCCGACGGCCCGAAGACGGCCACGTGGGCCCCTTGGGGGACGGCCAAGTGGACGTCCTCCAACACCCAGGGACGGTCGGCCCCATACCGGACGCCGAGACCTTCCACCCGGATGTCGGCCCCCGCCGGACGGCGCCCCGACCCGCCCCGGCGCGGCGTGTCGGGCACCGCCAAGAGGCGCCGCCCGGCCGCCGCGCTCTCGCCCAGGGTCGGAAACGCCGTCGCCAGCGGCCGCACGCTCTCGAACGCCGCCACCACCGCCAGCACCACCGCCGCCAGCTCCACGCCGCGCAGCCACCCCTGCCGGACCGCGGCCGCCGCCGCCCCCAGCATCACCCAGCCGGCGGCCTGCGCCCCCAGGGTCATCAACCCCACGGTGACCGCGCCGATCCGGTCCAGCCGGCGCCGCTGCCCCGTCACCGCGTCCCCCGCCGCGACCAGCTCGTCCCGGACCCGCTCGGCCTCGGCTCCGCTGAGCAGGTCCGCCAGGCCGCGCACGGTATCCACGAGCCGCGCCGCCCATCCCGCCTCGGCGACCACCAGGGCGGCGCCGCTCCGGGCGCCGAGCCGCCAGGCGACGAACGGGACGAGGCCGCCCGTGGCCAGGAGCAGGGCCACGGCCAGGCCGGCCAGACGCCCCCCCGCCGTCGCCAGCCACAGGCCGAGGCCGCCGGCCACCGCGAACAGCACCACCACGGGTCCGATTCCGTCCGCATACAGGCGCTCGAGCCGGTCCACGTCCGCCGACACCCGCCGGAGCCAGTCACCGCCGGCGGCGCCGAGAAGGACGGGCGGGGGCGCCTGGGCCATCCGGGCGAAGATGCGCACCTTCAGACGCGCCAGGACGCGGAAGGTGGCGTCGTGGGTCATCACCCGCTCTCCGTAGCGCGCCACGGCCCGGAGCGCCGAGAAGAACCGCACACCGGCGATGGGTGCCAGGAGCAGGAGCAGCGTGGGCGGGTGCAGCGCCGCCCGGCTGATGAGGTAGGCCGAGGTGGCCATGAGGCCGACGCCGGCCAACACCGTCACCGTGCCGCCCAGGCTGGCCCAGGCGACGGCCCGTCCGGCGGGCCGCAGGAGATCCCCGAGGCCCCTCATCCCGAGATCACCGCCGGCGGCGCGGCCGCTGCCCCGAGGCCGACGCGGCGTCCGACCCGGGCCGCCTCCTCGGCCCGGTGGGTCACGACGACGAGCGTCCGGTCGCGGCAGTGATGCTCCAACGCGGTCCACACCCGTTCCCGGCTGGTGGGATCGAGATGGTCCGTCGGCTCGTCTAGCAGCACTACCGGGGCGTCCCGCAGGAACAACCGCGCGAGCGCCAGGCGCTGCGCCTGCCCGCCGGACAGCATGAGCCCGCGGTCCCCGACGGGCGCGTCCAGCCCCCCGGGCAGGCGCGCGACGAACGCGGCGGCATCCGCCGCCTCGAGCGCCGCCCACAGCCGCCGGTCGTCGGCGTCGGGCCGGGCCACCACCAGGTTGTCCCGCACCGACCCGAAGACCAGGTAGGGCCATTGCGGCAGATAGGCGACCTGGCGGCGCCACCAGTCGAGATCCAGGGTCTCGAGGGGGATGCCCCCGACGGCCACCGTCCCCCGCTCGGGGCGGAGATACCCCAGCAGCAGGTGCAGCAGCGTCGTCTTGCCGCTGCCGCTCGGACCCACGAGGGCCACGTGCTCCCCAGCCCCGACGGCCACGGAGAAATCCTCCAGCAGCGGGGGGCGTCCGGCGAAACGAAGGGACACGCCGGACCACTCCACCGTCCAGGGGCCGGGGCGGGTGGGCACGCGACGGCCGCCGGCCGGCCGGACCACCGGCGTGTCCAGGAGGGACAGCACCGCCGTGGCCGCCGTCACGCCCTCCATCGCCTGGTGGAACGCGGATCCCAGCGTCCGCTGGGGCAGGTAGAACTCGGGCGCCAGCATGAGCACGGCCAGCGCCGGGGCGAAAGCCACGCGGCCGTCCACCAGCGCCAGCCCCACCGCCACGGCGACGAGGGCCGTGGCCACGGCCGCGAACAGTTCCAGCACCAGGGCGGACAACAGCGCCAGCCGGAGCGTGGCCATCACCGCCCGGCGGTAGTCGTCGCTCACGCGTCGGATGATGTCGAGTTGCCGGTCGACCTGATGCGCCAGGATGAGCGTCGGCAGGCCGCCGAGCACGTCCAGGAAGTGGCGGCCCAGGCGGGTGAGCGTCTCCCACTGCCGGGCGGTACGGGCCTCGGCCGCCCGCCCGATGAGCACCATGAACACCGGGATGAGCGGTCCGGTGACCAGCAGGATGACCCCCGCGAGCCAGAACTCGAGCCCCACGGCCACCAGCACCAGGACCGGCACGGCTCCCGCCACCGCCAGCTGGGGCACGTAGGTCGAGACCAGCGTCCCCAGCGCGTCGACCCCATCCAGAACGGTCTGGACCGTCGTGCCGGTGTCGTGGATCTCCTGCCAGGCGGGGCCGACGGCGAACAGCCGCGCGAGGATCCGGGCCCGCACCGCCCGCTTCGCGCGGTAGGCCAGCTCCGCCGCCAGGGCGCGGCTCGCCGCCTCCGCGCCGGCCCGGCCCAGGGCGACCGCCCCCCCGGCCGCGAGGAGCGGCAGGACGGCCGCCGGTCCGGCCCCGCCGAGAAACACGGCGGCCACGGCGCGGCTGAGCAGCACGGCCGTGACCACGGTCAGGCCGCCGGCCGCCACGCTCGCCGCCACGGCCGCGACCAGGAGCCCGCGTCCTCCGGGGACCAGGGCGAGCAAGGGCCGCGCGGCGGCCCACGCGGCCCCGAGGGGGCCGCCCCGCGACGCCCCCCCGCCCGTGCCGGAGACGGCATCCTCCCTCATGGCTGCCTCCTCCCTGGGTGCCTCGGGTGGTGGCCGCCGCGCGGCGCGCGGTGACCGCTCAGTAGTGGAACGTCTGCTTGAGCGTCACCCGCTGGCGGAACACCCAGTACGTCCACGCCTGGTAGGCCAACACGAAGGGCAGGGCCGAGACGGCCACCAGGGTCATGACGCGCAGGCTGTACGCGTTGGAGGCCGCGTTGAACACGGTGAGGCTCCAGTGCGGGTTGAGGCTCGAGATGAGCAGGTCCGGGTAGATGGTGGTGAAGACGGTCCCCACGGAGAGCACGATGGCTGCGCCGTTCATGGCGAAGGCCCAGCCGTAGAGGTTGCGCTGGAGCAAGAAGCGCACGCTCACCATCGCCAGGCCGGCGAGGATGGGCACCACCCCCGGGTCCACCCCGAGACGGGCCGGGAACGACGTGTAGAAGTACGACAGCACCACGAACAGGAAGAACAGGGCCGTGGCCGTCCCGCCCACCCGGAAGGCCGCCTGCCGGGCCCGCGCCTGGAGCGTGTCCGTGGTCTTGAGGGTGAGGTACAGCGCGCCGTGCAGGGCGAAGATGAGGACGGCCGCCAGTCCGCCGACCAGCGCGTAGGGGTTCAACAGCTCCCAGAAGTTGCCGACGTAGTTCATGTGCGCGTCGATGGGGATGCCGCGGAGGAGGTTGCCCATGGCGATCCCCCAGACGACCGGGGGAACGGCGCTTCCGACGACCACCAGCGCGTCCCACAGGCTCCGCCAGCGGGGATGGGCGTCCTTGCTGCGGAACTCGAACGCCACGCCGCGCACGATGAGCGCGGCCAACAGCAGGGCCAACGCGAGGTAGAAGCCGCTGAAGAGGGTGGCGTACCAGTTCGGGAAGGCCGCGAAGATGGCGCCGCCCGCAGTGATGAGCCAGACCTCGTTGGCGTCCCACACCGGTCCGATGGTGGCCAGCACCGCCCGCCGCTCCCGGTCCGTCCGGCCCACGAAGGGCATGAGCATGCCCACCCCGTAGTCGAAGCCCTCCAGGAAGAAGTACCCCACGAACAGCACGGCCACCAGGACAAACCAGATGGTGTTGAGGCTCACCGTTCCCGCCTCCTAGATCAGATCGGCCTCAAGCCGCGGCTCGTCCGGCTCGCCGACGTCGGGCCCCAGCCGGATGTACTTCAGGAGCAGGTAGACGTCGGCCACAGCCATGGCACCGTAGAGGAGGCCGAACCCCACCAAGGTGATCCACACCTCGGTCGCCGAGACCGTGGGCGACACCCCGTTGGCCGTCGTCTCCAGGCCGAAGACCACCCACGGCTGCCGACCCACCTCGGTCATGATCCAGCCCATGATCTCGGCCAGGTAGGGCAGCCCGATGGCCCACACCATGGCCTTGAGGAAGCGCGGGCGCCGCTGGTGCCGCTCCTCCACGATGAGCCACACGGCCCAGGCCGCCGCCAGGATCATGAGCGTCCCCGCCAGGATCATCAGGCGGAAGCTCCAGAACGTCGGCACGACCGGCGGAACGTAGTCTCCCGGTCCGTAGCGCTTGACATACTGGGCCTGGAGCTCGTCGATGCCGGTGACCCGGCCGGTGGTGTGGTTGTAGGCGAGGATGCTCAGCAGATCCGGGATCTGGACCGCGTCGGTGGTCCGCTGGTGGGCGGTGTCGATATTGGCCACCAGCGTCCACGGGGCCCGCTCCGGGCTCGTGTGCCAGAGCGCCTCCGACGCCGCGATCTTCATCGGCTGCGCCGTCACCAGGTGCTGCGCCTGGTCGTGCCCGACGACGAACACCAGCACGCTCGCCACCAGCGCGGCCACCGCTCCCAGGCGGAACGTCTTGTCGAACAGCTCCGGATGCCGGCCCCGGACCAGGTAGTAGGCGCTCACGCCGGTCATGAAGAACGCCCCGGTGGCGAGCGAGCCGAGCCACACGTGGGGGAACTCCACCCACAGCTGGGGGTTGCCCAGGAGGGCGAAGAAGTTCACCATCTCGGCGTGGCCCGAGCGGAGCGCGTACCCGACCGGCTCCTGCATGAAGGAGTTGGCGACCAGGATCCAGAACGCGGAGATGCTCGTGCCGATGGCCACGAGCCACATCGACCAGGCGTGGGCGCGGGGCGAGAGGCGATCCCAGCCGAAGATCCACACGCCGAGGAAGGTCGATTCCAGGAAGAACGCCAATAGCGCCTCGACCGCCAGCGGGGCGCCGAACACGTCGCCCACGAAGCGCGAGTAGTTGGACCAGTTCATGCCGAACTGGAACTCCTGGAGGATGCCCGTGACCACGCCGACGGCGAAGTTGATGAGGAACAGCCGTCCGAAGAAGTCCACCAGTTTCTTGTAGGCGGGATCCTGGGTCTTGACGTAGACCGTCTCGAGGATGGCCAGGAGAAAGGACAGACCGATGGTGAGCGGCACGAACAGGAAGTGGTAGACGGTCGTCACGCCGAACTGCAGCCGTGCCAACCCGAGTTCCGTCATGGTGCGTGTACCTCCCGTGCCGGACGGGACCCCTGCCACATCCTGTCGGAATCCGACCGAACCGCGCGCCCGGCCCGAGCCCCGCCGACACGCGTATCATACCCTTCGGTCCCCCCCGGCCCGCGACGGCCGTTCGGCCGGTCCGAACGGCTCGTTTGCCGCCGGCCGGCGGTCCGCCGTTCGGCCCATCCGACCCGTGGGACGTCCTCAGGCGTCCACCGGGGCCGGCCGCCCCCGCACGGAAGTGCTGTGCGGCAGGTGGGCCGACGTCTCCGGCCGGAGCCGACGGCGGATGGCAGCGGCGGCGATGCCCACCTCCCCGAAGCCGGTCGCCAGCAACCGCACCTTCCCGGGGTAGGCCGCCACGTCGCCGGCGGCGTAGATCCCGGTCCGCCGCGTCTCCATGGTGGCGGGATCCACGGGGATCACGGCGCCCTCGACGCCGACGTCCCAGTGCCGGGCCGGCCCCGGATCCGCCTGGTACCCGAGCCCGCCGACGACCACGTCCGCCGCCACCTCGAGCGGCTCCGCCCCCTGCCGGCCCTCCAGGGTCACCGCCAGCGCCCCGTCGGGCCGCTCGGCGATGCGCCGCACCTCGTAGGGGGTGACCACCCGCACCGGGCCCAGGGCCTTGGCCCGCCGGAGCATCTCCCCCTGGGCGCGGAATGCGGTCCGGCGGTGGACCAGGACGACTTCGCGGGCCAGGGGCGCGAGCGCGAGCACCCAGTCGACCGCGGTGTCGCCGCCCCCCACCACCACCACCCGGCGGCCGCGCACCGCGTCCGCGGGCGGCAGGAGGTAATGTATCCGCCGCCCCTCGAGTTCCGCGGCCCCCTCGGCGGCCAGCCGCCGCGGCGTAAACGCGCCGATGCCGATGGTCAGCAGCACCACGCGGCCTCTAAACGTCCCCGCGGCCGTGGCGACGGCGAAGCCGGAGCGGGGGTCGCCCTCGATGGCCACCGCTTCGGCCCCCAGCACGACCTCCGGGGCGTAGCCCGACGCTTGGCGCACCAGGGCCTCGGCCAGGTCCCGGCCCGAGACCTCGGGAAAGCCGGCCACGTCGTAGACGGCTTTGTCCGGGTACAACACCGCCGCCTGGCCCCCCAGCACCGGGAGGCTCTCCACGAGCCGCACGGAAAAGCCGTGCAGCCGGAGCAGCGTGGCGGCGAACAAACCGACGGGGCCGCCCCCCACCACGATGACGTCGTCCAGTCCCGTCGTCCTCCTTCCGGGGCGCCCGTCGCCGCCGCATCCCGCCCCCCGTCCGCCCGTGGGACACGCGCCTGCACTCCCGTGCCCGACGGTCGCGCCGGCGATAGCATGTGCGGGCCGCCCGGAGCCGACGCGGCCCGCGCACCCCGTGCCGGACCGACGGCCTACCGAGATACGGTGGGGGACAGATGATCAAGGGAATTGGTGAGATTATCACCTGGTGGAAACGGCTGGTCAAGAGGCGGGTGACGCGGCTCGAGGCCGACCCGGGGCTGCAACGGGCAGCCCCGCCCCGACGTTGGTTCTGTCGAGCAACGCACCGCGCCGGCGGTGCGAGGAGGGGTTCCTCCCATGCGCCACCACGTCGCCGCCCGGCTCGGCAAACCCCTGCTCCTGGCCCTGGGGGCCGTCCTCCTGGCTGGATGCCGCCCGACCGTCCCCAGGTCGGCCACATCCGCCGGACCGACCCGTCCGGGGGGCGGATTTTCTCTCGACGCCGTGGCCTTCGCCGACAGGCGGGTCGGCTGGGCCGCCGGGACCGGCGTCATCCTGCGCACGACCGACGGCGGCGCGTCATGGCAGGTCGTCCGGCGGGGACGCCGACCCATCCTAGAGCTCCTCGCGCCGACCCCCGACGTCGCGGTGGCGGTGGGGGACGGGCGCGTGCTCCGGACCACCGACGGCGGCCGGCGGTGGACGTCGGCCCCGACGCCCGCTGGGCAACGCGTGGTGAGCATGGCCTGGGCGGACGCGGCTCACGGCTATGCCGTCGCCCTGCCGGCGGCCCGGCGCGCCGGCGTGGTCGAGGTCTTCGGGACGCCCGTCCCCCCTGCCGGCGGTACGCTCTGGGCTACGGCCGACGCGGGTCGCCGGTGGACCCGGGTAGCCCTCATCGGCTCCGTCCAGGCCGTGTGCGCCGCCTCGCCCGCGACCGCCTACGCCGTCGCCGGCTTGACGGTCTGGCGCCTCGCTGCCGGCGCGCCCCTCGCCCCGGTGTTCGAGGCTCCGCTCCGGGTGCGCGACGCTCCCGCCGCGGTGGTGCTCTGCCGCGGCGCCACCGTGGTCGCCGACTGGACTGACCTGGACCAGGGCGGTCTCGGGCACTTCCCCTACGTGGCCTTCGTGTCCCGCGACGGAGGGCGGAGCTGGCAGGCCGACGTCGAGGAGCCCTACACCCATCTCGGCGCCGCCGGCGTCACCGCGCCGGCCGGTCCCGGTACGGCCCCGGGACCGCTGGCGGTGGCGCCGGACGGGACGGTGGTCTACGCCGGCTCCTCCTACGGCCGGGGCGCCATCCTCCAGAGCGACGCCGGCAGCCACGTCCGCCGGGCCTTGCCCGGACCGGCCATCCTGTCCGCCGTCGCCTTCGTCTCCCGCACGGTCGGGTTCGGGGTGGTCGGGGGCCCCGGACCGGGAGGCATCCTCCGGACGACCGACGGCGGGCGGCACTGGCGCCGCGTGTACCCGGCTCCCGTACGGTAGTCGCCGGAACCCGGAACGGGCGTCTCCGGCCGCTCCCCGGATCGGGATTGACGCTAAAGACGGCGGACGGCCGCGGGTCCTGTCCCGACCCGCGGCCGCGGTCCGCGCCCTCGCGCTCAGGCGGAGATCTGTTCGAGGACGGCCTTCTTCTGGTTGAATCCGAGGAAGTACACCAACAGCCCCGGCACCAGTCCGCCGGGGATGGCGAACCAGGCCAGCCAGCCGACGAATCCCTGGGCGGCCGTGGCCGCGAAGAGGGAGCCGGCGACGATGGGGCCGAAGACGGACCCCACGTGGCCCAGACCGTCGGTCCAGCCTGTGCCCACCGAGCGGAGCCGGGTGGGGTAGGCGGCGGCCGTGTAGTTGTACATGTTGAAGAGCCAGAAGTTGAGACCGGCGTTGCCCAACAGAGCCCCGACGACGAGGCCGGTAGGCGTGGTCCAGGTGTACAGCACGACGGCCGTCAGCAGGCCGAGCACGCCACCCGTGAGGATGAGCCCCCGCCGTTCGAACCGTTCGCCGGTCAACGACCCGACGAAGAGCGCCCCCATGCCGCCGACGATGCCCGTCCAGAGCAGGGTGGTGAACGTCATGCCGGCGGTGAAGTGGTGCGCCGCGAGGAAGAGCGGCGCGAAGCCCGCCTGGCCGTAGACGATGCCCGCGTAGCCGAGGGTCCACGAGATCATCAGCACGATGGTGCGGCGCAGGTAGATCCCCGAGAAGATCTCCCGCACCGGGACATGCTCGACCGTCTCCACGCGATGGCGCGACACGTCCGGCGGCGGCAGCTCCCCCGCATAGCGCGCCACTTGGCGCTCCAGCCGGGCCATGACCGCCTCCGCCTCCGCCCGCCGTCCGCGGGCCTCGAGCCAGCGCGGCGACTCCGGCAGGCCCCAGATGAGGAACGGCAGCAGGATGATCAGCGGGAACGCGGCCTCGAGGTAGATGTAGAGACGGTAGGCGTGGGGCAGCAGGAAGATGGCCGGCACGTTGCGGAGGACCGCCGCGGCCAGCACGGCGAGCGTCTGCGCCCCCTGGTTCAACCGTCCGCGGATGTGCGGGGGCGCGATCTCGGTCATGTACACGACGTTGGCGGCCAGGACGCCGCCCATGCCGAGCGAGCCGAGGGCGAAGAACAGGAGGAGCAGGCCGAAGTTGTCGGTCAGGGCCGTGGGCCAGATGAGCAGGCTCACGGCCAGGGCGGAGATGATCATCGCCGTCCGGCGGCCCAGACGGTCGCCCAGATAGCCCATCACGTACTCGCCCGCCAGGATCCCGATGCCGAACTGGAACGACAGGAGTAGCGAGAACTCCGCCGGACCGAAGGCATGCGCCGGTCCCCACACGTACGGATAGAGGGTGGCGGGCATCCCGTCCAGGGCGATGATGACCCCCCACGCCAGCTGGGTGATGAGCGCAAGGCGCCACTGGACCCAGGTCAGCGGCAGGCGGTCGATGCGCGCGGCGATCTCCCCCGCGGTGCTCGAAGCAGCGGTCATAGGGTCACCTCCCGACAAACCGATTCCCCTTCGATTCCGAACTCACCCATCTGTCTCTCTTGTGCGACACCTTACGTCGTCTGCTGATACCGGCCGCGGCGGGAGATTTCCTGCCGTCCGCCAACCCGCGTGTCTCGTCCCACGGAATCTCTCCGTCCGCGAGGTCGCCGGCGCTCCCCCGTCCCCGCGCCGCGGGTCGGCCGGATCCGTCCCCAAACAGTCGCGCGAGCCGCATCATGGCGACGCGGCTCGCGCGAACGTCGAGCAACCGGAACCCGGACGACCGGTCGGGGCCTCAGCCCGACGTGCCGTCGGGTTGGAGCAGGTACATCAGCCGGTAACGGCCCACGGCCGGGCCGGCCGGAGTCGGCAGGCGCCAGGGGAGGCGTCCTTCGGCCAAGGCCTGCTCCAGCCGGGGAAG
Source organism: Actinomycetes bacterium (assembly GCA_023565505.1). Lineage (GTDB taxonomy): Bacteria > Bacillota > Sulfobacillia > Sulfobacillales > JAIMBI01 > JAIMBI01. Next base: position 30,981 of record JAIMBI010000011.1, on the reverse strand, counting down.
GGCCGCACCGGAGGCCGTCTCCACGAGCAGGACCCAGGACGGGGCGCTCGCCTCGCCGGCCGCAATCCGCCCCTCGGCCGTCCGGTCCTTGGCCCGGGCCGTCTCCGGGTCCGCCTCGAGCAGATGGACCCCCACGACCTCGTCCCATCCGAGCAGCCCCGCGGCGTCGGCGGTCCGGTCGGGCGGGTCTCCGCCGCCCACGCCGGTCACGGCCGCCGTCAGGAGCCATCCGCCGACGCCCCGGCCCCAGCTGCCCGCGACGCGGAAGACGGCCCGCACGTTGCGCTCGAAGCGGGCCACCATGCGCCGCGTGGCCTCGGTGGGACGCTCCAGCCGCTCCAAGTAGGGCGCGGAAGCCAGGACAGCCGGAGAATCCACTTCGTACAGCGTGAAGTACTTCTGGCTGGCATGGCGGCCGGCGGCCACGTAGCGCCGGGCCCGACGGAACCCCGGCACGGCCACGCGTTCCGGCACGTGTTCGTGCGTGTACCAGGCGTTGAAGGCCGCCTCGTAGCGCGCGGGAATGTCGCACCAGATGGCCAGGGCGCCCCGTCCCTCGAACGACATCGGCTCTCCCTCCTCGACGGTCGGACCCGGTGGCCCGCGTCGTTTTTCACTCCTCCCCCGAACCGGGGTCCCCCGCCGACCGCAGGCGGACGGGCAGCAGGATGAACGCGGGGGAAGGGCGAAATCCTGGAATCGGTGGCGAGACAGCGATGACAGAGGACGGTGACCGCCACGACGACCTGCCCGCCGCGACTGCGACCCGAGGACCGCGGCGCGCCCCCGCCCCGGCCCGACAAGCCGGTCCCGGCGAGCCGTCGGAGTCCGGGTCCGCTCTGCGCGTGCCCATGACCCGCGAAGCCCACCCCGTCGACCTGACGGCCGACTTCGTCCCCACCGGGGACCCCGGCGGTCTCGCGCTCTTCGTCCGGCGCCTGGAAGCCCGGAGGCCCCGGGCGGGCCTCATCTTCCTCCACGGGTCGCTCGTCCATTCCGAATACTACCTGGCGTGGGGCCTCACCCTCGCGCAGCGGGGGATCGCGGTCTGGCTCCCCGACCTCCGCGGGCACGGCCGCTCGGGGGGCACCCGGGGCACCGTGGGACGTTATCCGACCTATACGGCCGACCTGACCCGGGTGGTCGCGGCCTTCCGCCGGACCTGGCCGGATCTGCCGCTCTACCTGGGCGGGGAGAGCTTCGGGGGCCTCGTCGCCTTCCTGGCCGCGGCCACAGGCGCAGGCGGGCTCGGCGGCCTCGTCTTGAGTTCGCCGGCCTTCGCTCTCAAGGCGTCCCTCAGTCCCCGGCAGCGGCGGCTCATCACCCAGGCCGCCCGGTTCCTCCCGCTCCTGCGGCCTCTCCGTCCCATGGGGGTGGCCGGCGTCGCCCAGTGGCCGGGCCTGCCCCGCCTCGTGGACACCGACCCCCTCGTGAACCGACGCTACACCCTGAAATTCCTGGCGGAGCTCCTGGCCGCCCAGGAGGCGGCCCTCCCGGCGGCGGCGGACATCACCTGCCCGCTGTGCGTCCTGCTCGCCGGCCAGGACCGCGTGGTCGACAACGCCGCGACGCGGGCCGTGCTCGGGGCCGTCACGGTGCCCGTCCGGCTGCGGGAGTTCCCGGACGCGTGGCACAGCCTCACCGCGGACGTCCCGGAAGCCCTGGCGGACGAAGTCCTGGCGTTCGTGGAGGCCACCGCCCCACCGCCCCCGCGGCCCGCGGGCGACGGCATCGCCCGTCCTTCCCGCTAGCCCCAGAGGCGTCCACGCGGAGAGGACGAGACGGCCGCGGGCGGGCGCAAGGCCCCAGGCCGGGGCACGGCTAGTCGGCGGGGACCAGGCGGATGGGCCGGCCCTCCAGGAAGGCCTCGATGTCCTCCACCACGTCGCCGTAGAACTGGCGGTACGTCGCCTCCGTCACGTACCCCAGGTGGGGCGTGCCCAGGACGTTGGGCAAGGTCCTCAGAACGTGGTCGCGGGGCAAGGGTTCGACGTCGTAGACATCCAGTCCCGCGCCGGCGATCCACCCCTCCCGGAGCGCCCGGACGAGGGCGGCGCTGTCGACGATGGGCCCCCGGGAGGTGTTGACCAGGAAGGCGGTCGGCCGCATCCGGCGCAGGTCCGCCGCGCCGACGAGGCCGCGGGTCGTGGGTCCGAGCACCAGGTGGATGGTCACGAAGTCGCTGGTCGCGAACAGTTCGTCCTTGGCGACCGGCCGCACCCCGGCCTCGGCCGCCCGCTCCGGCGTCAGATGAGGACTCCAGGCCACCACGTCCATCCCGAAGGCGAGTCCCACCCGCGCCACCCGGCTGCCGATGCGCCCGAGCCCCACGATGCCCAGGCGCTTCCCGTGAAGGTCCACCCCGACGGTCTGCTGCCACGGCCCGCCGGTCCTAAACGCCTCGTTCTCCCGAACGATGTGGCGGGCCCAGGCGAGGATGAGGGCCCACGTCAACTCGACCGTGTGCTCGGAACGGCCGCGCGTCCCCGCGACCACGATGCCGCGCCGCCGGGCGGCCTCCACGTCGATGGCCGCGTTCCGCATGCCCGTGGTCACCAGAAGGCGCAGGTGGGGCAGCCGCTCCAACACGGCGGCCGGAAACGCGGTCCGCTCCCGCATCGCCACCACGATCGCGAACGGCTGGAGCGCGTCGACCAGCTCGTCCTCGCTGCCGAAGTGCTCGTGGAAGACGGTCACGTCGACCCGGCCCGCCAGGCGCGTCCAGTCGGCCATGGAAAGGGCGACCCGCTGGTAGTCGTCGAGGATCGCGCAGCGCAACATCTGGGGGAACCCACTCCTTTCCGACCGCGCATCGTCCCGCACGACCGGGGTTCGCCGTCTCGCGCCCGGCCTCCTGCCGGGGCAGGTCGGGTCCCCGCCCCGGCCGTCGGCCTTGAGGTTCCCCACCCCGGTCCCCCGGCTCGGCCTGGTCCGGAGCGCCGGCTGTTCGCCCGGCCGCCGGCGGACCGGCTCCGCCTACGGTCGGAACGCCGGGTGGTCCGCCAGGTAGGCGGCGAGCGCCTCCCGTTCCGGTGCACTCAGCCGGGCGTAGGGCGGATAGGGGTCCCCGATGGGGACGCCCACCACCGCCATCGCCGCCTTCATGACCGCCGTCAGGCCGTGGTGCATCCAGCGGGCGGGGAACTCGGCGAACACCGCCTGCAACCGGTGGGCCTCCTCCCAGTCCCCCCGTCCGACGGCGTCGGCCAACCGGCGGCCGACCAGGGCGGCCGGGGGCGGCATGGTGACGCCTTTGGCCCCCAGGACTAGGCTGGCCGTCATGACCTCCATCGTCGTGAAGTAGGCGACGTGATCCGGGAGCAGGCGCAAGGCCAATCCGATGTGCCTGAGGTTGCGCGAGCTCTCCTTGATTCCGCGCACGCCTTCGATTCGGGCCAACTCCGCCAGGGCTTCGGGGCCGACCTCGGTACCCGGCCCCGGATTGTGATAGAGGAACAGCGGCAGGGACAGGCCGGCGGCCACTTGACGCACATAGTCCACCAGCTCGCGGAGGGACGGGTTGCCGCCGGACGCCCGGCGGGGCAACAGGAGCTGCACGCCCGACGCGCCGACCGACGCGGCCAGGTCCGCCCAGGTCCGGGCCACACGCGGGGCGGGGTGCGAGATCCCCACCAGCACGGGCACCCGCCCGTCGACGTACCGGGCGAGACGGCGGATGAGCTCGCCGCGCTCGGCTTCCGTCAGGTATTGGTACTCCGACACTTCCACCGCGGCCAGCGCGATCATCGTCGGGCGCACGACCTCGACCAGGTATTCGACCTCCTCGGCCATAGCGGCCCAATCCAACCCGCCGTCGGCGTCGAAGGCCGTCAACACCGGGACGATGAGTCCCACTTCGCGGTTCGCAGCACGCTCCGCCACACTTGTCGCTCCCTTCCGCCTGCCTGCTTGCCCGCCGCCCACACGGCCTCCGCACCGCGAGGCCCCTCGCCCGACGCCGCGCCGGCACCCGCCGCGGCGCTCGGCCGGCGGGCGGGACCAACCGGCTTAGGCGACCTGTTCGTACAGACGCCGGATATCTTCGACGGTGAACGTCCGGGGATTCAGCTTGGACAAATCCTGGGCGTAGGCCGCCTCGGCCAGGGCCGCCGGATCGTCGAGGACCACACCGGCCTCGGACAACGAGCGCGGGATGTCCAACACCGCGCAGAGTTGCCGGACCGCTTCGATCGCCCGCCGGGCCCCCGCCAGCGTCCCGCCTTCCACGGACTCCCCCAGGGCGACGGCGATGGCGCGGAACTTCTCCGGGGCGGCGCTGAGGTTGTACTCCATCACGGACGGGAGCACGATGGCGTTGGCCCGCCCGTGCGGCAGCCGACCCCCGAGGGGCCGGGTCAACGTATGCGCGAGGCCGGTCCGGGCATGGGTCAGCACGATCCCGCCCAGGAGCGCGGCGTACTGCATCTGGCCCGCGGCTTCGACATGGGACCGGTCGGCCACGAAGGGCAGGAGATAGCGCCCGATCCGGCGGATGCCGTCCAGGGCCAAGGTGTCGGTGAACGGCGTCGCACCGCGTGACACGTAGCCTTCGATCAAATGCGTGAGGGCGTCCATCCCCGCGTCGATGGCCACGTGCCGCGGCAGATGGCGGAGCACGAGCGGGTCGAGCAGGGCCACCCGGGGCCGGATCCGCGGGCTGTGGATGGGTTTCTTCAGGTGCGACGCCCCGTCCGCGAGCACGGCGGCCATGGACACCTCGCTCCCCGTCCCGGCCGTCGTCGGCACGGCCACCAGCGGCAGGGGGTCGTGCGCCACACGGCCCGCCCCGACGTAGTCGGCGATCCGACCCGGATTCCGGCCGAGCAGGGCCACGCCCTTGGCCACGTCTATGACGCTGCCGCCGCCCAGGGCCACGATGGTGTCCGCCTGCGCGGCCGCCCGGAGGTCCGCCGCCCGATCCACCAGCGCGAGCGTCGGCTCCGGCTCGACCTCGTCGAACACCACGGCCTCCCGCCCGGCCCGGGCCAACAGGTCCGTCAGCTCCTGCACCAATCCCGTCCGCGCGATGGCCTTGTCCGTCACGACGAACACGCGGCGCCCGTCGAACGGGTCCAGGACGGCGCCGAGGTCGCGCAGTCGGCCGGCACCGAAGACGACACGGGTCGGCAAGTCGAAATCCATCGGTTTCATCGTGCTGCTCCCCTCTAGCGCGTTAGAACCCCGGACCGTGCCCTGGCCGAGCCCATCGGGGCCCACGCCCGGCGTCCCGTGAAGCCCGGTGGACGGCGGACCCCGGTCGCCCCTCCCGACCGGATTCCGCAGGCGGGTCGGGCGCCCTTGCCCGACGCTCGGAGTCCCCGCGGCGGGATCCCCCGCTGCGGCCCGCGTCGTCCCGGCTGTCGCAGAGGTGCCGGTCTGTGGTCCCTTCCGGTCCCTCGTCAGGGCGCGTGCGGCGCGACGACCGCTTCCATGAGCCCGGCCCGCACCAAAGCCTCCCGCAGGGATCGCTCCTCGTCGGCCGCCACGGGGAGGATCGGGGGGCGACTGACGGCCCGCGGCAGTCGGCCCAACATGACCAGTTGGGCCTTCATGCGGGCGTACATCTGGGCGAAGGGTTCGCGGTAGACCGCTCGCGTGAGCTCCTGCAGCCGCCCGTACACCCGGCGCGCCGCGTCCCACTCCCCCGCCTGGACATGCCGCCAGATGCTCGCGTGCAGATCGGCGACCACACTGCCGTGCCCCGACAGGATCCCGTCGGCGCCGATGAGCAGGCTCGGCAGCAGATGCGTGCTGAAGCTCGACAGCAGCGAGACGGGACGGGTCAGGCTCCGCACCAGACCGAGCGTCCTTTCATAGACGTTGAGGTCCAGACTCCATTCCTTAATCGCGACGATGTGGGGAATCTCGTGCAGGAGGCGCTCCAGCAGGGCGGGGGCGTACTGCATCCGCGTCCAGGCCGGGTACAGGAACAGGACGATGGGCAAGTCGACCGCCTCGGCGACGGCGGCGAAGTGCCGGTAGACCATCTCGTCCGTCCCGCCGAAGACGAGCGTGTTCAGCGGAAACAGCAACAGGGCGTCCGCCCCTTCCCGCGCGGCATCGCGCGCCAACTCCACCGCGTCCCGGGCCCCTTCCGCATAGATGCCGGCGATGACCGGCACGCGCTGGGCGGCCACCTCGACGGCGATGGCCACCGCCCGCCGCCGCTCGTCGCGCGACAAGGTCGCCACCTCGGCGGCGTGGCCGTTGCAGGTCACGCCGCCCACGCCCTCCACCCCCAGCAGCCATTCCAGGTGGCGTCGGTAGGCGGCCTCGTCGATGGCATAATCGTCCCGAAACGGCATGAGATTGGCCGGAATGACGCCCCCGAGCTGTATCGGTCGCATGGTGATCCCTCCTCGCCGCAAAACCTCGCCGGACAATCGCCGGCCGACGGAGGCCCTCGCCCCGCCCGCTCAGCCGGCCGCCGCGCCGGCCCACGCGGCCGCCTGCCGGCCGGCCCGCCGCCCGGTCACCAGGGCCGCGGCCAGTCCCCCCAGGTAGCCGTAGGTGTTGATCCCGCCGATGTCGGCACCGGCCGCGTACAGGCCGGGAATGGCGTGGCGGACCAGCTCCCCGGCGGCTGCCTGCGCCGTCGGCAGCAGGGAACTGCTCGTGGCCCGCCGGAGAACCCTCATGTGCGGATCCACGGCGATGCCTCCGCCGGTAAAGGTGATTGCCGCGCGGACCAGCACGGCCGTGTAAGGCGGCTCCGCCAACGGGTACCGGTTCCCCTTCCGCGGGGGATGCAAGTCGGCGTCCGGATGGCCCAAGAGCGCCCGATTGTAGCCCTCCAGGGTCCGGCGGGCCGTTCCCGCTGGGATGCCCCATCGCGCCAAGGCCGTACACAGGTCGTCCAGAGTCTCCGCCCGGACCACGGGCCCTCCGCTGGCCTCCGCCCGGTCTATCGCGACCTCAGGCACAAATCCGTAGTAGGCCCGTCGCGCCGTCGCCGCGTCCACGATATAGGCCGCCGTCGCCCCCGGCTGGCGGGCCACGGCCCAGTTGAGGGTCTCTTCGCCGGTTCCCGCCGACTCGTCCACGAACCGCTCGCCCGCCAGATTCAGGGCGACCGCCACGGGCCCGTAACGCTGAGCCAGGGCGAAGAAGTCGTCCGGGCCGAAACGGGCCGGCGGCGCCGGCAAGGCGTGACCGTAGAAACTGTCCAGCCAAGGGGTCAACGCGGCACCGACCGCGTCCGCCGCCCGCAAGCCGTCGCCGGTGCTCCACGGGTTGCTGCGCAGGTAGAGGGAGCCGCCGTTCGGGATGCCGTAGCGGCTCAAGAGATCCGGATTGCCCTGGAATCCGCCGGTCGCCAGGATCACGGCCCGCGCCGCGATGGGACAGAGCCCGTTCGTCCCCCCCACCCGGGCTCCGACCACGGCTCCGCCTTCGTCCGTCAGCAGCTCGACGAGCGCCGTGCGCAGGTGGATGGTCCCCCCGCGCCGGGCGACTTGGTTGCCCAGCGTCGCCGTCATCGCAGCCGGATCCACCGTCCGGCCGCGTCCATAAGCCATGAAGGGACGCGGCTCGCTGATCGAGACGCCGAGCCCGCGAAGCCACTCCAACGCCGCCGGATATTCCTCCTAGACGAGGTCCTTGAGCGTCGCATCGCCGTCGGGGATCCAGGCGTGCAGACTGCGACGGTCCTCGAAGGTCCAGACGATGCCGCCCGACAACGCCATCGACCCGCCGAGGCGGGTCCCCTTCTCCACCAGGAGGACGCGGGCGCCGGCTTCCAGGGCCGCAATGGCGGCGCACAGGCCCGCCATCCCGCCCCCCGCGACCACCACGTCCGTTGCGCCGAACCCACCCACGGCGATGCCGCCCCCTTTGGCGACGCGTTCACGATGGTGAGCCGATCCGGCATGTCCGGCCGCCCGCGGCCGCACATGCCGCGGGGCCAACCCGACCGACCGGATGCGACGGAAAGGCCCTCAGGACCGCCGCCCGTGTCCACCACCCACTGGCCGACCGACAGGGGACCAGAAGAGGACCTCCCCGACCAGGTCCGCGGCCGACCCACCGCATGCGACCCGGCTGCCGGTCGACAGCTCACGCACGGCGGACCAATCCCTCCAGGAGCAAATCCGTCTGGGCGGCGATGTACGCCTCGATGGTCCACCGCTCCCGGAAGTACCAGTTCTTGAGTGCCCACATGTGGGCACCCATCACGATGCTGAAGGCGGCAACGGATGGATCGCCGTCCCGGAACACCCCGGCAGCGATCCCCTCCGCGATGATCTGCTGGAACCCCAGGTTCGTCGCGAGCTCCCGCTGCTTCGCCCACTCGCGCTCCGTGGGCTGCAGGTGCTTGGACTCGCGGTAGCCGACCAACACCTTCCGCTGCTCCGTGTGGACCACGGTATAGTAGCGGCTGATGGCCTCTTTGAGCCGGCGGAGACAATCGCCGGGATCCACCGCCAGCGCGCGCTCGTACGCCTTGAACAGGTCGTCCAGGATGAGAAGCAGCAGATCCTCCTTGCGCCCGATGTAGCGGTACAAGGCCCCCGAGGACAGACCCACCCGCGCGGCGATGTCTTCCAGACGGGTTCCCGCGAACCCTCGTTCGTCGAACAGCGCCGTGGCGGCCTCCACCAGCTGCCGGCGGCGCCAAGCCAACAGCGTCGGGGCGTCGATCCGGGACTTGATTTGTGCTACCGGGCTATCATTGGCTGTCATGACCAGGTCCTCGCCTCCCATGGCCTCCGTGGTCTCGGCCTGCCGGGCGGCGGGGCGCTCCGGGACGATCCCCGCAGCGCCCTGAACGCCCGAACCCACCGCCGGACTTCCCCGTCGCCGGGGCGCCTTCCTCCCGTCCCATAGACAACGCTCCCGCACCTCGATCCGGTCCCGACGCGGCACGACCGGTTCGTGTTTGCGGAAGCGGAAGTTGAGGGCGTCAGGCCGGTTGATCCGCCCGGTCTCGCCAAGGTCGCGGAAACCACGGGTGCTGACGAGCACACCCGGACGCCCCGCCGCTTTGCCGGCACGTTGATTAACAGGGTTGTCCGGTGTACGACGTGCTCCAGCAGGCCTCCGCCGGCGCGTTCCCACCTCGCCTGCCCTCTGCGCCTCCAGGATCCCTCCGATGATGTCGGGGTAACGCGTGCGCGTCTTCCCCGTCCACCACGGGCGCGTCGCCGCCCCCCACCACGCCATGCGCTGCGGCCTCCACGGCCGCTCGAATCGGTGTCAGACCTGGTAGGCCGCGTGGGGCGCGTCCGTGACGAACATGTGTCCGGGATCGTGGGTGATCATCAACGGGACGCCGGAGGCCAGAGCCACCGCCTGGGGGGTCACCCCGCAGGCCCAGAACACCGGGACGTCACCGGGGCCGAAGTCCAGCACGTCCCCGAAGTCGGGACGCCCGAGGTCCTCGATCCCCAGACCCTTGGGGTCGCCGATCCATACGGGGGCCCCGTGCATGCCCGGAAACCGTTCGGTGATGGCGGCCACCTGGGGGACGACATCCGGCGGAAACGGACGCATGCTCACGACCATCGGCCCGTGAAACCGCCCGGCGGGGACGCACTCCCGGTTGGTGATGTACATCGAGACGTTCCGGCCTTGCTCGATGTGGGCCAGTCGAATCCCGTGCTGGCTGAGGGCCCACTCGAACGTGAAGCTGCACCCGATGAGGATGGACACCATGTCGTCCGTCCAAAGCTCGGTGACGTCGGTCCGGCGCTCGACCAGGCGGCCGTCCCGGTACACCCGGTAGGCCGGCAGGTCGGTCCGCAGGTCCGCACCGGGCGCCAACCGCCGCGGTTCCGGATCACCGGGCTCGCAGACCTCGAGCACGGGGCACGGCTTCGGATTGCGGATGCAGAAAGCGAGGAACTCCAGCGCATAGGCTGCCGGCATCATCACCAGATTGGCCTGCACATATCCGGGGGCCAGTCCCGCCGTGACCCCGGTCAACTCCCCCGCCCGGGCGGCCGCCCGCACGTCCGCGCCTGTACGCAACGGCGATATCTCCACCATGTCGCTCCACCCCTTTTGGCCTCGCGTCGTAGGGTCCGTCTCTCGCCCCGGAGGCACGCTGTCCCGGCCCGGACCACGGGCGGGAGGGACCGGCTCCCTCCGCGCCCGTTCCCCGAGACGCGTCGGCTCAGTCCGCCACGAAGTCGATGTCCTTGGTCTCCGGGCCCATCAGCGCGCCCACCAGGACCAGGATACCGCCGATGACCACCAGCACGATCTGGGTGTAGGCGTAGGGCATGAAGTGCGCCAATCCCAGCATGTAGAACGAGTAGAACGACGGGATGATCACCGCCAGACTGTAACCGATACCGTATCCGGCCGAGCGGACCGAGGTCCGGAAGCGTTCGCTGATGTAGGACACCACCATGCCCCACATCCCGATGGTGATGAGCAGCAGCACGCTGGCCAGGACCGTCTGGGCCCCGAACCCGACCTTGGGCGTCGCCACGATCAGGTAGTACAAGACCGGCGCCACGACCGCGCTGAGCAGCCCCATGATGGCGTACAGCCGGCGCCGGCCGACGATCTGACTCACGGCCCCGGCGGTGACGAAACCGGCCGCCAACACGACGTAGGCGATGAGCAACTCGTGCGTCACCGTGACGGACGGCAGCTTCAGGACGGTGATGAGCACGGCCGGGAGCGTGCTGATCACGGAGTTGACCAGAAACCAGGCCCCCGACTGCAGGATGAACACCTGCGCCAGATTCCGGAAACTCTCACCGGAGAAGAGTTCCCGCAGCGGCGACCGGGTCTTGGGACTCTGACGCCACAACTCGGACTCCGGCACGGAGCGGCTGTAGAACCACACCACGATGGCCGACCCCAGGGCCCCGACAAGGAACGGAATCCGCCAACCCCACTGGACGTACGGCGCACTCGCGGTCCCCGGCGGCGAGAAGACGAACACCAGCGACGTGAACAGCGAGATCAGCACGTAGGCCAGCGGGAACGCCGACTGGATGGCGCCGCCGTACAGGCCCCGCTTCGCCTTGGGCGCATACTCCATGGCCAGCGGGATGGCGGCGGTGTACTGCCCGCCGAGAAAGATGCCGTCGATGAACCGCAACAGCGTGAGGACGTACATCGCCGCCAGGCCCCACTGCTGGTAGCCGGGCAGCAAGGCGATGAGCAGCGTGGCGATCCCGAACCCGCTGATGGCGATCATCGTGGTGACCTTGCGGCCCCAGCGATCACCGAGGTGGCCGAAGATGAACGCCCCCAGCGGGCGCCCGACCAACGTGGCCGCGAAGACGAGATAGAACAGCGTAGCGGTGGTCGATGCCGGCAGGTTCTTCGGTTCGAAGTAGACGATGGCCGGAGCCAGCGCGACGACGGGCAGGTAGATGTCGTACATGTCGATGAGGAGGCTCCAGAAGGCGCCCCACACCGTTCTCCTGATCCCTTCCGGACTGCGCTCCTGGCCCGCGGCGACGGTTGCGGCACCGCTCATGTCTCCGCTCCTCCCTTCGTTTGGTGCCTTCCCTTCGGGTAACCGCTACATGAATGCGGTTTCGTCCGATAGTATACAACTGGCCCACGAGTCACGGATGAACGATCTCTGTCGGATCCAGCACTTTCTTCGGAAACTATCGCACAGCCGGTGGCTCCGGTTCGGTCGCCCGCAGCTTCGCGGCGATCCGCGCCCTCAGCTCCGCCTTGAGGATCTTCCCTCCCGGTCCCAGCGGCATCGCGTCGAGGAGTTCCACCCGTTCCGGCCACTTGAACTTCGCCACGCCCCGGGCCTCGAGGAAGGCCGCGAAGTCTTCCACCGTGGGCCGGGCGCCCTCCCGGGGCACCACGAAGGCGCACGCCCGCTCCCCCAGCACGGGATCCGGCATCGCCACGATGGCGATGTCCCGCACCATCGGGTGCTGGCTCAGCACGTCCTCGATCTCCTTGGGGAAGATGTTCTGGCCGCCGCGCAGGATCATGTCCTTCTTCCGCCCCACGACGCGGAGGTACCCGTGCTCGTCGTAGACGCCGAGGTCGCCGGTGTGCTGGTAGCCCTCCCAACGGCCGCCGTACTCGGTGTCGCCGAACGCCAAAGCCGTCTCGTCCGGGGCGTCGAAGTAGCCGTGGTGGATGTTCCAGATGAGGATCTCCCCCACCTCCCCGGGCGGGAGGGGCTGTCCATCGGCCCCCACGACGACGACGTCGTATCCCTCGAGGGGCACGCCGGCCCCCTGCCGCAGGTGCTCCTCCCTCACGCCCGGCAGGATGGGGCACATGCAGCCGCCCACCTCGGACGTGCCGTACAAGTTGAACGGCACGATTCCCCGTTCCATCAGACGAGCGGTCACCTGCTCGGGCATCGGGGCCCCCGACGACGCCACCTGCCGGAGACTCGGCAGCCGGTGGGCCTCGAAGGCCGGCGAGGTGACGACCCGGGTGATCAACGCCGGATTCCAGACCCAAAGGGTGACCCCTTCCTCTTCCGTCAGGCGACAGACCTGGGCCTCGTCGAACTCCAACGGCAGCAGCGTACGGCCCCCGGTGATGAGCGGCGTGTGCACGGCCCAGACGCGACCCGATCCGCCGGCCACCGGACCGATGACCAGGCGGGTGTCGTAGACGGTGTGACCCGCCCGTTCGGCGACCGCGTGCCCATGGACGTGCAACCAGTCCAGCGACGTACGGCACGAGATCTTCGGGATGCTGGTCGTCCCCGCTGTAGGCAGGAGTTCGTGTACGCTGAGCGGATCGGTCCGCAGGTAGTTCAGGTCGCGCTCGTCGTACCGGTTCCACACGGCCTCGTCGAAGAGTTCGTCGGCGGAGGCCATGTCGTCGACGCCACCCCCGGTTCGGCCCGTCGCGACGACGTAGACGTCCATGCCGGGCAATTTCTCTCGAGCCCGGCGGTACCAACCCGCCAGATCGCGTCCGTGCCACTCGGCGACAATGATTGCCACGTCCGGTTGGACCTTTTCCAGCACTCCCAACGTCTCTGCCGGCCCGAGGTCCACGTTCAGCCCGCAATGCATGGCGCCCAGCTTCGAGGTGGCCCAGTCAAGGTAGATGCTCTCCAGACAATTGGGGAGATGCGAGACGACCAGTCCTCCGCGGCGCATGCCGCGGTCCAGCAAGTTGAAAATCAGGGTATTGACCTCATGGTAGGCCTCCGCCCACGTGCGCCGGCGCCACAGCGATCGTGCGTCGCCGTGGAGCATGTCGACCAGGGCTTCCCGCCCGCCGTACAGCCTGGCGTTCCGGGCGAGGAGGTCCCATTGCACGACGTCCAGGTGGCGTCCTCCCAGGGCCTGGGATCGCTTGATCTGTTCAAACCTGAAGGCACTCGGTCGAAGCATCGCAACCGTCCTCCCGGATCAAGCCACCCGCCGTACGCCCGTCCGCCGGCTCAGACCATGGTGAGGCCGCCGCTCACGCTCAGGGTCTGCCCGGTGATGTACGACGCCTCGTCGGACACCAGGAACGCCACGGCGGCAGCGATGTCGCTGGGACGCGCCAACCGCCGCAGCGGGATCGCCCGCACCAGGGCCTCGGCCAACCGCGGATTCTGGCGCCGGACCTCCGCAAATAGCGGCGTGTCGGCCGGGCCGGGACAGACGGCATTGACGGTGATCCCGTACCGCGCGAGCTCGCGCGCCAGGGTTTTCGTGATGGCAATCACGCCGCCCTTCGCCGCGGAATACACGGCCTCGCCGCTGGATCCCACCCGACCGGCATCGGAGCCGATGTTGACGACCGACCCCGACTGCTGGGCCACCATCAAGGGCAGGGCGGCCTTCAGCACGTACAGCGGTCCGTAGAGATTGATCCGCAGGACCTTGTCCCATTCCGCCTCGTCGAATTCCAGAAACGGGGCGATACGGTCCCATCCAGCGTTGTTGACCACGATGTCCAGCCGGTTGTGCCGTCGCTGGACGGCGTCGACCATCGAGCGCACGCTGGCCGAGTCCGTGACGTCCACCCGGACGGCCCAGGCGTTGCCGCCGATTTCGCGCGCGGCCTCGGCCGCCTTCTCTTCCTGAATGTCGGCCAGGACGACAGTCGCCCCCTGGCGGGCCAGCGCCTCGCTGATCCCGCGCCCGATCCCCTGGGCCGCCCCCGTCACCAGGGCAATCTTGCCCGTCAACTCAAACATCGTCGTTCCCTCCTGACTTCTGCTCTTGCGTCCGGGAACGCCTGGCCGCCCGGAAGTTGGGCGCCCGCTTTTCCAGGAACGCGTTCCGTCCCTCCAACGCCTCGTCGGTGCCGTAATAAAGGTTCAGGGCCACCCCGGCGACTTGGTGGATGCCCCAGACGGAGTCGCTGTCGGCGTTGAACGAGGCCTTCAGCGCCGCCAGGGCGGTCGGGCTCTTGGCGATGAGGGCGTCACACACCGCTTCCGTCTTCTCGACAAGGCGTTGCGGCGGGACGACCCAGTTCACGAGGCCCATTTCCAAGGCTTCCTGGGCGGAATATTGTTCACAGAGGAACCAGATTTCCCGCGCCTTCTTCTCGCCCACGACCCGGGCCAAATACGCCGAACCGTAGCCGGCGTCAAAGCTTCCGACTCTCGGTCCCACTTGACCGAACCGTGCCGTCTCGCTCGCCACCGTCAGGTCGCACACCACGTGCAACACATGGCCTCCCCCGATGGCGTAGCCGTTCACCATGGCCACGACCGGCTTGGGGATGTTGCGAATGGTCTGAAGGAGCAGCGAGTGCAGCGTCGGCAGCGGCATCCGCGCCAGGGGACCGTCGCCGACGTCGTCGTAGGTGTAACCGCCCTTCTCCCGAATGGACTGGTCACCGCCGACACAGAAGGCCCGATCGCCCGCTCCCGTTAGAATCACCGCCCCGACGTCGTCGTCCGCCCACGCGTCTTCCAAGGCCCACAGCATCTCGGCCAGGGTGCGCGGCGTCAGGGCGTTCAGTTTATGCGGCCGGTTGATCGTGATCTTGGCTCGCTGGTTGTACTTTTCGTAAACAATCTCCCGCAGATCCATGTCGACCCCTCCTCGGATGGAAAACTAAAAGGCGACCGCGGTTCCCTCGGCCACCAGTGCCATCAGTTCGCGCGCGATGATCACGCGCTGGATCTGGTTGGTGCCCTCGTAAATCTCCGTGACCTTGGCATCGCGCATGAACCGCTCCACGCCGTAGTCGGCCATGACCCCGTAACCCCCGAGGACCTGGACGGCATCCGCCGCGACCCGACTGGCCGTTTCCGTCGCGCACAACTTGGCCATCGACGCGAACAGCGACGCGGTGGGGACCTGTCCTTCCACGGCTTCGGCGGCCTCCCGGGTGAGGGCCGCGGCCGCCGCCACCCGCGCCGCCATGTCGGCGAGCGCGAAGCGGATTCCCTGGAACTCCCCGATCGGGCGTCCGAACTGCTTGCGGACCTGACTGTACCGGACGGCCTGGTCCAAGGCGCCTTCGGCGATGCCGACCGCCAATGCCGCCACGATCGTGCGCGTGCGGTCCAGCGTCTTCATCACGTAACCGAACCCGCTCCCGGCTTCGCCGATCAGGTGATGGGGCGGAACCCGGACGTCGGTGAACGTCACGTCGGCCGTGGAGGATCCCCGCAACCCGAGCTTCCTCTCCGGACGGCCCACCGACACCCCCTCGGCCCGCCGGTCGACGAGGAAGAGACTCAGGTGGTGGAGCTCCTGGTCCCGGGGGGCGGTTCGGGCCAACACGACGAAGGCGTCCGCCTCGGGGCCGTTGGTGACGAACCGTTTCTGTCCGCGGAGAATCCACCCCGCGCCGTCCGGGTCGGCGGCGGTCCGAATGGAGGCCACATCGGACCCGGATTCGGGCTCCGTGATGCAGATCCCCAGGAACGCCGGCCGGTTGGGGAACTGCTTCGCCACGGCTTCGAGCGCCCCGGCGGCCCCCGCCATGCGCATGGCCAGACAGGCGGTCGTATGGCCCAGCAGAATCGTCGCGCAGGCCGGCGACGTTCGCGCGATCTCCCTGATGACCGCGCACATGGTCGGCAGTGTCGCCCCGACCCCTCTCGCCTCCTCGTCGAACGCCAGCGTGAGCAGACCCGCCGCCCGATAGGCCTGCAGCACGTCGTGGGGGAATTGATCCTCGCGCTCAATCATCGACGCCCGCGGCGCGATTGCAGATTTCACCAGCTGCCGGACAGCCTCCACGACGGTCACATCGACCATGTCTGCCATGCCTCCTACCCCACGGCCCCCGTCTCGCGCAACCGGCGACGCCCCTCCGCATCCCAGCCCGCCCGGGCCAGCAGCTCGGCCGTGTGCTCGCCGAGTCCTGGCGGCGCCAGGGTCTCCGGCACCGCGGTCGGCCACTGGTTCGGGCGAGGCAGGTCCGGATCGGGCCGACGGCGCGCGGCATCAGCCCACCGCCGCACCACCGTCACACAGGCGTCGACCGGGGCGAACAGATCCTCCCAGTACGCACTCGGCCGCCCGCCGATGACCTCTTGGACAACCGGCACCCAAGCGGGATCACGCCGGCGAGACAGCCAGTCTGGTCGTCCCATCGTGGTGCAGAACCGTTCCCAGAACTGCGGCTCCAACGCGGCCACCGCGAGGTACTCGCCGTCGGCGGCGCGGTACACGTGATACGACGGCCATGTCAGAATGGGGAACCGGGTTTCCCCGGCAAAGCGAAACAGCGCGTCCTGCAACACCGCCCAGTGCCTGATGGCTTCGGCAAAGACGACCCGAGCGGGTTGTCCGGGGTGACCCGCGACGCGGCGCTGGTAAAGCAGGCTCAGAATGGTCACCAGGCCCCACATCGAGCCGGCCAAGTCGCTCAGAAGCAGCGCCGGGGCCCCGTGCTCCGGCCCAAGCAGGTCCAGGACCCCCGTGTCGGCCAGATAGTTCAAGTCGTGGCTCCCCCGCGCACTGCGGTGGTCATCTTCCGGAAAGCCGTTCAGCGAAACGTAGATCAGCTGAGGATTGACGCGCCGCAAGCGTTCGGCGTCCACGCCCAAACGCTCGGCCACTCCGGGGCGGAAGTTTTCCAGGAAGACGTCCGCCTGCCGGACCAGGGACAAGACGACGTCCCGTCCCGGCTCCTGTTTCAAATCAATGACGATGCTCTTCTTGCCCCGGTTGATGGCCCAATGATAATAGCTCTCCCCTTGCCGGCGCGGCTCTTCCTCCCGAGCCGGATCGCCTCCCGGGGGCTCGAGCTTCACCACCTCGGCCCCCAGTTGGGCCAGGACCGTCGTCAAGTAGCCTCCGGGGAACAACCGGGTCATGTCCAGAACGCGAACGCCCTCTAAAGCACGCTCCATGTGCCGCCGATCCCTTCGTGAGTGAATGGTCACTTACCGCCCCGCGCCCAGCTTAGCCAGTCATCATCGGTTCTGTCAAGGCGCTTAAGTGCTATTTGTCTATCTTGTGCGGTTGGACCGCAATCGTTGGAGAAGATTTCATCCCCAGGAACAGGACTTCCGCCGCAATAGTCGGTGTCCCGACAACACTGGTTTCCGAGCGTCTTCCATACCCTGTCGGTTCTGCTCCGACCTTACGCGTCATCAGGGACGACGAAGGTTGAGCGACCTGGCTCCTTTTCATTGCCATGCCCGCTGCAGATCCTCGTAACGTGACTGGGCCTCGCTGACCAACCTTTCCACCAAGGCCGCGACCGTGGGGACGTCCCGGATAAGCCCCACGCCCTGCCCGGCCCAGACGTATCCGCCGTCAAGGTCGCCGGACAGCGCCCCCAACCGGTTCCGATGTCCGGCAATCAGCGGCAGCAACTCGTCCAGGGTGGCCCCCGCCTGCTCGCGCCGCTGGATCTCCTCCACCAACCGCCCCGGCAACACCCGCCCCGGTGCGCCGATGCTGCGTCCGATCAGGGTCGTCTGGTTTTCCGCCGCTTGCAGCAGCGCTTCCTTGTAGCGGGGGTGGATCGGGCACTCCTCCGTAGCCAGGAACCGGGTCCCCATTTCGACCCCCTCCGCGCCCAGCGTCAGCGCGGCCAGCAACCCGTATCCGTCGGCGAACCCTCCCGAGGCCACCACCGGCACGCGGACCGATTCCACCACCCGCCGCGTCAGCACCAGGCTGCCGACATCGTCCCGGCCGAGGTGACCGCCGCCCTCGTAGCCGACGGCGATGACGATGTCGGCTCCGAGTTCCTCCGCCTTCATGGCCTGGCGGGCACTCCCGACCAGCACCATCACCGTGATACCCGCCGCTTTGATGCGGGGGATGAACGGGGCCGGATTCCCGCCGGTCAAGGAAATGGCGGCGGGGCGCAGCTCCAGAGCCACGTCGAGAAACGGGTCCAACGGGCGATGGCCGATGGCCAGGTTGATCCCGAAGGGTCGAGAGGTCCGTTCACGGGCCATCGCCACCTCGCGGCGCAGATCGGCGGGATTCTCCAACGAGGTCGCCGTGATCTGCCCCAGGGCCCCGGCGTTGGACACCGCCGCCGCGAAGGCACCGGTGGCGATGTGGGCCAGCCCCCCTTGGATAATCGGATACCGGATGCCCAGGATTTGGGTCACACGCGTCGTCAGGGCCACGGCTCACGTTCCTCCACGCGTCAAAATCGTCCTGTCCGCGCCGGTCACGTCTCCGCGGACGGATCAGCTGCCTCCCGAGGCGGCCACCAACACCTGCCGGGCGATGATGAGCCGCTGGATGTCGTTCGTGCCGTCGTAGATCTGGGTGATTTTGGCGTCGCGCATCATCCGTTCGACGCCGTAGTCCCGGATATACCCGTAGCCGCCCAGGGTCTGCACCGCCTCGTTCGTGACGCGGCCGGCCATTTCGGAGCACCAGAGCTTCGCCATGGACGCCTCGGCCGTAAACCGCCGCCCCTGGTCCGCCAGGCGCGCGGCCTGGTACAGCAGGAGGCGCCCCGCCGTGATCTCGGTCAGCATGTTGGCCAAACGGAACTGCACCGCCTGGAAGTCGTAGATGCGCTGGCCGAACTGCCGCCGTTCCAGACTGTAGGCGAGGGCGATGTCGTACGCGCCCTGCGCGATGCCGACTGCCTGCGCCGCCGTGCTCAGCCGTGTGACGTCAAAGACCCGCATGAGCAGAGGGAACGCTTGGTTCTCCTCGCCCAGCCGCTGCGCCTCGGCCACAAAACAGCGGTCAAACCGCAGCGCCGCCGTGCTGGAGCCCCGCACGCCCATCTTCCGCTCCGTGCGGACGACCACCAGCCCCGGGGTGCCTTTCTCGACCAGGAACGCCGAGATGCCGCGCGCCCCGGGATCCGGCCCGGTGCGGGCGAACACCGTGAGCAAATCCGCCTTGTCCCCAGTCGTGATAAAGATCTTTTCCCCGTCCAACACATAGCCGCCGGCCACGCGCTCGGCCCGCGTCCGGAGATGGGCCACGTCGGATCCGTGGTCCGGCTCCGTAATCGCGATCGCGCCCAGCCACTCGCCAGACGCCAGCCGGGGCAGATAGCGCCGCTTTTGTTCCGACGTCCCGGCGAACAGCAGCGGGAGTTGTCCGTGGGTGTTGGTGAAGTAGACCAGGGCCGTGGCCGCACAGGCCCGGGCAATCTCCTCCACGACGGCCACGTACAAGAGGTGCCGGGCCCCCTGACCGCCGTCGGCTTCGGGCGTCAGCAGTCCCATCAGCCCCTGCCGGCTCAGGGCCTGCATCTGGGGCCACGGGAACCCTTCGGTCTCGTCGAGTTCGATGGCTCGGGGCTGGATTTCCGCGGCCACAACCTTGCGGACGACGTCGCGGACCATCCGCTCCTCGTCCGTCAGATCGAGATCCGCCAAGGGTGTCAGCGATTCCGGGTTCACCTATCCCTCACCTTCTTTCCCGCCCGACGGTTGGGCCTGTCCGCTCGGATCCGTCGCCGCACCGTCAGCCGGGCCGAAACGCGGCGGCCGACGGGCGCGGAACGCCGCCACGCCCTCGCGTTGGTCGGCACTGCTGGCGGCCGCCGCGCCGACCAGACGCTCCACCAGCAGTCCGCGTTCCACCGGCAGGTCGCTCCCCCCATACAGCGCGGTCAGGATCATGCGTAAGGAGACCGGGCTTTGTTCGGCGATGTGCTGCGCCAGGGCGAGGGCTTCCGGCAGCAGGGCGTCTTCCTCGTGGACGGCCGTGACGAGGCCGATGGCCAAGGCCTCTTCGGCCGGCACCCGTCGGCCCGTGAGGAGGATCTCGGCCGCGCGCCCCCACCCAACCACGCGGGGCAGCCGTTGCGTGCCGCCGAAACCCGGAATCATGCCCAGTCGCGGCTCCGGGAGGCCGAACGCCGCCCGGCGGCTCGCCAGCCGCACGTGACAGGCGAGCGCCAGTTCCATGCCGCCGCCCAAGGCATAACCGTTGACCGCCGCGACGGCCGGGATCGGCCCGGCCGCCAGACGCTGGAACACACGCTGTCCGAGCTCCAGGCGTCGGTAAGCGTCCGCGAAGCTGATGTTCTCCCACTCGTCCAGATCGGCTCCGGCGGAGAACGCCCGGTCCCCGGCCCCCGTCACCACGAGGGCGCGCACGCCGTCCCGGACCGCCCCGTCGAGGGCCTCTCCCAAGGCCTGCAGCACCGCCTCGTTCAGGGCGTTCAGACGGTCCGGCCGTTCGATGCGCACGATCCGGACGACCCCGTGGTCTTCGCACCCGACCCACTCCGCAGCCACGGACTTCCGACCCTCCTCGTCATCTGCCCTCCCGCCGTTGCCGCGGCGGGTTCAGGACGCCGGCTCGGGGCGATTGTTCTGGTACACGATCCCCCGCGCCAGCCAGCCTTCGATCTCCTCCCGGGCGAACCCGCACTCCTGAAGTACCTCAACCGAATGCTGGCCCAACAGCGGCGGCGGCCGCCGGATCGGCAACGCGCTCCCGTCCAGGTGGAGCGGCGATCCGACCAGCTTGACCGTCCCGGCGACCGGATGGGACACCGTGGGAAACATGTCCCGGGCGAGGAGCTGCGCTTCGCGCACCACCCCGTCCAAGTAGTTGATGCGGGCGCAGGGCACGCCGAACGCCCGGAAGCGGTCCACCCAGTAGGCGGCCGGGTGCTGCGCGAGCAACCGCTCCACCTCGTCCACCAGGGCGGCCCGATGCGTCTGCCGCCCCGCATTGGTCGCGTACTCCGGCCGTTCCAGGCTCGGCGGCGAACCCAGGGCTTTTTTGAACCGGTCCCACAGCACCGGAGTGCCCGTCGCGAGCACGATGGGTTCGTCGGCTGTGCGCACCTTCTGGTACAGCGCGATCACCGAATCGGTCCCGCCCGTCGGCACCGGGACCACGCCCGACGCCAGATAGCTCACAATCCGGGGGGTCATCAGGGCCACATCCACGTCCAACAGACTGGCGTCCACCAGCCCGCCCTCGCCGTGGCGTCCCCGGGCCACCAACAGCGCCGTCACCCCCAGGGCCGCCACGATGCCCGTCACGATATCCGACAAGGCGGTCCCGACCCGCTGCGGCTCACCGTCCGGACCTCCGGTCACGCTCATCAGTCCGGAGAGGGCCTGCGCGATGAGGTCGTAGCCCGTGCGATGGGCCTCGGGACCCGTCAACCCGAACCCCGAGATGGCGGCATAGACGAGGTGGGGATGCCGGGCGTGGACGGTCTCGTAGTCCAGTCCGAACTTCGCCAGCGAGCCGGGCTTCAGATTCTCGACCAGGACGTCGCTCCGAGCCAGGATGCGGTCCAGGATGGCCCGGCCTTCCGGCACGGAGAAGTCCAGACAGAGGCTGCGCTTGTTCCGGTTGACACTGAGAAACCACGCCGATTCGCCCGCGATGAACGGCGGCCCCCAGGTCCGCGCATCGTCGCCCCCGGGCTTCTCGACCTTGATGACGTCGGCCCCCAGATCCGCCAGCATCAAGGAACAGAACGGCCCGGCATACGATGTGGATATATCGACTACCGTCAAGCCCGACAACGGTCGCGGAGCCACGTGGATTCTCCTTTGCCGTCTTTCCTGTCGCCGCCCTCGACCCGCCGGCGTCGCCCCCGCACGAAGCCCCCTAGGGCATCCCCCGCCACCGCCAAGGGGCGGGCATCCCCGGATCCCCCGGCGGGGGACCTCGCACCCGGGAGGGGCCCCAGAACGCGCGGTGGCCCTCGCATCCCGCAACGGTGTCAGGCTTCGCCTGCGGGCGGACCGTCGTACGCGTAGAATCCCGAGCCGCTCTTCTTGCCGGTCGACCCCCGTGCTACCAGTTCCCGCAGGATGGCGGGCGGGCGGAATTCCGGCCGGTACGTCTGGGCGTAGATGGCCTCGGTCGCCGCCAGATGCACGTCCAGGCCGATGCGGTCCAGGAGCTTCAGGGGTCCCATCGGGTAGCCCAAGCCCAATTCCACCGCCGTGTCGAGGTCCTCCCGGCTGGCCAGACCGTGGTCATAAGCATCGGCCGCCTGATTCAGGTACGGAATCAACAGGCGGTTGACCAGAAATCCCGGCCGATCCTTGACCACGACGGGTTCCTTGCCGAGGGCCCGGCAGAAGGCCACGGCTTCCGCTACCGTCTCGGGATCCGCCCCGGCGGGCCGAACCACCTCCACGAGCGGCATCAGCGGGGCCGGGTTGAAGAAGTGCAGGCCGACGATCCGGCGGACCCGCAGGAGGGGTCCGGCTATGGCGTGAACCGTCAACCCGGACGTGTTGGTGGCCAACAAGGCTTCCCGCGGCAGAACGGCGTCCAGCTCGCGAAAGAGCGCCTGTTTGGCCGCGAGATCCTCGTAGATCGCTTCGATGACAATGTCCGCGCGCCGAAGATCCGTCAGCCGATCGGTGGTCGTGATCGCGCTCAGGATGCGGTCGCGTTCTTCCGGCGTCCCCCGCCCCCGCGCCATCCCGCGCTCGAGGAAGGCCGCGATGCGTCGATGCCCCGCCTCGGCGCGCTCCCGCGACGTCTCCACGCCGACGACCGGGAAGCCCGCCGCGGCCGCCACCTGGGCGATGCCGCTCCCCATGGTTCCCAGACCCACGACGCCGACGAGCCAGGTCGTTCGGGAAGTGTTGCGGGTTTCGGACTCAGGCACCGAAGACCCTCCCTTTTTCGTAGCGATAGAAGCCGTGTCCGGTCTTGCGCCCCAGCCGATTCGCGTCGATCATCCGCCGCACCAGCGGCGGCGGCGCGAACCGCGGGTCGTGCAGCTGCTCGTACAGGCGCATCGAGACCGCGTAATGGACGTCCAGGCCGACCGTGTCCAACAGCTCGAACGTCCCCATGGGATAGCCGAGCCCGAGTTTGACGGCCCGATCGATGTCCTCCACGCTCGCTAGGCCTTCCTCGAGCGCCCGGATGCAATCGTTCTCGAAGGGAATCAGGAAGTAGTTCAAGATGAATCCGGGCGTGTCGTGGGTCACGACGTACGTCTTGCCCAACCGGCCGGCAAGCGCCTGGGCTTCCTCCAACGCCGCGGGACTCGTGCGGAGTCCCGGGCTGATCTCGACCAGCGCCATGAGCGGCGCCGGATTGCAGAAATGCATGCCGACGACCCGTTCCTCGTGACCGGTGGACGCCGCAATGGACGTCACGGACAAGGTCGACGTATTCGTCAAGAACAGGGCGTCCGGCGCCGCTACCGCGTGCAGGCGTCGGAAGAGGGCGCGCTTGACCTCGACGTCCTCGTAGACCGCCTCGATGACGTAGCGGCAGGATGCGAGGTCCTCCAGCACCGTCGTGCCGTGCAGCCGCGTCAGCATCTCGTCGCGTTCGGCCGCCGTGATTTTGCCGCGCCGGACGCTTCCGTCGAGAAACGCCCGGATGCGTCCGATCCCGGCGTCCAGGTTCTCCGCGTCGGTTTCGCACACCCAGGTGGGGAATCCGGCCCGCAGCGCCACCACCGCGATGCCCGATCCCATCGTCCCGGCTCCGACGACGCCGATCGCGTCCTGGCCGCCGTTCGTCGCCCGCGTGTCCGCCATCGCCCCAGCTCCTTTCGATCCCTCGATGATGGCGGTCAGCTCGGCGTGACCACCAGTTCCTGCCGGACGATGTGCTGCATGGCCCGCCCCCATTCGCGGGCCTGGTCCGGACTCACCGCCGCGCTCAGAGCGATGACCGAGAGGCATGCCGCCACCCGCTGGGTTCCCGTGCGGAAGATGGGCACGGCCACCCCGACCACCCCCAAGACGTGCTCCTGCCAGCTGACGGCCATCCCTTCCTGCCTGACGCGTTCCAGTTCGGCGAGGAGGTTTTCACGGCCCTGGATGGTATACGGGGTGTATGCGGGATAACCCGTCTTGGCCAGGATCGTGTCCCGCTCCTCGGGGTCCATGTAGGCCAGAAACACCTTGCCGTGCGAGCCGGCCGTGATGGGGAAGACCTGGCCCACGTTGGCCGTGATGTGGAGCGAGGCCTCCGGCGTCGCCTTGAGGACGTAGGCCATCTTGTCGAACGCGATCCGCTGCACGAGGAGCGTGGTCGCGCGGGTCAGCTCCATGACCTGCGTGACCACCTCCTGGGCGCGCCGCAGGAACTCGTTCAGCGTGATCGCCCGCGCCCCGAGCACGGCCAGTTCCGGGCCGAGTCGGTAGGTGCGGCTGGTGTCGTCGTACTCCACCATGCCCGCCGACTGGAGCGTCAGGACGATCCGATAGGCGGTGCTCCGGTTCAGCCCCAGGTCCCGCGCGATTTGGGTCAGGTTGGACTCCCGGTGTCGGGCCTGACTGAGGTACTGGAGAATCCGGACGGCCGACTGCAGCGACGGTACCAAGTACCGGCTGCGATCCGGGCTCTTGGCGGTCTCCAACCCGACCGCCAGCGGCGGGCGAGCCCCCACGCCCTCTCGGTCCGACGCGGGGCGACTGCGGTTCCGGCCCTCCCGTGACGTCATTCGGCTCCCAACCTCCGACGGATGTCCTCGCGCAGCAGGAACTTCTGGATTTTCCCGCTCGGCGTGCGCGGCAAGGCGTCGATGAGCTCCAGGCGTTCCGGCCAGTATTGCGGCGTGAGCCCCTTCGCCCGAAGGAACTCCTGCATGTCCTGAAGGGTCGGCCGGACGCCGGGCGCCGGCACGACGTAGGCGCAGGCCTTCTCCCCCAGGCGTTCGTCCGGCATCGCGACAATCGCCACTTCGCGGATGGCCGGCCACGTGAACAAGAGGTTCTCGACCTCCTGGACGGGGACGTTCTCGCCGCCGCGGATGATGATGTCCTTGGACCGCCCCGTGATCCGGACGAACCCTCCGCGGGTCATGACGGCCCGGTCACCCGTCTGGAACCACCCGTCCACGAAGCTGTCCGCGGTGAGGTCCGGGCGCTTGAAATACCCCAGGAACAAGCCTTCCCCGCGAATCTGCAGGTCCCCCTCCACATCGGGTCCGACCGGCCGGTTCGCCGCGTCGACGACGCGGACCGCCGCCCCGGGCACGACGCTGCCGTCGGTGGCGTACGCCTCCGCCGGATCGTTGACGCCGACCGCCAGCGCGATGCCGTATTCCGTCATGCCCCAGGACGGCACGATCCGGGCGCCCAGTTCGGCCTGGGCCCGTGGAACCAGCGCCCGGGGGATGGGCGCCCCGGGGATGGAGATGACCCGCAGTCCATGCGGCCCTCCGCCGGCCGCCGGGTCCTCGACCAAATCCCGCAGGAAAGGTGCCGCCGCAATCATCGCCGTCACCCCTTCCTGCCGGATGACCTCCCAGGCCCGCGAGGGATTCCAGATGTCCAGGTAGACCGCCGTGCCGGCCAAGTAGGTCGACAGCACGGTCCCCCAGAGAAAGCCCGTCTGATGCCCCACCGGCGAAACGACGAGGTTCACCACCGGTTCCGGCATCACCACGTGCTCGTGGAATCGGGCCACGGTTTGTCGCAGCGAGCGGTGACTGTGCATGACGCCCTTCGGCTCGCCGGTGGTGCCCGAGGTGAAGGCGATCTGGGCCAAGTCGTCGGGGCTCACCGGCGCCGGCTCGGCCGGAGGTCCCCCCAAGGCCGCCCAGGCGACGGTGTCTGCCGGCACGGACCCGTCAGACCCCTTCGGCACCACCACCACGTGCTCCAAGGTGGGCACGACCGCCCGCATGCGTCGGGCCATGGCGGGAAAATCGTAGCGGCGGAACACGGACGGCACCACGTACACTTTGGAGGCCGTACGCCGCAGAATGAACTCCACTTCGCGGTCGCGGAAGATCGCCGTCAGTCCGTTGAACACCGCGCCGATGCGCAGGACGGCGTACAACAGCACGGGAAATTCGAGCACGTTCGGCAGTTGGACCGATACCACGTCGCCCGGCCCCACCCCCAGAGCCCGGAGACCGCGGGCCACGCGGTCCACTTCGTCGCTCAACTGGGCGTAGGTCAACATCCGACGCAGGTTGGTCTCGGTGTCGATGCCGACCGCGGCCAACCGATCCGGATGAGCGGCCACGGCCCGGTCCAGATCACTCAACAGCGTCGCTGCAGCGGGGCGTTCGGATGCCATCCTGATCGTCCTGCTCCCCTTTCTCCGCCCAAACATGCGCCGCACCCCGGGGGACGAGTCAGTGGGCGGTCTCCCCCCCGTCGATCACGAAGGCCTGGCCGGTGACGAAGTCACCCCACGGCGAAGCCAGATAAGCGACCAGGGCCGCGACCTCGGCCGGCTCTCCCACCCGGCGGACGGGAATGCGGCTCAAGATCTTCTCGCGCAGCTGAGGATTACGGAGAACCTCGGCGTTGACGTCGGTCGCTACGTATCCCGGGCATACGGCGTTCACCGTGACCCGGTCGCGCGCCCATTCGACGGCGAGTCCCCGGCTGAACTGGATCACCGCGCCCTTGCTGGTGCCGTAGACCACCAACCGTCGGGTCCCGATGATCCCGTCCATCGAGGCAATGTTGATGATCTTGCCCCAGGATCCGTCGTCTCGACTGGTCCGGATGATGGCCCCCAGGCGTTGCGACCATTGCATGACGGCGTGCACGTTGACGGCCAACACCCGCTGGATCACGTCGTCCGGCATGTCCGCATACAGACCTTCCACGACGACGCCGGCGTTGTTGACCAGGATGTCGAGTCCACCCCATTGTGCCGTCACGAGCCGGGCCACTTCGTCCAGCGCCGCCGCGTCCGTCACGTCGCCCACAAGTGCCACGACGTGCTGCGGGTGCGCGGCCACCGCCCGCAAGCGGTCGGCGGCGTCGTGCAGTTCCTGCGCGCGCCGCGCCGTCAAAACCACCCTGGCGCCTTCAGCCAGGAACCGCTCACAAATCGCGTAGCCGATACCTCGCGATCCGCCGGTCACCACAACCCGGCGATCCTTGAGCTGAAGGTCCATGCCCAACCTCTCGTTTCGTATTTCATATGTGGAGTTCACACATTAAAAGATAAAGAGAGCCCCCGCCCGCGTCAATGGTCTCTCGTTAACAACTTCCGTCGGCTGTGCTGCTCGCCCGACGACCGTCGACTAGCCTGAACACTCCGACTGTCCACGCCTGATGCCACATGCGCCGGGGGTATGAGCTTTTCACGCACGCCAGGGATGAGAGGGTCTGCCTCGCCGGCGGGGATGCCGCGGTACCCGTTCCGGGAGGTCTCGGCCGCCAGGGCAAGGTCTGGGGAAGGTTTAAAGAAGAGGGGGGTGTAGATGTCGAGCCCTAATTTCGGTCTGGATGTGAGGCACACGAAAACCCCGGTAGGCCCCCGATCGGGTTGCGATTGGCAGGATCTGGGGTGTCCGGACCCTGTTCGTCGCCGCGGAGGCGAGGAGCCGTGACGACGCGGCCGCACCGGACGTGCGCCGGGTCGTACGCCCGGTCGTCGCGCAGCAGAGCCAAGAGCAGGCGTGTCCACGTCCCCGCGGTCAGCACCAGCGCGCGATGATGCGCGGGCTGGGTGCCTTCGGCCAACTTGCGCTGATAGTAGGCCGCGTACAGGGCGTCGTGCCGCCGGACGCGGTTCGCGGCCTCGACCAGATAGTGGCAGAGATGGGCGTTGCCGGTCCGGGCCCAGGGCGTGTCGTCGCCCGTGTGCTGCCTCGAGTCGTCCTAGGGCCAGGTCAGGCCGGCGAATGGGGCGACCTGGTCGTCGGCGGGGAAATACGTGCTGTCCCCGATTTCGGCCAGGATGCTGGCGACATCGCCGGGAGCATCGCGCCGTTGCCGTCGTGGAGTGCTTCCTCGGCTTGGGGACCGACCTTCTGTCCCGGTCAGGGCGGGAGGAGGCCAGGGGAGCCGCCCCATGCGATCCGGCGTCGCCTTCTCAAGGCCACAGTGGCGCAGCCATGTCGTGCCGAGCAAAATCCCGCACGTTGCGGGTCCAAATGCCTCGCCCGGTACGCTGGGCCCGCCGAATGAGAACCGCGTCGGTCCAGCTCAGCCGGGCGTCGACTTCCCACAAGTCCACGACATCGACCCAGAATGCCTTGTCGTCCAATACGGTGCCAGGCCAACTCAGGACCGTGCGCAGATACAACGCCACGTCCGACCGCGTCATTCCCTGCACGTAGCGAGGCAGCACGTAGGTGAGCTCATGGAGGACCAGCGGGTCCACCCATGCCGTCACCTGCCCTGAACCGACCGCCCGCAGGAGAGTCCGGCACGCGGCGGTGTGCTCATCGTGGGCCTGCGCGTGGAGGAACACGTTCGTATCGATGTAGCCATCAACCACGATCGCGGCCCTCTTGTTCGACGGCGACGGCCTCGGCGATCATCGCGCGCGTGGTCTCGGGGGTCACCGCGCCCGAAATCGGATAGCGGTCAAAAAGGTCATCGGGGCTCAAGGCTGGCAAGGCCTCCAACACGATACGTCGCCCGTCTTGGATTCGGACCACCAAGGCTTGGCCCGTCGTCAGTTGCAATTGATGACGGATCGCCCGGGGTAGAGTCAGCATCCCTCGACGCTGAAGCCGTACAATAGCCACTACATCCACCTTCCCTTTGTTCGTAGTATAACTCGGTACCGGCTATTCGGCAGTTTGCCGGCCTAATGGTCTATGGCCTGACAATGCAGCGAGCGACACCCGCGCGGGGTGTCATTCCACGGAGAGGGCACAGAACCCGCTGCATTCAGGGACACTCCGAGGGGGGCGACCGGCCCCGTGGGGGTTTGCAACTGCTGGCGATTTCATGGCCCATCATGCCCATCCGGGGCATCCGCTTCCCGAACGGCCGCCCGGCTGCCCAGGGCGGTCGCCGTCCCGGCCCGGCCCGGCATGGTTGGCGCGATCCCCCGCCCTGGGCTATGCTGGCCATCGACGGGACCGGATCGGGGGGATGGGGATGGCCGGAGCGGCGCGCGTCCGGGTGACGCAGGCGTACCGCTTCGCGCTCGACCCGTCCCCCCGGGCCGAGCGGGCGCTGGCCTCCCATGTCGGGGCGCGGCGCTTCGCCTTCAACTGGGGGCTGGCGCTCGTCAAGGCGCGCCTCGACGCCCGGGCGCGGGGCGAGGCCGCGGAGGTGCCGTGGACCCTCCCCGCCCTGCGGCGGGAGTGGAACCGGCAGAAGGACCAAGTGGCCCCGTGGTGGCGGGAGAACTCCAAGGAGGCGTATGCAGCGGGGCTGGAGGGGCTGGCCCGCGCCCTCCAGGCCAGCGCACCAGGCTTGCTCTGGGGTTCGCGTGGTCCTGGCCGTCTGCCTGCTGTACTGTCGCCGCGCGTGCGAGCGTTCGCCGGGCACGTGCGCCGCGCGCTGCTGGGCCTGGCAGCCGGAGTGTCTTCCGGCTGGCCACGCGGCGCCAGGGTGCCGGCGCTGGAGACCCACAGCAGCGAGACTGGGCGCCAGAGTGCAGCGCCGCAGCCGGTAAGGCGCGCAGCGCGGGCTGCCGCGGCCCTGGTTCCTGCTCCGGCACTCGGTCTCGAGCTGCGCGCCCAGCCGGTGAGCCGCCGCGCCCCCTACCCCGGCTGGTTGCTCTTCCTGCTTGGAGCCGCGGGCACTGCCGCGCTGCTCGCGCTGCTGGTCGGGCTCCTGCTTCCCCCGGCGCAGGGTGGCGCGCTGCGCGGTCCCGCGCCACGCACCTACGATCTGGCTGTGGCAACGCTGGAGCGGGCGCGGCTCGCCGCGGAGCCCGCGGAGGCATTGCGCCTCCTTGATGAGGCTGGCAGCCTGCTGCCGGCGCCCGGCAGCCGCCTGTCGCCGGCCGAGGCCGAGCGGGCAACCGCTCTGCGCGCTGAGATCGAGGGCGAACGCGATCGCCGCACCCAGACGGTCAGGCTCGGGCCGCCGCGCACGCTGCTCGACCTGCGTCCCGTGGCCGGGGACTCCGCTCGCGCCGGCGCGCTGGCGGTCAGCCGGGAGACCCTGTTCGTGCTGGAGACAGAGAGCCGCCGTATCCTGCGCCTCCAGGGCGAGCAGGTGAGCGTTGCGCTCAGTCCTGGTGACCGGGCAGGCAGCCTGACGCTCGGCGAGCCGTGGCTGCTGGTGACCAGGCCAGCGGGCGGCGCCTACGTGCTCGATCGGGAGCGCCGCCTCGTGTTACTGCCGCCGGATGGCCCGCCGCGTGCCCTGCCGCTGCGCGGCGCCAACACATGGCGCCGTCCCGTGGCAGTAGCAACATTTGCCGCCAACCTGTATGTCCTCGATCCCGACCAGGGCCAGATCCTACGCTACCTGCCCGCCGGCGGCGGGTTCGACGCAGCGCCCCAGCCCTACATCGCCACCGGGCAGTCGATCGACCTGGCCGCAGCGACGGGCATGGCTATCGATGGCGACATCTGGGTGCTGGTCGGTGGCCAGCAGGTGCTGCGCTTCCGCGGTGGACGGCAGCAGCCGTTCGCGCTCGGCGCAGCGCTCCCGGCGCTGGTCCGGGCAACCATCCTCTTTACGTCGCCGGAGAGTCGGGCGCTCTATCTGGCCGAGCCTGAGCGCGGACGCATTCTGCAATACGACAAAAATGGCGCGTTCGAACGCCAGCTCCTTGCGCCTGCGGGAGACACCGTCCTGACCGGCATGGCTGCGCTCTATGTGGACGAGCAAGCACGCCGTCTGGTCATCGCTGCCGGACCCCTCGTGCTGGAGTACGAGCTCCCCGGCTAGCGCGCCGGCCGTGTCCTCTGGTGCCGGCTGCACCGGCGTGCTACCATAGCGCTAACCCGGCGCGGTCAGGGGCACCAGCGCATAGCTGGCCGCTGCCCGCTCAGCTACGGAGGCGCATGATGCAGCAGATCACCGCAGGGGCAGGCACGCAGGCCGAGCTGATC
>JAIMBI010000049.1 GCA_023565505.1 Actinomycetes bacterium | reverse complement strand
CGAGATGAGCACCGCCGGCACCGAAATGAGGCCGGACAGGTGCAGCACGAGGCCCCCGATCGCCGCCACCCCCACGCCCAACGCCACCCCGATGAGGCCCCCCAGCACCGACAGCGTCGTCGCCTCCACCAGAAACTGCTGCAGAATCGCCGCCCGGGTCGCCCCCACCGCCTTCCGGATCCCGATCTCCCGCGTCCGCTCCGTCACCGACACCAGCATGATGTTCGTGATCCCGATGCCCCCCACGATGAGCGAGATGCCCGCCACCCCCGCCAGCATCGTGGTCAGGATCCCCGTCACGTTCGACAGCGTGCTCAGGATCGTCGCCTGGTTGAAGATGTTGAAGTCGTCGGGCTGCCCCGGCGCCAGATGATGCGTCGCCCGCAGCGTCGCCTCGATCTCCGCCTGCGCCAGGTCCATCGCCTGCGCCGAGACGGCCGCCACCTGGATCGACCCGATGTAGGGCGACCCCGACAGCGTCGCCATGTACGTGGTGATCGGCACGATGACCCGGTCGTCCTGGTTCAACAGCCCGTTCGTCCCCTGGCTCTGCGTGATGCCGATGACCTGGAACGGCACCCCGTTGATGTCGATGATCTGCCCCAGCGGGTCGACCCCCGCCGTCGGCGGGAACAGCTGCTGCACCACGGTGGGACCCAGCACGGCGACGTTGGCGCTCCGCGTCACCTCCTGGTCCGTGAACCACCGCCCGGCGGCGAGCGGCGTGGGGTGAATGAGCGGGTAGGTCGCCGTCGTCGCCTGCACCGTCGTGGTCCAGTTGTTCGGCCCCCACACCACCTGTACTGAGCGGGTACTGACTGGCGCGACTTGCGCCACGGCGGGATCCTGCTGGGCGATGGCCTGGGCGTCGGCCAGGGTGAGCGTCTGCACCGCGCCCTCCCCGAGCCGCACCCCGCCCACCGTCGCCGACCCCGACAGCACCGTGAGCGTGTTCGCCCCGAGCGCCGTGATCTGGTTCGTGATCTCGTCGGTCGCGCCCCGTCCCACCGCCGTCAGCAGGATCACCGCCGCCACCCCGATGATGATCCCCAGCATGGTCAGCACCGCCCGGAGCCGGTTGCGCCCGAGACTCCGGAGCGCCACCCCGAGCGCCTCAGTGAACGGCATCCGGCACCGCCTCCTGGCCCAGGACCCGCCGGCCCGCGATCGCCTGGTCCGCCTCCACCAGGCCGTCGCGCAGCCGGACCAAGCGCTTCGCGTGCGCCGCCACGTCCGGCTCGTGCGTCACCATCACGATCGTGTGCCCCGCGTCGTTCAGCTGCTCGAACAGCCGCAGGATCTCCTCGCTCGTCTTGGTGTCCAGCGCCCCCGTGGGCTCGTCGGCTAAAATCAGCGGCGGCCGGTTGACGATGGCCCGAGCGATGGCCACCCGCTGCTGCTGCCCCCCGGACAGCTGGTGCGGCGCGTGGTCCATCACGTGCGCGAGCCCCATCTGCTCGAGGGCTTCCCGGGCGCGCCGCCGGCGCTCGGCCGGCGGCACCCCCGTGTACAGGAGCGGCAGTTCCACGTTCTCCACCGCCGGCACGTTCGGCAGCAGGAAGAAGTTCTGGAACACGAACCCGATGGTCTGGTTCCGCACCCCGGCCAGCTGGTCGTCGTCCAGCGCGTCGACCCGCGTCCCGGCGAGCTGGTAGGTCCCCGCCGTCGGCCGGTCCAGGCACCCGATGAGGCTCATGAGGGTCGACTTGCCCGACCCCGACGGCCCCATGATGGCCACGTATTCGCCGGGTTCCACAACCAGGTCCACCCCCCGGAGGGCCACGTACACCTGGTCACCGAGGGGGAAGGCCTTCTGGATGCCCTGCATCACGATGAGCGGATCCGCCATGGCCCGCCTCCTAGCCGCCGCCCCGGAGCGCCCGGCCGGCGAGGCCCCCGCCGAAGCCGAACCCGCCGCCCCCGGGTCGGCCCGCCGATCCGGTCGTCCCCGTCGGCGTCGGCGTCCCGGTCGTCCCCGGCAGGACCAGCACGATCTGCTGCCCCGCCGACAGCCCCCGGGTGATCTGCACCGCGTCCGTGCCGAAGAGCCCCACGGTCACCGGCTGGAAGTACACCCCCGCCGGGAGCCCCGCCGCCCGGAACCCGCCGGCGAAGCCCCCGGTCCCGCTGCCCGGGCCGCCGGGGCGGCCGAAGCGGCGCCCGGTGCCGTTCCCGACCGCCGGCCGTCGCGGCGCCTGGCCCGGCGTGCCCTTGACGTACACGCCCTCGACCGCCCCGAACGTGTGCAGCGCCACCGGCGGCACGGTGAGCACGTGGGTGGCCGTGGCCGTCACGATGGTCACGTTGGCCGTCATGCCGGGCGTGAGCCGCCCACTCGGGTCATGCACCGTCGCCAGCACCGTGTACTCGTTGACGTTGTTGACCACCTGGGGCGTGGGGTAGACCTGGGTCACCGTCCCGTGGAACGTCGTGGTGGGATAGGCCGGCACGGTCACGTTGACCGCCTCCCCCGCGTGCACCGACCCGATGTCGGCCTCCGGCACTTCCAGATTGATCTGCAGGTCTCCCTTGACGGTGTCGTCGAGGGTCACCACGGCGGTGCCGGGCGCGACCTGCTGGCCCACC
Organism: Actinomycetes bacterium; assembly: GCA_023565505.1. GTDB lineage: Bacteria > Bacillota > Sulfobacillia > Sulfobacillales > JAIMBI01 > JAIMBI01. The sequence continues at coordinate 235 of JAIMBI010000049.1, read as the reverse complement.
GTCCCGTTGGTCGCCACCACCACCCCGCTGATGGGCGCCGTGAGCACGGTGTTGGCCTCGCTCGCCTGGGCCGCCTTGAGCGCCGCTTGTGCCTGTTGGACCTGCGCCTGCGCCTGGGCGATACTCGCGGGATCCGGGGGCGCCTCGGTCTGGGCGAGCTGGGCCTGCGCCTGGGTGACGCCGTTCTGGGCCTGTGCCACGGCGTTGGCCGCTTGGTCGAGCTGCGCCTGGGCGG
>JAIMBI010000037.1 GCA_023565505.1 Actinomycetes bacterium | reverse complement strand
GTGGGACGGCCGTACTACGCCCACTTCCGGGTCCGGCCCGGCGACGGGCGGGGTGCCGCCCCCTATCCGGCCCAGCCGTATTTCCGGGACATGCCCCGGTTCTTCTTCTACGAGACCGGGGTGCACTACGTCGACCTGACGCGGGCCTTGTTCGGCCGGGTGCGCCGGGCGCACGCGGTGGCCCGGCGGCTCCGACCCGACATCGCGGGCGAGGACCTGGGCGTGGCGCTGTTGGAGACGGAGCAGGACGTGGTCGTCGTGCTGGACGGCAACCGGTGGGGCGAGGCGGCGGACCCCAATCCGGCGTTCGGGACGGCCACGATTGAGGGGACGGCGGGGCGCCTGGACGTGACGGCCGACGGGGCGGTGTGGCTCAAACCCCTCGGGGCGCCCGCGCGGTGCCTCCGGTCGGCGCAGCCGGAGCGCCGGGGGTACCGGGGCGACAGCGTCGCCGCGACGGTGCGCCATCTGGCGACGGCTCTCGAGACGGGGCGCCCCAGTCCCCTCGAGGGGCGGGCGTACCTGGAGACGATGGCCGTCGTGTTCCGGCTCTATGGGGATCCGGTGGACGGCGGGGAGCCGAACGGAGCGGAAGCGGGGGGACGGGCGTGACGACGATCCAGTTGGTGAGTCTGCCGGGCGACGGGATCGGGACGGAGGTGGTGGACGCGACGCTCGCTGTGCTGCGGGCGGCCGGCGAGCGCTTCGGCTTTGCCCTGGCGGTCGAGCCGGTGGAGGCGGGGGCGGCGCGCTACGCCCGCACGGGCGTGGTCTACACGGAGCCGGACGTCGAACTCTGCCGGGCCGCCGATGCGGTCCTGCTGGGCGCGTTGGGGCTTCCCGACGTGCTCAAGCCGGACGGGACGGAGGCGGGGCCGGACCTGCAGTTTCGGCTGCGGTTCGACCTGGACCTGTACGCCGGGGTGCGCCCGGTGGAGCGGTGGGCGGGGGTGCCGGGGCCGCTCGCGCGGTCGGCGCCCTGGGCGCTGACCATCGTGCGGGAGAACACCGAGGGGCTGTATGCCTCGCGGGGCGGGGGCACGGTGCTGCGGGGGACGGTGGCCACCGACACGTTGGTGCTGACGGCGGCCGGGGTGGACCGGATCGTCACGTGGGCGTTCGAGTGGGCGGCGGCGCACCCTCCGGCGGCCGGCCAGCCGAAGGTGACCTGCGTCGACAAGGCGAACGTGCTGCGGAGCTACGCGTTCTTCCGGCGGCGGTTCGACCAGGTCGCGGCCCGCTACGCGGGGCGTGTGGGGGCGGACCACCAGTACGTCGACGCGTTTGTGGCCCAGCTGGCGCTGGCGCCGGAGACGGTGCACGTGGCGGTGGCGGAGAACATGTTCGGGGACATCGTGTCGGACCTGGCGGGCGCGCTGGTGGGCAGTCTCGGTTTGGCCCCGTCGGGGGACATCGGCGAGCGGCATGCGGTGTTCCAGCCGGCGCACGGGTCGGCGCCCACTCTGGCGGGCAAAGGGGTGGCGAATCCGGTGGCGACCATCCTGTCGGGGGCCATGCTCCTGGAGTGGCTGGCGCCGCGGAAAGGGGCGCCGGAACTGGCCGAGGCGGCGCGGGCCATCCACGACGCGGTCGGCCGGGCCTTGGCCGACCCGGCGAACCGGACCGCGGACCTGGGGGGCCGGGCGTCGACGGCGGCCTGCACGGCGGCCGTCATTGCCGCCCTGCCGCGGCCGTAAGGGCAGGGGACCACCATGGGCCGCGCGAGCGGGCGGGCCTTCGGACCGCGCGGCGGCCTCGACCCGGCGTTGCTCGGCTGGTTGTATGGGCCCAGCGGCGCGAAATGGGGGTCACCATATTGGTCGCCAGCCCCATCCGGATCCGGTCGGCGTGTGCTGCTACCTGTTGGCGGACGGGTTGCGGTCGGGGGGGTGGGAATCCCGTCCGGGCAATGCGGCCCATACAGGGTGACCCCGTCCGCCCGGCTGACACCGGGTTGGCCGGGCTGAAACCCGGCAGCCTCGGCCCCCCGGATGATGGACTTCCGCCGCGTGTGCCGGTCCACGCCGAGATGGCGCGCCGTCGCGCGCACCCTGTCGCCCGCACATGCCAAGGGGTCCAGATTTCGATGAGCTCGTGCATCCCGAACTCCCTTCGTGCCACAAGGTCCTCCTTTCCGAGTCCCCCAGGGGACCCGGAATCGGGTTTGTGGCGTCGGAGTCGGGTTACCCCACGCGGGCGGGGGAATTCGATGGCCGCGGGGCGGTGGAATTCCGATGGCCATCTGGGGAGTCAGGTGGTGGAATTAGATAGCCGTCTACCAGTGAGACCCCTGGCGTCTCATTTGAGTTGAGCGGGATCGAGCACCCGCAGATCGGGAAAGTAGGTGCGATAGTAGCCGCGATCCCGCGTTAATAGCTGATCGGCTTGGTGCAGCGCATGGGCCCCGATCAGGAAGTCGGACACGACGTGCTGGCGCACCCGAATGGGCTCCCCGCATTGCACGCACTGGCAGAGCACCGGGGTGCCGCAGCGGGGACATTGCAGCCCGGGACCCCGCCGACGCACGGCTTGCCGCCACGCTCGTCCGGCATCATGCCAGGCCGCGATCGCCATCGCCTCCACCGTGATATTCAGGTCCTTCAAGAACTGGTCGGCGGCGGCTGGGTCCTCGAAAGCGGCTGCGAGTTCGGCCGCGACGACCGGGCAGATGATGGCCGGGCCGTCGCGGAGCACGGCTCTCAGCGCCCGCTCCGAGGCGTCGGCGAATGTGGGGTCGGCGGTCAACAGGTCCAGGAGGACATTGGTATCGATGGCGGTTTTCACGGCCCGCGCAATTCCTCCAGGAGTTGGTCCGTCCCACCCGTCGCGGTTGTGCGGAGCACGCCACGCCAGCGCCGGAAGGCATCCACGGGGACGGCTTTGCGCAAGACGACCCGCCCCTCTTCGATCGTGAATTCGACGACGGAACCGGTTGTGAGGCCGAGCGCTTCCCGCACCGCCTTGGGCAGCGTGATCTGCCCTTTGCTGGTGACAATGGCCATATTGAGTCCTCCTTACACAAAGTGTAAGGAGCAAGGATCAAGAGGTCAAGGGGAGTGCGAGCGAACCGGAGCGGTATGGATGGTCGTGCTGGATGCGTCGGTAGCCTTGTCGTGCGGCTTTGAGGACGAGCTTGGAGGACCAATGCGATGCGTACCGTCAAGCGGTTTGTCGTGCCCGGCATTTGGCCGCTCTTTGCAGGGCTTTGGCGTTGAGGTCCGGTCGTGGTCCCGGCGACCTGCTTAGACCTAGCGTGCCACCATCAGGTGGCACTTTATGACAGCGCGCTCGCGCTCAGCGTCCGGGCGATGCTCTGGAGCCTCGATGAGCGGCCCGCGCGCGGCAGCTCGGTCGTCCCAGGTCGAGATCGAGCCATGACGATTCCGTCGCGTGCAGCGTCGTCTCTGGCCGCACCACTGCCACACCGGTCGTCCGGCTGCCGGGGTCGAGCTTGACCACCCCCGGCTGCATGGCGCTCTGCTCCAGCAGTCGGTCGTTTGGAGGATCTCACCAACCTGTGGAGCTTGAGCCGGCCGGGTCCGTTGCTCGTCATCCTACCCTTGCGCCTGGAACAGGCGGATGGAGCCCCCGGGCGGGTCGTCGCGGTGGAAGGCCTAGAGGTCGGGCAGGCAGCGGGGCGTCTTAAGGTGAACGACCGGCAGCTCATCAGGCTCTCCGCGGCTGTCCGGCCGCACCCGTGCCAGGCCCTCGTCATGTCGACCGTGTACCGCGGAGCGTCTATCGTAATCGGTGGACGGTCAACGGCCCCCGCTGGTATGGCCGTCGTGTTCCGGCTCTATGGGGATCCGGTGGACGGCGGGGAGCCGAACGGAGCGGAAGCGGGGGGACGGGCGTGACGACGATCCAGTTGGTGAGTCTGCCGGGCGACGGGATCGGGACGGAGGTGGTGGACGCGACGCTCGCTGTGCTGCGGGCGGCCGGCGAGCGCTTCGGCTTTGCCCTGGCGGTCGAGCCGGTGGAGGCGGGGGCGGCGCGCTACGCCCGCACGGGCGTGGTCTACACGGAGCCGGACGTCGAACTCTGCCGGGCCGCCGATGCGGTCCTGCTGGGCGCGTTGGGGCTTCCCGACGTGCTCAAGCCGGACGGGACGGAGGCGGGGCCGGACCTGCAGTTTCGGCTGCGGTTCGACCTGGACCTGTACGCCGGGGTGCGCCCGGTGGAGCGGTGGGCGGGGGTGCCGGGGCCGCTCGCGCGGTCGGCGCCCTGGGCGCTGACCATCGTGCGGGAGAACACCGAGGGGCTGTATGCCTCGCGGGGCGGGGGCACGGTGCTGCGGGGGACGGTGGCCACCGACACGTTGGTGCTGACGGCGGCCGGGGTGGACCGGATCGTCACGTGGGCGTTCGAGTGGGCGGCGGCGCACCCTCCGGCGGCCGGCCAGCCGAAGGTGACCTGCGTCGACAAGGCGAACGTGCTGCGGAGCTACGCGTTCTTCCGGCGGCGGTTCGACCAGGTCGCGGCCCGCTACGCGGGGCGTGTGGGGGCGGACCACCAGTACGTCGACGCGTTTGTGGCCCAGCTGGCGCTGGCGCCGGAGACGGTGCACGTGGCGGTGGCGGAGAACATGTTCGGGGACATCGTGTCGGACCTGGCGGGCGCGCTGGTGGGCAGTCTCGGTTTGGCCCCGTCGGGGGACATCGGCGAGCGGCATGCGGTGTTCCAGCCGGCGCACGGGTCGGCGCCCACTCTGGCGGGCAAAGGGGTGGCGAATCCGGTGGCGACCATCCTGTCGGGGGCCATGCTCCTGGAGTGGCTGGCGCCGCGGAAAGGGGCGCCGGAACTGGCCGAGGCGGCGCGGGCCATCCACGACGCGGTCGGCCGGGCCTTGGCCGACCCGGCGAACCGGACCGCGGACCTGGGGGGCCGGGCGTCGACGGCGGCCTGCACGGCGGCCGTCATTGCCGCCCTGCCGCGGCCGTGAAGGGGGGGTCCGGACCGCTGGGGACGGCGTGCGTACGCGTCCCGGGCGGACCGGGTGGGAGGGAGCTGACATGCGCATTGTCGTCGCCGGTGCCGGCGGGGTGATCGGCCGGGAGCTGGTCCCCCTCCTGGTCGCGGCGGGCCATACGGTCCTGGCCCTGACCAGGTCGGCGGGGAAGGCCGGGATGCTTCGGGCCATGGGGGCGGAGCCGGCGGTGGGCGACGTCTTCGACGTCGACTGGCTGGTCGCGACGGTCGTCGGCTTCCGCCCCGACACGGTGGTGCACCAGCTGACGAGCTTGCCCGACGATGTCCGGCGCCTGCCCGAATGGGCCGCCGCGAACAACCGCATCCGGCGGGAAGGCACGGCCAACCTGTTGGCGGCGGCCCGCGCCGCGGGATCCGTCCGGATCCTCGCCCAGAGCGTGGCGTGGACCCTGCCCGGAGACAGCGGCGCGGCGGTGGCCGACCTCGAACGGATGGTCCTGGAGGTCGGGGGCGTGGTGCTCCGCTACGGCCGGTTCTACGGCCCCGGCACCTACTACGAGGCCGAGATGCCCGAACCTCCGCGGATCTCGGTGCGCGAGGCCGCCGAGCGGACGGTGGCGGCACTCGGTGCTCCGTCCGGCGTGTACGTTGTAGCGGAACCGCTCGCCGGCCCCGCGGAGCCCGCCGGAGCGGGGGACAGCCCGGCCTGACGGCCCCTCGCCGTCCGCGAGATGCCGAGCCCAGGCCCTTTGAAGGGGGTTGCCCCCGGGGCTTCCCGGGACTACGGCCTTCCCAGCTGACCGAGGTGCCGCGGAGGGGGGCTCTTTCCACTGGGCGCCGCACAGGATGTCCAGCGGGGCTTCGTCCCCCCACTCCGGCATCCTCCGCACACGGGGTGACCCCCGGATCCCGGCCCGGCGGCGGGACGGCCCGCGGGAAGCGTCCCGGGACGCTCCCCGCGGAGGGCCTACCACGTCAGGTTGCCCGCGGCGTCGAAGGAGAGGGTCCGCGTTTCGCCGGTCACCGTGAAGCGGGGATTGCTGCGGAGCTCGTCCGCCACCGGGCGCGACACCCACAGCGTCTCGAGATGCAGCGTATCCGGGATGCGGACCACGCGCGCCTGCTCGGGGTCCACGGGCAACGCCGCCTTCAGCGCCACCGCGAGGGCGGCCTGGTCGGTGTCCAGGACCATCGGGATCTTGGCCGCCTCGAAGGATCCCGCCGTGACCACGTTGGTGTAGGTCACCGGCCAGTCGATCTGCTCATAACAGCGGCGGGTGATGATGTCCGCCAGGCCGATGCCCGTGGCGTTGCCGTGGGTCTCCTCGGTCAGTCCCAACACCACGATGCGGCCGATCGTCGGCGTGTCGGGAAACTCGGCCGGCGTGCCGGAACGGCCGGTCACGTTGGGATCCATGCCGGCCCCGCTGATGTTCTTGCCGATGCGGTCCACGATGAGGACGTCGATGGGGTCGATGCCGATGGTCGGCAGATAGGACTTGGCCAGCGCCAACAGCCGCGCCTCGTCGTCCAGCATCCGCTCGGGCGTGATGATCTCCACCAAAGCCGTCTCGTCGTGCCCGTTCTCCACGAGGGCCACGCCCGGTCCGACGGGGGCGTGATCGCGGATGAACGTCGCCACCTTGGGGATAACCGTGCCGAAGTTCTGCATGCCGAGCCGGTGGACGGTCGAGGCGCCCCGGTGCTTGCCGAACCCGATGACCAGCATCTTGCAGTAACCGCTCTCGATGGTCGCCTTGAAGTCGGTGTGCGGCTTGACCCGGCAGACGGGGACGATGAGGTCGGCCTCCATCGCCGCACGGCTGAAGTGGACCGGAAGCCCGTCGACCTCGCCCAGCTCCACGGTGTCCATGCGGTCGTCGATGGGCACGCCCATCGACGCCTCGGTGATCCCGTACGCCGCCAGGACCTCCCGCTGACCCTCGGACGTCCCGCCGCCGTGGCTGCCCATGGCGGGGACGATGAAGGGGTTGGCCCCGCGGGCCTTCAAGATCTCGATGGTGGTGTGCACCACCAGCGCCAGATTGCTGATCCCCCGGCTCCCGACCCCCAGGGCGATCCGCATGCCCGGCCGGATGCGACCGGCCACCTCGGGACGCTCCCACTCACGCGCCAGGGCGGCGCGGATCTCGTTGCGCGAGAGCGTGGCCCCGCGAAGCTCCTGGTGGACCTTGACCATGGTGGGACTGGTGAACGTGAAGCCGCTCTCCAGAATCGGCATCGTCATCCCTCCGTCGTGCCCGCCCCGCTCGGGCGCGGACGTCGCTGGGTCTAGCATTCTCGGTGCCGGGGGCGGAGCCCTGCTCGACCGGGAGCAGGAACTCGGGTCGAAGGGACCGTATTGCTTCGGTAAGGGGTCCTGACAGGGACGACGTCCACGCGGGAGGGGATGTTGGGGTGGCGACGACGGTCAATAGCGTCCTGGGGCCGGTGTCGACGGCGGATCTCGGGTTTACCTTGATGCACGAACACGTGGTGACCGGATCGGCCGGGATCTGGGAGACCTATCCCGAGATCCTGGGCGGCGTGGAAGACCTCCCCGCTTTGGCGGTGGCGGCGCTGGAGGAGGCGCGCCGGGGCGGCGTACGGACCATCGTCGACCTGACCACGATGGACCTCGGCCGCAACATCCGGTTCCTGGCCCAGGTCGCGCGGGAGAGCGGCGTCACCATCATCGCGGCCACGGGGGCCTGGCGGGACATCCCCCGCGCCTTCTGGGAACGGACCCCCGACGAGGTGGCCGCCCTGTTCATACGGGAGATCGAGGTGGGCATCGAGAACACCGGCATCAAGGCCGGGATCATCAAGGTGGCCAACGACGCCGAGGGGGTGACCCCGGCGGGGGAGATCGTGCTGCGCGCGGCGGCCCGCGCCGCCAAGGCCACGGGCACCCGGATCGCCACCCACAGCTACGCGCCCGGGCGGGTGGGGGAGCAGCAGGTCGCCATCTTCGAGGACGAAGGGCTCGACCTGTCCCACGTCATCATCGGCCACAGCAACGACACCACCGATCTCGACTATCTCGTCGGACTGGCCCGGCGGGGGTGCTACCTGGGCATGGACCGTTTCCCGGGCCGAATCGGGCCGGGATGGGAGGAACGGACCGAAACCGTGCGACGGCTCATCGAGGCCGGGTGGGCCGACCGCATCATCCTCGCCCACGACTGGCAGGTTGTGGGCGGTCACGCCAGCCCGGACCGGCAGATCACCCGGCGGCGGAATCCGGACGGCTACCTGTTCATCACCCGGCGGGTCCTGCCGCGCCTGCGGGAGGCGGGCATCCCGGAGGAGGTCCTGACCCGGATCATGGTGGACAATCCCCGCCGCTTCTTCGAGGGGTAGGGCACAGGACAGGCCGTCATGACGCGGACGGCAGCGCGCGTCCCGCGCCTGGTGATTGCGGCGCCGGCGAGCGGGTCGGGCAAGACGACGGTCACCGCCGGGCTGGCGGCCGCCCTGGCGGCGCGGGGGCTGGTGGTGCAGCCCTTCAAGGCGGGGCCGGACTTCCTCGACCCCGCCGTGCAGAGTTGGGCGACCGGCCGCCCGGCCCGCAATCTCGACCTGTGGATGGGGTCGGCCCGGTGGGCCCGCTGGGTGTTCGCCGAGGCGGCAGGGGACGCCGACGTGGCCCTGGTCGAAGGCGTGATGGGCCTGTTCGACGGGCGTGGTCCGGACGCCGCGCGGGCGAGCACCGCCCACGTCGCCCGGGTGCTCGGGGCCCCCGTGCTGCTGGTGGTGGACGCCCGCGGCATGGGGCAGAGCCTGGCGGCGCTGCTCCACGGTTTCGCCACCTGGCGGCGGGACATCCGGATCGGCGGGGTCATCGCCAACCAGGTCGGGAGCGCCACCCATGCCGAGCGGCTCCGCCGCGCCGCCGAGGCGGCCCGCGTGCCGTTCCTGGGTTGGCTGCCGCGCACGGCCGACATCCACTGGCCGGACCGCCACCTGGGATTGGTCCCGCCGGCCGAAGCGCCCGCGGATCCCGGCTGGGCGGAGCGATTGGCCCGGTGGGTGGAGCAGGGGGTCGACGTGCCGGCCGTCCTCCGCCTGGCCGCGTCGGCCCCGACCCTCCCGGTGCCCGCGGGGCCGCCCGGGGTTGCCCCGCTGGAGCGACCGGTGCGGGTCGCGGTGGCCGAGGACCCCGCGTTTCTCTTCTACTACCGCGAGAACCTGGGGTTGCTGGAGGGCCTCGGCGCCCAGTTGGTCCGGTTCAGCCCGCTCGCCGGGGATCCGCTCCCGGACGCCGAGGCCCTCTACTGGGGGGGCGGGTTTCCCGAGGTGCACGCCCGACGCTTGGCGGAGACGGCGCCGCAATACCGGGGGGCGCTGATGGCCCGCCGGCCCCTCACGCTGGCCGAGTGCGGGGGGATGATGTACCTCGCTCGCCGCTTGACGACGGCCGACGGCCGGGTCTACCCGATGGTGGGCGTCATCCCGGTGGACATCGCGATGGCGCCGCGGGTGCAGGCTCTCGGCTATCGAAGCGTCCGGGCCGGCCCGACCGGGGTCTTCCCGCCGGGGGCCCCGTTCCGGGGCCATGAGTTCCACTACTCCCGGGTGGTGCGCCGCGACCCCGCCCCGCCGGCCTGGATCGCGGGGGACACGCCCGACGGGTTCGCCGCCCCGTGGATTTCGGCCGGCTACGTGCACCTCTACTTCCCGTCCAACCCCGAAGGCGTCCGGGCGTGGCTGGCCCGGGCCGCCGCCTCACGACGGGTGGTCTAGCGCCTCGGTGAGACGGCCCAGCTCGTCGGGACGCGGGACAGCGATGCGGATCCAAGGACTGGCGGGGCCGAAGAAGCTGTCCGTGGTCCGGACGAGGATGCCCCGCCGGGCCAACCGGGCGGCCACGGCCGCTGGGGGTTCCGGAAGCCGCACCAGCAGGAAGTTGAGCGGGACCGCGTCGGGCCAGAACGTGCCGCCCCGGACCGCGAGCGCGGCGCGCAGCGCCTGCCAGTCGGCGCGGATCCTCGTCCGCGTCTCGGCAAAGAACGCCTGGTCTCCGAGGGCGGCCACCGCCGCCGCTTCGGCGACGCCGCCGAGCGACCATGGGGGGACCAGCTCGGCGAGGGCCGCGACGCGATCCGGACGGCCCACCACGTACCCCACGCGGAGCGCCGCGAGGCCGTAGAACTTGGTGAGCGATCCCACCACGTACAGCGCGCCGGTGGCCGCCTCGGCCGCCAGCGTCCGGGACGCCCAGTCCGGCAGGAACTCGAGGAACGACTCGTCCACAGCCAGGACGCCGCCGGTTCGGCGGGCCCACTCGCGCCACGCGTCGAGTGTGGCCCCCGGGAGCAGGGTACCGGTGGGACTTTGGGGGTTGGCCAGGAAGGCGATGCCCGGCCGGTCGGGCGGGGCGTCCGTCCACGTGAAGGCGGACCGCCCGCGCCGCGCGGCCCCCGCGTACTCGCCGAAACCGGGGGGAGGGGCGAACACCGGCCACCCCGGGTGACCGGCGACCAGGAGGTCCAGGGCCGCCGTGGCCCCGGCAACGGGCAACACGGCGGCGGGCGGCACCGCCAGGTGGCGGGCCAAGGCGTCGCGGAGCCGGCCGGCGGCACGGTCCGGATAGCGGCCCAACGTCCGCACCAGGGCCGGCCAGGCGGATTCGACGGCCGGGCCGGGCCCGTAGCGGTTGACACTGGCCGAGAGGTCCAGGATACGGTCGGGATCCCAGCCGGCCGCCACCAGGCGAGGCCAGTCGCCGCCGTGCTCCTCGACGCCCCTCATCGCAGCATCCCTCCCCAGAGCACGAGCATTTCCGCCAGGACCCCGGCGGCCCCGGCCACGTCGCCGTTGGCGCCCCCGAGCCAGCGGACGGCCCAGGCCACGAAGCCACCCGTCAGCGCCAGCGCCACCCCCGCATCCGCCAGGGCCCGACCGCCGCCGAGGACGACCGCTGCCGCCGCCAGGATCCCGGCGCCCACCAGGCTGGCTCCGCGCGGGGAAGTCCGACGGACCCGCTGTAGTAGCCGGGAGTCAGGGCGGACCGGCCCCAGGTCCACGACCCCGGCCATCGCCACGCGGCCGGCGACGGGGGCGAGCCACACCGCCCAGGGCGCCGTCTTCAGGGCGGTCGCCGTGCCGACGAGGAGCGCGGCCACGGCCACCACCAGGGCGGCGGCCCCGGCGGCGCCGATGTCCGAACTGCGGAGGGCGGCGTCCCGCCGCTCGACCGGCGCCGCCCAGGCGTCCCACACGTCCGCCCAGCCGTCGAGATGGAGGAACCCGGAGACCCAGACCTGGACGCTCACTACGAGGAGGGCCACCGCCCCGGTGGGCAGCCACGCCTTGAGCAGGCTGACGGCGTAGGCCAAACCGCCGTAGACGAGCCCCACGGGGGCGAAGAACCACAGCATGCCTTCGAGCGAGGCGTTGGCGACCGGCCAGCGGGTGAGGAACGCGACGGCCCCCCACCAGCCCTTCACCACCATCGCCCCCCGAGGGCTCCGGCCACCGCCGTTCCGACCACGGCCACCAGCGTCGCGGCACGCCTCAGGAGCCGGACGGCGGCGGGGATGGTCGCCGGCGTCAAGGCGACCTCGGCGTCGCCCAGCGTCGGGCGGGGTACGACGACCCCGTGATAGGGGGTCGGGCCTCCGAGCCGGACACCCAGTGCGCCCGCCATGGCGGCCTCGGTCTGGCCGGCGTTGGGGCTGGCGTGGGCGCGGGCGTCCCGACGCCAGACGGCCCAAGCCGCCCGGGTCCGTCCTTCGGGGCAGGCGGCGACCACCAGCGCCAGGGCGGCCAGGCGGGCCGGCAGCCAGTTGGCCGCGTCGTCGAGACGGGCCGCGAACCAGCCGAACTCGCGATAGCGGGGCGTGCGGTAGCCGAACAGCGAATCCAGGGTGTTGACCGCCTTGTACGCCCACAGCAGGGGGGCGCCGCCGACCAGTCCCCACAGGAACGGGGCCACGACGGCATCGCACGTGTTTTCCGCCACGGACTCCACCGCGGCCCGCACCACCTCGGGGACCGGCAGCGCCGCGGTGTCGCGGGACACCAGTTCCGCCACCCGCCGCCGCGCCGTGACGAGATCAGCGGCGTCCAGGGCTGCCCGCACGCGGCCGGCGGCGTCGGCGAGATCCCGCCCGGCCAGCCCCGTGGCCATGAGGAGGAGGGCCGTCAGGTGGCCCGCGACCGGACTCAGCCGGTCCGCCAGCGCGACGACGGCGAGGGTGGCCGCGTAGGTGCCGGCCACGACCGCGATCACCGTGGCCACGCCCCCGAAGCGGAGCGCCCGCGGAGAACGCGCGAACCGTCGGACGACCCCTTCCAGGGTGAAGGCCCCGGCGGCGACGGCACGGACGGGGTGGACGGGACCGCACGGCTCCCCGACCAGCGCATCCAGGCCCCAGGCGGCCAGGACCCAGAGCGCGGGTTCAGGATGCCACCAGCTCCAGGATGCGGTCGAAGGCCACATGACGGCGTACCACCTCCGCCCACTCCCGGATGGCTTCCTCGACCGTGGCGGCCGGGCCGTCGGGACGCCACCCGAGCCGGCGGAGCCAGGCCCGGCGGAACGCGGGGGCGTCGAAACAGCCGTGCAGGTAGGTCCCCCACACCTGGGCCCGCCAAGTGCCGTCGGGCCGCGCGGGGTCGTCGAGGACGAAGGCCGGCGGCCCCTCCAGCCGGCTTTGACCGGCGTGGAGCTCGTAACCCGCGACAGACAGCCCCTCCAAGCCGGGCAGGCGACAGATCCCCCGGGCCCGGACCGTCGTCTTGGTCGGCGTCAGGACCGTGCTGAGCGGCAGGAGGTCCAGGCCGGGCACCGTTTCCCACCGCGCGGACTCGGTGTGCCCCGGATCGGCCACGGCCTGGCCCAACATCTGCAGGCCGCCGCAGATGCCGACGACCGGACGGCCGGCTACGGCCCACCGCCGGACGGCACTGGCCGTCCCCGTCTCCCAGGCCCAGGCGAGATCGTCCGGGGTGTTCTTGGTCCCCGGGAGGATCAGGGCGGCCAGATCCGCGGGCCAGGGCGGAGGGCCCAGGAACTCGACCGTCACGCCCGGCTCCCAGAAGAACGGGTCGAAGTCGGTGAAGTTGGCGACGTGCGGCCAGCGCACGACCCCGAGGCGGAGCGTGCCGGACCGGGGGCGGGACCGGAGCCCCTCGAGCGCTACGCCGTCCTCCTCCGGGAGGTGCCCCGCCCAGTAGGGCACGACGCCCAGGACCGGCGTGGCCGCCTGCCGTTCGAGCAGGCGCCGGCCTTCGTCGAACAATCCCGGGTCGCCGCGGAACTTGTTCAGGATCACGCCGGCCAAGCGGCGGCGGAGATCCGGCGGCAGCAGCTGGACGGTCCCTACCACGCTGGCGAAGACGCCGCCCCGATCGATGTCCGCCGCCAGCAGCAGGGCCGCCCCGGCGTGGCGGGCGATGGCGCCGTTGGCCAGGTCGTGGGCCATGAGGTTGAGTTCGACGGGGGAACCCGCCCCCTCCAGCACGATGACTTCGTAGCGCGCGGCCAGGCGGTCGTACGCTTCCGTGATGGCCGCCCACGCCGCTCGACGCCGAGGGGTGTCGGCCACGAAGTCGGAGGACTCGTAGAAGCCAGCCGGCCGCCCGCGGAGGATGAGCTGGGAGCGGCGGTCCCCGGTGGGCTTGAGCAGCACCGGGTTCATGTCCACGGTGGGCTCGAGGCCGGCCGCCCAGGCCTGGACCGCCTGGGCGTAGCCCATCTCGCCCCCCTCGCGGGTCACGTAGGCGTTGAGGGCCATGTTCTGGGCCTTGAAGGGAGCGACGGCCAGCCCCGCGTCCCGGAGGAGGCGGCACAGGGCCGTCACCAGGCGGCTCTTGCCCACATGGGACGCGGTGCCCAGGACCATGAGCGCCCGGGCTCTCATGACGCCCGTCCTTTCAACCAGAGGGGCAGGCCCGCCGTGACCAGCACCACTTCCTCGGCCCAGGCGGCGAGGCGCTCCGCGCTCCGGCCGAGCACGTCGAGGAACCGGCGCACGGCGGGGTCGGCCGGGACGACGCCCGCTCCGGCCAGTTCCCCGACCACCACGGCGGGACCCGGGCGGGCGGCCAGGCGCTCGAGATCCCGCCACCAGCGGGCCTCGTCCGCGCCGTAGAGCGCGAGGGCGAGGCCCAGGCCGTCCAGCAGGACCAGCCGGTCGGGGGGCACCCCCGCCGCCAGTTCCAGGGCCCGGGCCGGTTCCTCTACCGTCACCCAGTCGGGGGGGCGGCGGTCGCGGTGGCGGGCGATCCGCGCCGCCAGCTCGGCATCTGCGGCCAGGGCCGTGGCCACGTACGTGACCGGAAGGCCCGCCTGCCGGGCGCGGTCTTCCGCCCACCGGCTCTTACCCGACGCCTGCCCGCCCAGGACCAAGGTCCGCACGACGCGCCGCCCCCTCGGGGGCCGGGCCCCCTAAGACTCCGTCCCATTATAGCGGCAGCGTCGAGGCGCCCCGCAGGCCCGCGGACGGGCCGTATAATCAGATCACCATGGCGGAGGACGGTCCGGGGGGCGGGTCATGCACGACGGAGATCCCGAGGCCATCTACCGGGCAAGTTTCCGGGCCGTGCGGGCCCGGCTCGGCCGGACGGCGGCCGGGCCGGGCGAGCGGGCGGTGGTGGAGCGGGTCGTCCACGCAACGGCGGACGTGGCGTTGGGCGAAAGCCTGAGGTTCCGGCCCGGGGTAGTGGACCAGGCGGTGGCGGCTCTCCGTGCCGGCGCCCCCATCGTGGTGGACAGCCGGATGGTCGCGGCGGGGCTCCTGCGCCACCGGTTGGGATCCGTCCCGGTGAAGCTGTGGCTGGACGCCTCCGGGGTGGAGCAAGAGGCCCGGGCCCGGGGCGTGACCCGGTCCCGCGTGGCGATGGAGCGGGCTGTCCGTCATGAACCCGACGGGGCCGTGTACGTGGTGGGCAACGCCCCCACGGCCCTCGACGCCCTGGTGGACGCCCTGGAGGCCGGGCTCGTCCGGCCGGCGGCCGTGGTGGGCCTGCCGGTCGGCTTCGTGGGGGCGCGGGAGGCGAAGGCCCGGCTGTGGGCGCTGGCGGACGCCCCCGCCATCACCAACGTCGGTCCCCGCGGCGGCAGCGCCGCCGCGGCCGCTGCGACCAACGCCCTCCTGCTCCTGGCGGCGGGGGCGCCCGTCACGGGCCGATGAGCGGCGTGGAGCGACCGGGCCCCTTGTGGGTGGTGGGCTGCGGCGCCGACGGCCCGGAAAGCCTCGGCGCCCGCGCCCGGGCGGCCGTGGAGGCCGCCGAGGTGTTGTACGGCGGCAGGCGGCTGCTCGAGCTGTTCGAGCCTCGACCCGGCCAGGAACGCGTGGTCGTCGACCGCCGGCTCGACGCCTTCGTCCGGCACGTGGCGGCCCACCGGGCGGCCCATCGGGTGGTCCTGGCGAGCGGCGATCCGAACTTCTTCGGCATCGCCGAGGTGCTGTACCGCGCTGGTTTCCGCGACGAGATGACGGTCGAGCCGAACGTCTCGAGCGTGCAGTGGCTGTTCGCCCGCATCCGGCTCAGTTGGCACGACGCCTATTTCGCCAGCTGTCACGGTCGCCCCGCGGACGCCGTGGTGGAGTTGGTCCGGGAACACCCGAAGGTGGCCGTCCTGACGGATCCCGCCAACCACCCCGGAGCCCTGGCGGCCCGGCTGACGGCGGCGGGATTCGGCGACGTCCGGGTCTACGTGGGCGAGCGGCTGGGCACGACATCCGAGCGCGTCACGGAGCATCCGGCCCGCGAGGTGCCGGCCGGCCCCTGGGACCCCCTCGCAGTGGTGGCGGTCGTGCGGGACCCTGGGCCGGCGGGACCGCCGCGCCTGGGACTGCCGGATGCCGCCATCCAACGGTTGCCGGGCCAGCCCAATCTGTTCACCAAGGGGGAGGTGCGCGCGGTGAGCTTGTGGCGTCTCGCCCTCCGACCGGGTGACGTCGTGTGGGACATCGGGACCGGCACCGGGGCGGTCGCGCTGGAAGCCGCCGGTCTGGTGGCGCCCGGGGGGCGGGTCTTCGCGGTCGACGGGCGGCCGGAGGCGGTCGCCACGGTCCAGGCCAACGCCGCCCGTTTCGGCCGTCGGGTCACGGCCGTCCAGGGCTGGGCGCCCGAGGAGGTGGACGCACGGCTGGAGGACCCCGACGCGGTGTTCGTCGGCGGGTCGAACGGACGGCTGGCGGCCATTATGGCCTGGGCGGCCCGCCGCCTCCGGCCCGGCGGTCGGCTGGCCGCCAACGTGGTGGGGCTCGAGCACCTTGAGGCGGCGGTGCGCACGCTCGAAGCGGCCGGGTGGACCCCGGAGGTCACCCAGGTGGCGGTGGCGCGCGGGGTCCGGACGGCGGGGCTGATGCGCCTGGTGGCCGACAATCCGGTGTTCGTGGTGGCGGCCCGCCATGACGCCTGACGAGCGGCCGGTCCCGGGCCGGCTCTACGGGGTGGGCGTGGGGCCGGGCGACCCCGAATGGCTCACCCTGGCTGCGCTCCGGGTGCTGGTCCGGGCGCCCACCGTGGCGTACCCGGCGGCGCCCGGAGGGGCGGAAGGCTTCGCGTACCGCATCGTCCGGACGTTCCTGGACCCCGCCCGCCAGGAACTGCTGCCCCTCGCCTTTCCCATGACGCGGGAGCCGGCCGCCCTGGAGGCGGCGTGGGATCACATCGCCGACGAGGTGGCCCGGCGGCTTAGCACCGGACGGGACGTGGCCTTCGTCACGGAGGGGGACCCGCTTTTGTACAGTACCTTCGTCCCGCTCCGGGAGCGGTTGTCCCGGCGGTGCCCGGAGGCGCCGATCGAGGTCGTGCCCGGAGTCCCGTCCTTTGCGGCGGCCGCGGCGCGGCTCGGGTGGGCGCTCGGGCGGGGGGACGAACGGCTGGCCGTCGTGCCCGCCACGGACGACCGGGAGGCCCTGCGGGCCGTCCTGGAGCAGTTCGACACGGTGGTCCTGCTGAAGGTGGCCAAGGTCCTCGACCCGGTCCTGGACCTGCTCGAGGAGATGGGGCTTTTGGGCGGGGCGGCCGTCCTGAGCCACGTCGGCGGGCCGGCGGAACGCGTCGAGCGCACGGTGGCGCGCCTGAAGGGCGAGCGCCTCCCGTACATGACGCTCATGGTGGTCCGGACGGGGCGGTCCCGGGCGGAGGTCGGCGCCCCGTGAGCGGGCGGGTGGTGTTCGTGGGGGCGGGGCCGGGTGATCCCGAGCTCATCACGGTCCGGGGCCAGCGGATGCTCCGCGCGGCCGACGTCGTCGTCTGGGCCGCCTCCCTGGTCCATCCGGCCCTCCTCCGGGAAGCCCGGCCGGACGCGGAGATCGTGAGCAGCAGCGACCGACACCTCGGGGAGATCGTGGACCTCATGGTGGACCGGGCGTCGGCCGGCCGGCTGGTGGTGCGGTTGCACTCGGGGGACCCCTCGGTCTACGGAGCCATTCTGGAACAGATGGTCGCGCTCCGGCGGGCCGGCGTTCCCTTCGAGGTGGTGCCCGGCGTCAGCTCCCTGTTTGCCGCCGCGGCCCGGCTGCCGGCCGAACTGACGGTGCCCGGGATCAGCCAGACCGTGATCCTGACCCGGACGGCCGGGCGCGCCTCGCCCCTGCCGTCCGGCGCGGAGTTGGCCGCCGTGGCCCGGCATCCGGCCACGCTGGCCATCTTCCTCAGTGCGGCGCTCGTGCCCCGGGTGGTGCGGGAACTTCGCGAGGCCGGGGTGGCGGACGACACGCCGGCCGTCGTGGCCGTCCGGGTCGGCTGGCCCGACGAGCAGATCCTGCGCACGACGGTCGGGGAGTTGGCGGCCACCGTGCGGGCGGCCCGGGTGCATCGCCAAGCCTTAATCCTGGTGGGGCGGGCGCTGGATCCGGCGCTGCTCGACGGCGGAGCCCCGGCCTCCCGCCTCTACGACCCGACGTTTCGGCACCTGTTCCGGGGCGGCGGGGAGGGCGGCGCGTGAGCGGCCCCCGGCCCCGGGCCTTGGTGGCCCTCACCCGACCCGGCGCGCGCCGTCTGAGCCGCCTCTGGGCCGCCTGGCCCGACGCCGACTTCTTCGTGGCCGCCGCCTGGGCGGGCGAGGTCGCCCCGGGGCCCGGACCTGGCCGGTTGGTCGCCTGGAGCGGGCCGGCCCGGCGGCTCATCCCCGATCTGGCGGCCGGCTACCGCGCCGTGGTGATGGGACTGTCGGTCGGTGCCGTGGTGCGGTTGTGGGCCCCGCACCTGGTCGACAAACGGCGCGATCCGGCCGTCGTCGCGGTGGACGACGGCGGGCACTGGGCGGTGAGCGTCTTGGGCGGGCACGCGGCGGGCGCCAATGCGCTCGCCGCCGAGGTGGCCGCAGTCCTGGGCGCCCGGCCGGTGGTCACCACCGGGACGGACAGCCTGGGGCTCGCGGATCCGGAGACCTGGGCACGGGCGGCCGGGTTGCGCGCGGAGGACCCCGCGGCCTTCAAGGCGGTGGCGGCGGCTTGGATCAACGGGGAGCCCGTGGGGATGGTCGCCGACGGCGAGGACGTGGGCCAGGAGGTGGAGGGCCTGCCGGGCCCGGTCGAGGTCTACCCGTCCCTGGCGGCGGCCCGGGCTGCGGCACGTCCACCCGCCGCGTGGGTGGTGGTCAGCCACCGGCGTGACGCCGCGGTCGACGGGGCCCCCGTCCTCCTTCTCCGGCCCCGCTGCCTGGTCGTGGGCGTCGGCACGGTGCGTGGCGCCTCGCCGGATGCCGTGGAGGGCCTCGTGCGGACGGCCCTCGCGGAGGCCGGCCTGGCGTGGCGGGCGGTGGGCGTGCTGGCGTCGGCGAGCCTCAAGGCGGACGAGACGGCGCTCGCCGTGTTGGCGAGCCGCCACGGCTGGACCGTCCGCCTGTTCGACCCGGTGGTCCTCCGGACGGTGACGGTACCGACGCCGTCGGCCGAGGTGGACCGACTGGTGGGGACCCCGTCGGTGAGTGAGGCCGCGGCGATCCTGGCGGCGGGCGGCGGCCCCCTCCTGGTCCCCAAGCGGCGGTGCGCGGAGGCGACCGTGGCGGTCGCCCACGGGGCGGTCCGCGTCAGTTCCTGCGAGGGGTGAGGACGTGCGCGAGATCCTGTTGATCGGTCACGGAACGCGCGACGACGACGGAGCCGAGGAGTTCCGGCGGATGGTGCGCCGGATCGGGGCCGCCTTGCCGGCACACCGGCTCGCCGGGTGCTTTCTCGAATTCCAGGCGCCCGACATCCAGGACGGCGTCGACCGGCTGGTGGCCGGCGGGGCGACGGAGATCGTTGCCGTGCCGGTCCTGCTGCTCGACGCCGGCCACGCCATGGCCGACATCCCCCGCGAGCTGGCGCGGGCCCGGTCCCGGCACCCCGCGGTCGCCATCCGCTACGGGCCCCACCTCGGCTTCCACCCGAACCTGCTCGCGGTCATCGGACGGGTGCTCGCCGCGGTGGGGGAGGACCCCCGCCGCCCGGCGCCCGACACGGCCCTCCTGATGGTGGGGCGCGGCAGCCGGGACCCCGTGGCCAACAGCAACTTCTACAAGTTCTCGCGCATGGTCTGGGAGCACTACGGGTACGACACGGTGGAGAACGCCTTCGTGGGGCTGACCCGGCCGAGCCTGCCCGAGGGCCTGGACCGCGTCGAGGCGCTCGGGGCACGCCGGATCGTGGTGGTGCCCTACTTCCTGTTCACCGGCCGCCTGTACCGGCGCATCGTGGCGACGGTGGCCGCGCGCCAGGCGGCGCGGCCCGACCGGACCTACGCGGTCACCCCCTATTTCGGGCTCGATCCCCTGGTGCTGGACGTCGTGCGCCAGCGGGTGGAGGAGGCCGTGGCCGGGGTGTCGACCGCTGGCCAGGACGCCTGGATGCGCCCGCTCGCGGAGGCGCGCTACGGCCCCCGGGAGGAGGGCCACCCCCACCCGCACGGCCACGGGCACGAGGCGGAACAGGGTCATGCTCACCCGGACCATGGCCATCCTCACGCCGACCACCATCACCACTATGACCCTCCGGGGCCGTCGGCGCACCCCCCGGGCCGCCCGGACGGGCCGGATGCCCGCGGCCGGGAGGAGCCCGGGGCGTCATGAAGTCGGGCGAGCTGTACGTGGTGGGTCTGGGGCCGGGACATCCGGACCTGCTCGCGCCGCGGGCCCGGTCGGTCCTCGAGGCGGCCGACGTGGTGGTCGGCTACCGGGGGTATCTGGCGCAATTGGAGGGGGTCGTCCCGCTCCGCGGGGCGGTGGCGAGCGAGTTGACCCAGGAGGTCGAGCGCGCCCGCCTGGCGGTCGACCGGGCCTGGGGCGGCGAGCGGGTCGCGGTGGTGTCGAGCGGGGACGCCGGCGTCTACGGGATGGCGGGCCTCGTCCTTGAGGTGCTGGCCGCCCGGGATTGGGATCCCGAGGCCGGCCCCGGCTTCGAGGTGGTACCCGGCATCACGGCCATCACGGCGGCGGCGGCGCTGGCGGGGGCCCCCTTGATGCACGACTTCGCGGTCGTCAGCTTGTCGGATCGGCTTACCCCGTGGCCGGTGATCCGCCGACGGCTCCAGGCGGTCGCCGAGGCCGACTTCGTCATCGGGTTGTACAACCCCCGCAGTCCCCGGCGGACGGCGCCGCTCGAGGAGGCCCGGCGCATCCTGCTGGCGGTGCGGCGGCCGGACACGCCGGTGGCCCTGGTGCGGAACGCCTATCGACCGGGACAGGCGGTGAGCATCCGGACCCTGGACAGCTTCATGCCCGAGGAGGTGGACATGTTCACCACCGTCATCGTCGGCAACGCGGCCACGCGGGTGTACCGGGGGCGGCTGGTCACGCCGCGGGGCTACCGGCTGGCCGAGGCCGGCGCGGTCGACCCGTGATCCTGCTTCTGGCGGGAACCCACGAGGGCCCGCGGATCGCCGCGGCGCTGCGGGCCCGGGACCTGCCCGTGCTGGCCTCCACGGTGCGGCCGCATGCGGCCGCGACGTTCACCGCCCAAGGCGTCCCGGCCCGGGCGGGGGCGCTCGACGCCGAGGGGTTCGCCGCCCTGGTGCACGCCCGCGGCGTGCGGGTGATCGTGGACGCGTCCCACCCGTTCGCCGTCGGGGTCCGGGCCGCCGCCCAGGCGGCCAGCCGCCGGACCGGCGTGCCCTACGTGCGCTATGAACGGCCCCGCCCGACGTATCCGCCGTCGCCCCGCCTGCTGTGGGCGGCCGACCACCACGCGGCCGCAGCCGAGGCCGCCCGCCGGGGCGGGACCGTCTTCCTGGCCGTGGGCATCCGTTCCCTGCCGGCCTACGCGCCCTACCGCGGGCAGGCGGGCCTCCGTCTCGTCGCCCGCCTTTTGCCGACCGCCGAGGACGTGGGCGAGGCCCGGCGCCTCGGTTTCGACCAGCGCGACTTGGTGGCGCTGGCCGGCCCGTTCCGGGCCGATCTGGAGCGGGCTCTCTGGCGCCACTTCGGGGTGACGACGCTCGTGGCGAAGGAATCTGGACCGGTGGCGGGCGGCGACGACAAAGTGCCGGTCGCGCTTGACGCCGGCCTGACGGTGATCCTGGTCCGGCGTCCGCCCCCTCCCGAGGCGCCCTGTTTCGAAGACGTCGACGCCCTGGCCGGATACGTGAGGTCGTTATGGACGCGGACCGCTTCCCCCTCCTGACGCCGGAGGAGATGGTGGAGGAGGTGGTCGTCGGCGGCCAGACCCGGCGTCTCCGGCGCGGCCTGACAACCGGCGCGGCGGCGACCGCGGCGGCCGTCGCGGCCTTCCGGACGCTTTTGGGCGAGGCCCCCGACGCCGTCGAGGTGGTGCTGCCCATCGGGCGGCGGGCCCGCATCCGCGTGGCCGAAACGTTCCGGGGCCGCGACGGCGCGACCGCCTTCGTGATCAAGGACGGGGGCGACGACCCGGACGCGACCCACGGGGCGCGGATCGGGGTGACCGTCGGGTGGACCCGCGAGGGGATCCGCCTGGCGGGCGGCGAGGGAGTCGGCCGGGTCACGCGGCCGGGGCTGGCGATCCCGCCCGGCGAGCCGGCCATCAACCCCGTGCCCCGGCGGATGCTCCACCGCGCCTTGCAGACGGCCCGGGACGCCTACGGGGTCAGCCGGGGCCTGGCGGTCACGGTCTTCGTGCCCGACGGGGCGCGGATCGCGGCGGCGACGGCGAACCCCCGGCTCGGCATCCTCGGCGGCATCTCGATCCTCGGGACGACGGGCCTGGTCCGTCCCTACTCCCTGGCCTCCTGGCGGGCGAGCGTCATCCAGGCCATCTACGTCGCCGCAGCGAGCGGCGAGGCGGAGGTCGCCCTGGTCACGGGCACGCGAACGTTGGCGGTCGCGCGGCGGCTGTGGC
The DNA here is from genome assembly GCA_023565505.1 of Actinomycetes bacterium. Classification (GTDB taxonomy): domain Bacteria; phylum Bacillota; class Sulfobacillia; order Sulfobacillales; family JAIMBI01; genus JAIMBI01. Next base: position 1,196 of record JAIMBI010000037.1, on the reverse strand, counting down.
CCCACCTGGCTCCCGTGGCCGTCATCGAGATGGGCGGCTTCCTGGGGTCCGCGCTCGGCGCCATCGCACGGCGGCCGACCATCCGCCGGGTGCGGCTGCTCGGGATGCCCGGCAAGCTGGCCAAGGTGGCGCAGGGGGCGTTGGCGCTGTCCGCCTACGACAACGCGGGGGATCCGGCGTGGCTGGCCGCCGCCGTCCGACGGGCCGGGGGCAGCCCCGCGGCCGAGGCCGTCGCCTGGCGCGACGGCAGCGTGGGGGCGGTGCTCGCCGCGCTGGCCGCCGAGCCGGCGGCCCGCCAGCGTTTCTTCGCCCAGCTGGCGGAGGCGGCCCGGGCGGCGGTGGCGGCGCGCCTGGACGCCGTCGGGGTGTCGGTGACCGTGGTCGACGCCGAGGGGACGGTCGTGGGCGAGGCCGGTCCGGCCTGACGGGTTGGTTCGTCCCGGAGCGGCACCTCACGTCCGGCGGAAGGGCGTTGGCGGCGGGCGGCCGGCGCAGTACACTTGTGCCGACAACTGATGCGACCGGCCCGGAACGGGCCGGGAACCGTCGGGATACGGGAAAGCCGTCCTCCTCAACAGGAGCGAACCGGTGCGGCCGCGCCACTGTACCCGGGGAGGATCGCCAAGGGCCACTCACAAGGGAAGGCCGGCGAGACGAGGAACCGGAGCCAGGACACCGCCCCGACGGGTGCGGGGTACCCTTTCGCCGGGAGGGGGCACCGTGGGTGGACATGGTCGGGCCGCCCGCGCACGCTCCGCGCGGGCGGCATTGTTGTGGGGACCGGGGGTGGGCCGTGGGGCAGTTGCCGCTCTGGGTGGACCTGACGGATCGCCCGGTCCTGGTCGTCGGGGCGGGGCGCGCCGCCGCAGTGAAGATCCCGCCCCTGCTCGAGGCGGGCGCGCGCGTGCGGGTGGTGGCCCCTGGGGCGGTTGACGCCGTGCGGGCCGCCGCCGCGGCGGGTCGGCTGGTGTGGGAACCCCGTCCGTTCGCGCCCGCGGATGCTGCGGGGATGCGGCTGGTGGTCGTGGCGGTCGGCGCGCCCGACGTGCACCGGGCGGCCCGGGCCGCGGCCCGGCGGGCGGGGGCGTGGCTCCTGGACGCGGCGTGGCCGGACGAGGGCGACGTGACGTTCGGCGCCGTGGTGCGCCGCGACCCCCTGGTCATCGGGGTGGCGACGGGCGGCGCCGCGCCCCGGG
>JAIMBI010000036.1 GCA_023565505.1 Actinomycetes bacterium | reverse complement strand
GCCCCCGGCACCGCGTGTAGGCAGGACCCCGACTGGCTGTGAGCGGTGGTCGCGGCGCTCACCATCCGGGACGGGGCCGCGGGGGACCGGGCGCTGACCGACGCCATGGGGCGCACCCGGGGGGCAACGCGCCAGGCCCTGCGGGCCTTCCGGCGCTATGTGCAACAGCATTGGGAGGGCATTACCCAGCCCCAGGCGCCGTCGTTGGGGGCGATGGAGGGGGAGGTCTATCACCGGGTGGCCCACCGCATAAAGCGGCATGGGGCGCAGTGGAGTGAGGTGGGCAACGACCCCCTGGTCCGGATGGTGGCGGCCGCGGCGAACGGCATGCTTGGGGAAGCCTGCGCGCGGGTCCGGTCGACGCCGGGGGCGCGGGCTGGGAACCGGGACAGCGCGCCCCCCTTGGTACGCCGGGAGCCGGGGGACACGGACGGGGCGTGGCTCCAAGCCCCTCTGCCGGCATTGCAGGGGCCCCATGCCGACCGTCCGTGGGTGCGCTGGGTGCTCCGCGAACTGGCCGGATTAGCCGCCAGCTGATCCCAGGAACGTCCATCCGAGGAGTTCACCTACGCAACCTTGACACGCACCCGATCACCTCCCATCCCTCCAGGGTAAGCAGGGTTGTTATACACTGATCCATGGAAGCACTCCCTTGAAGGTTTGATAGTAACAACACTTCATTGACGGTGCTTCCTGCGCATTCCTGTTGCCACGCGCGGCTTGGACGCGGAGCTGACCCCACCTGGGTCCCCCATCTTCACCGTGTTCACCAGTCAGCCATGGAATCACGGCATCCCACAGGTTTTATCATAGAGCCTAGCGCCCTGCGCGAGCAGCTTCCCACCGCGGTGCGGGCCGCCTTGGACCAGGCCTCGCGGACCGAGCGGAAAGAGACCTTGCATGCGTTAGCCGAGTGTACCGACCGGTTCGGGTTTGACCATACGGTGCGAGCCTTGGAAGTAGCATTGGCTCAGGCCCGGCTCGCGTATAGCCACATTCGCATCCTGGCCACCCAGATGGCCGCGGGCCCCCAGCCCCCGGCGGCGGGCCCGGATTTAACGGGCTATGACGGACTTTTGCCGTAAGGGAGGCCGCTCCAATGAGTCGCCGTCCGACCCAACCTCGACCCGTTCCCGACCGGGCCGCCTCGCTAAGCTCCTGCGCCGCTTGGCGCTCAGTCGAACCTTGACGTACTGCAAGACCGCCTGGGCGGGCGAAGTGCGGGTTCTCCAGACGGTGCTGGAATCCGTAGTTGCCCACCGGGAAGTGGTCAAATAGACCCGCCTCATCACGTGGGCCAGGTCTCCCCGCCCTCAAGACCCTCGAGGCTTTTGACCACCGGGCGGTCTAGCTGCCGCCCTCTTTGACCTGGGCCGATCCCGAAACCGACACGTATTTCACTACCCACCGCAACCTAGTGTGCTACGGCCCGGTCGGGACCGGTAAAAGCCATCTCAAGTATTGCCTTGGGGTTACGGGCCTGCGAAGTCGGTCGGCCCGTCCGGTTCGTCACCATAACCGACTTGGTGGTGCGCCTGACAAAGGCCAAACGCGCCGCACTGTCAGCGCCAAGGTTATATTATTGACCCAGGATCACCAGTAAAGAAATTGTGAGTATGATGGAGGTCAAGCCCCGCCTCGGCCACGGAGCGGCCGGAGGCGTCACCCGGTCGATGCGAGTCCGTGCCCTCGGGCTGCCCGGCCGAGTGGGTCCCCCAGCCACCTGCTCCCGCGCGGCGCTTGCTCCTTAGGCCGACGCGAAGCGCCCTTTCGCATCCCCCGGTCCCCGACCACAATCAGCCGCGTGATGGGCCAGCGCGCCTGCAAGTCCTGCAGGGCGGCGGCCATCGCCTGGTGGTCCACGGTCGCGCCCGGAAACACCCAGTGCCCCACCGGCAGGCCATCGCGGGTCATCAACAAGCCGAGCAGCACCTGCTGGCGATCCGGGCGCCGGTCCTTGCTGTACCCGCGCTGCGCCAACGGCGTGCGGGGGTGGCCCACGAAGTACGTTGACGTCGTGTCGAAGAACACCAAATCGAGTTCCAAATGGAACAGGTCCCGATAGCCGTCGAAGATCACCCGTTCCAGCTCGGGCCCCACGTCGGCCAACACGTCGAGGCCCCGATACAGGTGGTGGAGTTCGAGGCCGGCCCACCGGGGTTCCCACACGGTCGGCAGCCAGGCCAGCATCCCCCGTTGGCTCTGGGGGTCGGCCAAGCGGTTGACCACCATGGCGAAGATGGGTTCATCCAACGGCACCGTGTGCCCCGCCTGCTGCACGAGTTGCCGCAGGCGCGGCCCCAGGCCGAGCCGCTCCCACAGCGCCCGGGCGACGAGGACGAGGCCCCAGGCCCGCCCGGCGTCGGCCGCAATCGCTGAGAGCGCCTCGATGATCTGCAGCCGCGGGGCAAACTGCGCCAGGCTCTGCACGAGGCGGTCCAACCCGCCGGCGGCAAGCTCATCCAGCCGGCCCAACGTCGCCACGACGCGTTGGCGCGGGCGGCCATCGACCCGGACGGATTCGACCAGCTGGAGATAGCGGCGGACGGAGCCGTCTTTGTTGGTCTGGGATTTGACCCGCGCAAACATGGCACTTTCATAATAGCCGTGATCATCCTGGGAGTAAAGGGTCATCATGCCCATTTCGTGGCACTACGCTCGCGGCTCGTGGAGGGGTGGACGGGTCCGCCAAAGCGCATCAGCACGCCATTTCTTCGTTCGACTGCCCGCTGAAAGAGCGTTTTGCTGTCAAACTCGAGCTGGGGCCGGCCGATCCACACGGGATCCACACGAGACGCGGCGACGGGCGCCGAGGGGCGGCAACCCGCGACGGGCCGGGGGGCCGGAAAGCCAAGCGGGGCAAGGCTTCCAGGGACGCGCGGTGACCGGCGGCGACGCCGGTTTTTGGCCTGGAACTGCCTTACACGCAGGGGGTCCCAGGTTCGAACCCTGGTTCGCCCACCACACCCATTGGGGCCCGCCCGTCGGTGCGGGCCGTCTTTATCGGCCCGGGCCGCCGCTCCCGACGCGCGCGGCCGACGGGCCCGCCTCGCCGCCCGCGGCCCTCGCGGGACGGGCGCCCCGCGACGGCAGCCGGTGGCATAATGTCGCAAGAACCTGCCGGAAGCCGGATCGTGAGGGGACGGCGACAGGTCTCGCCGTGACCGCGAACGAGGGCGTCTCCGGCGGAAAGGAGCAACCGCATGAAGTTTGCACCATCTCCCATGACGCTGACGAGTGCGGCCTTCCCCGACGGCGGCGCGATTCCTGCCCGCCACACGGGCGAGGGGCAGGACGTCTCGCCACCCCTTGCGTGGGCCAACGTGCCGGGCGAGGCGCGCGCGTTCGTGCTGTTCTGCCATGACCCGGACGCGCCGGTCGTCTCGAGCGGCGGGTACGGATTCGTGCACTGGGTGGTCTACAACATTCCGGCCAGCGTCACGAGCCTCCCCGAGGGAGCGGCCGGGTACACGCCGGGCCTGAACGACTGGGGCCGGGAAGGGTACGGCGGGCCCATGCCGCCCGTCGGCCACGGCCCGCACCGCTACTACTTTTGGATTGTGGCGCTCGATGCGGAAGTCCCGCTCGAGCGCGGGCTGACCCTGCGGCAGGTCTTGGAGCGCATCGAACCCCACGTCATCGGGATGAATCGCCTCGTCGGCACCTACGAACGCCGCTGAGACGCGGCGGCCTTCCGCCGGTGCGCCTCGCGCCCTGGCCCGAGGCGCACCGGGCACCTGATCCGCCGGGGCGGGCCCTGGGACCCTCCCTGACGCTCCCGGTGCCCGTCCACTCCGTTCAACCCCGCTTGACGTCCGCGGCCGCGACGTCGCCTCTCCGCGGCTCCGGCTCTGCATCGACCTCCCGCCGTGTGAGTGCGCGCCCCGCTCCCGTGTCGCCCCGGTGTCTGTCAACCCCGGGCGGTGCACAGCGCCGAATCCTGTCGCTCCGTTTCGGGATCCTGTCGGCTGCTGAGGATTTTCGCTGAGCGAAAACGTTCGCGGCCGAAGAGGAAGTCAGACAGTAGTGTGGAAACACAAAACTACGATGTGAAACAGCGGTTCGACATTGTGGAACAGCCTGGGAGGACGCTCGTGGCCGCGGAATTCAAAAGCTTGCATCGCGCCCTCCGAATCCTGCGGGCGATTGCGGACCGGCCGGAACCGGCTTCGGTTACGGAGATCGCCGAAATTACGGGGGAGTACAAGTCGCTCGTGTTTCGGGCCACGGAGGCCTTCGTCGAAGCGGGACTGCTGACCAAGGACCCGGTCACCAAGCGCTATGCCATCGGTCCGACAGCGTTCGTGCTGGCCAACCGTTACTTCTCCCGCATCGACGTACGCGGCGTGGCGCGCCCGGAACTGGAGATCATACCCGAGACCTTGGGGGAGGTGGGCTTGTACTGCGTGCTAAGTGGGGCGGCCTGCGTCTGCATCGACAAGGCGGACTCGCGCCAGCCGGTCCGGGTGTCCTACGAGGTCGGCCGGGTGTTGCCCCCCTACTTGGGCGCCGTCGGCAAGTGCCTGCTCGCCTATCTCGACGACCACGAGCGGCGTCGGATTCTCGCCGAAGCGGAATTCATCCCCTTCACGGAGCATACTCCCCGGTCGCCCGAGGACGTTGAGCGGGCCGTGGCCGACATCCGCCGGCAGGGGTACGCCTTCACGATGCAGGAGGGGTCGTACGAACTGTGGGCCGTGGCGGCGCCCGTGCTGAACTACATGGACCGGGTGGTGGCGTCGGTCGCCGCCGTGATCCCCGTGAGCCGCTGGAGCGAGGCTTACCAAGGCACCGTGACCGACCGGGTGTTGGACGTGGGCCACCGGATCTCGCGCAAGCTCGGCTTCACCGGCGCCTACCCGCTGCGGCTCGGCGCCCCGGCCACGGCCGGCCGCGAGACCGGCGGGCCGACGGCCCGCAGGGTTCCGGTCGGTCGGCCGGAGCGCCCGATGGGGGGGTGAGGGACGGCGGACGCAGGGACCGGTTGGACAGGCGTAAGGGGACGTTTCGAGACGACGTACGGGAGGTGTGCCGGGTAATGGCCCGACGGGAGAGACGGACCGGAAAGAAGGCGGCCGCAGCCGCGGCGGCGACGGTGTTGGCGGTGGGGCTGGCGGGATGCGGAGGCGTTGCGACCTCGAATTCGGGAGGATCGACGACGACCACGTCCTCGGCGCCGAAGGTGATCAAGATTGGGGCGCCGTACCCCCTCACGGGCGACTGGGCCCAGAACGGGCAGAACTGCCTCAACGGCATGGAACTGGCGGCTCAGTTCATCAACCGGTCGGGCGGGATCAAGGCGCTCGGCGGGGCCAAGGTGGAGATCGTGCCGGCCGACACCAGCTCCAACAGCCCGAGCCAGGCCGAGTCGGTTACGGCCCGCCTGATTACCAGCGACCACGTGGTGGCTCTCGTCGGCTCGTATCTGAGCAGCCTGACGCTCACGTCCACGACGGCCGCCGAGCAGTACCACGTGCCGATGATCACGCAGTCCTACGTCGACACGCTCACCGAGCGGGGCTACCACTACACGTTCAAGCTCCCGCCGCAGGCTTCGGTCCTGGGCAGCTACGCCATCAACACCTACAAGCAGATCGCCGACCAACTGGGCCATCCGGTCCACAACGTGGCCATCGTGGGCAGCAACGACGCGTCCAACGTGGCGCAGATGGCGGCCGTGAAGAAGCAGGCCCAGGCGGTGGGGTGGAACGTGACCGTCTACGACCTCTACCCGGTCGGCCTGACCGACGCGGCCCCGGTGGCCAACGCGGTGGCCCAGGGTCATCCGGACCTCATCGTGGCGGGCGGCGACCTGCCCGACCTGGGCCTGGTGGTCAAAGCCATCCGCGGCATCGGGATCACGGCGCCCATCCTGGGTCCGTCGGGCGGCGGCTGGCTCACGTACGGCTTCTGGCAGACGCTCGGCCATTACGCCCAGGGGGCGCTCTCGGTGTCGACGTGGAACGACGACCTCAAGATGCCGGGCGTCGCGCAAGAGGCCAAGGCCTACGAGCAGAAGTTCCACACGCCGTTTGAGCCGCAGGAGGCCGGTGAGTCGTTCACGGCCGTGTACGACATCGTGGAGGCCATCAACCTGGCGCACTCGGCCGACCCGGTCAAGATCGCCGACGCGCTGCGCAACCACCTGTTCGACACCGGCTACGCCGCCGACATGACACCGGGCAAGGTCGAGTTTGACTCTACCGGACTCGACAAGTACTCCGTGCCCATCATGATTCAGTGGCAGAACGGCGTGCCGCGGACCGTGTGGCCGAAGTCGCTGGCCACGGCGCCGATCATCCAGCCCGGCTAACTCCGGGGACTGACCGGGGACGAGCCGTCATAAGCCTTCGGACGAGCGGCGGGGCGTCCGTGCGCCCCGACCGCCTCCGGGGGAGGAGGTGACCGCCATTCACGTCCTGTTGCAGGTCATCGTGGGGGGCATACTCGTCGGGGGCCTGTACGGCCTCTTCAGCAGCGGGCTGTCCCTCATCTTCGGCATCACCCGCGTCGTGAACTTCGCCCACGGCGACTTCGTCACCATGGGCATGTACGGGGCCTTCTTCGCGTTCACGGCGCTCGGCATGAATCCCCTGGCGGCGTTGTTGCCGGTCGCGGCCCTGATGTTCCTGCTGGGCATCCTCGTGTACGCCGTGGTGCTGCGGCGGACGACCGTAAGTCCCCGGGAACAGGTGGGCGACTCGCACGCCCAGCTGGTGTTGACGCTGGCGCTCAGCATCCTGTTCGAAAACGCGATGGAGCTCGCCTTCTCGCCCAATCCCGACGCCATCTCCGGCGTGATGGCCCACACCTACCACGTCGGCGCCATCTACATCAACGAGACGCAGCTGGTGGCGTTTTTGGTGGCGCTGGTGTTCTTCGGGGCGCTGTACGCGCTCTTGAACTTCACCGGCTTCGGCCGGGCGGTCCAGGCTACCGTCGACGACGCCGACATGGCGGCGATGGTGGGCATCGACACCCGCAAGATCTACGCCGTGAACTTCGGGATCGGGGTGGCGCTGGCCGCCGTGGCGGGCGCGGTGCTCATCCTCTACTTCCCCGTGACGCCGACCACCGGTGCGTCCCTGCTGGTCATCGCCTTCGTCGTCGTCGTGCTCGGCGGGCTCGGCAACGTCGTGGGGGCGTTTCTGGCCGGCCTGCTCATCGGCGTGGTGCAGGCGGCGACGGCGACCTACGTCGCGCTGGACCTGCAAAACGTCGGCGTGTTCCTCGCGTTCATCTTGGTCCTGTTGTTCCGGCCCCAAGGCCTGTGGGGAAGGGGGCTCGCCCGATGAGCGGCCGATGGCAACGATGGCTGCCGGGGATCCTGCTGGTCCTCGCCGCGAGTCTGCCGTTCTGGTTCATCCAGAGCCAGTTCACCCTGGCCATGTTCACCCTCATGTTCATCTGGATGGCGCTCGGGATGGCGTGGAATCTCATCTCCGGGTTCGGACGGCAGGTGTCCTTCGGGCATTCGGCCTTCTTCGGGGTGGGCGCCTACACCACCGCTCTCCTGCTCATCCGGCTCCACGTGACCCCGCTGCTGGGCATTCCGGCGGGCGGCCTCTTGGCGGGACTCCTGTCCCTGGGTTACACAGTGGTCTTCCGGTTACGCGGGATCTACTTCTCCCTGGCGACGTTCGCCCTGACCCTCATCCTCCAGAATCTGGCCGTGTACTTCTCGGGGTTCACGGGCGGCGACGTCGGTCTGTCGATGCCGCTCCTGGGCAACGCGCCGGCCTTTCTCCAGTTCACCAACAAGCTGTGGTACTACTACTTGGTGCTCGGTGTGGCGGCTGTCTACTTCGCCGTCTCCGCATGGTTCCAGGGCTCGCCGCTCGGCCTCTTCGTCCGCGCCGTGGGGGACGACCAGGAGGCGGCGCGCGCCGCCGGCGTGCGCGCGCTCGGGGCGAAAGTACGGGCCCTGGCCCTGAGCGCGGTGCTCACGGGCATCGTCGGCGGGTTCTACTTCGTCTACGTCACGTTCATCGACCCGGCGAGCGCCTTCGGCTACACGGTGGCGACCCAGATCGCCATCCTGCCGATGGCGGGCGGGGCGGGCACGCTGTGGGGGCCGGTCATCGGGGCGGCGGTGCTTTATCCCCTGCAGCAAGAGCTGAACGTCGCGTTTCCCAACCTCCCGGCGGAGATCGGGCTCATGGTGTACGCCGTCGTGGTGCTTCTGGTGATCGGGGCGGACGCCAACGGCCTGTACAGTCTGGGCGTCCGCGTCATCCGGGCGCTGCGGGGGCGCGCGCGGCCCGCGTCTCCCGAGGCCGACGTGAGGAGGCAGGTGTCATGAGCATGGCCGACACCGGGCCCATTCTCGCTGTGGACCGCCTGACCGTCCGCTTCGGCGGCCTGCTCGCCGTCGACGGCGTGAGCTTCGCCGTGCGGCCGGGCGAGATCGTCGGGGTCATCGGCCCCAACGGTGCGGGCAAGACGACCACCTTCAACGCCATTGCGGGCCACGTCCGCCCGACGGGCGGCACCGTGCGGCTCAAGGGACAGGACGTGACCGGTTGGCCGCCGGAGCGCATGGCCGCGGCGGGACTCGCCCGGACGTTCCAATTGGTCCGGCTGTTCCGCTCCCTGTCGGTCGTGGAGAACGTGATGGTGGCGGCCGCCACCCGCCATCCGAGTACCCATCGGGCCCGGGCCAAGGCCCTGGAGGTGCTGGAGCGCCTGGGACTGGCCGGGCGCGCAGAGGACCCGGTGGGGCGCCTCACGCTCGCCGACCAGAAGAAGGTGGAGATCGCGCGGGCGCTCGGCACGGAGCCGGACGTGCTGCTGCTGGACGAGATGATGAGCGGACTGACGGCGGACGAGACCGAGGAGATGCTGGCCCTGGTGCGGGACGTCAACGTGCGCCAGCACGTCACCTTGGTCGTGGTGGAGCACGTCATGCCCATCATCCACAGTCTGTGTGAACGGGTCCTGGTCTTCGACTACGGGCGGCTCATTGCCGAAGGGCCGCCGGCGGCGGTCATGAGCAACCCGGAGGTCATCGCCGCCTATATCGGCCGCCGCCGCAGCACCGGCGGCTCGTCCACCACCATGCCCATGGAGCGACCGGTCTGATGCTGAAGATTGAAGCGTTGAACGTGGCCTACGGGGCCGTTCAAGTATTGCACGACGTGGCCTTCGAGGTGCCTCCGGGCCGGATCGTCGGCGTCCTGGGCGCCAACGGCGCCGGGAAGTCGACCCTGCTGCGCACCATCTCCCGCCTTGTGCCGGCGCGCTCGGGCCATATCCGGTTCAAGGACCAGGACCTGCTGCGTCTGGCCGCGCACCAGGTGCCGCGCCTCGGCATCGCCCACGTGCCGGAGGGCCGCCACGTCTTCCACAATCTGAGCGTGCGGGACAATCTGGTGCTCGGCGACTACGTCGGCCGGAGCAGGAGCCGGGGCGGGCGCGAGGCGCAGCTCGAGGCTGTGTTCGCCATGTTCCCGCGGCTTTACGAGCGGCGGGAGCAGTTGGCCGGCTCCCTGAGCGGCGGGGAGCAGCAGATGCTGGTGCTGGGACGGGCCCTCATGCTCCAGCCCGAGCTGCTGATGCTGGACGAGCCGTCGCTGGGCCTGGCCCCCATCGTGGTGGAGGAGGTCTTCCAGCGCCTCGAGGCGGTCCACCGGGAGATGGGCGTCAGCATCCTGCTGGTGGAGCAGAACGCCGTCCAGGCCATGGACCTCATCGAATACGCCATCCTGCTGGAAAACGGCCGGGTGACCTTCAGCGGCCCGAAGGAGGCCATGGCCCAGAGCACGTTCCTGCAGGAGGCGTATCTGGGGGTGCGCGAGATGTAGCGCCGCCCCCCGAGGGCTCCGGCGACCGAGAGTGCGGGGAGGGACGGCCGGTGATCATCGACGCCCACGTGCATGCCTTCGATCGGGGGTTCTTCCCGCCCGCCTTCGCCCGCGCCACGGCGCTTCGCTGGCGGCACGCCGTGTGGCCGCCGCGTCCCGCCGGGGCGCTGACGCCGGAGGCCGTCGAGGCCGGCTACGTGGACCCCGACGGACGTCTTTTGGCGGGGGACCTGGAGGCGGCGGGCGTGGACGCCGCCGTGCTGATGATGCTCGACCACGGCATCGGCCTGGGAGAGGAGGCGCCCGTCGCCCGGGACAGGATCCTGGAGTACTACGCCGGCCTGGCGGCCCGCTACCCCGGGCGGTTGTACTTCTTCGTCGGCGTGGATCCCCGCCGGCCGGACGCCGAGTCCTTCCTGCGCCGGGCGGCGGCCCGGGGCGCGCGGGGGCTCAAGCTCTACCCGCCCGACGGGTTTCCCTGCGATCATCCGGCGGCGGTGGCCCTCTGTCGGGTGTGCGCCGACCTGGGGCTGGCGGTGATGTTCCACACCGCCTTCGTGGGCTGGCCGTTCGAAGGCGACAAGGCCAACCCGCTCGCCCTGACGGCGGTGCAGAAGGCCGTTCCGGACCTGGTGCTCCTGGTCGGGCACGCCGGCTATCCGTTGTGGGGCCCCGAGGCCGCCGCCGTGGTGGCGGACCATCCCGGCTCGTACCTGGAGATCTCCCAGTGGCAGGACCTCCTCGACCAGGATCCTGGGGCGCTGGTGCGTGTGTTGGCGGATTTCCGCGACCGGGTGGGGGCCCACCGGATCGTCTTCGGCAGCGACCACTGCTCCGGCCCCCGTTTCTCCGGAGCGCGGAGCCGCCTGGCCGCCTGGGTGCGGTTCGTCCGGGACTTGCCGGAGACGGCCGGGCGCTACGGGCGCCGATTCACCCGGGAGGAGGTGGATCTCATCCTGGGCGGCAACATGGCCCGCATCCTGGGGCTGGCGGCACCGGCATAGGCGGTGGAGGACGCAAGGAGGGGAACAGCATGCCGGATCAAGAACGGGTGGCCCGGTGGGTCGGCGAGGTGGCCGTGGTGGGCGTCGGGGAGACCGACTACCCCGACGACTACCGCCGCGTGCGGAAGGAAGGCCGGCGCAACGACTCGTACGCCCTCGGCGCCACGGCGCTCAAGCGGGCGTTGGCCGACGCCGGCCTGGGCAAGTCGGACGTGGACGGCCTCATCGTCGGGCCGACCTTGGCCTACGAGCGGATGGCGGAGATTCTGGACCTCAACCCGCGTTGGGCGGGGACCGGGGACGCGGCCAACGCGCTGCTGCAGGGCGCTCTGGCCATCGCGGCGGGCCTGGCGGAAGTGGTGGCGCTGGTCTACGGCAACGCCCAGAACTCCCTGGGGACGGCCTACGGCGGTCCCGACGCCATGGGCGGCAACCTGTACCTGTCCTACGTCTACTACGCGCCGTGGGGTCTGACTTCGCAGGGCGGACTGTATGCCCTCATGACGCAGCGGTACATGGCGCTGACCGGGCTGACCTCCCGGGACCTCGGTCAGGTGGCCGTGGCCCAACGGCAGTGGGCCCACCTGAACCCCCGCGCTATCATGCGCACGCCCATCACGCTGGACGACTACCTCGCCTCGCGGTTCATCGCCGAACCGCTGCACCTGTACGACTACTGCCTCATCAACGACGGCGGCGTCGCCCTGGTCTTGACCACGCGCGACCGGGCGGCCCGGATGGGCCGGCCCTTCGCCGTCCTGGCGGGGGTGGGACGGGCGGAGAGCAACTACGACGCGACGCAGTTGCGGCCCCGGCTGATGGACTTCTATCACCCCGCCCACCGGCTGGCGGCCGAACAGGTCTACGGCGCCGCGGGGATCGGTCCCGAGGACGTCGACGTGGTCCAGATCTACGACAGCTTCTCCTGCCACATCCCGTTCGCGCTCGAGGGGTTCGGGTTCTGTGCGCCCGGAGAGGTCGGCGCCCTGCTGCGGTCGGGCGCCCTCGCGCCGGGCGGGCGGCTGCCGTGCAACACGTCGGGCGGGCATCTCTCGGAGAGCTACATGCAGGGATGGAACCACCAGGTGGAGGCGGTCCGCCAGATCCGGGGCGAGTGCGGCGCGCGCCAGGTCCCCGACGTCCGGCACGTCCAGTACATCTCGGACGTGGCCGGCAAGGTGGTCACGTACATCTTCCGGAGAGGGTGAGGACGAATGCGACCGGCCCCGGTAAGAGGACTGTTCGAGGAACCGCTCTGGGCCTACGTCCGCCAGGGCGAGCTCCGGTTGCAGCGCTGTCGCGCCTGCGGGCGCTTCATGTATCCGCCGGCGCCGGTGTGCGCCGCATGCTGGTCCGAAGCGCTGGAATGGGTGCCGGTGGGCGGGGGCGGCCGGGTGGTGTCGTGGACGCGGTTTCACCGCACGTACTTCCCCGAGCTGCCGGCGCCCTACGTGGTCGCGGCCGTGGAGCTGGACGAGGGGCCCATCGTGATCGCCGACACGATGCCGACCAACTGGGCCCCCCGGATCGGGCAGCGGGTCCGCCTGGTGTTCGACGCCGAACCCGACGGAGACGGGCCCCCGCTCTTCCATTGGGCGGCGGCGTCGCCGGGCGAGGCGGACTAGGCCGGCCCGACGACTCGGGAGAGGAGGGAGCCAATCCGTGCGGGACGATCTGCCCTACGCGGCGTTGCCGCAGATGCCCAAGACCGGCGCCCGCCATGCCTGGGGCGTGTTCGGCGCCGACGACGAGCTCGGGACGCTCAACTTCATCACTCCGGAGGCGGTGCGGAACGCGCTCCGGTCGGCCACCGCGGGGCGCGTGGTCAACCTCAACCTGCCCCTGGACGTCCCGCAGCCGAGCCTCATCCCCGGACGCGAGGCCTACCGCCACGGGGTCGCCGTGCGGCGGTTCGGCCGGGACGACTGGCTCGACCGCTTCTACCTCCAGGCGTCGAGCCAATGGGACAGCCTCCGGCACATCCGGTACCGGGAGTTCGGGTACTACGGCGGCCGGGAGGAGGAGGACCTCGACACCTCGCCGGTGCTGGGGATCCAGGTGATGGCGGCCCGCGGCATCGTGGCCCGGGGGGTCCTGCTCGACGTGGCGGGATACCGGGAGCGTCGGGGCGATCCCGTGCCGGCCACGGAACGGGTGGGGTTCGGCCCCGACCTCCTGGAGGAGGTGGCCGCCGCCGAAGGCGTGGACTTGGTGGCGGGCGACGTGCTGCTCGTCCGGACGGGGTGGCTCCGGTGGTACCTGGACCGGACCGAGGCCGAGCGCCGGGCCCTGGCCGGGGCCTTGGACGCCACGTTCCGCTGTCCCGGCGTGGAGTCGGGCGAGGCGACCGCGGCCTGGCTGTGGGACCACCGCATCGCCGCCCTGGCGGCCGACAACCCGGCCGTGGAAGCCTTGCCGGTGGAGCCGGAACGGGGGTTCCTGCACCGGTGGCTCATCCCGCTCCTCGGCATGCCCCTGGGGGAATTGTGGGACCTCGAGGCGCTGGCCGGGGTCTGTCGCGAGGCGGGGCGGTACGCGTTTCTCCTGGTCTCGGCGCCGCTCAACCTGCCGGGCGGGGTGGGATCCCCGGCCAACGCCTACGCGATTTTCTGAGCCCGGGAGCCGAACGACGTCAAGGAGGTTGGACCGATGCCGAAGCGGGAACTGAGGGGCCGTTATGCGGTGGTGGGCGTGGGGACCACGGCGTTCGGGAAGTTGCCGGAGCACGACGCGTACTCCCTGGGGGCGTGGGCGCTCCGGGAGGCGCTGGCCGACGCGGGGCTCACGCGGGCGGACGTCGACGGTCTCATCGTCAACCGCGTGCCGGATTACCAGCGGTTCGGCGAGCTGTTCGGCATGAACCCCCGCTGGGTGGCCCAGCTGCCGACGCAGGGGCGGATGTCCGGGGCCTCCATCGAGCTGGCCGTGGCGGCGCTCGAGGCGGGCCTCTGCCGGACGGTGGCGCTGGTCTACGGCAACAACGGCCGGTCGGCCGGCGCGCAGTACGGGGGACTCGACGACACCTACGGAAGCGGCGGGGGCGCCTTCCTGAAGCCCTACGGCATGACGTCCCCGGGAGCCTTCCACGCCCTGATGTTCCGGCGCCACATGGCTTTGTACGGGAGCACCAGCGAAGAGCTGGCCGCCATCCCCGTCACCTTCCGCCACCATGCCAGCCTGAACCCCAACGCCGTAATGCGGACCCCCATCACCGTCGCGGATCATCAGGCCTCGCGGTACATCGCCGAACCGCTGCACCTGTACGACTACTGCCTCATCAACGACGGCGGGGTGGCGCTCGTCATCACCGACGCGGAGCGGGCGCGCGACCTGGCTAAGCCTCCGGTCTACATCCTGGGCTTCGCCCAGGCGACGGCCTTGATCGACTCCACCGTGCCGCCGGCGGACTTCTGGCGCGAGCCGCTGGGCCTGGTCGCCGAAGACGTCTACGCCATGGCCGGCGTGGGTCGTCAGGACGTCGACGCGCTCATGATCTACGACAACTTCTCGCCCACCGTGGTCTTCACGCTCGAGGGGTTCGGCTTCTGCCCGGTCGGGGAGGGCACCCGGTGGGTGCAGGGCGGCCGGTTGGCCCTGGGCGGCGAGTACCCGACCAACACGTCGGGCGGGCACCTCTCCGAGAGCTACATGCAGGGATGGGGCCTCAACGTCGAGGCGGTCCGCCAGTTGCGGGGCGAGTGCGGCGCGCGCCAGGTCCCCGGCGCCCAGGTGATCCAGTACATGTGCGCCACCGCCGTGGCGACGTCCATCATCTACAGCAATGCGCGCTGAGCGCGGAAAGTGAGGCGAGGCATGCCGCTTCTCGATGTCTCCCAGCCCTACTACGTCGGCATGACGGTGCCGCCGGGTTCGCCGCCGCCGGCCTTCCGGCCGGTCTCGCGCATCGGCGAGCAGGTGGCCAACGTGACCGAATTCACCTTCCGAACCCACATGGGGACGCACGTGGACGCCCCCTACCACTTCATCGCGACGGGGAAGCGCCTGGACCAGATCCCCATCGAGCGGTTCACCGGGCAGGGATTCGTCGTCCCGGCCCCCCTGCCGCCGCTGACGCCGGTGCACCGGGAGGACCTGGCGCCCTGGGCCGACCGGATCCGGGGACTCGACTTCGTGCTGTTCTCCTTCCGGTGGGCGTCGTATTTCGGAACGGAGGAGTACTTCCGGCATCCGTACCTGGCCGAGGACGCGGCGGAGGAGCTGGTGCGACTGGGCGTGAGGTGCGTCGGGGTCGACACCTACACCCCCGACACCCCGGTGCCCATCCGGACGCCGGAGCACCGCGGGCCGACCCACCTGGTTCTCCTGGGTCACGACGTCCTCATCATCGAGAACCTGGCGTCGCTGGTCCCTGTCGAGGGCCGGGCGGTGCGGGTGTACGCGTTCCCCTTGAAGATCCGGGACGCCGACGGCGCGCCGGCGCGGGTCGTGGTGGAGTGGGAGGAGGAGGCGTCGTGAGCACCGCCATGCGTCCCCTTCCGCCCATGGACGCCGTCAGCCGCCCCTTCTGGGAGGGACTCCGGGCCCGTACCATCCGTCTGCCCCACTGCGAGGCGTGCGGCCACCGGTGGTTCCCGCCCGCGGCGACGTGCCCGCGCTGCCTGTCCGACCGGATCGCGTGGCGACCGGCGTCGGGGCGGGGCACGGTGTGGTCGTTCACCGTCTTCCACAAGGCGTATCTGCCGGGGTTCGAGATACCGTACAACGTCGCCGTGGTGGAGCTGGACGAAGGGGTACGGCTGTTCACCAACCTGGTGGAGGTGCCTCTCGACGCCATCCGCGTCGGCATGCCCGTCGAGGCCGTGTTCGAAGATGTGACCGACGGGGTCACGCTCCTGAAGTTCCGGCCGGCCTGAGGGGCGTCGCAGAGGACATGAGGAGGGAGCGATGATGGGCCCGCTGGAAGGTGTCCGGATCTTCGACCTGACGGTGTGGATGGTCGGGCCGTGGGCGTCCATGATGCTCGGGTCCCTCGGCGCCGACGTCATCCACGTGGAGCAGCCCGGCATCCCCCTGTCCGAACGCGGGGCGGGCGTGCCGCCGACGCTCAACGGGACGTCGGTCGGTTACGTCACCTGGAACATGAACAAGCGGAGCGTGTACCTCGACCTTAAGACGGAGCACGACCGCGCCGTCGCATACGAGCTCATCCGGCAGTGCGACGTGTTCCTGGTCAACATGCGGCCGGGCGTGGCGGAGCGTCTGGGGATGGGCTACGAGACGCTCCGGCGCATCCGGCCGGAGCTGGTGTACTGCGCCCTGAACGGCTGGGGGTCGTCCGGGCCGATGGTGCACGAGCCGGGTGCGGACGGGCAGATGCAGGGCTTCAGCGGCTTCTGGTCCGTCAACGGTCCCGACGACGGTCCCGGCGAGTTCTACCGCCACTTCACCCAACTCGACGCCAACACCGGCAACTTCGCCGCCGCCGCGATCTGCTTCGGCGTGTGGGCGAGCCGCCGCCGCGGGGCGGGGATGTACATCGAGGTGCCCATGCTGGCCGCCGCGGCCGCCCTCCAGACGCTGCCGCTGACGCGGCACCTGGCGACGGGACGCCCCGTGCGGCCGCTCGGGAGCGCCTCGGCCCTGTCGGCGCCCAACCAGGTCTTCCGCTGCGCCGACGGCAAGTACCTCGGCGTGGCCGTCCGGCACGACCGGGACTGGGAGGCGCTGGTGCACGTGCTCGGCGAGCCGGCGCTGCTGACGGATCCCCGGTTTCGGACCAACCCGCTCCGGGTGACCCACCGCCGGGAGCTGGCGGCGCTGTTGGCCCCCCGATTCGCGGCCTATCCGCTCCTGTACTGGCTCCGCGAGCTCGGCCGGGCAGGCATCCCCTGCGGCTATCCCCTGGGCTTCGAGCATCTCCGCGACCACGCCCAGGTGGAGGCGAACGGGTATCTCGTCCGGGTGGAGACGCCCGCGTGGGGCACGGTGTGGACCGGCGGACCGCCGTGGCACTTCTCGGAGACTCCGGCCCGATGGTTCCGGACGCCCGAGCCGGGCGAGCAGACGGAGGCCATCCTCGCCGAGTTCGGAGTCGCCGGCGGGGTGCCCGCCGGCGGGGAAGGGGGACGGTCCGCATGACCGGGCTGTTGGACGGGCTCCGGGTGGCCGAGCTGGCGACCGGCATCGCCGGACCGTATGCCGGGCTGCTCTTGGCCGAGGCCGGGGCGGACGTCGTCAAGGTGGAGACGCCCGAGGGGGACCCGGCCCGGAGCTGGGGGCCGTCCGACGAGCCGCCCTGGGCCTTCGCCGCCTTGAATCGGAACAAGCGGGCCATGGCGGTCGACTACCGGCAGGAGGCCGGCCGCCGGCTCGTCCTCGACGTCCTGCGTACGGTGGACGTCGTGCTGGTGGACGCCGCCGGCGAGGCGGAGGCCGTGTTGCCGTACCAAACCGTTGCCCGCGAGGTGCCCACGGTGATTTATTGCCGCTTCTCGGGTTACGGCGACCGCGGGCCGTGGGCGGACCGTCCCTTCGACGAACTGCCGGCCCAGCTCCTGAGCGACGCCACCGCCTCGCTCGGGTCCGTCGGGGAGCCGCCCATCCGCCTAGGGACGGACGTCGCCTCCATGTATGCGGCCATCTACGCCGCGCAGGCGATCGGGGCGGCGCTGGTGGCCCGCGACCGGACGGGGCGGGGACAGCAGATCGACGTGTCGCTGTGGGGTTCGCTGCTCTCGATGCGCTCGACGCTGTGGGTGGCGCTGTCCAATCCCGACGAATGGTGGGGGTTCCACCTGGACAACTACGTCAAGCCACCGTTCCGCGGCTACCGCTGCCGGGACGGCTACATCCACTTCCAGTTCCGACGCACCGAGGACGTCGACTGGGACGCCCTGCTCACGGCCCTCGACATGCAGTGGGTGCGCACGGATCCCCGCGCCGAGCTGCTGCTGACCGACCGGGCCGGCGGCACCGGGCGGTATTCCCACGTCGTCCAGGATCTGTGGGACCGGGGGCTTGAACGGTTCACCCGGGAGGAGGCCACCGCCATCCTCAAGGCCCACGGCGCCGTCGTGTTTCCGGTCAACACGTACGAGGAACTCCTGGCCCACCCGGTGACGGAGGCGCTGGGCATCGTCGCGCCCGTCGAGGAGGCCGGGGACGGGCCGGAGCGGGCGGTGACCGCCCCCTGGCGGGGCGACGCGACGCCCGCGCGTCCGCCGCGCCGGGCCCCCCGCCTCGGCGAACACACGGCGGCGGTGCTGGCGCAGCTGGGATGGACCCCGGAGCAGGTGGACGAGGCGACGCGGGCGGGGCTCGTGGTGACCGGATGACAACCGAGGCAAGGCGAGGGGAGCAGAACATGACGGAGACGTTGTCGGCCGGGATTCTCGAGAGTGCGCGACGCTACGGGTCCCGCACGGCCTTCATCTTCCCGGAGGGGACACTCGGCTTCGCGGAGTGGGTGGAGCAGGCGGAGGCGGTGGCTCGGGGCCTCGTCGCCCTCGGCGTGCACAAGGGCGACCGGGTCGGCCTGTGGCTGCCCAACACGCCCGCCTGGCCCGTCTGCGAGTTGGCGTGTGCATTCATCGGCGCGGTGGTGGTGCCGATCAACCTGCGCCTGCGGAGCCGGGAACTGGCCCACGCCCTGCGCTACGCGGACCTGTCGGTGCTGGTGATGGTCCCGCGCTTTCTGACCAATCCGCTGTGGGAGCGCCTGGTGGAGCTGGTGCCGGCGGCGGCCGCCACGGATGCGGACCGGCCGCTCTACGCAGCCGATTTCCCCACGCTGCGCCACGTCGTAGTGGTCGGCGAAGAGGGGGCGGGCCCCACGGGGGGCATTCCCTTCGCGGACCTGGTGGAGCGGGGACGCGCCGTGCCGAGCGCCCTCGTCGAGGCGGCGCGGGCGGCGGCGGACGTCGACGACCTCCTCTTCATGTTCTGGACCTCGGGGACCACCAGCGCCCCGAAGGGCGTGCTGCACACGCACCGCGTGGTGAGCAACATCCGGAACGTGGCCGCCCACATCGGGCTTCAGGCCGAGGACGTGGTGGTCGCGAACAAGCCGTGGTTCTACATCGCGGGGAACTTCTGGACCATGCTCATGCCGGCGCTGACCGGCGCGACGGTGGTGGTGTGCCAGACGTTCCGGCCCGACGAGGTGCTGGGCGCGATGACGGCGCATCCGGTGAACGTGTTGATGGCGACGCCGTTCGCCTTGGGGGACTATCTTGAGGCCTTCGATCCCCGGGTGCATGCCCTGACCCCCCAGAAGAGCATCGTCATCGGCGGGGCTCCGCCCGGTGCGGAGCTCATCGGCCGGGCGCGCCAGGTCTTCCGGGCGCGCGACATCATCCAGGTCTACGGCATGACCGAGACGCAGGGCTACAGTCTGGCGACGGCGCGCGGCGCGGACGACGCCACGGTGGCGGAGACGGTGGGGTGGCCGCTGCCCGGGTTCGAGTGTCGGGTAGTCGACCCCGAGACCGGGCTGGACGTGCCCGACGGCACGCCGGGGGAGCTGTGGGTCCGGGGCCGGACGCTCAAGGAGTACTACAAGAAGCCGTGGACGGAGACGTTCCGCCAGGACTTCTGGTTCCCCACCGGGGATCTTTTCGTGCGCACGGAGCGCGGCTACCAGGTGGTGGGCCGCATCAAGGACGTGATCAAGGTCGGCGGCGAGAACGTCGCCGCGGAGGAAGTGGAGCAGGTCCTGCTCACCCACCCGGCCATCGTCAAGGCGGCGGTGGTGGGCGTGCCGGACGCCGCCCGCGGGGAGGTGTGCGCCGCCTTCGTGCAGTGGCGGGACGAACCCGTGCCGGAGGCGGACCTGCGCGAGTGGTGCCGGACGCAGATGGCCCCGTTCAAGGTACCGCACTACGTGCGGACCGTGGCGGCGGACGGCTGGCCCCTCACGGACTCGCTCAAGATCCGCAAGACCGTGCTGCGCGAGCGGCTCTTGGCCGAGTTGGGCCTAGCCTAAGCCGCGGGGCGGCCGGACAGACGACGGGAGGGAGACGGACAGATGCGGGCCATCGTGGTGGAGGCGCCGGGCGAGGCGGACGTGATGCGGCTGGTGGAGGTGCCCGACCCTGAACCGGGACCCCGGGACGTGGTCATCCGGGTGGCGGCCTGCGGGGTGTGCTTCCACGACGTGGTGACCCGTAACGGGGTGATGAAGCGGGGCATCCGCATGCCGCTCATCCCGGGGCACGAGATCGCGGGGACGGTGGCCGCCGTGGGACCGGCGGTGCGGCGCTGGCGCGTCGGCGACCGGGTCGCCTCGGTACAGCGGCGTCACGTGTGCCGGCAGTGCCGGTACTGCCGCACCGGGCGCGAGACCAGCTGCCCGGAGCGGGAGTTTCTCGGGGACGTGGGCCTGAACGGGGGCTACGCGGAGTACGTGCTGGTCGAGGAGGACAATCTGGTGGCCGTCCCGCCCCACGTCGACCTCGAGGCGGCGGCGATCACGGCGTGCGCCATCGGGACGGAACTGGGCGCGCTCCGCGACGCGGCGCGGTTGGTGGCGGGCGAGGTGGCGTTGGTCACCGGCGCGGGCGGCGGGCTGGGGCAGCACGGCGTGCAGGTCGCCAAGGCCTGCGGCGCGTTCGTGATCGGGGTGACGACCACGCCCGCCAAGGCGGAGGCGGTCCGGGCCGCCGGGGCCGACGCCGTGGTGGTGGCCGAGCGGGGTCAGGACTTCTCCGAAGAGGTCCTGCGCCTGACGGACGGCTACGGAGCCGACGTGGTGCTGGACAACGTGGGCAGTGCCGTCTTCCACGCCGCCCGCCGGAGTCTGGCGGTGGGCGGGCGGTGGGTCCTGGTCGGGCAACTCACGGGCGACTTCGTGTCGCTCAACCCGGCCCAACTGTTCTTCCGCGCGGTGAGCGTGCTCACCCAGTCCAGCACGAGCCTCAAGCAACTGGAGGACGCCATGGCGCTGGTGGCCCGCGGCCAGGTCCGCCCGGTCGTGGACCGCACGCTGCCGCTGGAGGACGCGCCGGAGGCCCACCGCCTGATGGAGCGCGGGGCCCCGACGGGGCGCCTGCTGCTGAAGCCGGCGTGACGGTCGGGGCGCTTCGCGGGGCGACCAGCGGAGAACGGAGGGGGGACCGGGCTTGCGGACCCGGCTGACCGAATTGTTGGGCGTCGAGCATCCCATCATCCAGGGCGGCCTGGCGCACATCGCGACGGGAGCGTTCGCCGCCGCCGTCGCCGAGGCCGGGGCGTTCGCGCAGATCACGGCGACCAGCCTGCCCACGCCCGACGACCTCGCCCGGGAGGTCGAGGCCTTCCGGGCTCGAAGCGCCAAACCGTTCGGCATCAACGTGGCCATGGGGCACCGGCCTGTCGACGCCTTTCTCGAGGCGGCCATCGCGGCCCGACCGACGGCCATCTCCTTGACGGGCGGCAATCCCGCGCCGTACATCCCGCGCATCAAAGCGGCGGGGATCCTGGTGCTGGTCCTGGTGGCCAGCCTGCGCCAGGCGGAGAAGGCCGAGGCCTTGGGCGCGGACGCGGTGATCGCGGTGGGCCAGGAAGGCGGGGGACACATCGGGCGGGACGACGTGGGGACGCTGGTCCTGGTTCGGCGGGTCGCCCAGGCGCTTCGGGTGCCCGTGGTGGCGTCGGGCGGCGTGGCCGACGGCGCCGGACTCCTGGCGGCGTTGGCGTTGGGCGCCGCCGGAGTCGAACTCGGAACCCGGTTTCTGGCCACGGTCGAGTGTCCCGTCCATCCCCGGTACAAAGCGGCCCTCCTGGAGGCCGGCGAGACGGAGACGGTCGTCGTGGGCCGGTCCACCGGGGCTCCGGGGCGAGTGCTGCCGGGGCCGTGGGTCGACGTCATCCGGCGGCATGAGCAGGAAGGCGGCGAGGCGCCCCTCTGGACGTTGATGACGGCGGAACACAACCGCCGCGGGGCGCTCGCGGGCGACTTCGAACGGGGCTTCGTCTGGGCCGGGCAGGGTGTCGGACTGATCCGCGACGTGCCCTCCGTGCGCGACCTGGTGACGCGGATGGTGCGGGAAGCGGAAGCCGGATGGCACGACTTGGCCCCGGTGTTCGGGCGCGCGGGTTCGCCGGAGGCGGCAGCGCGGTGACGGAACCGGGGACGTCGGCGGCATCCTCGATGGAAGTACGTGCGGGAGGAGCGGAGAAACCATGGCGGAAGCGGCGAACGTGCGGGAACGCAGACTGGCGCGCCCCGGCGCCCGGCGGCATCGCATCGCCCTCATCGACGGTCCCAACATGAGCAACCTCGGGCGCCGGAGCAAGAAAGTCTACGGGCCCATCCGCTCCCTCGAGGAACTCCACACGTTCGTCCGGGAGGCCGGGGCTGCCTTGGGCGTCGAGGTCGAGACCTTCGCGTCCAACTACGAGGGGGCCCTCCTGGAGTACATCCATGCGTCGGCGGAGCGGGTGGACGGCTACATCGTCAACCCGGCCGGGCTGACCACACAGAGCGAGGCCATGCGTCATGCCCTCGAAGAGACGGACAAACCCGTGGTGGAAGTCCACTTCGCGAACCTCCACGCCGCCGGCACCAGCCCGCGCGGTGTGCCGGCGGGACCCATCGTGTCGCGCTTCAGCCCGACGGCGACGGGCGTGGTCATGGGTCTCCGCCACTACAGCTACCTCGGCGCGTTGGTGGCGCTGGTGTGGTCGCTGGACGACGCGGACTTCCTCGGCGCGGGCCTCGGCGGGGGGTAGGCGGCCGCGGCGCCAGCGTACGGGATCGAGGGGCGGGGAGGCGACGCGTTGTGAAAGCGATCGTGGTGCACGCTTACGGCGGGCCGGAGGTGCTCCGGTATGAGGACGCCCCCGAGCCGGTCCCCGGGCCCGGCGAGGTGCTGGTGGCGGTTCGCGCCGTCGGGGTCAACTTCGCCGACGTGACGAGCCGTCTGGGCCGGTACCGGCCGAAGCTGCCCTGGATTCCGGGGGTCGAGGCCGCCGGCGAAGTGATCCGCCTCGGCGCCGATGTGACGGAAGTCCGCGTCGGGGACCGGGTGGCCTGGGCCGAGCCGCCGGCCGGCCTTCCGCTGCGGCCGATGGGGCGCTGGGTCCCGGGGCAGCCCTTGGTCGATTCCTATCCCCGGACGTACGCCGAGCGTGCAGTCGTCCCGGCTTGGCGCACGGTCCCCGTGCCCGACGGCGTGGACGACCCGACGGCGGCGGCGGTCATGCTGCAAGGGGTCACCGCGCACTACCTGGCCTACGCGGCGGCGCCGGTCCGGGCGGGGCATCGCGTGTTGGTCCATGCCGGCGCCGGCGGGGTGGGCCTGTTGTTGACCCAGATGGCCAAAGCCCTGGGGGCGACGGTGTACACGACGGTGTCCAGCGACGCCAAGGCACGGGAGTCGGCAGAGGCCGGGGCGGACGGTGTCGTGGTGTACACGCGGGAGAACTTTCGCGACCGGATCCTGGAATGGACCGACGGCGAAGGTGTGGACGTCGTCTACGACTCGGTCGGCGCCGCCACCTTCGACGGCAGTCTCGAGTGCCTGCGGCCCCGGGGTCATCTCGTGCTCTACGGCCAGGCCAGCGGACCCGTGCCGCCGCTGGATCTGACCCGGCTGCACACGGGATCCTATTCCGTCACCCGGCCCTCGCTGGCCCACTACACGGCCAGCCGGGAAGAGTTGCTGGAGCGGGGTCGGGCGGTGCTGGAGGGGGTGGCCAAGGGAACGCTCCGCGTCCGGATACACCGCGTCTACCCACTCCAGGAGGCCGCCCGGGCGCATGCGGAACTGGAAGGGCGACAGACCGTGGGGAAGATCGTGTTGGTGCCGTGACGGGAACCGGCGGGCGGCCGGCTGGGCGTCCCCCCGCCCCCCCCCCGGATCGCGCGGTGCCGCGGCCCCACGCCCCGGGCCCCCCCGCCCCCCGGCCCCCCGCCCCCGCGGGGTCCCCC
>JAIMBI010000010.1 GCA_023565505.1 Actinomycetes bacterium | reverse complement strand
GACTACAAGCGCACCACCGAAGTCGACCCGGTGCGCCTCCGCCCCCACCCCATGGAGTTCGCCCTCTACTTCGACGTGTAGAGCCGGCGGCGACGTGAACCGAGGCGCCCCGGACGCCTACGCGCGTCCGGGGCGCCTTGCGTCTCGGGCGGAACCCGGGGAGCCGGAATGCGCGCGCCCCCTTGCCCGCCCGCTTAACCTGCCCGTCCCGTCCGGCCGCTGGCATCCCCCGGCTCCCCGGATCCGGGCCGGCGGCCGAGGTTCACGACCGGCCGGTCCAGGCCACCTCGACCACCACGGAGCGCTCGGGTCCCACCGGCAAGGGCAGCCGGATCTCAGCGACGGCATCGCCCACCCAGCCCGAGGCGGTGCGTTGCAGGCTGACACGCTTCAGCTGCCCCGGCCAGGGAGCCGGCAGGTCCGCCTGCACCAAATCCGTCGCCAGTCCCGACGGTACCCCGGCCGTCCACCCCCGCGCCGCCAATGCCGCGACGGCTTCCTGCATGGCGCCGTCGAGAGCCGCCGTCCCGGCGACGACGGCAGCCCCGTCTCCCATCACAATCACGGACGGAGGCACCACGGCCGCGACCAGGAGCGTCCAGAGGAGCGCGGACCCGACACGGCACGAGCCCTTCACGGAATAAATCCCCGCTGGGGAACCGGCGCCGGCCAATAACGGCCCGGCACCGGGGCCGGCGGCGGCGGAGCGGGGGACGCCGGCGGCGGCACAGCCGTCGGCAGCACCGCGGTGCGCACCGCCTCCACCGGCCAGTGGCCCATCCACCCGCCTACGACCGCCTGCACGTCCACCGTGGCCCTGTCTGGACCGATCTGCACGGCGACGGTGGGGTGCATGGTCGCCGGCGCACCAAGCTGGTGCACCGCTTCGGCCTGGGCTGCCCACGCCGAGCCCCCCTGGGCCAGGACACCGGCACCCGCCTGTGCCGCCGCATCGGCCGCCAACTTCCAGGCCCCCCACTGGACGACCTGGATCATGCCGCCCGTGACCGTCAGCAACACCGGGAGCACCACGGCGGCCTCGGCCAACGCCGATCCCCCCTTGTCACGGGATCGCGTTGAGATTCTGGGTGATCTGCCCGAACGCGCCGACCAACGCATTGCGCAACGCCTCGACGGGAAGGATCATGGCCAGAACGACCACAATTATCCAAATCCCGTTTTCGATGAATACATTTCCGTCTTTGTGCCGAAACCGGGTCATCCATCGCAATACTCTGCGCCTCATCGTCGTCTCGTGCACGCCAATCGCCTCCCCTCACGTCTCGCTGTGACCGCTGTCTCCGGCGCCTCGATGCGCCGCACCGCCAGGATAAACCGTCGGAAACGGATAAAACCTGTGGGGTCGTCGACATCACCCGGGGCAATGATTGCCGTCGCTCGAGGGGTGCGTTCGTCATCCTGTCCGTCAAGGCGACACATCAACGGGATTGGTGGAAAGAGCAGCTACGGCCTGGTTAAGGTGGAGAGCAACGGGGTTCGCAAATGTCGAGCGTTGCTATCGCCCATCGTGGTTTGTTAGTCCACTTTATGCCCATGAAACTGTCAGACTGGGCCCATGCCAACGGCATCGCTACAAAACGGCTGGCTCAGACCTCCGGCACGAACCTGGTGGAGACCCTCAACGTGGCGGCGATGAGGCGGAAACGCGGCTTGGCGCGGGCGGTAGCTGGCGCGGCCCCGGCAGAGCTGCGCCGCCAGCCGGCCTACAAGACCCTCCGGCACGGGTCCCGCCTGGTCGAGGCGGATCGGTTCTACCCCTGCACCGAGACGTGCTCCCGCTGCGCTGCCTTTGTGGGAGCGGACGTTCCGATGCGATGCCTGCGACCTCGTCCCGGACCGGGACGAGAACGCGGCACGCCGTCTCGCGGCCTTGGCGGCCGCCGTCGCCGGGAGTGGCCGGAGACGCCAAACGCCCGTGGACGGGACGGAAGACCGACGCCGGTGGCAGCGGTCCGGGGCGAAACGGGAAGCCGGCGGCGCCCAGCGCGTACGACCGGGGACGCCATCCGGTAACGGCCGGGTGCTGGGAACGATTTCCCTTAGCGTGGCCGGCTCCTGCGACGCAGCGGTCGCCCACGGCACCGGCGGGATAAGGGGCCGACCTGCGGCCTCCCGCCCGGTTCCGGGCCGTGTCCCCTTTCGTTCCACGGACGGCGCCGGACGGTCCTGGGGTCCACCGCGCCCGGGCGGGGCCCCAAGCCGTCAAACGCCTGGGCACGGGACGCCCTGCTGGCGGCGGCAGACCCGGAAAGGGGGAGGGGCCGGCACCCGCGGGCCCTCTGCGACGGGTCTCCCGGCGTGTCGGGGACGGGTCCGGGCCCCTCCCACCTTCCTCGTCACGCTCAGGACCAACCGGCGGGCACCGGCCGCGTCACGGCCCGGGTCTGTCCGAAGGTGGGAATCCACATCGAATGCTTGCCTTCTCCCCCGGCAACCAGGATCTGGATGCGGTCGGGAGCCGCTCCGAGGTAGTAGTAGTCGCCGCGGGGCTCGATCCCCATCCGTGCGAACCGGGCCCGATTGCCCCGCGACACGCGGCTGATGTGGACCCGGGAACGCTCGTACAGCATTTCCTGGACCGCCGGCACGGACCACCCCTCCGCGGCGATCGTCGCGGCGTGTTCGGGACCGAACACCACGAAATGCTCGCCGTCCAGGTACAGGTTGTTGCTCCCCGCGGTCGACATCGTCTCGGCCACCGTGAGCAGGATCTCCTCGCCCGTGGTGCTCCCATGATCGTTGATGTTGTGCGGCGCCTCCGCGGCCGCCACGGTCACCGTGCTGACGCTCGCGGCATAGCCTCGGCGGACGTGGTAGGGTTCCCACGGGCTCGCTTCCTCGTTCTCGCCGAAGCAGAACGTGAACTTGGCCGGTGTGCCCGCCGTGGCCCGGTCCAGGACGCCCGGCCGCGCACCGCCGAGATTCACCAGAGCCAGGTGGACCGCCCGCCCGATCGCCGCGTTGGCCCGAAACCCCTGCCCCATGCAGTTGCTGCCCACCGCCACGCCGGCCTCCCGGCGCGCGGGGCCGTTTACCACGACCATCGGCGTACACGGGTGCGTGGTGGCCAAGATCCCGTATAAATTAAAAGCCTCCTCCTGGACCGCCTCGAGGGCCGCCCAGACGAGCGTGAACCACTCTGGCTCCAGGCCGGCCAGGACCGCATTGGCAGCCAAGCTCTCGGCCGTGGGCCGGCGCCACAGCGGCGGGAACGGTCCCAGCCGGTCGGCGGGCACCGGTCCGACTTGCGCCAGAAACCGCTCCACGGCCTCCACCGTAGGCGGCAGGGTGGGCAGGCCGTCGCCGAATCCTCTTTCCTCCGCCCAGCGATACCACGTCCAGGGATCACGGACCACGGCCTCGGGAACATCCCACCGAGGCGGCTCCTCCGCCGTCAGGGCCGGCCGCCCGGGTGCCGGCCGCGCCTCCGCCGGCGCGGCCGCCAGCTGCCGCACCGCCTCGGCGACCCGTTCGGCCAGCGCCTCCGGGCCGATACCGCCGACCGGATGCCGCACCACGACAAAATGCGGCTGCACCCCGTGGCTGGCGGCCTCCGCCTCCGCGAGGGGCAGGAACGCGTCCGTCACGATGAGATACGTGTCGAGACCCCGTTGGATGAGACCCGCCGCGTCGTGGACACTCCACGACGTGCACGACCCTCAGTCGGCCAGGGCGACGACCGCGATGCCCGCGTCTTGCGCCACGGCGTCCAGCACGTCGGCCGAGGCGGGCATGGCCGGCCGATCCTTCTGCGCGTAGCGCCAGGGGCGTTCCGCCACCCAAGGGACCTGACGCCGGACGCCCTCCAGCAGCTCCCACGCATGCGGTTTGTTGTTGGACAATGCGGCAATGGCCGACCCGCGCGGCCCCGCAGACGCTGCCGCGATGACGGTCGGCGGCTCCGGCCGTCCAAACGCCGGGTTGACGATCTCCATCCGGGCGTCCCTCCCTCACGATCGCCCCGCCGGGGCGATCACCCCCGTTGTGTCTCCCATCATAGACCAAAGCCCGCCGCCCGCGGCCGCGGCGACCAGGACGGGTATAGGCCAACCCTCCGGCGCGGAGTCTACGCTCATGAACGTCGATGTGCGGTCAGGCCGACATTGGAAGCCTCGCCTGCGCTCCGGTCGGCACACCCGATTCCACCGGGACCTCGGTCCGGCGGGCTTGGTGCTGCTCACGCTGGGAGGCGTGATGGGGTCAGGCTTGTTCCTGGCCTCGGGCATTGTCCTGTCCCGCTCGGGCCCGTCCGCCTTGGTCCTCTACGCGCTCGGAGCCGTCGCCATGGGCTTGGAGATCGGGGCGCTCGGGGAGATGGCCGCCGCCGATCCCGAACCCGGTTCCTTCCTCGTCTATGCGCGGCGGGTGTTCGGTCCCGGCCTGGTCTTCGTGGCCGGATGGATTTTCTGGCTGTCGAGCGTCCTGACGATGTCGAGCGAGGTGACCGCGGCCGCCCTGTTCACCCGGCTGTGGTGGCCGTCCGTCCCGCTGTGGGTGTGGGCGCTCGTGTATTCGGCCGGCATCGTGGCCGCCAACTTCGCCTCGGTCCGCGGCTTCGGCCGCATCGAGAGCGGGATGGCCGCCGTCAAGGTCATCGCCGTGGGGGCGTTTATCCTGGTCGTCGCGGCCGCGTTCGGCCACGTGCTTCCCGGCCTGGGCGGCCGGGTCCCGCCCGCCCCCCGCATCGGGCACGAGCCGTGGTGGCCCCATGGGATCGAGCCGCCTTTGGCCTCGTTCATCTTGGTCCTATTCGCCTACGCCGGCACGGGGGTCATCGGGCTGGCGGCCGGCGAGACGCGCGAACCTCCGGTGACCATCCCCAAGGCGCTGGCCGCCACGGTGCCCCTCGTCGCCGTGCTGTACCTGGGGGCAGTCTTGGCGCTGTTGGCCCTCGTGCCGTGGCGGTCCCTGTCGGGGGCGACCAGCCCTTTCGTCACCGCCCTGACGGCCCTCGGGTTGCCGGACGCCTCGACCATCATGAACGCGGTGCTGCTGATGGCCGTGCTCTCCACCATGAACGCAGCGCTGTACAGCAACAGCCGCGTTCTCTACTCCCTCGGTCGATCCGGCGAAGCCCCCCGGAGCGTCGGTCGGCTGAATCCGCGCGGCATCCCGGCCACGGCCATCTGGTGGTCCGCCGCTCTCCTCGGCGGCACCATCCTGCTTGCCTACCTCCTGCCCAGTCGCGCCTACAGCGAGCTGGTGACCGCCACGGGTTTCCAGGCGATGTTCATCTGGCTCGTCGTGCTCCTGACCCACCTGCGTTACCGGCGCTATCTAGAGTCCCGGGGTTCCTTGCGCTTCCGCCTGCCCGGCTACCCCTGGACGACATACGCCTGTCTCGCGCTGGTCCTCCTCGGGATGTCGGCGTCCTTCCTGGCCGCCGAAGAACGCATCGGCCTCGCCCTGGCCGCCGCCTCCATCCTGGCGACCGCCGGAGTTTGGCTCCTCGTCCGCCGCCGGATCGCGGAGACGTAACACCGCGACGCATTCGACGTGGTCCGTGCGGGGGAAGAGGTCGACCGGCGTCACCCGCACGAGCCGGTACGTGTCGGCCACGACGGCAAGATCCCGCGCCAACGTCTCCGGGTTGCAGCTCACGTAGACCACGTGCGGCGCGCGGAGCCGCCGCAGCGCGTCCAGGACCGGCGGACGGGCCCCGCTGCGCGGCGGGTCGAGGATCACCCCGTCGGCCCGTCCGCCTCCCTCCACCCACCGGACGAACTCCACTTCCGCCGGGCCCTCCCGGACTTCGACCGCCACGCCGTTCGCCCGCGCGTTGTGGCGCGCCCAGGCCGCGGCCGCCGGAACCGCCTCGACGGCCACCACCCGCCGCGCCCGTCGGCCCAGCAGGACGGCGAGGGTGCCGACCCCCGCGTAAAGATCCACGGCGGTCTCCATGGACGCCGGCAGGGCGTCGAGCGCCACCCGGTACAGGACCTCCACCTGCCGCGGATGGACCTGGAAAAAGGCCTCCGGAGACAGCACGAACCGGGCTCCCAGGATCTCCTCCTCCAGGACCGGGCGACCCGCCAACGGGATCGTGCGGTCTCCGAGAATCCGGTTGGTCCGCTCCGGATTGACATTGAGCGCCACGCCCTGGACGTTCGGGTCGGCCTGCATGACCGCCCGGGCCCATGACCGAAGCCGGGGGTCCGGTCGGGTGGCGACGAGCAGGACGACGCTGCGCCCCTCCGAGCGGCTCGCCCGCACCACGAGGTGGCGCAACAGGCCCCGCCCCGTGCGCTCATCGTACGGTTCGAGCCCCAGGCGATTGGCCGGTTCGGTCGCCGCGGCCAGCACGGCGTTCACCGGAGGCGACTGGATGGCGCACGCGGCGACGGGAACCAGTTCGTGGCTGCGCCATGCGTACAATCCGAGAACGAGGGCGCCCGGACGGCCCCCCCAGACGAAACTCGCCTTGCCCCGGTACCCGTACGGTTCCGGGGCGCCCACCACCGGCGCCAGCGGGGGATCCGGAAATCCGCCGATCCGGACGAGCGCGTCCCGCACCCGGCCCGCCTTGTACGCCAACTCGGCGGCGTAGTCCCAATGCTGCAAGGCACAGCCGCCGCACCGACCGAACACAGGGCAGGGGGGCCGCACCCGTTCCGGAGCCGCCTGGCGGATCACCTCGGCGACGGCCCGGCCGTACGTCCGGGCCAGCGCCGTGATCCGAATCCGAGCCCGCTCCCCGGGCAGTGCGCCGCGCACGAACACCACCCGGCCGTCCGACAGGGTCGCGACCCCTTCGCCGTCGCGCCCCATGCGCTCGATGGTCACCCACTGCCGGCCGCCGGGCCGTACCGCACCCCCCGCCCCTTCCGGACCCGGGGTGCCGGCCGCGGCTGATCCGCTCACGGCCCGGAGGCCGGGGTGCGGTGCGCCTCCAACAATTCCTTCAGAATCGCGTTGACCAGGTCGGGTTTGGCCTGGCCCCGCGTGGCCTTCATGACCTGCCCGACCAGGAAGGCCAAGGCCCGCTCCTTGCCGGCCAGGTAGTCCGCCACCACCTTGGGCTGTTCAGCGATCACCCGCTCGGCCTCGGCCCGCAGCCGCGCCGGGTCCGCGATCTGGTTCAGGCCGCGCTCCTCCACCACCGCGTCGGCACCCCGACCCGTCTCGCACATGACCTCCAGCACCTCCTTGGCCATACGACCCGAGAGGCGCCCGGAGCCGATGAGTGCGATGAGCCGCGCCAGTTCGGCGGGCGGCACAGGACTCGCGCCGTAGCCGAGGTGCCGGTCGTTGAGCAACCGGGCCAGGTCGCCCAGCATCCAGACCGCCGCTTGGCGAGCCTCCGCCCCCGCCGCCACCACCGCGTCGAAGTACCGCACCGCGTCCGGATCCGCGGCGAGGATGCGCGCGTCCTGGGGAGCCAGTCCCTGGCTTTCCAACCGGGCCCGCACCGCATCCGGCAGCGGCGGCAGGTCGGCCGCCTGTTCCGCCAGCCACCGTTCGTCCAACACCAGCGGGGGAAGGTCCGGTTCCGGGAAGTAGCGGTAGTCGTGAGCCTCTTCCTTGCTCCGCTGCGCCAGCGTGCGTCCCGACTGGTCGTCGAATCCGCGGGTCTCGCGGCGGATCGGTTCGCCCGCGTCCAGCAGGGCCGCCTGGCGGTCGACCTCGTACTCCAGGGCCCGGACCACGTTCCGGATCGAGTTGACGTTCTTGATCTCCACCCGCGGCAGCTGTTCCAGCGGACCGGCGAAGCCCGGCGGACGCAGCGAGATGTTGGCGTCGCACCGGAGCGATCCTTCTTCCATCCTGAGGTCCGACACGTCGACGTAGCTGAGCACCGTGCGCAAGGCGGCCAGGTACGCCCGCGCTTCCGCCGGCGAGCGAAGGTCCGGTTCGCTCACGATCTCGATGAGGGGCAGTCCGGCCCGGTTCAGGTCCACCAGCGAGGCGGCGGCCGTCCACAGGTTCGTCCCCTCGTGCGCCAGCTTGCCGGCTTCCTCCTCGAGGTGGATGCGCCGGATACGGACGCGGCGCGGCCCCTCCTCCCCCTCGATGTCGAGGTGGCCCCATTCCGCCAACGGCTGGTCGTACTGCGAGATCTGGTAGCCCTTGGGCAGGTCGGGATAGAAATAGTTCTTCCGGTCGAACTTGGAGCGCGGATTGACCCGGCAGCCCAGAGCCAGAGCCGCCCGGACCGCCAGCTGCACGGCTTGGCGGTTGAGCTGGGGCAGGACGCCCGGCAGCCCCAGGCAGACCGGGCACACCTGCGTGTTGGGCGCTTGGCCGAAGGTCGTGGGACAGCTGCAGAACAGCTTGGTCCGGGTCTTGAGTTCGACGTGTACCTCCAGGCCGATGATCACTTCGGCGCCATTCGCAAGGATCATGCCCCCCGTCCCCCCTCCGGCTTCGCCGCCACAACCGGCCAGGCCGGCCGCGGCAGAACCGTCTCGAGAGCCCGGGCCGCCGCCAAGAGACGCTCCTCCCCGAGCCACGGCGCGATAAGCTGCACGCCGACCGGCAAGCCCCCCGCCATAGCCGCCGGCAAGGACAACGCCGGCAAGCCGGCCAAGTTGACGCCGACCGTCATGACGTCCGACAGATACATCTGCCAGGGGTCCTCGAGTCGTTCCCCGAGTCGGAACGCCGGCTCCGGCGTCGTCGGGGTGAGCAGCAGGTCCACGCGCTCGAAGGCGCGGCGGAAGTCTTGCAACAAGAGGGTGCGGACCTTCTGGGCCTTGAGGTAGAACGCGTCGTAGTAGCCCGCGGAGAGGGCGTACGTCCCCAGCAGGATGCGGCGCTTGACCTCGGCCCCGAAGCCTTCCCCGCGGGTCCGGGTGTACATGCTATAGAGGTCGTCCGCCTCCGCCCTGTACCCGAAGCGCACCCCGTCGTAACGCGCCAGATTCGAGGACGCCTCGGCGGGCGCGATGACGTAGTACGCCGAGATGCCGTATCGGGTGTGGGGCAGGGAAACGGTCTCCACCTGCGCGCCGAGGTCTTCGAACGCGCGGACCGCCCCCTCCACGGCCGCCCGCACCTCGGCCCGCACCCCGTCCATGTACTCGGCCGCCAACCCGACCCGGATCCCTCGGATGTCACGGCCCAGGGCGCTGCGGTAGTCGGGGACCGGCGCGTCCAGTGAGGTGGCGTCGCGCGGGTCGAGACCCGCCATCACCTGCAGCAGCAGAGCGACGTCCTCGACCGTCCGGGCGATGGGCCCCACCTGGTCCAGGGACGAGGCAAAGGCGAGCAGACCGTAGCGGGACACCCGGCCGTACGTGGGCTTCAGGCCGACCACCCCGCAGAACGCGGCCGGCTGGCGGATGGAGCCCCCCGTATCCGATCCCAGCGCGGCCGTGGCCGAACGGGCGGCCACCACCGCCGCCGAGCCGCCGCTCGAGCCGCCGGGGACCCGGTCGGGGTCCCACGGGTTCTTCGTCGGGCCGAAGGCCGAGTGCTCCGTGGACGATCCCATGGCAAACTCGTCCAGGTTGGTCTTGCCGATGACGACCGCGCCGGCGGCCTCCAGGCGGGCGACGGCCGTCGCCGTGTAGGGCGCCCGGAACCCGCGGAGGATGCGCGATCCGGCCGTGGTTTCGCCCACCGCCAGCGTGAGGTTGTCCTTCACGGCGATGGGCACGCCCGCCAGCGCCCAACCCGCCCGCGTGTCCGCGTCCGCCCGGTCGATCCGTTCGGCTTGACGCCGGGCGTAGTCCTCGAGGAGGGAGATGTACCCGTGCACGGTCCCTTCGGTCGCCCGCGCCTGCGCCAGGACCGCGTCGACGATCTCGCCGGCCTTGAGATCCCCGGTCCGTACGGCCTGGGCCACCTGGGCCGCCGTCAGGTCCACGAGGCTCATGGCGCTTCGCCCACAATCCGGGGTACACGGAACTGCCCGTCCCGTGCGTCCGGCGCATTCATCCACACCTGGTCCGGCGCCAGCCCCGGCTGCTCGACATCGGCCCGCCAAGGATCCTTGGGCGGCATGACGTGGAAGGTCGGCGGCACGTCTTCGGTGTCCAACTCGTCCAGCACCGCCACGTGCTCCAACACTTGGCTCAATTCGCGCGCCAGCGCCTCCAGCTCCGGTTCCGAGACGCCCAGGCGGGCCAACAGAGCCACGTGGCGGGCGTCGTCTCTCGTCAGTGCCAGTTGCCATCCCTCGCTTTGGAACATGGGGGTTCGGCGCTCCCGGCCGCCCGCCGCCCCGGACCCCGCCCCCCTTCCCGCGGGGGCGGATCCGGTTCCGCCGCCGCATGTCCGGCGGCGGCACGGGACGCGTCCATTATACGGCAAGGCGCGCCGGCTCCCCTTCAGTCCGGCGGCGGCATCCGGGCCCAGAACTCGTCCTCCGTCCACACGGGGACGCCGAGGGCCCGGGCCCGCTCCAGCTTGCTGCCGGGATTGTCGCCCACGAGCACGAACGTGGTCCGACGGGACACGCTGTCTACCGTGCGCCCGCCCCAGCGGGCGATGAGCGCCTCGACCGCCTGCCGCGACATGCGGCGCAACGTCCCCGTCACCGCGACCGTCTGACCCGCCAGCGGCCGAGGCCCCCCCGCGGGTTCGGCGTCCCCCTCGACCAGGTTGAGGCCGGCCGCCGCCAGCCGCTCGATCAACGCCGCCTGGGCCGGATGCCGGAAGAACCGGTAGACGGAGTCCGCCAGCACCGGGCCGATCCCCTCGATGGCGGCCAGGTCCTCGATCGACGCCGCCCGCAGGCGGTCGAGAGATCGGAAGCGATCCGCCAGGGCCTTCGCCGCGCGCTCCCCGACATGGCGGATGTTGAGGCCGACCAGGAGCCGCGAAAGAGGCCGGCGGCGGGATGCGTCGATGGCGCGCACCAGGTTCCGGGCGGCCACCGGACCGAACCGCGGCAGCCGTTCGAGCTGCGCTGCGTCGAGCGCGTACAGGTCCGCGGGGTCCCGCACGAGATCCGCCTCCAACAGCAGGTCGACGGTCTTCTCGCCCAGCCCGGTGATGTCCATCGCCGCCCGCGAGCCGAAGTGGATGAGCGCCTCCCGACGTTGCGCCGGACACGTGAGCGTCGCCGGACAGTAGCGGAGCCCCGTCGGCCCTTCCACCTCGAGCGGCGTGCCGCACTCCGGGCACCGGTCCGGATACACGAAGGGGATCTCCGTTCCCGTGCGGGCCTCTTTCAGGACCCGCACCACCTCGGGGATGATCTCCCCCGCCTTCTGCACCTCCACCCGGTCCCCCACCCGGACGTCGAGCCGCTCGAGGATGTTGGCGTTGTGGAGGGAGGCCCGGGTCACCGTGGTGCCCGCCAGGCGCACCGGGTCGAGCTCCGCCGTCGGCGTGACGGCGCCCGTCCGGCCCACGCTCAGGCGGATTGCCCGCACCGTGCTGACGGCGCGCTCGGCCGGGAACTTGTAGGCCACCTGGTACCGGGGCGCCTTCGCCGTCTCCCCGATACGGCGAGCCGCCTCGAGGTCGTCCAGTTTGAAGACCAGTCCGTCCGTGTCGTAGTCGAGGGCTTCCCGGGCCTCCTCCCAGTGCGCCACGAACGCGCGGGCCGCCTCCAGGTCGGCGAGTCGCTGCCAGTGGGGTTCGACGGGGAGGCCGGCCGCTGCCAGCCGCTCCAGGGTCTCGGCCTGCGTCCGGGGCAGGGTCTCCGCCGCCCGGATCTCGTAGAAGAAGGCCGCCAAGCCGCGGGACCGGGTGACTTCCGGATCCAGCTGCCGGAGCGACCCGGCCGCCGCATTGCGGGGATTGGCCAACGGCGGCTGCCCTTCCCGGGCCCGCTCGGCGTTCAAGCGCGCCCACTGGCTGCGGGGCAGATAGACCTCGCCGCGCACCTCCCACGTCTCCGGCGTGTTGAGCCGGGCCGGCACGACGCGGATCGTCCGCACGTTGGCGGTGACGTCCTCGCCGGTTTCGCCGTCGCCCCGGGTGGCCGCCTGGACGAGCTCCCCGCCGCGGTACTGGATCACGACCGACAAGCCGTCAATCTTGAGTTCCCCGACGAAGGCCGGCGGCCCCCCGACCGCGTCGGCCATGCGCTGCCAGAACTCCTCGAGTTCGTCCAAGCCGTAGACGTTGTTGAGGCTCAACACCGGCCGGCCGAACCGGACCGGCGCCAGGTCGGCCCGCGGGGCGCCGCCCGGACGGCGGAGGGGCGAATCAGGGCTCGCCCACTCGGGATGGGCCGCCTCGAGCCGCCGCAGTTCCTCCACCAAGGCGTCGTATTCGGCGTCGGAGATCGCCGGCGCGTCCTCGACGTAGTACAGGCGGTCGTGGTGGCGGATGAGGGCTTCGAGTTCCCGCATCCGAGCACGGATCGCGTCCGGGTCGGTCATGCCTCTTCCCGTTCCAACTGGGCGTAGCGCGCCAGCAACGAGCGGATGCCGCCCCCCGGAAAGGCTACGGTGACCTCGAGGTCGTCCCCGGACCCCCGCGCCGCAACCACCGTGCCCCATCCGAAACGCGGATGGCGGACGCGGTCGCCCGCCTGGAAGCCGTCGGCGGGCGGCGTGCGGGACAGGACGGCGGGACGGTCGATCTCGCGGGCCAGGACCTCGACCAACTCCGCCGGGATCTCCTGGACGAACCGCGAGACCGGGTAGGACCCCGGCCGGCCGTTGAGCAACCGTTGGCGCGCGTACGTCAGGACGAGGAGGTCCTGGGCCCGCGTGATGCCGACATACATGAGCCGCCGCTCCTCCTCCACCTGCCCGTCCTCGATGGCCTTGGCGTGCGGCAGGATCCCTTCCTCCAGCCCGGTGAGGAAGACCACCGGAAATTCCAGACCCTTGGCGCTGTGCAACGTCATGAGCCAGACGCCCCGGTCCGCCTCCCCCACGGAGTCGAGGTCGGTCGCCAGTGCAATCCAGCCGAGGAAGTCCCCCAGGTCGGCGCTGCCGGTCTGGTCCTCGAAGCGCTTGGCCTCCGACACCAGCTCGGCGATATTGGCCAGCCGCTCGTCGCCCTCCGCGGTGTGCTCCTGACGCCACTGGGCGACCAGGCCGCTCTCCTCGGCCACGGCCTGGACCAACTCCACCAGCCCGACGCCCGTTCGGCGGCGCCAGCCCTCGAAGCGCTGATGGAGTTCCCGGGCCGCCCGCGCGGCGGGCGGCGCCAGGTCGGGGACCTGGGACGCCTCCGCCAGGGCCTGTGCCAAGGACACCCCGCGGTCCGCGGCGTAGGCCCTCAGGCGCTGCACCGCCACCTCCCCGATCCCGCGCCGCGGCACGTTGACGATGCGGGCCAGGGACATGTCGTCCCCCGGGTTGTAGATCACCCGCAGGTAGGCGATGAGGTCCTTGACCTCGCGCCGCTCGTAGAACCGCGGGCCGCCGACCAGACGGTAGGGGATGCCGGCGCGGGACAGGGCGAGTTCCAGAGCCCGCGACTGGGCGTTGGTGCGGTAGAGGACGGCCACGTCGTCGGTCCGTCGGCCCTCCCGAATCAGGTCGTGGATGGCCTGGGCGACGAACCACGCCTCGGCCTCCTCGTCCACGGCCTCGAACAGGCGGACCCGCCGACCGTCCGGCCGGCGCGTCCACAACTCCTTGCCCATGCGGTCGGTGTTATGGCGCACGACGGCGTTGGCCGCGGCCAGAATGGTGGGCGTCGAGCGGTAGTTCTCCTCCAGCCGGACCACCACGGCGTCGGGGAAATCCTTCTGAAAGTCCAGGATGTTGCGGATGTCGGCCCCCCGCCAGCCATAGATGGACTGGTCGTCGTCGCCGACGCAGCACAGGTTCCGATGCTGGGCCGCCAGCGCGCGGATGAGTCGGTACTGGGCGTGGTTGGTGTCCTGGTACTCGTCCACCAGGACGTATTGGAACCGGCCCGCCAGCCGCGCCCGGGCTTCGGGGTGCTTCTCCAACAGTTCCACGGCCAGCATGATGAGGTCGTCGAAGTCGACCGCGTTCAGGGCTTGGAGCCGTTGCTGGTACCGTGCGTACGCCTCCCGGACCCGGCGGGAGAGGAAGGTGTCCCCGTCGAGGCGATCCGGGGTCAACAGCTGGTTCTTGGCGCGGCTGACCGCGGCGAGGAGCGACTGCGGCGTCCACTGCCGCTCGTCCCAGTTCAGCTCCCGCACCACGTCCCGCATCACCGCCCGCGCGTCGTCCGCGTCGTAGACGAGAAAGTGCGGATCCCGGCCGAGGTAGGGCATGCCCTCGCGGAGGATCCGCACCGCCGTGGCGTGGAACGTGCCGATCCACATGCCCCGCGCGTCCGCGTCCATGAGGGCTTGGACGCGCTGGCGCATCTCGTTGGCCGCCTTGTTGGTGAAGGTGAACGCCAGGATCCGGTCGGGCGCCACGCCGAGCCCGCGGACCAAGTGGGCCATGCGGTGGGTCAGCGTCCGGGTCTTGCCGCTGCCGGCCCCGGCCAGCACCAAGACCGGTCCTTCGGTCTGCTCCACCGCCCGGCGCTGCGCCGGGTTGAGCCCCTCGAGCCATGCGTCCACCGGACCAGCCCCCCGCCCGCCATTATAAAAGACGCCGGGGACCCTGTCCCGAATCCGGGGACCGTCGCCTCATTCGCCGCC
Source organism: Actinomycetes bacterium (assembly GCA_023565505.1). Lineage (GTDB taxonomy): Bacteria > Bacillota > Sulfobacillia > Sulfobacillales > JAIMBI01 > JAIMBI01. Next base: position 78,969 of record JAIMBI010000010.1, on the reverse strand, counting down.
GCCCCCGCCTCCTCCACCGGCTCCGCCGCCCCCGCCGCCTCCGCCCGCCCCGCCGCTGCTTGCGGCCCCGCCGGCACCGCCGCCGCCTCCGCCGGACCCGCCGCCGGACGACGAGCCGCTCGCCAGCTTGATGAGCACCTGGCGCACCAGGCTGTCCAACTGCTTCTGCCCGGACGGCGACGCCAAGACTTGGCTGAAGGCCGACGCCGCCAGCCCCGAGCCGGACGGCGAGCTCAGCACGCTCCGGACGGCCTGTTCGACCGCCTTCTGGCCGGCGGGCGACGTGAGCGCCTGTTCGAGGGCCACGCTGTTGGCCGACTCCGCGATGAAGCGCTGCATCCGGGGCGTCTCCAGTTCATCGCGGACGGCTTTCTCCACCGCCGCCGACGAGGGCGAGCCTCCGCCGGACCCGCCGCCGCTCCCGCCCGAACTCCCCGAGCCGCCCTCGTGCGCCGCCGACGACCCATGCGGGGCCGTCCCGCCCAGGCTCACGGAACAGCCCGTGAGGGTGAAGGCCAACAGACCCGCCGCACACCAACGCCAAGGCGTCCCCATGAGGCCACCTCCTGGCCCCAGGGTTCCCCGTTCGGTCTTGGGCTATCGCCCGGGCCGAGACGTCTCCCCGATGTCCCGGCGCCACTGGGCGCCCTCGAACCGGATGCGCTCCACCTGGGCGTAGGCCCGCTTACGCGCCGTCTCCGGATCCGACCCCAGGCCCACCGCCACCAGGGAGCGCCCGCCCCCGTTGACGAGCCGCCCCGCCCCGTCCCGGACCGTGGCGGCGTGAAAGACCACGGCTCCCTCGCCGGGTTCCACCGTGATGGGAATGCCCGTCGCCACCCGGCCCGGGTAGCCCGGCGCCGCGAGGACGACGCCCACCGCGGCCCCCGTCCAGCGCGGGGCCCTTGCCGGCCAGGGGCCGCCGCCGGCGGCGACCAGCCAGGGGAATAGGTCGTCCTCGAGCAGGGGCAGCATCACGGTCGCCTCGGGGTCCCCGAACCGGGCGTTGAACTCGAGCACCTTGGGCCCCTCCGCCGTCAGCATCAACCCGGCGTACAGAACGCCGCGGAACGGCCGTCCCTCCCGGCGCAGCTGGGTCAGTACCGGATCGATGATGCGGGCGGCCACCTCGTCGGCCAGGGCGGGCGTCCACGCCGGGTGCGGCGCCACGGCGCCCATGCCCCCCGTGTTGGGGCCGACGTCGCCCGTCCCGAGCCGCTTGTAGTCCCGCGCCGGGGGCAGGTAGGCGAAGCGGGTGCCGTCGGTCACCACCATCACCGACATCTCCTCGCCCGCCAGCCGCTCTTCCAACACCACCGTGCGTCCCGCGGGGCCGAGGGCGTCGTCGACCAGGAGCGCCCGGAGAGCGGCCGCCGCCTCGGTCCGGTCCTCACAGACGGTGACGCCCTTGCCCGCGGCGAGGCCGTCGGCCTTGACCACCACCCCCGCCGGGAACCGATCCAGTGCGGCCTCGGCCTCACGCCACCCGTGGACGACCACCGCCTCGGCCGTAGGGATCCCGGCGGCCCGCATCACCCGTTTGGCGTCGGCCTTGCTGCTCTCGATCCGCGCCGCCGCCCGGGAGGGTCCCACGACCCGGACGCCGGCGGCGGCCAGCCGGTCGGCCAGACCGCGGGCCAGCGGCGCCTCGGGACCCACGACCACCCACAGCTGCTCCGCCGCGGCGTAGGCGACCACGGCGTCGTCGTCCGCCAGGTCGACGCACTCGGCCAATCCCGCCATGCCCGCGTTGCCGGGGGTGGCCACGACCCGGTCGACCTCCGGACTCCGGGCCAAAGCCCAAACCAACGCATGTTCCCGCGCCCCTGCGCCGACGACCAGGACCCCTTCGCCCATCGAACGCCTCCCTCCTCGTCGCGCGCTCCGCTCCCGGGTCCGACAGCGACCGAGGGCGGCCTCAATGCCGGAAGTGCCGCTCCCCGGTGAACCACAGGGACAGGCCCGCCGCCTCGGCCGCGGCCAGGACCTCGCGGTCGCGCACCGACCCGCCGGGCGACACGGCCGCCCGGACCCCCGCCGCCGCCAAGGCCTCGACCGTATCGGGGAAGAAGAACGCGTCGGACGCCAGGACGGCGCCGCGGGCCCGTGTCCCCGCGCGCTCCAGCGCCTGGCGGACCGCGTCGATGCGGTTGGTCTGGCCGGACCCGATCCCCACCGTCTGACCGTCTCGGGCCAGGCACACCGCGTTGGACTTGACGTACCGCACCACTGTCCACGCGAACGCCAGATCTCCCCGCCCGGCCGCATCCACCTCGGGACCGGCGACACGCCGCCATGCCTCCGGGGAGACCGTCGGCCGGTCGGCCTCCTGCACCAGCCATCCGCCCGACAGCGAACGCACGTCCCACTCCACCCCCCGGGGGGTTCCGAGTTCCAGCACGCGCAGATTCGGCTTCTTCGCCAGCACCGCTCGCGCCGCCTCCGTGACCGCCGGCGCGATCACCACCTCCAGGAAGATCTGCGTCAGCTCCTCGGCGACCGGCGCGTCGACGGGTCGGTTGAAGGCCACGATGCCCCCGAAGATGGAGACCGGATCGGCCTCCCGCGCCCGGCGGTAGGCCTCCACGGCGTCCCGGCCCCGGGCGACCCCGCAGGGGGTCTGATGCTTGACCGCCACGCAGGCCGGCTCCTCGAATTCGAAGGCCAGCCGCCACGCGGTGTCGGCGTCGGCCAGGTTGTTGTACGACAGGGGCTTGCCTTGCAGGAGGCGCGCGTCGGCGAGGCCGTAGCCGCCCGGCCGGCGGTAGAAGGCCGCCGCCTGGTGCGGGTTCTCGCCGTAGCGGAGATCCCCGAACCGGTCGCCGGTGAGCACCAGGCGCTCCGGCCAGCCTTCGTCCGCCGGGGCCAACGCCGCCGCGATGTCCGCGTCGTAGGCGGCCACCAGGCGGAAGGCCGCCGCCGCGAGCGCTTTCCGCCAGGCGCGGTCCCACCCGGCGGTCCCCCGGGCCATGGCCTCGTCGTATTGGCGGGGGTCCGACAGCACGGTGACCCGCTCGAAGTTCTTGGCCCCCGCCCGCAGGAGCGACACGCCGCCGATGTCGATCTGCTCCACCAGCTCCGGCTCGGCCCGTCCGGCCAGCCAGGTGGCGCGGAACGGGTACAGGTTGACCACCACCAGGTCGATGGGATCGATCCCCGCCGCGGCGAGCGCCCGGGCGTCGTCCGGGGTGGGACGGGCCAGGAGCGCCGCGTAGAGGGCCGGATGCAGCGTCTTCACGCGCCCCTCGAGCAGGTCCACGAAGCCCGTGACGGCACTGGTGTCGCGGACGGGGACGCCGAGCCGGCGCAGCGTCTCCGCCGTGCCCCCGGTGGCCCAGACCTCGACGCCTTGCGCGACCAACCACGGCCCCAGGCGGTCCAACCCGGTCTTGTCGTAGGTGCTGATGAGTGCCCGCACGTCAATCCTCCTCGCTCTTGCTCCACCACCACGACAGCGTGGCGGCCGCCGCCGGGGACAAATGGACCCGGCCGTCGACCCAGGCCACCTCGCCGCGCTCCACCAACCGCACCACCAGCGGCAGGAGCCGGTGCTCCACCGACTGGATGCGGGCCGTGAGCGTGGCCTCGGTGTCGTCGGGCCAAACCGGGACGGGGGCCTGGGCGATGATGGGCCCCGTGTCCATCCCATGGTCCACGAAGTGCACCGTGGCGCCGGTGACCCGCACGCCGGCCGCGAGAGCCTGCCGGGGCGCATGCAGGCCCGGGAAAGCGGGAAGCAGGGAGGGATGGACGTTGAGGAGCCGCCCGGGGTAGGCGTCGACGACCGTCGGGCCCAGGATCCGGAGGAATCCGGCCAGGACCACCCCGTCCACGCCCGCCGAGGCCAGGATCTCGGCCAAGGTCCGGTCGTACGCCGCCCGGTCGGCGAACCCCGCGGGCTCGAGCACCCGGGCCGGCACCGCCGCGGACCGGGCGACGTCCAGGGCCCCTACGCCCGCGCGGTGGCTGACCACCAGGCGCACGTCGATCCCCGCCGCAAGGAGCGCCGCCAGATTCGAGCCGCGACCGCCGACCAGCACCGCCCATCTCATAGGCCGCTCACGCCGGCTGTCTCGACCACGACCCCGATGTCCCATGCCGGCCACCCGACGGCGCCGAGTGCCGCGACGATGTCGGCCACCACCTCGGGCGGCACGACCAGGCAGTAGCCGACGCCCAGGTTGAACACCCGCGCCATCTCGGCGTCCGTCACGCCTCCCAGGCGCTGGAGTTCCCGCATCACGGGGGGCACCGGCCAGGCGCCGAACGCCAGGCGGGCTCCGAAGCCGCCGAGGACGCGCGGCAGGTTGCCCACCAGGCCGCCGCCGGTGATGTGCGCCATGGCCGCCACGGGAAAACGGGTGCACAGGTCCAACACGGGCCGGACGTAGATCCGGGTGGGCCGCAGCAACTCCTCCGCCCAGCTCGTCCCCGACTCGCCCACCGGATCCCTCAGGTCCACCCGCGCCCGCTCGAGGATGGCCCGGACCAGGGAGAAGCCGTTGGCATGTAGTCCACTCGCGGCGATCCCCACGATCCGGAAGCCCGGGCTGACCGGCGGGGCCGGGTGGCGTCTCGACAGCACCCGTCCGACGGCGAACCCCGCCAGGTCCAGGTCGCCGGGTCGGTACAGACCGGGCATCTCCGCCGTCTCCCCGCCCAGGAGCGCGCAGCCCGCCTCCCGACACCCCCGATCGATCCCCGCCACCACCTCGGCCACCTGTTCCGGCTCGAGGCGTCCCACCGCCACGTAGTCCAGGAAGAACAGCGGTTCCGCGCCAGCGGTGAGGATGTCGTTCACGTTCATGGCCACCAGGTCGATCCCGATGGTGTCGAAGCGCCCCAATTCCCGCGCCAGCAGGATCTTGGTCCCGACGCCGTCGGCCCCGGCCACCAACTCGGTCCCGTCCGGCAGCCGAAAGCCGCCGTAGAACCCGCCGATGCCGGCCGTGACCTCGGGCCGGGTGGCCGTGACGCGGGCCCGAAGCAGCGCCACCAGCCGGTCGGCGGCAGCGATGTCGACGCCTGCGGCCCGGTAGGCCGGGGCCTCACTGTCGCTCATGCAAAACCTCCTCGACCGGTACGGGATAGCCCCCTCCGAAACAGGCCAGGCACCAACCTCCCGTGCCCACCGCACGTTCCAAACCCTCCACGGAGAGGTACGCCAGGCTGTCGGCCCCCACCTCGCGCCGGATCCGCTCGAGGTCCCAACGGGCCGCGGCCAGCTCGTCGGCCCGGGAGGTGTCGATGCCGTAGTGGCAGGCGAACTTGTAGGGCGGCGACGCGATCCGCATGTGCACCGCCATGGCCCCCGCGCGCCGGAGCAACTGCACCAGGTGGCGGGAGGTGGTGCCCCGCACCAGCGAGTCGTCCACCAGCACCACGCGGCGGCCGGCCACCACCGAGCGTACCGCCGCGAGCTTCTGGCTCACCGACAGCTCGCGCGCCGTCTGACCCGGGGCGATGAAGGTCCGCCCCACGTACCGGTTCTTGACCAAGCCGAAGTCGAACGGCAGACCCGCCGCCTCCGCGTAGCCCATGGCCGCCGGCAGACTCGAGTCCGGGACCCCCACCACCACGTCCGCCGCCACCGGATGCTCCCGCGCCAGCTGGCGGCCCATAGCCCGGCGCGCCTCGTGGACCGTCTGGCCCCGGAAGACCGAGTCCGCCCGCGCGAAGTAGACCAGTTCGAACACGCAGAAGGCCGGACGGCCCGCCTCGCGCCGCACCGACCGGACGCCCGCGTCGGTGATCACGACCAGCTCCCCCGGCTCCACCTCCCGCAGGAATTCGGCGCCCACGGCGTCGAGCGCGCAGGTCTCCGACGCCAGGGCGAACGCCGACTCCAGGCGGCCGAGAACCAGCGGACGGATGCCGTGCGGATCCCGGACGCCGATGAGGGCGCGGGGCAGGAGGAGCAGATAGGCGAACCCGCCCTCGAGCGCGTCCACGGCCGCCAGGATGGCGTCCACCACGTCCGTCTCCGGACGGCGGGCCACCAGGTGGGCCAACAGCTCGCTGTCGGAGGTCGTCTGGAAGACGGCGCCCTCCGCCTCGAGGCGCGCCTTAAGGCGGAAGAAGTTGGTCAGGTTGCCGTTGTGGGCCAGCGCCACGGGACCGAACCGGGTGCGGGCCACCAGGGGTTGGGCGTTCTCGGCCGTCGAGGGCCCTGTGGTGGAGTAGCGGACGTGCCCCATGGCCACGTCCGGCGCCGCCGGCAAGGCCCCCTCGTCCAGCGCCTCGGTGACCAGCCCCATGCCCTTGGTCACCCGCACGTCGCCGGCTTCCAGCCACGCGATGCCGGCGCTCTCCTGCCCGCGGTGCTGCAGGGCGAAGAGACCCCGGTACGTGAGCGGTGCCGCCCCGGGCCGGCCGAACACCCCGAATACGCCGCAGGCTTCCCTCAGCTCCCCGCCCACCGGGCCTCCTCCTCCCTCATCGATCGCCCCGATAAGCCCGGGCCAGCGCGTCGACCGGCCACAGAAAGCGTCCGTCGTCCGCCTCGACCGTCATGCCGTCGTCTCCCGTCCCGGTTTGCCCGAGCACCGCGCACGGTACGCCGGCCGCCCGCGCCCGCTCCTGGACCGCCGCGACGTCGGCCGGCGCGACCGCCAACACGGCCTGCGCCGGGCCCTCGTCGAACAACGCCGGCCGCGCCGGCCCGGCGAGCCGCACGGCGACGCTCCGCACGCCCGGCCGCGCCGCCAGGAGCATCTCCGCCAGGGTCACGAAGAGTCCGCCGTCGGCGACATCATGGGCGGCGCGCACCCATCCGGCGCGGCCGGCGTCCCGGATCACGCCGACCACGGCGGCGGCGCGGGCCAAGTCGGGCGCCCGGGCGGCGTCCAGCCCGCCGTCGCCCGCCGCGATGCGCCATGCCGTCGCCCCCAGGTCGCCCTCGGGAGCGCCCACCCGGAGCAGCACCAGACCCGCCTCGGTCCAACCGGGGCGGATGGGCCGGGTCGGGCGAGGGTGCCGCCCCACCGCCCCGATCACCGGCGTGGGCCAGATGGCCCGTCCGCCGGTCTGGTTGTAGAAGGAGACGTTCCCGCCCGTGACCGGTACCCCCAACGCCCGGGCGGCGTCGGCCACCCCGGCCACCAGGCCCGCGAACGCGGCGAAGACGGCCGGGTCGTCGGGACTGCCGCAGTTGATCCCGTCCGTCAATCCCAGCGGCTCCGCGCCGCTTACCACGAGGTTCATGACCGCTTCCACCACGGCGCGGGCGGCGCCCGCATACGGATCGCGGGCGCACCAGCGTCCGGGTCCGTCCACCGTGAGCGCCAGGCCCACCGGCACCTCGCGGAGGGCCAGCACCGCCGCGTCGGCCCCCGGTCCGGCCACGGTCCGCGTCTGGACCATGTAGTCGTACTGGGTGTAGATGTCCGCACGCGACCGCGAGAGAGGATGCGCCAGGACCCGGAGCCCCTCCTCCGGGTCGAACGGTGCCGTCGGCACCCACGGCCGATGCGCCATGGGGCCGGGACGCCGGGCGGGAGCCGGCCGCGTCGGGCAACCGTCCGTGAGGAGCGCCACCGGGACCTGTCCGACGACCGCCCCACCGGCCATGACCTCCAGGTTCCCGCTGTCCGTGACCTCCCCTACGACCGTCGCCTCGACGCCGTATCGGCGCACGGCTGCCGCCACGGCCTCCACGTCCTCGGGGGCCACGGCCAGGAGCATCCGCTCCTGCGACTCCGAGAGCATGACCTCCTCCGGCGTCATGCCCGCTTCCCGACGGGGCACGCGGTCGACGTCCAGCCGGATGCCGGTCCCCCCCTGCCGCGCCATCTCGGCGGTGGCGGAGGTGAGGCCCGCCGCGCCGCAGTCCTGCACAGCGGTCACCTTGCCGGTGGCCAACGCCGCGAGGACGGCCTCGATGAGGAGCTTGCCGAGAAAGGGGTCCCCGACCTGGACACTCGGCCGGAGGTCGTCGCCCCCTTCACCCGCGAACGCCCGCGAGGCAAGGAGCGAGGCGCCCCCAATGCCGTCCCGACCGGTCCGCGCGCCCACGAGCAGGACCCGGTCGCCGGGCCGGCGGGCGCCGGCCCCGATCCGGCGCGACGCCGGCCGGATCCCTACGCACATCACGTTGACCAGCGGGTTGGTCTCGTACTCCGGACCGTACCCCACCTCGCCCCCCACCGTGGGCACCCCGACGGCGTTGCCGTAGAACGCGATGCCCTCCACCACCCGCGGCAGCAGGCGGCGCCCTTCGGCGCCGGTCCCGAAGTGGAGCGAGTCCAGGAGGGCGATGGGTTCCGCCCCCATGGCCAACACGTCCCGGATGATGCCGCCCACCCCGGTGGCCGCTCCTTGGAACGGCTCGACGTACGAGGGGTGGTTGTGGGATTCGACCTTGAAGGCCACCTCCCAGCCCGGGACCAGCTCCACGACGCCGGCGTTCTCTCCCAGCCCCTGGACCACCGTCCCCGGCGGCGGCTTGAGCCAGGTCAGGGTCGCCTTGGAGGACTTGTAGCTGCAGTGTTCGCTCCACAGCGCGCCCACGAGTCCCAGCTCGAGCAGGTTGGGCGTCCGCCCCAAGGCGGCGACCAGCGCGGCGTATTCTGCGGGCGTAAGCCCCACGACCTCGTAGGGGGTCATGGTCATGCCGCCGTCCCCCCCGCGCCCGCCCAGCGGGCGAAGAAGCGCCGACCGTCGGCACTCCCGAACCACTCGGCCATGGCCCGTTCCGGATGCGGCATCAGTCCGACCACGTTGCCCGCCCGGTTGGCCACGCCGGCGATGTTGTCGACCGATCCGTTGGGGTTGACGGCCGGATCGACCTGGCCCCCGGCGTCCGCATACTGCAGCACCACTTGGCCGTGCCGCCACAGCTCCGCCAGGACGTCCGGCGGGGCGTAGTACCGCCCCTCGCGGTGCGCGATGGGCAACGTGAGCACCTCTCCCGGCTCGAGCCGGAGGCTTGCCGGGGCGGCCGCCACGCGCACGTGTTCCACCGAACACTGGAACCGTCGGGAGACGTTGAGACCCAGGGTGCCCGGGAGGAGCCCCGCCTCGCACAGGATTTGAAAGCCGTTACAGATGCCCAGGACCGGTCCGCCGTCCCGGGCGAAGCGGCGGACCGCCGGCATGGCGGGGGAGTGCGCCGCCAGCGCCCCGCTCCGGAGGTAGTCGCCGTAGCTGAACCCCCCCGGGAGCACCACGCCCCCGACGCCCTCCAGGTCGACCTCGGTGTGCCACATCCACCGGGCCTCGACCCCCAGCGACTGGAGCGCGTACACCACGTCGCGGTCGCAGTTCGACCCCGGGAAGGCGATCACCGCCACCGTCACGGCTCCACGCTCCCCACGGCGAACCGCTCCATAACCGGGTTGGCCAGCAGCCGGTCGGCCATCTCCGAGGCCAGCCGGCGCGCCTCTTCCGCGGAGGCGGCGGGGACGCGGAGGCGGATGACCCGCCCCATGCGGACATCCTCGACGAGAAAGCCCATGCCGCGCAGCACGTCGGCGACCGCCTGGCCGGCGGGGTCGAGCACGTGCGGGTGGAGTTCCACCAAGACCGTCACGGTGTACGTCATGAGGCCGTCACGCGCCGCAGCACTTCCCGGTAGGCGTCCTCCACGCCGCCGAGATCCCGGCGGAACCGGTCCTTGTCCAGCTTCTCGCGGGTGTTCCGGTCCCACAGGCGGCAGGTGTCCGGCGAGATCTCGTCGCCCAGGGTGAGCCGGCCGTCGAACCAGCCGAACTCCAGCTTGAAGTCCACCAACAGGAGATCCCGGGCGAGGAAGAAGGTGCGGAGCACGTCGTTGATCCGCCGCGCCGCGGCCTTGAGGTCGGCCAGGGTCTCGGCCGTCGCCGCCTTCATCAGGAGCACGTGGTCGTCGTTGAACAGCGGGTCGCCGAGCGCGTCGTTCTTGTAGTAGATCTCCACCACCGGCCGGTCCAGCTCGGTGCCCTCGGCCAACCCGGTCCGCTGCGCCAGGGAACCGGCGACGACGTTGCGGGCGATGACCTCGAGGGGGATCATGGTCAAGCGCCGGACCAACAGGCGCCGGTCGTCCACCTGGCGCAGGAAGTGGGTGGCGATCCCCTGCGCCGCCAGATGCCCGAACAGCTCGGCGCTGACCTGGGCGTTGACCGCCCCCTTGCCGACGATCTGCCCCCGCTTCTGACCGTTGAAGGCCGTGGCGTCGTCCTTGAACTCCATCACCACTTCGTCCGGCGACGGCGTGGACCAGACTCTCTTGGCCTTGCCTTCGTAAAGCAAGGCGGGTTCGAATGCCGCCACGATGCTCACTCCTTGCCGTGGGGCGAGGCCCCCCGCGACGCGGCGGGGTCGCCGCCGAGTCCAATCCGCTCGTAGATGGTGTCGACGTAGCGCAGATAAGGTTCCCAGGCAAACAGGCGCTCAAAGGCGTCGGGATCGAGGAGTCCCCGGACCGTCTCGTTTTCCCACAACCGCTCCCGGAACGACCGGCTCGGGTCGGCGAGGGTCTCCATGGCCGCGGCCTGGACCAACCGGTAGGCGGCGTCCCGGCTGAGGCCGCGGTCGACCAAGGCGAGCAGCACGTTCTGAGAGAAGGCGATGCCGCCGGCCCGGTCGATGTTGGCCCGCATGCGGTCCGGCCGCACGACCAGGCCCTTCAGGATCCGGGTCAGCCCGGCCAACATGTAGTCGACCAGGATGGTGGCGTCCGGGAGCATGATGCGTTCCACCGAGGAATGGGAGATGTCCCGCTCGTGCCACAGCACCATGTCCTCGAGCGCCGGCACGGCCATGCCGCGGAGGACCCGCGCCAGGCCGGAGAGTTGCTCGGAGGCCACCGGGTTGCGTTTGTGCGGCATGGCGGACGAACCCCGCTGCCCCGCCGCGAACGGCTCCTCCACCTCGCCGACCTCGGTGCGCTGCAGATGCCGGATCTCGGTGGCCACCTTGTCCACGGTGGAGCCGATGAGCGCGAGCGTCAGCACCACCTCGGCGTGCCGGTCCCGCTGCAGGACCTGGGTGGAGAGCGGAGCCGGCTCGAGCCCGAGCCGGCGCGTCACGTAGGCCTCGATGGCCGGCGGCAGGTTGGCGTAATGGCCGACCGCCCCCGACAGCTTCCCCACCGCGATACGCTGCCGCGCCGCCCTGAGCCGCTCCTCGTGCCGGCCGAACTCGAGCCAGAAGAGCGCCATCTTGAGTCCGAAACTGGTGGGCTCGGCGTGCATGCCGTGCGTGCGTCCCATCACCGGCGTGTGGCGGTGGCGGAGGGCCAAGTCCCGGAGCACAGCCCTCAGCTCAGCGAGGTCCTGCGCGATGAGATCCAAGGCGTCGACGAGCGTCCAGGACAGGGCCGTGTCCACCACGTCGGTCGACGTGAGGCCGAAGTGCAGGGCCCGCGCGTCGTCGGGGTCCACCGTCTCGGCCACGGCGGTCACGAAGGCGATGACGTCGTGCCGGAACTCGGCTTCGAGCGCCGCGATCCGGGCCACGTCCACCCGGGCCCGCTCCCTGAGCCGAGACGCCGTGCCCGGCGGGAAACGCCCCTCGCGCTCCCAGGCCTCGACGGCCAAGAGTTCGACCTCGAGCCAGCGCCGGTACCGCTCCTCGTCGGTCCAGAGCCGGCCCATGACCTCGCGGGTGTACCGCCTGATCACCTGACGCCTCCTCCCGCCGGGGAGCCCGGGTTCCCCGGCTTGTTCGCGGAATGTTCGCGTGACGTCCAGACGAACCGACCGTGGCGGCTCGTCCCGGCGGGGATCCCGCGGCGCCGCCCGGGCGTATGGACCGTGCAGAGCGGGATGACATGTTAAGCGTGCCAGACCGGGGAACGGAATTCAACCCGTTCGCGAACGTCGGTCGAACGACAAGGGGTTAATGTTCGCTTCTATTCCCACTCGATGGTGCCGGGCGGCTTGGAGGTGATGTCGTAGACCACGCGGTTGATTCCGGGCACCTCGCCCACGATGCGCCGCGCGATGCGGTCGAGCAGCTCGGGGTCGAGCCGTGCCCAGTCCGCCGTCATGCCGTCGTCGCTCTCCACGGCCCGGATGACCACAGGCCGCCCGTAGGTGCGCCGGTCGCCCATCACCCCGACCGAGCGCACGTCCAACAGTACGGCGAAGACCTGCCACAGCGCCCGGTCCAACCCGGCGGCGGTGATCTCCTGCCTGAGGATGCGGTCGGCCGCCCGTACCTGTGCCAGCTTCTCCTCCGTCACCGGCCCGAGGACCCGCACCGCGAGGCCCGGTCCCGGGAACGGATGACGCCACACCAGCGCGGGAGGGAGTCCCAGGATCTCGCCGACGCGCCGCACCTCGTCCTTGAAGAGCCAGCGGAGGGGCTCGACGAGTTCGAACGCGAGGTCCTCGGGCAGCCCTCCAACGTTGTGATGCGACTTGATGGTCGCGGCGCGTCCTCCGCCGGACTCGATCACGTCGGGATAGACCGTGCCCTGCACCAGGACCTCCACGTCGTCCCGGCGCCGGGCCGCCCGTTCAAACGCCCGGATGAACTCGCGCCCGATGATCTTGCGCTTGGCCTCGGGGTCCGCAACACCCTCAAGCGCCGCCAAAAATGCCGCGCGGGCGTCGACCACCTCGAGGTCGAGATGCGGGAAGGCGCGCCGGACCTCCTCGACCTCCCCCTCCCGCAGGAGTCCGTGGTCCACGAGGATCGCATGGAGCCGCGGTCCCAGGGCCCGTTCGGCCAGCGCGGCCGCCACGGCCGAGTCGACGCCCCCGGACAGGGCCACGAGCGCATGGCGGTCGCCGACCTGCCGCGCGATGGCCGCCACCGCCTCCTCCACGAAGTCGGCCGGACGCCAGTCCGGCGCCAGCCCGGCGATCCGGAAGAGGAAATTCTTGAGGACGGTGAAGCCGTGCGGCGTGTGGCGGACCTCCGGATGGAACTGCACGCCGTAAAGCCGCCTGAGCGGGTCCGCCATCGCGGCGATCGGCGCCGCCGGGCTCTCCGCGAGCACCCGGAACCCGGGGGGCAGCCCCGTCACCACGTCGCCGTGGGACATCCACACCTCGGTCTCCGCCGGTACCCCGGCGAACAACGGCAACGGATCCTTCACGCTGAGCGTCGCGCGGCCGTACTCCCGCCGCGGCGCCGCCCGAACCTCCCCGCCCAGCACCCGCGCCATGAGCTGCATCCCGTAGCAGATGCCCAGGACCGGGATCCCGGCCGTCAGGAGCACGGGGTCCACCGTCGGCGCCCCCGGCTCGTACACGCTCGCCGGCCCCCCGGACAGCACCAACGCGGACGGGTGGCGGGCCAGCACGTCGGACGCCGGCGTCTCGGCCGGGACGACCTCGCAGAAGACCTCCGCCTCGCGGATCCGGCGCGCGATGAGCTGGTTGTACTGCGCGCCGAAGTCAAGGACGACGACCGGTCCCCCGCTCATGCTTCGGCCATCCGCACGAGGCGGCAGACGTCCGGCAGGTTGCGGTAACGTTCGTCGTAGTCGAGCCCGTAGCCCACCACGAAGTCGTCGGGGATCTCGAAGCCTTTGTAGTGGAGCGGCACCGCCACCTGGCGTCGCTGGGGCTTGTCCAGGAGCGTGCAGATACGGACGCTCGCGGGCCCCCGCGCCTTGAGGTGACCGAACAGGTAGTTGAGCGTCAGGCCGGTGTCGACGATGTCTTCCACGATGAGGACGTGGCGTCCCTCCACCGAACGATCCAAGTCTTTGATGATGCGCACGATGCCCGACGACCGGGTCGACGGGCCGTAGGAGGAGAGAGCCATGAAGTCAAGCTCCAGCGGCAGGTCGATGTGCCGCATGAGGTCGGCGACGAACACCGTGGCGCCCTTCAGGATGGCGACCAGCGTCAGCGGCCGGTGCTGGTAGTCCAACGTGATGCGCCGGCCCAGTTGAGCGACCTTGGCCCGGATCTGATCGGCCGTGATGAGCACCTCGGTCCGCTCGCGACTCTCTTCCCCCTGCATGCGGCGCGCCTACTCCTCCCCGTCTCGTTCGAAGGGAGGCTCGACGTCGGGCCGCGCCGCCAGCGGCCCGGACCGGATGGCACGATCGCCCTGCCGCACCCACTGCCGGGCCCGGAAGTAGGCCAACGCGTCGCCGGCGTCCTCGTCGAACCCCTCCCGTCGTGTCGTCGCCAGCCGTTCCTTGACCGCCTTCAGGTGTACGCCGCCGTCGAGGAGCCGCTTGATCTCCTTGAGCCGCTCCACGTCCTCGGCCGTATACTGACGCTGATGCCCCGGCGACCGGAGGGGTTCGAGCAATCCCTGGCTTTCGTAATACCGGATGCGACGCTCGGTCAGGCCCGTCAGGCGCTTGACCTCGCCCATGGACAGCAGTCCGCCGGATCCGCGACGCACCTCAATCCCTCCACCAGTGGCTCCCGCGCCCCCGCCGGGCCGGCGCCGGCCGAGCGGCGGCGCGCCCTTCGTCGCACGATTGCGACGCACCGATGCGGTTTCCTGGCCATATTGTACAGGAGTTTGCCCCCGCCGGGTAACCCGGCGCGACGGCACCCACAACGACGCTCAGCGGGGTTCGTAGTTGCCGCAAAACGCCGCCACGTGGCCCGCCTCCGCCGGCGGCGCCCCCGGCACGGGCGCGCGGGCGGGCCGGACCACGATGGCGCCGAGCCGGCAGACCTCGCCCCGCGCGTTGTGCCGGCAGGCCGAGGCCAGACAGACGATCCGTTGCTGGGCCACGCTCAGGCCTCCTCGGCCCGCGGCAGCCGCCGCTCGGCCACGTGTCGCTCCAACCGGGCGATCTCCTGGTGCGCCTGGCCGAGCTTGTACGAGAGCTGGGTCAACTCCTCCTGCATCCGATCCAGGCGATCCTCCTTGCGTTCCCGGTCCCGCGTCACCTGGTCCATGAGGGTCCGCAGCATCGCCGCCTGCGCCTCCATCAGGGTGATGAGCCGGTCGAGGTGCCCGGCGTCGCCGGACCACGAACCGTCGCTCCCGTCGGCGCCGGCGCGTCCCCGCCGCGACCGGGACGGCATCGGCCCGGCGGGAACGTCGCCCGCCTCAAGGCGGCGGACCACCGGTTCCCAGGTCCGATCCAACTTGACCAGGGCTTCGGTCTCGATCACGTAGGGCCGCCCGGCGACCCCCTGCTGCCGCTCCGCCTTGATCCGGCCGTCGCGGATGGCCTCCCGCACCCGGCCGGCCACCTCGGGAGCAATCCGGGCGATCTGGTTCAATGTCACGTTCATGGCTGCTCCCCGAAGGAGCCCCCTCCCCTCTGCCCTCTTTGGCTCACGCACAGCGTGCCCGGCCCGTTGGAGGTTTATTCCGATATTGCGGCTACGCATTCCGCCCATTGGCGCCTTTCGCCGACCGGCGGCGGCCGCGGCGGCGCGGGCGGGGACGCCGGGGACGGCGGCCCGGGCCGCAAAACAGCGGGCCGGCCCCCGTACGGGAGCCGGCCGCCGGACCGCCGCGTCCTTACATCATCATGTCGTTCATGCCGGGATTCGGGCCCGAATCCTTCTTCTCGGGCTTGTCGGCCACGAGGCACTCGGTGGTCAGCAGCATGGCCGCGATGGAGGCGGCGTTCTGGAGCGTGATCCGGACCACCTTGGCCGGGTCCACGACCCCCGCCTGCACCATGTCCTCGTACCGCCCGGCCGCCGCGTTGAAGCCGACGTTGCCGCTCTCGGACTTCACCCGCTCGACCACGACCGACCCCTCGAGACCGGCGTTGTGCGCGATCTGCCGCACCGGCTCCTCGAGCGCCCGCCGCACGATCTCCGCCCCGACCTTCTCGTCGCCGGAGAGTTCGCTGATGAGCCGCTCCACCGCCGGCAGCGCCCGGATGAGCGCCGTGCCGCCGCCCGGCACCATCCCTTCCTCGACCCCGGCCCGGGTCGCCGACAAGGCGTCCTCGATGCGGAGCTTCTTCTCCTTGAGCTCGACTTCGGTGGCCGCCCCGACCTGGATGACCGCCACACCCCCGGCCAGCTTGGCCAGCCGCTCCTGGAGCTTCTCCTTGTCGTAGTCGGAGGTGCTCTCCTCGATCTGGTTCTTGATGACCTGGATGCGCTTCTTGATCGCGTCCTGCGACCCGGCGCCGCCGACGATGGTGGTCTCCTCCTTGGCCACCTTCACCTGGCGCGCCCGCCCGAGCATCTCAATCCCGACGTGCTCGAGCTTCAACCCGATGTCTTCGGAGATCACCTGGCCGCCGGTCAGGATCGCGATGTCCTCCAGCATGGCCTTCCGCCGGTCGCCGAAGCCGGGCGCCTTGACCGCCACCGCCGTCAGCGTGCCGCGGAGCTTGTTGACCACCAGGGTCGCCAGCGCCTCGCCCTCCACGTCCTCGGCGATGATGAGCAACGGCTTACCGCGCTGCACGACCTTCTCCAGCACCGGCAACAGGTCCTGGATGGCGGAGATCTTCTTGTCGGTGATCAGGATGAGGGGCTCGTTCAGGACCGCCTCCATCTTCTCCGTGTCCGTCACCATGTACGGAGAGATGTACCCGCGGTCGAACTGCATGCCCTCCACGGTCTCCAGCGTCGTCCCCATGCTCTTGGACTCTTCGACCGTGATGACCCCGTCGGACCCGACCTTCTCCATCGCCTCGGCGATGAGCTTCCCGATCTCGGGGTCATTGGCCGACACCGACGCGACCTGGGTGATCGCGTCCCGCCCTTGCACCGGCTGGCTGAACTTCTTGATCTCCTCTACCGTGACCGCCACGGCCTTCTCGATGCCCCGCTTGACGCCCATCGGGTTGGCGCCGGCAGTCACGTTCTTGAGGCCCTCCTTAATCATCGCCTGCGCCAGGAGGGTCGCCGTCGTGGTCCCGTCACCGGCCACGTCCTGCGTCTTGGTCGCGACCTCCTTGACCAACTGGGCCCCCATGGCCTCAAACGGGTCCTCCAGCTCGATCTCCCGCGCGATGGTGACCCCGTCGTTGGTGATGAGCGGCGCACCGAACTTCTTCTCCAGGACCACGTTGCGACCCTTGGGCCCCAGCGTGACCTTGACCGCATTCGCGAGCTTGTCGACCCCGCGCTCCAACGCGCGGCGAGCTTCCTCCTCGTAGACCATCAACTTGGGCATGGCATGGCCTCCTTCGCCTTATGGGTGTGCGTCAGCCTCCGTGGCTGGTCCTTCGGACCGATCCGCTTAGACGGGCACCGCCGCCGACTGCAGGACCGCCATCACATCGCTCTCGGACAGGACCAAGAGCGTGCGGTCCCCGATCTTGACCTTCGTGCCCGCCCCTTGGGCGAAGAGGACGACGTCGCCTTGGGCCACCTCCACCGGCACCCGCTGCCCGTTGGCCAGCCAGCGGCCCGGTCCCACCGCGACCACCGTCCCGCGTTGCGGCTTGTCCTTCGCGACGTCCGGGAGCACGATCCCCGAGGCGGTCTTCTCCTCCTCGATGATCTCGACCACCACCCGGTCCCCGAGCGGACGAATGTCCATGCGGCATCCCTCCCTGCGCGAAAGTCGCTCTGTTAGCACTCGGAGCGGTCGAGTGCTAACCACCCATGGGTAAATATAGCGAGTCTCCCGCAGCCGGTCAAACGATCCAGATGCCGTCGCCCCCCGTCCTGGCGTCGCGGACCGCTCACGGCCCGTGCCGCGTGTGGCCGGCCAACAGGTCCAGCGCGTGCGGCAGCACCGGCCACACCACCTCGAGGCACTCCTGCACGGCGCGCGGGGACCCGGGCAAAGCCAGGATCAGCGTGGCGCCGACCGCCCCCGCCACCTGGCGGGACAACATCGCCTGGGGGGTGCGGTCCCAGGTCTTCGCCCGCATGGCCTCCGCCAGCCCCGGCACCTCCCGGGTGATCACCCGGCGCACGGCCTCCGGGGTCACGTCGCGGGGCCCGAGGCCCGTGCCGCCCGTGATGACGATGAGCCGGATACCCCGATCGACCCACTCCCGCAACACCGCCTCGATGGCGTCGACCGCGTCCGGCACCACGGCCCGGGCGACCACCGTGTAGGCGGTCGCCAGGCGCTGGGCGAGCCAGTCCCCCGACGTGTCCGCCCGCTCCCCCCGCGCTCCGGCGTCACTCGCCGTGAGCACGCCTGCCGTTCGCTCCATCGCCGTCACGCCTCCCGCCGGAAGTGTCCGGACCGCCCTCCCGCCTTTTCCAGCAGGCGGATGGGCCCGATGGTCATCGCCCGGTCCAAGCCTTTCAACATGTCGTACACCGTCAGGCACGCGGCGGAGACCGCGGTCAAAGCCTCCATCTCGACCCCCGTGGGGCCCACCGCCCGGGCCAGCACCTCCACCCGGATGTGGTCCGCGCGCACCTCCACGGTCACCTCGATCCCGCTGAGGGAGATCGGGTGGCATAGCGGGACGATCTCCGCGGTGCGCTTCGCCGCCATGATCGCCGCGACCCGGGTGACCGCCGGCACGTCGCCCTTGGCCGCCGTGCCCGCGCGGACCGCCTCCAAGGCTTCCGGCCGGGCGTAGACGAGGCCTTCGGCCCGGGCCCACCGCACGGTGGCCGGCTTGTCGCCGACGTCGACCATGTGCACCCGTCCGTCACCGGTCAGGTGCGTCAACTCCTCCGCCACGACCATCCTCCCCCCGTCGCTCCGCGTGCATATCCGACCGCGGGCCGCATATCACGCCTCATGAACCTTCCCACCGCCCGCCTCGTTCCGCTGCTGCTCCTCCTGGCGTGCCTCGCGGCGGCCGCCTTCCGACCGCCCGCCGCGGCGGCCATCAGCCGTGTCCCGACGACAGTGCCGGTGGTCGCCCTGACCTTCGACGACGGCCCGTCGGTACCCTACACCGGCCGCATCCTCGATCTCCTGCTCCAGTCCCACGCCCGCGCGACGTTCTTCGTCGTGGGCGGCGAAGCCGCCCGGTACCCCGACGTGGTGCGCCGCCTGGCTCATGCGGGCATGGAGCTGGGACTGCACGGGCTCTCGCACCGCGACGTGCGGCAACTCGGCGCCCGCCAGGCCGTGGCCCAGGCCCTGGCGGAGCGGGACCTGCTGCAGCGCCTGGTGCCCGGGCTCCCCGTGACGCTGTTCCGTCCGCCCTACGGCGCCGTCGCGCGCGGCCTCGCCCCGCTGCTGGCCCGGAACGGGCTCGACCTGGTGCTGTGGGACGTGGATACGCTGGACTGGACCCGGCCCGCGGTCGCCGCCATCGTCCGGCGGGTCGAACGGGCCGTCCGTCCGGGCAGCATCGTGCTCTTCCACGACGGAGGCGGCAACCGTCAGGAGACGGTCGAGGCGGTCCGGCGTCTCCTGCCCTGGTTCGCGGCACGGGGCTACCGCCTGGTCACCGTGAGCCAGCTGGTGGAGTTCGCGACGCCCGCGCCCGCCCCGAGCTCGCCGCCGCCGCACGGGTCGGCTATATTCGGAGGAGAACGCTAGCGTCCGGCGCCCGCGGACAAAGCGGGGCGGACTTCCGGGGAGGCGGAGCCATGGCACGGGTGATGGCCGGAGCCCTTGCAGCCGTCGTCCTATTGGCGTTGGCCGCGTGGCTCCTGCATCTGCTGGTGGGGGGACTCGTGTTGACCGCCGCCCTCTTGGCGCTTTTAGCCGCGACCGGGATCCGCGGCGCGCATCCCGTGTGGGCGGCGGTCCTCGGC
The DNA here is from genome assembly GCA_023565505.1 of Actinomycetes bacterium. Classification (GTDB taxonomy): domain Bacteria; phylum Bacillota; class Sulfobacillia; order Sulfobacillales; family JAIMBI01; genus JAIMBI01. The sequence goes on along the minus strand of JAIMBI010000010.1, from coordinate 59,458 downwards.
ACCGCGGCGGCCCTGGTCCTGCTCCGCTTCGTGCTGGGGTTCTGGCTGGGTCTCTGGCCTTGGCTCCTGGTGGCGCTGGGCATCTGGGGGCTGACCCGCCTGCTCGGCGGGGCGCTCCGGCCGCGCCACCACCGGTCCGACCGGTAGCCGGTCAGTCGACGCGGACCACCGTGGCCTCCCCCTGCCCCCCGCCGCTGCAGATGGCGGCGAGGCCGTAGCCCCCGCCGCGCCGCCTGAGCTCCGCGATGAGGGTCATCAGAATCCGAGCCCCCGAGGCGCCGATGGGATGCCCCAAGGCGATGGCCCCGCCGTTGACGTTGACCCGCTCCGGATCGAATCCCCCGACCCGGATGCTGGTGAGCACGACCGCGGCAAACGCCTCGTTGATCTCCACGCAGGCGAGGTCGCCCACCGTCAGACCCGCCTGCTCCAGGGCCTTGAGCCCCGCCAGGGCGGGCACGGTGTGCAGATAGCGGGGTGCCTGGGACACCTGCCCCTGACTCACAATCCGCGCCAGGACGGGGAGGCCCTCCCGTTCCGCCACGGACCGGTCGGCCAACACGAGCGCGGCCGCCCCGTCGCTGAGGCCGGGGGCGTTGCCCGCGGTGACCGTCCCGTCGGGTTCGAACGCCGGCTTCAGGCCGCGGAGCTTCTCCAGGGAGGTGTCCCGTCGGGGCCCCTCGTCGCGGTCCACCACCCGCGTCCCCTGCTTGGGGTCGGTCACCTCCACGGGCACGATCTCCGTCGCCAGACGGCCCGCGTCGATGGCCGCGATCGCCCGCTGGTGGCTCCGGAGGGCCCACTCGTCCTGCTCCGGCCGTTCGATGTGGAACTCCCGGGCGACCTGGCTGCCGTACACCCCCATGTGGCAGTGCCCAAACGCGCACGTCAGCCCGTCGTGTACCACGGCATCGACGAAGGTGGCGTCGCCCATGCGCAGACCCCAGCGGGCCCCCTGGACCAGATAGGGGGCGCCGGACATGCTCTCCATGCCGCCGGCGACGACGATCCGGGCCGCACCGGCTCGGATGGTCAGATCCGCCAGATTGACCGCCCGGAGGCTCGACGCACAGACCTTGTTGATCGTGTCGGACGGGACGGTCTCCGGCAGACCCGCCCCCATGCTCGCCTGGCGCGACGGGATCTGGCCCGCCCCGGCCTGGACTACCTGGCCCATGTACACATAGTCCACAGCCCCCGGGTCCACCCGCGCCCGTTCGACCGCGGCCCGGATGGCCCGGGCCCCCAGTTCCGTGGCCGGGACGGTCCGAAGCCCGCCCCCGAACGAGCCGAACGGGGTCCGGGCGAACCCTACCACCACTGTCTCGCCCAATCCGACCGCCTCCCGTACCGCCTACGCCGCGTCGACCCGCCGCACCCGGGCCCCCAGGGCCTGAAGCTTCTCCGCCAAGCCCACGTACCCGCGGTCGACGTGCTCCAGCCCGTTGACCTCGGTCTCGCCCGCGGCCGCCAACCCGGCCAGCACCAGCGCGACCCCGCCCCTCAGGTCCTGCGCCTCCACCGGGGCGCCCGTCAACTGCTCCACCCCGCGCACGATGGCGGCGTCCCGGTCCACCTTCACGTTGGCCCCCATGCGCGCCAGTTCGTGGGTGTACGCGAAGCGGTTGTCGAACACCGTCTCCTGCACCACCGACACGCCGTCGGCCAGGCTCAGGACGGCCACCACCGGCGGATGCAGGTCGGTGGGGAAACCCGGATGCGGCAACGTCTCGATGTCCACCGCCCGCGGGCGGCCGGGCATGGTGAGCCGCACCGCGTCGTCCGTCTCCTCGATGACCGCCCCCGCCTGCTCCAGCTTCAGCAGCACCGTGCGGAAATGCTCCGGGATGACCCGGGTGACCTCCACGCTGCCCCGGGTGATGGCCCCGGCCATGAGGTACGTGCCCGCCTCAATCCGGTCGGGGATGATCTCGTGCCGCACGCCGCTCAGCCGGTCAACGCCGTCGATGCGCACGAGGTTGGTGCCGGCCCCCCGCACCCGCGCGCCCATCGCGTTCAGGAAGTTGGCGAGGTCCACGATCTCCGGCTCCATGGCCGCATTCTCGAGGATGGTGGTCCCTTCCGCGAGACTGCCGGCGATCATCATGTTCACCGTGGTCCCCACCGACGCCCGCTCCACGTAGAACCGGGCACCGCGCAGGCGCCGGGCGCGGGCCCGGATCGAGCCCCGCTCCAGCGCGACGTCGGCACCGAGGGCCTGAAACCCCCGGATGTGGAAGTCGATGGGCCGGGACCCGATCTGGCATCCGCCGGGGAAAGCCACGTCGGCCTCGCCCAACCGCGCCAGGAGCGCCCCCACGATGTACGTCGAACCGCGGAGCTTCCGTGCGAGGTGGTACGGGGCCACGGGATGGTTCACGCCGCCGGCGAAGATCTCCAACGTCGTCGGTCCGGCCCACCGCACGTCCGCACCGAGCGCGGTCAGGATGGCGCACATGTCCCGGACGTCGCTGACCGGGGCCACGTTGTCGAGGATCACCGTCCCCGACGAGGCCAGCGTCGCCGCCGTGATGACGGCGAGCGCGCTGTTTTTAGAGCCGCCGATGGGCACCCGGCCGACGAGCGGCACGCCCCCTTCAATCAGCAGCTTGGCCATCCCTACTCGTCCCCGCCTCACAAGCTGTAATAGTTGGGTGCCTCCTTGGTGATCTGCACGTCGTGCGGATGGCTCTCGGCCAACCCGGCGGCCGTGATCCGGATGAACTGCGCCCGCTCGGCGAGTTCGGGAATCGTCCGCGCCCCGCAGTACCCCATGCCGGCCCGGAGTCCGCCCACCAGCTGGAAGACGGTGTCGGAAAGCGGCCCCCGGTAAGGGACCCGCCCCTCGATTCCCTCGGGCACCAGCTTTTCGTCCTCCAGGTCCTCCTGGAAGTAGCGGTCGCGGGAGCCCTCGCGCATGGCCCCGAGCGAGCCCATGCCCCGGTACACCTTGAAGCTCCGCCCCTTGTAGATTTCCATCTCGCCGGGGCTCTCCTCGCAGCCCGCGAACAGCGACCCGATCATCACCGTCGACGCCCCCGCCGCCAGCGCCTTAACGATGTCCCCCGACAGGCGGATGCCGCCGTCCGCGATGACGGGCACGTCGGTGTCGCGCGTGGCTCGGTAGGCCTCCCACACGGCCGTGATCTGGGGCACGCCGACCCCGGCCACCACGCGGGTGGTGCAGATGGAACCGGGTCCGACGCCCACCTTGACCGCGTCGGCGCCCGCCTCCACCAGCGCCCGGGCCCCCTCGTAGGTCGCCACGTTGCCGGCGATGACGTCCACGGACGGGAACGCGGCCTTCACCCGGCGGACCTGTTCCAGTACCCCCCGGGAATGGCCGTGCGCGGTGTCGACGACGATGGCGTCCACCCCGGCGGCGACCAGGGCCTCCGCCCGAGCGAGGTGCTCGGGTCCCGCCCCGATGGCGGCTCCCACCAACAGTCGTCCGTTGACGTCCTTGGCCGCGTGGGGGAACTTCCGAGCCTTCTCGATGTCTTTGATGGTGATGAGGCCCCTGAGGCGGTAGTGCCGGTCGACCAGGGGCAGCTTCTCGACCTTGTGGCGGGCCAGGATTTCCTTGGCTTGCTCGAGGGTCGTACCCTCCGGCGCCGTGATGAGGTGGTCCTTGGTCATGACCTCGGCCACCGGCCGGTCGAAATTCGTCTCGAAGCGGAGGTCGCGGTTGGTGAGGATGCCCACGAGGTAGCCGCCCTCGCGGACGATGGGCACCCCGGAGATGCGGTAGCGGGCCATCATCTCGAGGGCCTCGCGCACCGTCGCATCCGGACCGAGAAAGATGGGATCGATGATGACGCCGTGCTCGGAACGCTTGACCTTGTCCACCTCGGCCGCCTGCAACTCCACCGGCAGGTTCTTGTGGATCACGCCGATGCCGCCTTCGCGGGCCATCGCGATGGCCATGCGCGCCTCGGTCACCGTGTCCATGGGTGCCGAGATGATGGGGATGTTCAGGCGCAGGCGCCGGGTCAACCGCGTCGAGACGTCCACGTCGCGCGGCAGGACGCTCGAGGCGGCCGGGACCAGGAGGACATCGTCGAAGGTCAAGCCTTCGCGACCGAATTTTTCTTCCGTGGTCACTGGGCTCGTCCTCCCCGCAGTGTTTGTTCAACCATACCATAGTCCTCCGGCCGTCGGGCTACTCGTCCAGAGGCTCCGCGCCGGTGCGAGCGAGATAGGCCAGCACCGCCTCGCGGTCGGGCGGCCGGGGCTGGGCCGCCACCCACGCCCGGGCCCGCCGCAACGCCGCCCCCACCGCCGGACCGGGGGGAATCCCCAGCCGTTCCATGACGTCCCGCCCGGTAATGGGCAGGGGCACCGGCGGCGGCTGGCCCAGCCACTCTGCCAAGCAGGCCACCCGCTCGGGGAGCGCCGGGCTCCGCGCATCCCCTGCCAAGGCGCCCCGGAGCCGGGCCACCTCCCGCACCACGGCGCGCGGCAACCCGATCCGGGTCACGAGCCCCGGCCATCCCCACACCGCCTCCACGGCCGCCCAGCGCAACGCCGCATCGGGGAGCCGGCAGAGCCGACGTTCGGGGGGCCAGGGCGGCAGGAGCCCCGCCGCCCCGGCCGCCCGGAGGGCCCGTGAGGGGTATGGCCGGTCCATGAGCGCGGCGAGTTCCCGGCCCACCCGGGACGGCGCCACCGCCCGTGCCGCTTCGGCCGCCGCCGCCACGGCCGCCGCGAGCGCGGGGTCCCAGTTCCAGTCGCCCGGCGCGTAGGCGAGGAACCGCACGGCGCGCCAAGCCCGGAGGGGATCCTCGCGGATCCGCTCCGCCGCCGGTCCCACCGTCGCAAGCCGCCGGGCCTCCAAGTCCCGCCGCCCGCCCACGACGTCCACCACCCGCCCCTGGCGGGTGAGCGCCAGAGCGTTGACGGTGAAGTCCCGACGCCGGAGGTCCACTTCGCCCCGGCGCACCCAGCGCACCCGGCCGGGATGCCGCTGGTCCGCATAGTCGCCCTCAGCGCGGAAGGTGACCACGTCCACCACCCCGGCCCGGGTGTGGACGCCGACGCGTCCGAACCGCGCCCCGCGCGTGTCGAGGGGCCAACCCCGGCCCCGGAGCAGCGCGAGGACCCGCGGCGGTTCCAGAGCCGTGGCCAGGTCCCAGTCGCCCGGCGCGATTCCGAGGAGGCCGTCCCGCACCGCCCCTCCGACCAGCCAGGTCGTTGCCGCCCGGTCCAGCTCGCCCCACAGCCAACGCACGGCGGCGAAGGCGGAGGCGCTCCCGCCCCCGCTCAAACCGGGGGTCGGCGGCCCTTAAGCCGCGCCGCCAGCGCGTGGGTGACGCGCCAGACGTCGCCCGCTCCCATGCTGAGCACCAGATCGCCAGGACGGGCGTGGGCCTCCAGCCAGTCGACGGCCCACGGCAGACCCGGCGCGTACCGCACCCGTCGGCTGGGATGGGCCGAGGCGGCCGCCTCGGCCAGGCGCCGACCGCTCACGGCGGGGTCCGGCGTCTCCCCCGCTGGCGCGTAGACGTCCAGCACCAGCATGCTGTCCGCGTCCCCCAGAACCTCGACGAAGCCGTCCCACAGCTGCCGCGTACGGGTGTACCGCTGGGGTTGGAAGACCGCCAGCACCCGCCCCCGCGACACCTGCCGGGCGGCGGCCAGCGTGGCGCGGATCTCGGTGGGGTGGTGCGCGTAGTCGTCGACCACGAGGATGCCGTCTTGGGCGGCGAGCAGTTCGAACCGCCGGTGCGCTCCGCCGAAGCGGGCCAGAGCGGCCGCCGCCGTCTCCGGCGCGATGCCCAGGAAGCTCGCCACGGCCAGCGCGGCGAGCGCGTTGGCGACGTTGTGCCGGCCGGGGACGCGAAGCCGCACCGTCGCCAGCGGCGAGCCCTGCCACCACGCCTCGAACGCCGTGCCGAACGGATCCCGCCGCAGGATGCGGGCCGTCCACTCGGCGGCGGTGTCGAGGCCGTAGGTCGCCACCGGGCCCGTAAGCGTCTCCGCTAGACGACGGAGACGGGGATCGTCGATGCCGAGCACCGCGAGCCCCTCCGGCGGCACCTTGGCGGCGAACCCGGCGAGCGTGGCCACCAGCCGCTCGAACGAGCCGCCGTAATGGTCGAGGTGCTCCGGTTCGACGTTCGTCAGCACGGCGACGGTCGGGGCGTAGCGCACGAGGCTACCGTCGCTCTCGTCGGCCTCCGCCACCGCCCAGGCTCCCGACCCGAGGCGGACGTTGGCACCCTCGAAGGCGTCCACCTCTCCGCCCACCAGCACCAGCGGATCCCACCCGGCGTGGGCCAGCACCACCCCGATCATGCTCGTCGTGGTCGTCTTGCCGTGGCTGCCGGTGACCAGGATCGTGCGGCGGCCGGCCAGGAGCCCGGCCAGGATCTCGGAGCGGTGCAGCAGGCGGAGGCCCCGGTCCCGCGCCGCCCGCCGCTCGGGATTGTCTTCCGGAACGTCGGTGGTGTAGACGACGGTGTCGGCGTCGCCGAGATTCTCGGGCCGGTGGCCGAAGGCCACCGGCACTCCCGCGGCCAGCAGCCGGTCGGTCCGGGCCGACGGCCTGACGTCCGACCCCGTCACCGCGATGCCCTGCGCGTGGAGCGCCAGCGCCAGCCCGCTCATGGAATAGCCGCCAATCCCGATGAAGTGCACCCGCCGCACGCCTGCGGCCACCTCCCGCCCACCTAGCCTCAGTGTGCGCCGGGGCCGGCCTCGCCTTTCCGCGTCAGAGCGACCAGCCCGCTTCCCGCCACAACTCCACGTAGTGCCGGGCCGCCCGGCGCACCCTTTCGCGCTCGGCCTCGGTGAGCGGTCGGACCACCTTGCCCGGTCGCCCCACGACCAGACTGCCCGGCGGGATGACGGTGTCCTCCAGGATCAGCGTGCCCGCGGCCACCAGCGAGTCCTCGCCGATCTCCGCCCCGTTCATCACTATGGCACCCATGCCGACGAGGACCCGGTCGTGGATCCGGCAACCGTGCAGCACGGCCAGATGACCCACGGTGCAGTCGGATCCCACAACGCAGGGACGGCCCTGGTCGGTGTGCACCACCACGCCGTCCTGCAGATTGGTCCGGGCCCCGATCTCGATGAGGTCCCCGTCGCCGCGCAGGACCGCGTTGAACCAGACGGAGGCCTCGACACCCAGGCGCACGCGGCCGATCAGGTGGGCGCCGGGCGCGACGAAGCACGGTTCGGCCAGCTCGGGTTGGATCCCCTTGTATGGCAAGAGCACGGTACGTTCCTCCCTCACATGCGCAGATCGGTCTGCCGACCGGGGTCGCCGCCGGCTTCGCCGGCCCCCAGGGGCGACTAGGCCGGCCCGGCTGGCCGGCCCAATTCGAGCAGGGTGTCGGGCGCCACGGAGAGCGGTGCCGCCGGCAGGCGGCCGGTCCGGTTCCAGCGGAGGGCCGCCGCCGCGGCCACCATCGCCCCGTTGTCGGTGCACCAGCGAGGGGGCGGCACTACCACCGTGACCCCGGCCCCGTCCGCCCATTCGGCGAGCCGTTCCCGGAGCCGGCGATTGGCGGCGACCCCGCCGGCCACGTAGAGCCGGTCGACCGGGTAGCGGGCGTGGGCGGCGGCCACCCGCTCCACGAGCGCCTGGACGACAGCCTCTTCGAGGGCCCACGCCCACCTCGCCGGCTCCTCGGGCTGTTGCGCCAGCCCTTGGGCCAGCGCCGTCTTCAGGCCGCTGAAGCTGAAGTCCAGTTCGGAGCCGGACAGGCGGGCCACGGGAAGCCGGCGTCCGCCGGGCCCGTCCACGGTCCGGGCGAGGGCCTCGACGGCGGGTCCGCCCGGGTACCCCAGGCCCAAAAGACGGGCGCCTTTGTCCAAGGCCTCCCCCGCGGCGTCGTCGCGGGTCTGCCCGAGCCGTTCCCACTCCCCGTCCGCCCGCCACAGCCACAGTCCGGTGTGTCCGCCCGACACCAGGAGCGCCAGCGCCGGCAGGACCAGGGGGCCGACCAGGGCGTTGGCCGCCAGATGGGCCTCGAGATGGTTAACGGCCACGAGCGGACGTCGCCATGCCACCGCGAGCGCCTTGGCGGCGGCCATCCCGACCAGGAGGGATCCCAGCAGGCCCGGTCCGACGGTGACCGCCACGGCGTCCACGTCCCGGCCCGAGAGGCCGGCGTCCGCGAGGGCCGCATCGACCAAGGCGGGCAGGGCCGCGACGTGCTCCCGGGCCGCCACCTCCGGCACCACGCCCCCGTAGCGGGCCTGCAGCGACGCGGAAGAGGCGACGGCCTCCCCGAGGACCCGGGATCCGTCCGCCACCACGGCCACGGCGGTCTCGTCGCAGGATGTCTCCAGACCCAAGATCACGTGGTCCACATAGATCCCCCTCTGCCGGGCCATACTCCGGGCCGAAGCCCGGTCCGTCCCCCGCGTCCCCCAGGGAGGTGCTCATGGCCGCTGTCCTTTACGCCCTGGCCCTAGTTGCCGTGCTGGCCGCCCCCGCCCTGCTCGCGTTCTATCCCGCCGGCTACGACCGCATGACGCCGGCGCACCTCGCCGCCTTCGTCGTCGCAACGGCCCTTCTCGCCGCCTTCGGCCGACGACGGGCCCACCGCGGCGGCCGCCCGGCGCGCGCCGGCCTCGTGCTGGGCGCCGTGGCCGGGACCGCCGGGGCCGCGTTGAGCCAGTGGCTCATGCACACGCCCCCCGCCACCCAGGCCTTCGTCGCCGACCTCGCCGCGCACGGCGTGCCGCCGCGGGCCGCCCTCATCATGCACCAGCTGCACCTGGTCACCTCGGCCGTCCTCACCGCGCTCATCGCCGCCGTCTTCTACGGCGCCGTGGGTCTGGTGGCCGCCTGGTGGGGAAGCCGGTTCGCGCCCCAAGCGCCCCGCACCGGGAACGACCGGCGGGAGGAGACGGACCGGAGGCGCCTCAAAGCGGGTCCTTCCACATGATGAAGGCGTCTTCGTGGGTGTCCGTGTAGTAGCCGCGCCGCACGCCGAGCTGGACGAAGCCCAACTTGGCGTAGAGATTCTGGGCGACCACGTTGGAGCGCCGGACTTCCAGGGTCATGCGCTTGGCCCCGTGTTGCACGGCCCGGGCCATGAGCCCCCGCATCATCGCATCCCCGAGGCCGTGGCCGCGGAAGGCCGGATCCACGGCGACATTGGTCACGTGCGCCTCGTCGAGGATGAGCCACATGCCGCCGTAGGCCACGACGCGGCCGTGCAGCTCGAGGACCAGGTAGACGGCGAAACTGTTCTCCATCAACTCCGTCTGGAATGCCGAGCGCGACCAGGGCGTGGTGAACGACGCCCGTTCGATGCGCATCACGGCGTCGAGGTCGCTCAGGTACATGTCGCGGATGACGATGGCATCCGCGTTCTGGTCCGCCAGCGCGATGGTTCGCCGCCTCCCTTCCGAGACCGGTGATGGCGAGGTCGTCCCCCTATCCCCCCGGGGGAGCCCCGGCGGCCCGTCCCGGCGGCGGGCGGAGATAGGCTGGCTCCAGACCGAGCGGAGCCACCGGCGCGACCCCGGGGCGCGTCGCCAGCCAGGCCACCCCCCGGGCGGGCGACACCCCTTCGAAGGGCTCCGCCGGAACGGGCAGCGTGGCCAGCCAGGCGGCGTCGTCGCCCAGCGGGCCGGCCACCAGAAGCCGCTCCGCGTCGGCGGGCAGCGCCAGCGCCTGCCCCACCGTCCACGCCGTGTCGGGCCACGCCGCGGCGAGGCCATCCCGCCCGACCCGGTAAAGGCCCACGTAGACCGCGGACCCGCGACGCTCGAGCGACGTCAGCACCCAGGCCCCCACGGGCGCTCCCACGGCCTGCGCCGCCAGCGACGAGGCCGCGTACAGCGGGACGCCCCAGGCCCAGGCGAGCGTCTTGGCGGCCGTGACGGCCACCCGCACTCCAGTGAACGAGCCGGGGCCGATGCCCACCGCCACGGCCTCCGGTCGGCCGAAGGTCGTCACCAGGTCGTCCACCCAGGCCAAAAGGCGGGTGCCGGCACTGCGCGGCTCGACCCAGCGGATCTCCGCCAGCGCGCGGCCGTCGCGCAGTAGCGCGACGCTGGCACCCGGTCCCGCCGCGTCCAGGGCCAGGACCACCCCCCCGCTCATACCCGCCGCCTCCAGACCCGGAATCGTTCCAACAGCGCCCCGAACGCCGTCACCGTGACCGTCCGGTGGTCGTCCCGCACGGCGATGGCCAGCTCCAGCCGGTCGGGAAACCAGCGCGCCCAGGGTGCTCCCCATTCGACCAGGATGATCCCGTCCGGATCCCAGACGTCGAGGGTGTCGGGGTCCGGGACGGCGTCGCCCAGGCGGTACAGGTCGACATGGTACAGCCACCGGCCGTCGGGCAGCGGATGCCGGTGCACCAGGTCGAACGACGGCGAACGCACCAATCCCCCGGCGCCCAGGGCCTCGGCCACGGCCCGCACCAGCGTCGTCTTGCCGCCCCCGAGCGGCCCCGCGAGGAGCGCGACTGCCGCCGGCGTCAGAAGCGGGGCGAGTCGGCGGCCCAGGTCGGCCATGGCCGCCGGGGTGGGGACCTCAACGCTCCATGTCGAAGTGGTCGAAGCGGTGGACATCCACCGGCACCTCCTCCGCCGAGCGCACCAGACGGACACCGGGGTCCGCCGTCACCACGCCCACCTCGGTGAGTTCCAGGCCGGTTCGCGCCAGTTCCCGGGCCACACCGTCTACGGCGTCGGGCGGCAGGGCGGCCACGAGCTCGTAATCCTCGCCGCCGTAGAGCGCCCACCGGAGCGGGTCCACGCCCGCCCGCCGCGCCACCGCCGCGGCCGCCGGATCCACCGGAATCCGCTCAGCGGACAGGCGCGCACCCATCCCCCCCGACTCTAGCAGTTCCTTCAGCTCCCAGGCCAGGCCGTCGGAGATGTCGGTCAGGGCATGAGCCACGGGTGCGAGGAGGCGCCCCGCCGCCACCCGGGCCGCGGGCCTCCGGTGCCGCCGGACCGCGCGGCGGACGGCCGGGTCGTCGTCCGCAAGCCCGTTGGCGAGCGCCCACAGGCCCGCCGCGGCCCCGCCCAGGGTGCCGGTCACGACCAGGCGGTCGCCCGGCCGGGCCCCGCGGCGGAGCACAGGCTCATCGGTCCAGCCCAACACCGTCACGTCGATCACGACCGGCCCGGGGCTGCCGACCGTGTCGCCCCCGAGCAGGTCCACCCCGTACCGCCGGGCGACCCGTACCACCGCGCGGTAGAACGCGCGGACCCAAGCCGAAGCCAAGCCCCCAGGCAGGGCGACGGAGGTGAGCAGGCCGAAGGGCTCGGCCCCCATGGCGGCGATGTCGCTCACGTTCACCGCGACCGCCTTGGCGGCCAGCGCGGGGGCCGTCGTCCAATCCCGGCGGAAGTGCACGCCTTCGACCAGCATGTCGGCGGACACCACCAGGCGGCGGCCCACGGCGCGGACGACGGCCGCGTCGTCGCCCACGCCCACCTCGATCTCGGGGCGGGCCGGTCGGGCCACGCGGGCGATGAAGTCCACGATGCCGCTCTCGCCCCATGCTCGCACAGTCTCCGGGTCCCCGTGCGGGTCGCCGCCCCCGGCCCGGGGAGCACGGGACGGCCGGTTACGATTTTCGTCCATGTCCGTCGTCCACGGATGAAGCTTTCCCTCCGCGCGGGAAAATTCCTGCGGCGGCGTCCGCACGACCGCCTGCGCCCCCTCGCGTTGACACCCTTCTTCCGCCGTCCGTACAATTGATGCGGCATTCGACGAGAGGAGGATACCCTGGACACTATGGCGAACTGGGGGAGCTTGTCGGTTCCCATTATTGCCGCCTTGCTCGCATTGATCTACGGAGCCGTCCTCATTTCGTGGATCCTGCGTCTTGACGCCGGCAACGAGGTCATGCGGCGGATCGCGCAGGCGATCCAGGACGGGGCCATCGCCTTCCTGAACCGGCAGTATCGGACGGTCGGCATGGTGGCGGTGGTGCTGTTCGTCCTCATCTGGATGGTGCTGGGCTTTCAGACGGCCCTTTTCTTTTTGGTGGGCGCCGGGCTGTCCGCGAGCGCCGGGTACATCGGCATGAACGTGTCCGTGCGGGCCAACGTCCGCACCGCCCAGGCGGCCCAGAACGGACTGGGTCCGGCGCTCCGCGTCGCGGTCCGCGGCGGGGCGGTGACGGGACTGTTCGTGGTAGGCCTGGGGCTGTTGGGCCTGTCCGTGCTCACCGGCTTCTCCACGACCCCCAACAGCCTGCTGGGGTTCGGCTTCGGGGCGTCCCTCATCTCGGTGTTCGCCCGACTCGGGGGCGGGATCTACACCAAGGCCGCCGACGTGGGCGCCGACCTGGTGGGGAAGGTCGAGGCCGGCATCCCCGAGGATGACCCGCGGAACCCCGCCGTCATCGCCGACAACGTGGGGGACAACGTCGGGGACGACGCCGGGATGGCCGCCGACCTGTTCGAGACGTACGCCGTCACGGCGGTCGCCGCCATGGTGCTGGGATACTTGACCCATCCCTCGCCCCAGGTCATCGCCTACCCGCTCTACATCGGCGCCGTGTCCATCATCGCCTCGATGATCGGGATCCTGTTCCTGCGGACGCCGGCGGGCGGGAAGATCATGGCCACCCTGTACACCAGCATGTGGGTGGCCGCCATCCTCTCGGCGATCGGGTTCTGGTTCGTGACCAACCTGGAGATGCCCGGTCCGGGCGCCGGCGGACTGTACGGCGCGGCCCTGGTCGGGTTGGCCGTGCCGGTCCTCCTCATGTACATCACCGACTTCTTCACGTCCAGCTCCTTCGGGCCCGTGCGGCGGATTGCGGCCGCCTCGCAGACCGGCCACGCGACCAACATCATCACCGGGCTGGCGGTGGGGATGAAGTCGACCTCGCTGCCCGTCCTGGTCATCGTGGCGGGCATCATCGCGTCCTATCTCTTCGGCCAGGCGTACGGCCTGGGATTGTACGGCGTCGGCGTGGCGGCCATGGCGATGCTGTCCATGACCGGCATCATCATCACCCTGGACGCGTTCGGACCGATCACGGACAACGCGGGCGGGATCGCCGAGATGTCGGGCATGGACGAGAAGGTCCGGGCCGTCACCGATCCGCTTGACGCCGTGGGCAACACCACCAAGGCGGTCACCAAGGGTTACGCCATCGGCTCCGCCGGGCTGGCGGCCATCGTCCTGTTCGCCGCTTACACGCAGGAACTGTCCGACACCAGCCACCTCCACCTCACCTTCAGCCTCGCCAACCCCCTGGTGCTGGTCGGGCTGTTCCTCGGCGGCATCCTGCCCTTCCTCTTCGGATCCCTCGCCATGGAGGCCGTCGGCCGCGCGGCCATGTCCGTGGTGGAGGAGGTGCGCCGGCAGTTCCGGGAGATCAAGGGGCTCATGGAGGGCACGGCCACGCCGGATTACGCGCGGTCGGTGGACATCGTGACCCGGGCCGCCCTCAAGGAGATGATCCTGCCGAGCCTCATCCCCGTGCTTGCCCCCATCGTCGTGGCGGCGCTGCTGGGGCCGCTGGCCCTGGGCGGCCTGCTGGTCGGCGCCATCGTGACCGGGCTGTTCCTCGGGATCCAGATGACGACCGGCGGGGGCGCCTGGGACAACGCCAAGAAGTACATCGAGGAAGGCAACTACGGCGGCAAGGGTACCGAGGCCCACGCGGCGGCGGTGACGGGCGACACGGTGGGCGACCCGTACAAGGACACCGCGGGTCCCGCCATCAACCCGATGATCAAGGTGGTCAACATCGTCGCGCTCCTCGTGGCGCCGGCGTTCGCCATCCATTACCTCGTGCACCTGCACTGAGCCGGACGGTCCGGCCACCGACGGGGCGGGTCGATTATACGACCCGCCCCGCGCGTTATACTGAAAGGACCGACGCGTCCGGCGCCCGCCCTTCGGGTGGAGCGGAGAAGGAGGGGGGCCGCGGGCCTCGGGGTCCCGGCCAAGCGCATGCACATCACCGAGCAGGTCACGATGGTCGGCGACACCCGCATCTTCCACCGGGAGGCGGGGGCCGGCTTCCCCCTGGTCCTGCTGCACGGCGGCGGGGGGACCGGCAAGGCCTTCTGGCACCAACTGCAGGGGTTGGGGGAACAATTCCGCGTGCTTGCGCCCGACATGCCCGGCTTCGGCAAGTCGGACTGGGCCCCGGGCGCCACCACGGTGGACGACTTGGCCCCGGTCCTCTGGGCCTGGGCGGATGTACTCGGCCTCGAGCGCTTGGCCCTCGGCGGCAACTCGATGGGGGGCCGCGTTGCCCTGGCGATGGCGCTGAGCGCCCCTGCCCGGGTCGTCCGGCTCGCCCTGCTCGACGCCGTGGGGGTGAGCGTTCCGGGTGTCGCGCCCCTGAACCCCCTCACGGTCCCCCCGGCGGAATTCGTGAGCACCATGGTGCACGATCCGGAACACTACCGACAGGTGACGCCCTACCGGACCCTCGAAGACGCCCGGGAGCTGAACGCGGGGCGAGCCGCCTTCGCCCGCTATCTGGCCGCCGCGCCCATCGGGCCGGACCGCTCGGCGGAGCTCGGCCGCCTGACGATGCCGGTCCTCCTCATCTGGGGACGGCACGACCGGGTGGTGCCCCTCCCTCTGGGGGAAGCGCTCGCCGAACGCCTGCCGCATGCCCGCCTGGTCGTCCTGGAAGACGTCGGGCATCTGCCCCACATCGAGGCAGCCGGTGCCGTCAACCAGCTCCTCGCTGATTTCCTGGCGGGTGTTTGACCCTCTGGAGGGTTCGCCCGCCCCGGCGGGCCGCCATCCGTCCCGCTGGCTCTGGCTGTGAGGGGAACGGAGGTTCATGAGCGCCCAGCGTGTATCCGAGCGTCATTTCCGTCCAGCCACGGACCTGCCCGACGATCTCGCCCGCCTCCTGGCGGGCTTGGCCTTGACGCCGGGCCTGAGCGCCCTGGACTTGGCCACCGGGACGGGATCGGTCGCCCTGGAGCTGGCCGCCCGGGGCCTCAAGGTGACCGCCGTAGACCGCGCCCCGGCCGTGCTGGCCACCGCTCGGCAACGAGCCGCCGCCCGGCAGGTGGACGTCACGTGGCTCGTGGGCAGCGTCTACCGTCTTCCCTTTGCGGACGCGACCTTCGACCGCGTCACGTGCCGCCAGGCAGCGCACCACCTGGGCCGACTGAAACCCGCGCTCGTGGAATGGGCCCGGGTGCTCAAGCCCGGCGGGCTCCTGGCGGTTTCCGACACCACCGCCCTGCCCCAGGCCCGGTCCGCCGTGTCGGCGCTGGACCGCCTGCGCGAGCGGCATCCTGTGCGCATCCGGTCTGTCGACCAGTGGCTCGGCGCCATCGGCGCGGCACGGCTGGGGCTCGAGTCGCTCACCCTTTCCGTTGACCCGATGCCCCTGGCGGAATGGTTGTCCCCGGCGGATCTCCAGACGCATTCGGGCCGGGCTGCCCTCGAGGCGATTCGGGCATGGCCGGACGAGCTGACGGAGACCCTCTGCCCCGACGGCGTCTTCCAACGACTGCGTCTGGTCGTGGTGTGCCGGAAGCGCTGAACGCCACCCCTGGGGCGTTGGCGCGGCGGCCGACCCGGGAGTGACACCGGTCTTGCCCCGGCGGAGGCCACGAGGCCGGGACTGCCGGGCACCCGCGTGGCCCGGCCGCCCCCGACCCCGTTGGCCGGCAGCCCCCTCGTGGGTCGCCGGCGGCGCTCAGATACGCCGTTCGCGACCTTGCCAATAAGGCTCCCGGAGCACCCGACGAAGCACCTTGTCCACGGGGCTCTTCGGCAGCGACGGGACGAACTCGATGGACTTCGGCTTCTTGTAGGAAGCCAGGTGCTCCCGGCAAAACGCGATGAGTTCCGCCTCCGTCGCGTGCTGACCGGGGCGCAGCACCACGAAGGCCTTGATGGCCTCGCCCCACTGCGGGTCCGGTACGCCGATGACCGCCGCTTCGAGCACGGCCGGATGACGGTACAGGACGTCCTCGACTTCCCGGGGGTAGACGTTGAACCCCCCCGTGATGATCATGTCGGACTTGCGGTCCACCAGGTGGACGAACCCGTCGGCGTCCTGATACCCCATATCGCGCGTCCGGATCCACCCGTCCACGATCGTCTGCGCCGTCAGCTCGGGCGCCTGCCAGTACCCGATCATGTTCTGGCTGCTCCGCACCGCGATCTCCCCGGTCTCACCCGGCGGCACGTCCCGGCCGTCCTCGTCCACAATGCGAAGCTCCGCCGTGGGCACCACCCGGCCGCAGGAGCCGAGACGCCGCATTCCATCGGGCGTGTCCGGATCATGATCCTCGGCCTCCAGCAGAGTCAGGATGAGCGGAGACTCCGTCTGTCCGTAGTATTGGACAAACTTCTTGCCCCACAGGGCGATGCCGCGCCGCAGCGCTTCCGTCGGCATGGGAGACGCCCCGTAGATGATCTGGCGGACGGAGGCGAACGAGTACCGCTCCACTTCCGGTTCGGCCAGGAGCATCACGATCATCGTCGGGACCAGATTCAAGGTTGTAGGCCGCAGCCGGTCCACCGCCTCCAGGTATTCCCGCGGCCGGAACCCCGGGAGCACGGCGTTGACGGCCCCGCGGACCCAATGGGGAAGGACCAGCGTCCCGGCGGCGTGGGTCAGCGGAGCCGCGTGCAGCATGACGTCGTCGCGCTCGATCCGGAGGTTGGTCAGGATGTTGAGGGCGATGGCCGCCCACGTTCCTTGGGTGTGCATGGCCGCCTTGAGTACGCCGGTGGTACCCGAGGTGTATTGCAACGTCGCCAGATCGTCCTCCCGGACGACGACCTCGGGCTCGTCGGCGTCGGCCGAGAGCGCCAATCGGTCGAGGTCGAGGGCCCACTCCGGCACGGGTCCGCCTCCGACCTGGGCCAGATGGATTAACGACGCCGTCCCCTCGCGCAGCTCGACGGCCCGCGCCTGGAACTCCGGGCTGAAGATCAACAACCGGGCGCCGGTCTCCTGCACCATGTGGCGATGTTCGGCCAGCGCCAGTCGCGTGTTGAGCGGGACGCGAACCAGGCCCGCCTTCAGCACGGCGAAGTCGATCTGGATGCTGTGCACCGAATTCGCGAGAAGGAAGGCGACGCGGTCTCCCTTCTTCAGACCCAGGTCCTGGAAGACATGGGCCAGCCGGTTCGCGCTCCAGTCCACCTCGGCGTACGTCAACCGCTGGTCTCCGAAGACGACCGCCGTCCGGTCGGCAAAGTGCCGGGCTCCGCGCCGAATGAGTTCAGCCCCGGTCATGGTGACGTCCTCCCCCTGCCAATCGCTTTGCTCGTTTAGGCTCCGACGAGACGACGGGGCAACGACCCGGGTCAGCGGTCGCTGCCCGGCTTCGGCGCATCGCCCCTCCCCTTCCGGCTCCGAAACCGCCGGATGCCCTCGGCGGTTTCCGGGCTGCGGATCTGCGTCATCCCCAAGGCCGTCTCGGTTCGAAGCGCCTCCTCCAGCGGTAGACCCCAGCCTCGCACCGCGGCCTGCTTGTCGGTCCGCATCGCTCCCTGGGGATAGCCGGCGAGTTGCTCGGCCAAGCGCCGGGCCGCGGCCAAGTGGTCGCCCGGTTCGACCACCGCTGTGACGAGGCCCCACGCCAACGCCGTCTCGGCGTCGATGAGCCGGCCCGTCAGGATGAGGTCCATGGCGCGACCCCAACCCACGATGCGCGGAAGGCGCTGGGTGCCCCCGTCCACGAGCGGGACGTTCCAGCGCCGTTCGAGGCACCCGAAGCGTGCGTCGCGCGAGGCGATACGGATGTCGCACCAGGCGGCCATCTCAAGGCCGCCGGCGACGCAGTATCCCTGCACGGCAGCGATGGTCGGCTTGAAGATGTCGGTGAGCCGCGTGAAGCCCAGATACCCAGTGCCGCGGTAGACCGTGTCCGGGTCGTGCGGATTGTCCGGCGGGCTCAAGGTATCGAGGGCCGTCAGGTCCGCCCCGGCCGAAAAGGAAAGGCCGGCTCCCGCCAGGATGGCCACGGACGCCGTGGGGTCGTCGCGGAAGCGGACCCAAGCCTCGTACAACAGCCGCGCCGTCTCCCCGTCGACAGCGTTACGCACCTCCGGCCGGTTGATCATGATGGTCACGACCGGACCGTCCTGCTGGTACAGTACCTTGGGCGTGCTCATCGGGCCCGCTGTTCCTCCCCATGTTCCGTTGGGACCTCACCGCCCAGTGCCTTGAGCCGGGTCTCGGCATCCTGCAGGGCACGCTCGAGATCCCGAGCCAGGTCCTCCAACTCCTGAATGCGGCGTCGGACCGCGTCGAGGCGCCGCCGGGTCAGGCGGATGCCCTGGACGAACTGTTCCCGTGCGGACGGATCGATGTCGTAGAGGGAGAGCAGTTCGGCGATTTCTCCGAGGCTGAATCCCAGCCGGCGGCCCCGCAGAATGAGGCGGAGCCGCGCGCGGTCCCGACGGCTGTACAGGCGGTGCCCCCCTGCCGTGCGGCGCGGATGCAGCAGGCCCAGACTCTCGTAGTAGCGGATCGCCCGCGCCGTGGTACCCAACTCCCGAACGAGATCCGACACCGTGTAGCCGGTCTCCGTGATGATGCCCTCGCTCATGCTCGCCTTCCTTCCTGGGCTGTAGTGTACCCCAATCCGAACCTAGACGTCACGATTCTTACGTCGACGTCATGTGTGCCGGGTTACGCAGGTTGGCGGAAAGCCCTCGCCCCAACGCGATCCCCGGCAAGAACCGTCCGCACGAGCCCCTGCCCGAACCACGGTCGGGCCTATGGAGCTGCCGGCCCGACGCGACTGCGCCCCGTCGGCCCGGAGCCGACCGCCGACGGCGCCCCTCACGGTGGGTCAGTTCCGCCATAATAGTCAAGGGCGGGACGATCCGACGGCGGGACCTCCGTCGCCTCCGACGCGGTCCGGCCGCGGAAGTCGGGATGCGACGGGTCCGGCAGTGCCGCCGCGCCTGTTTTCCGGTGGCCGCCGCCCCGACGCGGGATGCCGCCCGGCGCGCCCTGCCGTCGTCCCGCGGGCCACGATCCCCCGACCACGTTGAGACCAGGAGGCGTCCGGATGATTCGCGCCTTAAACCCGCCCCGCCGCGGCGAAGGCGTTCTCGACCCCGCCACGGGTCTTTACCGCTGGCTGGCCGAACACTTCGACGTCGACCCCGTCCCCGTGACCATGCTCGTGCTCGACAACGGCCGCGGCGGGGCGGATGTCCTGTTCAGCACCACCGCCGCCTACCGCGCTGCCCGCCAGACCGTTCCCGACGATGACGACCCGGTCGCCTACGGGGAGGCACTCTGGGCCGCGTTGCGGGAGGCGGTCCACTGGTCTCCCCAAGATCCCCGCGCCACCGCAAGCTGGCACGCGCTGCCCCGCGACGTGCGGGAGAGTCTTCGCGCCGTCCACAACCAACGGCGTTTCCCGTATGCGCTGCCCCCCGACGAGGTAACCGCCCCCGACAAGGACTTGACCGCGATCTTCCCCGCCTTCCGTCGTTGATGCCGCCGCACCCGGCGCTCGGAACGGCACCGGAGCCCCGCCGCGGGAGCCTGCGCCGGCTGGCTCCGGTGCCTTGGGCTCGGGCTCGCACGGGCGTCCTCCGTCCACCCCCCGCCCTCGGAGAAGAGGACGCCGCGGCTGGCGGTTGTCAGCACGACTTGTCGAACGAGCGACATCTTTTGATATTGCCTTATCCATCCCGGTCCGGCACAATTCTGGTGCGGCTTGGCCACCGTCGATGCAGCGTCGCGGCAAGCCCTGCACGGTACGACTAGTGCACCGGAAGGAGCGTGAACCTGGGATGAAGGCGGTTCGTATCGTCGCCACCCGCCAACCCTTGGTCTTCGAGGATCTGCCTGACCCGACCCCCGGGCCGGACGACGCCGTGGTCCGGGTGCAGGCTACGGGCATCTGCCGGAGCGACTGGCACGCTTGGATGGGCGACTGGACGTGGATCGGTTTAGCCCCCACCCTGCCTATCGTGCCGGGCCACGAATTCGGGGGCGAGGTCGTCGCGGTGGGGGCCAACGTGCGGGAATTCGCCGTGGGCGACCGGGTGACGGTCCCGTTCCACAATGCCTGTGGTCACTGTGCCTACTGTCGCGCCGGCTCGCCCAACCTCTGCGCGAACACCGGCATCTACGGCTTCAGCTGGGACGGCAGCTTCGCGGAGTACGTCCGCGTTCCCCACGCCGACTTCAACCTTATCCGGCTGCCGGACACGGTCGACGCCCTCACGGCGGCCGCCATGGGCTGCCGGTACATGACGGGCTACCACGGCGTCATGCGCGGAGGGGTGCGTCCCGGCCATTGGGTGGCCGTCCAGGGGGCCGGGGGCGTCGGCTTGTCCGCCATCCAGGTCGCCGCCGCTGTGGGGGCTCAAGTCGTGGCCGTCGACATCGACGACGCGAAGTTGGACAAGGCCCGCGAGGAAGGGGCCGTCGCCGTGGTCAACGCCCGACGGGCCAACGTCCCCGAAGCGGTCCGGGAGATCACGGGCGGCGGCGCCCATGTCGGCATCGATGCGCTCGGCATCCGGGAGACGATCCTGAACTCGATCCTCTCGCTGCGCAAAGGCGGTCGTCACGTCCAGATTGGTCTGACGACGGCGGCCGAGGGTGGTATGGTGGCCGTGCCCATCGACGCCGTGACGGCGATGGAACTGGAAATCGTCGGCAGTCTCGGCAATCCCCACCCCGCCTACGACGGTCTTCTGAGCCTGGTGGCCGCCGGACGGCTTCGCCCCCGCAACCTCGTCGAACGCGAAGTGGGCCTGGAGGACGTCAACGCCGTTTTCGCGGCCATGACGGAATTCCAGACCCGGGGATTCAACGTCGTCACTCGGTTCTAGCCGCGGGGCGCCCGACCCCGAGGCCGGGCGGCCCACCGCCGGGGCGCGCCGCGGCCGGCGATGCGGGTCGGCCCCCCGCGGGGTCGGGCGGTTGGTCCGCCGGGGATAAGCCCACGGGCTTCGGCGACCCTCCGCATGCCGCCGGTTCGGCCGTCACAGCGGGATGCCCAGCCGATCCGCCACCTGGCGCAGGTCTTCCCACACGACCACTTTCTGCCGGGGATCGCGGAGCAGGTAGGCGGGATGATAGGTCGGCATCACCGCCCGCTCCCCCCAGGCCTGCCACTGGCCCCGTACCTGGGTGATGCGGGTCCGGGCGCCCAGAAGAGCCTTCGCGGCCGTTGCCCCCAGCACGAGGATGACGTCGGGATCGACCAGCGCGATCTGCCGGGCGAGGAACGGTGCGCACGCCTCGATCTCCTCGTCGGTCGGGGTCCGGTTCTGCGGAGGGCGACACTTGACCACGTTGGCGATGAAGACCTGGCTCCGGTCGAGGTGGATGGCCTGGAGCATCCGGTCCAACAACTGCCCCGCGGCCCCCACGAAGGGTCGGCCGGCTTCGTCCTCCTGTCGCCCCGGCCCTTCGCCGATGACCATCAGCCGTGCCGGTACCGCGCCCTCGCCCGGAACCGGGTGGGTGCGCGACCGGGCCAGGGGGCAGGCGGCGCACCGGGACACTTCCGCCGCGATCTGCGCCATCGAGTCGGCCGGGGTCATGACGCCACGCTCCGGCAGGTGTCGCAGAGTCCTTCGACCATCACCTGCCATCCTTCCGCCGACCAGCCGGCCGGGAGCACGGTGTGGACCCACGCCGCGCCCGGCCACTCCGGCAGGTCCTCCACCCGCCCGCAGCGGCGGCACCGCACGTGTTGGTGGGCTTCGGTGCGCAAGTCGTACCGTCTTCCCTCCGGACTGGCGATGGCCAGGACCCGGCCGCGGCGGGCGAGGGCCGCGAGCGTGTTGTACACGGTGGCGAGGCCCGTCCCGGGGTACTCCGGGAGGATGCGCGCCAGGATGCCTTCGGCGGTGGGGTGCGATTCCGCCGCCAAGGCCTTCAGGACCGCCACCCGCTGCGGCGTGACCCGCAGGCCGGCCTCCCGGAGCAGGGCGACGGCCTCGTCCGTGCTCATGGTCCCGTGTCCGCCTCCGGTTCGGTCAAGTCGGCCACCAGCGCCGCCACCGTCGCCGGGCTGAGCGCCGTACGGTGCCGGTAGGTGGGATGGTCCACTTCCAGCCACACCGCGCCGGCCTGATCAGCCAAGGTGCGGGCCCCCTCCGGACCCATGGGGATGGTCAGGTAGTGCACCGAGCTGGTCTTCTCCTCCTTGGTGCGGCCCGGCTCGGCCAGCGCCTTGAAGCGCCGGTCGCCGACCACCAGCGTCACGTAGTCCTCCACGCCCAACAGCCGGTCGAGCACCTCGGGAATCTTGGAC
The DNA here is from genome assembly GCA_023565505.1 of Actinomycetes bacterium. Classification (GTDB taxonomy): domain Bacteria; phylum Bacillota; class Sulfobacillia; order Sulfobacillales; family JAIMBI01; genus JAIMBI01. The sequence goes on along the minus strand of JAIMBI010000010.1, from coordinate 37,279 downwards.
TGGTCCGGAATCTCGATGAACAGCGTGGCCGACAGGGTGGGGCCGTCTCCCAGCAGGCTGTTGTAGACGGCGACCTCTTCCCGCACGGCCTCGGGTTCGGTGATGCGCTCGACCCGCAGGATCTCCTGGACCTGAAACCACAGCGTCCGATGGTTGTCGAACGTCACGGAGACCAGGTCGCCCAGCGGCACGCGACGCACCCGCTTGTAGGCAATCATCTCCCGGCGGACCTTTTGCCGCACGGCCTCGTAGGCGTCGAGCGCCAGAATCTCCTCCATCCGGATCTTACGCATCGGTACCTCCCCGGCCCCCGGCCGCCGTCGCGGCCCCGTCGTCCAGCCCGTACGCCCGTGCCAGGAGTTCCACCGGATGCGCGGGGGCCCGTCCCGCCGCCTCCGCGATCTGCAGCCCGGCCAGCTTGCAGTCCGAGCACGGCTCGGTCTCGCGCCGCTGCTGGAACGTGCGCGTCAGCTTGGCCGCGACCTCCTGGGAGGTGTCGTACCACTCCGCCTTGAGACCCCACGTCCCGTCGATCCCCGCGCACTGCTCGACCATCATGACCCGCGTCCCGGGGACCCGGGCCAAAAGGTCGCGACCACGCCCGCCGCCGCCGAGGGCCCGCGTGTGGCAGGACACGTGGTACGTCACCGGGCCGAGAGACCGCACGAAGTCGGTTTTGAGTCGGCCGCTGCGGGCCAAGTCGGCGAGGAAGTCGGTCACGTCCACGGTGGCGGCCGCCACGGCCGCCGCGGCCTCGTCGTCGTCGAGCAGCAGGGGGTACTCCGTCTTCAGCACGTACGCGCAGGTCGGCTGCAGGGCCACGATGGGTTTCCCGGCGCGGGCGTAGTCGGCCAACCGCGCCACGTTCGCGCGGGCCCGGGCCACCGCGCCCGCCATGTCCCCGCCGTCCAGCGCCGGCATCCCGCAGCACTGTTGGCCGGTGGGCACCGTCACGGTGAACCCCTGATGCTCCAGCACCCGGACCGCGTCCCGCCCCAGCCCCGGCTCGTTGTATTCCACGGTACAGGTGGAAAAGACGACCACGTCGGGGTCGCGCGCGGGTGGCCGGGCGCCGGCCCACCGCGAAAACCGGACCCGCGCGTAGCGCGGCAGCCGCCGCCGCCGGTCCACCCCCACCACGCGCTCCATGACCCCCCGCACCGCCGGAGCGGTCGTGGCCCAATTGGTCAATGCCGGCAGGAGCGTCCCGAGCCGGCCGGTCCGGTCTGGATCGCCCAGGAAGCGGTCCGACCGGGACAGCCCGGCCTTCTTGGCCCGCACGGCCTTGGACCGCAACATGAGCCGGGGGAAGTCGAGGTCGAAATGGTGGGGCGGCGTGTACGGGCACTTGACGTAGCACAGCTTGCACTGGTAGCACAGGTCGGCCACCCGGTCCAGCTCGGCCGCGGTCAATCGGCTCGCGTCGTCGTCGTGCCCTTCCACGAATCGGAACAACTCCGGAAACGACGGACAAAGGTTGTAGCAGAGGCGGCACCCGTTGCAGATGTCGAAAGCCCGCTTCATGTCTTCCGCCAGCGCCGTCTCATCCCAGTAGGCGGGCCGGCCGGGACGGTACTCCACCGCGCACCTCCTCCTCCGGCGACGCGAGGGAAAGGGGGGCCTCCGCCCCCCGTCTCCCGCTAACCCGCCCGAAGCGTCTCCAGTCCCTTCGTGAACCGCCCTGCGTGCGATTTCTCCGCGCGGGCCAAGGTCTCGAACCACTCCGCGATCTCGTCGAACCCTTCCTCCCGCGCCGTCTTGGCGAAGCCGGGGTACATCTGGGTGTACTCGTAGGTCTCGCCCTCGATGGCGCTCTGAAGGTTCTGCTCCGTCGTGCCGACGGGCACGCCGGTCACCGGGTCGCCGACCTCCTCGAGGAACTCGAAGTGGCCGAAGGCGTGGCCCGTCTCCCCCTCCGCCACGTCCCGGAACAGCCCGGCGATCTCGGGATACCCCTCGACGTCCGCCTTGCGCGCGAAGTACAGGTACCGTCGGTTGGCTTGGCTCTCGCCGGCGAAGCCGGCCTTGAGGTTCTCTTCCGTCTTGGTGCCCTTCAGCGATGGCATGTCTCTCCCGCTCCTTTGGGCCGTGAGCGTCACGGCCGCAAAAATGATATGTAGTTTAGAGACATTCTAATAAGAAAGCCTCTCTACTGTCAATCCTTGCTTCGGGTCCCACCTCGCCCCTAGCGCTGGAACACAATCTCCCCACCGATGTAGACGGCGCGGGGGCGGGCCTGGAGGGACTCGAGCGGGTTGGCCTCCCACAGGACGAAATCGGCCTCCTTGCCCGCCTCGATGGTCCCGACGCGGTCGCCGATGCCGCAGATGGCCGCTGGGACGGACGTCACCGCCGCCAAGGCGTGGGCGGGGTCCATGCCTTCCCGGACCGCTAAACCGGCGTAGACGGCCAAGTACTCCGAAGGCACCACGGGGTGGTCCGAGGCGATGGCCGTGGGGACGCCCGCCCGGGCGAGAATGCCGGGGGTCCGGAAGTGCATGTGCTTGAGCTCGAGCTTGACCCGGGTGGCGAACGACGGCCCGATGACCGCCGGGACGCCCCAACGGACCACATGCTCCACCACCCGGTCGGCCTCGGTCCCGTGGTCGATGACCCACCGGAGGCCGAATTCCGCAGCCACCCGATGCGCCGTGAGGATGTCGTCGGCCCGATGGCAGTGAATCCGCAGCGGCACATCCCCGCGGACGACCATGGCCAGCGCCTCGAGCTTGGGGTCCCAGTCCTTGGCCGTCACCGGCGGGTTCGCGGCATAGCGGCGGGCGCGTTCCAACCATTCCCGCAGCACCGCCGCCGTACCCGGTCGCGTCCGCGGCCGCCGGCCGTGGCGCTCCCCGTGCCAGCGTTTGGGGTTCTCGCCCAGGGCCGCCTTCATGCCCGCCGCGGGGACCATCACCATTTCCTCGACGGTCCGTCCCGCCAGGTGGATGGTCGCCCCGATGCCGCCCAGCACGTTCGCCGAGCCCATGGTGACGAACGCCGCCGTGACCCCCGCCGCCAAGGCCTCCGCGATGGCCGGGTCCTCCGGGTTGATGCCGTCGAGGGCCCGTACGTCGGCCGTGACGGGTTCGGTGGATTCGTTGACGTCCTCGTACGCCTCGGGTTCGCCGCTGGTGCTGAGCCCCAGGTGGGTATGCGCGTCGACCATCCCCGGCAGGAGCCACAGGTTGTGACCGTCCGTCACCGGGATGCCGGCCGGCGGCGCGAGGTTGGTCGCGACGGCGGCGATGCGCCCGAAATCGTCCACCAGCACGCCGGCGCCCTCGTAAAAACCGCCCCGACCGTCGAGGACGCGCACGTTGGTGAGGGCCCACATGGCCTATCCCTGGCCCCCTTTCGTCCACTTGAGCGTGAACACCGGTACGATCTCCCCCACCGCCTGGCCCTGGGGGTTGGTCCGTTCGGGATGGGCCCAGCCCGCCAGCGTGCGCAGCTTGTCCTCCCCGAACCCGCCCAACAGCACCAGCAGCGCCGCCACGACCGGGCGCACGGCCCGAGGATTGCCGTCCTCGATCTTCACCGCCAAGCCCAGCCCGCGGTCGGGCAGCGCCGCGCAGAACAGGGCTTCTGCCCCCTCTTTGGCGATGATGCGATGCTCCAGCGCCGCCGCCAGGTCCACCTCGAGACGACCGGTCCCCGACACCCACTCGGGATGACGCCGCATCGCCTCGGCCACCAGATGCCCCGCCGCCGCCTCGGCATCGGGCAGTCCGCGCGGATCCCCGAGCCGGGCGTACGTCCAGGCCATCTGGCGGAGGGAGCCGTAGAAGGTGGGCACGCCGCAGCCGTCGACCGCCACGTGCACCGCGCCGGGAAGCCTCAGTCCGGACCACAGCGCCACACGCTCCCGGATGCCGCGCTGCACCGGGTGGTCGGGATCGGCGTAGCCCGCGAAGGGAGCGCCCAGCGCCCTGGCCGTGAGCATCATCCCGGCATGCTTGCCCGAACACTGGTGGGCCAGGCGTGAGGGCCCGGCCCCCTCCCTCCGCCGCTGATGCGCGGTGCCGGCGTGACGCGGCCAGACAGGCGCGAGCACCAGGGCCGCCTCGTCAACCCCGGCCCGGGCCAGCAGCGCTGCCACCCGCTCCGCGTGGAACGGCTCGCCGCTGTGCGACCCCGCGATGAGCGCGAGGTCCTCCGCGCCCAACCCGAACTGTTCCGCGGCGCCGCTCAGCACGACGCTCATGGCCTGCAGCGGCTTGGCCGCGGAGCGCCAGTACGCCTCCCGGTCGGGATCCCCGAACCACGCCACCAACTGGCCGGCGCTGTCGACCACGGCAGCATCGGCCCGGGCCACGCTCTCCACCCGCTCGCCCCGCCGGAACTCCAGCGCCGCCTCAGCCACGGGCCGTCCGGCGGCGGGCCGCCGCCTCCACGAACGCCCCGAACAGGCGCGCCGCATGCTCCCATTCCCGGTAAAGGTCCTCGGGATGCCACTGCACCCCGATCCGGAACCGGCGGCCGGGTTCCTCCATCGCTTCCACCACCTCGTCGGGCGCCCAGGCCACGGGCACGAAGCCCGGCGGACAGGTCCGCACGGCCTGGTGATGCGCCGAGTTGACCGTCAGGGTCGTCCCGCCGAGCATCCCCGCGAGACGGCTCCCCGGGTCCAGCCGCACGGGGTGCCGGACGTCCCCGTCGGCCTCCGCCGGCCGATGGACGCCCGCCCCGGGCCAGCCGCGGCCGAGATCCTGCACCAGGCGTCCCCCGAGCGCTACGGCCAAGACCTGCATGCCCCGGCAGATTCCGAGCACGGGCAGATCCGGATCGGCCGCCCGCACCAACCCGATCTCCGTCTCGTCGCGGAGCGGCTCCACCCCGCTCCAGTCGGTCCCGTCGTCGGCCTCGCCGAACCAAGCCGGGTCGACGTCCCCGCCCCCCGTCAGGAGCAGACCGTCGACGTACGCCAAGAGTTCCGGTCCCGCGCCGTTGGGGACGATGACCGGGACCCCGCCGGCCGCCTGCACGGCCTCCGCATACGCCGCCTTCAGTTGGTCCCGGGGATGCGCCGACCGCGTCACGCGCACCGCCGTGATGCCGATGAGCGGCTTTGGCACCGGTGTCCCCCCCCCCGCCGTTACAAATCCACCAGGCCCAGGCTGATCATCAGCGCCCGGTTCACCCGCTCCATGATATGGGGCGGCAGGTGCCCGACCCGCTCCTTAAGCCGGCGTTTGTCGATGGTGCGAATCTGCTCCAGGAGCAGCAGGCAGTCGCGGCCCAGGGGCGACTCGTCCGCGGTCAGCGCCACGTGGATCGGCAGCTCCGCCTTGTCCCGCCGGGAGGTGACGGCGCAGACGATGACCGTCGGGCTGTAGCGATTGCCGATGTCGTTCTGCAGCACCACGACCGGGCGGAACCCCCCTTGTTCCGAGCCGACCACGGGGGAGAGGTCGGCGAAGAACACGTCGCCCCGCCGGATCGGCGCGGTCATTCGCGGGGTGGGTCGGTCCAATCCCACTCGGCCTCGGCGAGCGCCTGGTTGACGGCGCCCCACTCCTGGTAGCCCCGGATGAGCTGCTCGCGGAGCGCGTCCCGATCCCGCCGCCGCAGGTACTCCGCCACCGACTCGCGGATGAGGTCGCTGCGGCACCGGTTCTCCTGCCGCGACAGGGCGTCCAGCGCCTCCACCAACCCGTTCGGCATCCGCACGACGACGCGCATGTGTCCGTTGCCCATCTGCCGTCCTCCCGCCTCTTGTCCCCCGGACTTTCCCCCGCCCACCGGGAGACTCAACCCAGCGCCGCCGGCACCTCGCCCGCCTCGACGAGCCGCCCCGCGACGCGGTATACGCGTGGCACCCGGGCCGAGATCCCGGTCACCACCTCGTAGGGGATGGTGTCGAGCCAACGCGCCCAATCCTCCGCCGTGACGGCGGCCTCACCCTCGGATCCCAGGATCACCACCGGGTCCCCTGGGGCCACGTCGACCCCGGCGGGGGCCGCCACCACGATCTGGTCCATCGACACCCGACCGACGATCGGCGCGCGCCGCCCGTGAAGCACCACCGCCCCCCGGTTGGACAAGCCCCGCCGGAGACCGTCGGCGTAGCCCATGGGGATCGTGGCCAGCGTGGTCGGCCCGGGCGTCCGGTACGTCGCCCCGTAGCCCACCGCGAATCCCGGCCCCACGCGCTTGACCTGGACCACGGCGCTCCGCACCGTCATGGCGGGCCGGAGCGGCGGCCCGTCGACCCCCGGCGACAGCCCGTACAGGGCGATGCCGAGGCGGACGAGGTCGGCTCCCATGCCGGGGAACCGCCACCCCGCGGCCGAGTTGGCCGCGTGCACCCGGGGAAACTCGATGCCCGCCCGCCTGAGCGCTTCGACCACGTCCAGGAACCGCTCCCACTGCCGCCGGGTGGGTGCGGGGTCGGCTTCGTCGGCCTGGGCCAGGTGGGTCATCAGTCCGGCCGGCACGAGCCCCGGCAGCCGGAGCACCCGGCCCACCTGTTCCACGACCGGGCCGTCCCAGAGGAACCCCACCCGGCCCATCCCGGTATCTACTTTGATGTGGATCCGTACCGCCCGGCCGGTCGCCGCGCCGGCCGCCGCGAGGCGTTCGGCCGTTCCGAGGTCGGTCACCGCCGCTTCCAGGCCATACCGGGCGATCCATTCCGGTTGGCGCCCCCAGGAGGCGCCCAGGACCAGGATCGGCGCTTCGACCCCGGCCTCGCGGAGGGCCACGCCCTCCTCCGCCAGCGCCACCGCGAGCCCCTCGGCCCCCGCCCGGAGCGCCGCCCGGGCCACGGGCACGGCACCGTGCCCGTACGCGTCGGCCTTGACCACCGCCCAGACCGCGGTCCGGGGACCCAACCGCTCGCGATACGTGCGGACATTGGCCGCCACCGCGTCGAGGTCGACTTCGGCAACCGTCGGTCGTCCCCCTGCCTGCGTCAGAACCCCTCCTCCGGCCAATCGGGGGGGCGCCAGCCGGCCGCGAGTTCCGCCCGCGCCCGGCCGATCCGCTCGGCCACGTCTTGGGCCCCCACCGCTTCGCGTCCAAGCTCCCGCGCCGCCAGATGGCCCGCCGCGCCGTGCCACCACACGGCGAGCCGCGCCGCGTCGGCCGGGGCCAGCCCCCGGGCCAAGAGCGTGCCCACCATGCCCGCGAGGACGTCGCCCGTCCCGGCCGTGGCGAGCTCCGGGCCCCCCGCCCAGTTGACCCACACCGCCGGGTCTCCCGCGGCCGCCACCAGCGTACGGGGCCCCTTGAGCACCACCACCCCACCGGTCATCTCGGCCAGGGCCCGGGCCGCCTCGCGGCGGTGGGTGGCCACCCACCCGGGGTTCGTGCCCAAAACCCGGGCCGCCTCGCCTTCGTGGGGAGTGAACACGGCGGACGGCCAATGTGGCCGACCGAGCGCCGCCCAGGCCGCCAGGGCGTCCGCGTCGACCACGGCCGGACGTCCGGTCGCTCGGGCGACGTCCAGCACGTCGGGGCGGGTCGGGCCGAGGCCGGGCCCGACCACGACCGCCGCCGCCCGGGCCACGGCGTCACGCCCGTCCGGCCCGAGCACCAGCCGTCCGACGTCGTCCACGGCCTGGGGGCGTACGATCAACGGCAGCCACCTCAGCCGCACCGCCGCGGCCTCTGGCGTCAGCACCTCCACGTACCCCGCACCGGTCCGCACCGCGGCGAGGCCGCACAGGCCGGCCGCACCGGCGTAGGCGCGGGATCCGGCCACGACGGTCAACCGCCCGCTCCGGTACTTGTGCGCCGTCGCCGGCCGCTCGCCCAGCAGGGCCACGAGGCGCTCGGGCTCATCCACCCGCCAGGCCTTCCCGACACGCCGGGGCAGGCCGATGTCGGCCACCACCAGGCGACCGGCGTAGGCCGCCGCAGGATGGAGCACATGGGCGGGCTTCAGCGCGCCGAAGGTCACGGTCACCGTCGCCGGCACCGGATCCCCCCGGAGCCCCCCGTCGTCGGTATCGACCCCGCTGGGGAGATCGACCGCCACCACGGGCCGTCCGGCCTCCCGCACCGCGTCGAGAACCGCCTGGAACGCCGGCGCCAGCGGGCGCGCCAAGCCGGTGCCGAACCCCGCGTCGATCACGACGTCCGCCCATCGGGCCGCCTCAAGCACCGTCTCGGCCGGCACGACGGTGGCGCCTGCGCCCAGCGCCGCCGCCCGCCAGCGCTCCCCCTCGGCAAACCGTACGCCCAGCGGCGCCGCCACGCGGACCGTTGCCCCGGCCCGCGCCAGCCGGCGGGCGGCCACCCAGCCGTCGCCCCCATTCTGCCCCGGGCCCGCCACGACCAGCACGCGGCCCGCCCCGAGCTGTCGGACGGCCCGGGCCACCGCAGCGCCGGCCGCCTCCATCAGCCACGCGCCGGCGGTCCCCTCCGCCTCGGCTTGGCGGTCGGCGGCCCGCGCCTCCTCCGCCGTCCAGATGAGCAGGCTCACCACCTCCGCGACCCGGCGCCGCCGCACCGGTCCACCGCTGCCCCCGGCCCGGTCATCCGCTCGCGTCCGGCCGTTCCAGAATGGCGACGGCGGCCACCACGGTGCGCTCGTGGGTCAGACTCACCGCCAGGCGCCCGCCCTGTTCACGGATCCACGCTCCCAGGGGTCCCCGCACCTCCACCTGGGGCGGCCGGTTCAGGGCGCCGTACACCACGATGTCCCGCCACCCCGATCCGTGAAAGCCGCCGCACGCCTTGACCACGGCCTCCTTGGCGGCGAACCGGGCGGCGAGCCGCCCCAGGTAATGCGGCCCCTCGGCGTACCGGACCTCCTCCGGGTCGAACACGCGTTCTCGGAACCGGGGGCGCCGTTCGAGAGCCCGGGCGAGGCGTTCCACCTCGACGACGTCCACCCCGATGCCGGCAATCATGGCCGCTCCAACACGAGGCCCCAGGTCGCCGGCCCCGGCTCCGTCCGCTCCACCACCCGGAACCCTGCCGCTTCGGCCTCGGCCGCCGCGGTGGCGGCGGCCACCCGTTCGGCCACCGGCGGACCCATCGGCGTCGGCTCGGGCTTCCAATCCACGACGACCAGCCGGCCCCCCGGCTTCAGGATGCGACGCGCCTCGGCCCAGGCCCGGCCGCGGTCGGCGAGTTCGTGGAAGACGGCATGCCACAGAATCCGGTCGACCGACGCGTCCGCAAGGCCGGTGGCCTCGGCCGTGCCCACCCGACGGACCACCTGGGGCCACTCGTCCCCCCCGAACCGCTCCGCCAGGTGCCGGTGGGCCGCCGGACTCGGATCGACCGCAAACACCGCCCCCGTCTGGCCGACGGCCTCCGCCAGCGGGCCGGTCAGGTACCCCGATCCCGCCCCCACGTCGGCGACGGTCATCCCGGGGGCCAGCGCCAGCATGGCGAGCACCGGTTCCTTGGGCAGCCATCGCTCGCGGTCCGGGTGATGGAGATGCCGGAAATGTTCGTCGTCGAGCCACCGCCCCGAACCGGCTCCGGCGTGGGGGGTGGGTCCGTCCGCCCCAGGCATGCGCGTCCTCCTCTCCCTGCGTCTCCCATGGCATTTCGTTGCCATTATAGCGCCGCCCTCTGTTTACCGCCCGGCAACGGCTTCGCTATAATCCGAGAGGTACCGCGACGGGTTTTGAGGCGCCGTGGGCCGGCGGCCTGCGCGGACAAGCCCCGCACGACACCGGACGCCCGGCGCGACCGCGCGTCGGGTGAGGCAGGAGGGATTGTTGATGCGGATGCGGTGGCCGCTCTTGGCGGCCGCTCTCGGCATCCTGGCGGCCGGCTGCGGCCAGCAGCAGGCGACGGGAGGCTTCCACCAGATCAGTTATCCCGCCGGTAATCCGGTCGCCGGAGCCAAGCTGTTTTCCACCACGTGCGCGACGTGCCACGGCTCGAACGCCGCCGGCGTGTCGGGCGTCGCGCCGGCCCTGGTCGGTCGCCCGTCCCTGTTCACCCTGTACCCGCATCAGTGGCAGCTGGCCGCCTTCATCCAAACGTACATGCCCAAGACCAACCCGGGATCCTTGTCGAAGCAACAGGCCGCCGACCTCGCGGCATTCGTGTACGCGCTGAACGGCAAGCTCGGTCCCGCCGCCAAGAGCGAGGTCGCCGCCTCCCTGGGCCGGCCGCCGGCCCCTCCCTCCTCGCCGCCGCCCTCGTCCGGGGCCGGCTTGACCAGCGCGATCGCCGCGGGGCAGTCGCTCTACCAGCGGGTCTGCGCCGTCTGCCACGGCACCAACGGGGAAGGCAACGCGAACAACTCGGGCGCGCCCGCGCTGTGGGGACCGAACTCCGTCGTCAAGGGTCAGTCCGTGGGCCAGCTAGCGTCCTTTATCAAGGCCAACATGCCCCTCGTCAAGACCAACGGGGTCGCCCCCGGGAGCCTGACCCAGCAGCAGGCCACCGACCTCGCCCAGTTCATCGCGCAGCAGAACAAATAGTCGGTCCGCGATCCGACCCGCCGCCGGCCTCCCGCCGGCGGCTACATCTTTTTGGTCGCCCGGGTCACGCGTCCGGATCCGGACCGGCCCCTGTCAACGGCGCGCCCCAGTACGCCTGCTCCAGCACGTCCCCCGGACCGAAGCCGTGGGCCTGGAGGAACTCCCGGGCGGCGGCCGCCAGCGCGCCCAACGGCACGAACCCCACGATCTCCGTGCCCGTCACCGCCACGCCGTAGCGCGCGGCTTCGCGGCGGACCAGTTCCAACGCCCGCCAGAGCGTCGTCCGCTCGGGATGGACCAGATTCATCGACACCTGGACCGTCCCGCGCGACGGCAACGCGAGCCCCAAGGCCTTGACGCCGGCCAAGCCGCCGCCGCTGGCGCGCACCGCGCGGGCCACAGCCCGGGCGATCGCCACGTCCGCCGTGCCGAGCATGGCGTTGAAGGCCACCAAGGGCCCCCGTGCCCCGACGGCGACGGCCCCGGCCGACGGATGCGGGCTGGAGGGGCCGAAGTCCGGCACATCGCCCCCCGCCAGCCGGGCGGCCAGTCCTTCGAACTGGCCGCGGCGGACGTCCGCCAGATTGCGGCGCTCCGGACGCGTCGCCGCCTGCTCGTACAGGAAGACCGGCAGCTCCAACTCCGCGCCGAGGCGCGCCCCGAGGCGCCGCGCCAGCTCGACGCAGTAGGCCATGGGCGTGCCGGCCAGCGGGACGAACGGGATCACGTCGACCGCACCGAACCGCGGATGCACGCCCCGATGGTGGCGGAGATCGATCCGGCGGACGGCCTCGGCCGCCACGGCGAACGCCGCCTCCAGCATGCGCTCGCCCTCCCCCACGAGGGTCAGGACGGCGCGATGGTGGTCCGGATCCGCCGACACGCCCAGCACCCGCACCCCGGCCGCCGACGCCTGGTCCCGGATGGCGGCGAGGACGTCGGGGCGCCGCCCCTCGCTCACGTTCGGCACGCACTCGACCAGCATGCTCGTCCGTTCCCGCCCGCTCAGTGGTTGGCGCCGATGGCGTCCCGCACGTAGGGCAGCATGGCCGCCACGCTCAGCAGGGCGCCCGTGTGGACGGCCGCGATCCGCCCGTCGGGCGCGATGAAGACCGACTCCGGCAGCGCGTTGACGTCGTAGAGGGTCGCGACGGCACCGGTCCGGTCGAGGAGGACGTCGTACGTGATGCCGTGCTGGGACAGGTAGCGGCTCACGGTCGGTGCCGATTCCTGGACGTCCACCCCGTAGATGAGGATCTTGTCGCCGTACCGGCGATGAACCTGTTCCATGTCCGGCATTTCCGTGCGGCACCACGGGCACCAGGTCGCCCAGAAGTTGAGCCACACGGCATGCCCGCGCAGCGCGGCCAGCGTGACGCGCCGGCCGTGTACGTCGGTCAGGGTGAAGTCGGGGGCGCGATCCCCGACGGCGAGGCCCGTGACGGTGTCGGCCTGGGCCGACCTGAGGGGCGTCGTCGGCGACGACGGCGTCGAGGGAGCCAGCACGGGCATCAAGAGGTAGCCCGCCAGGCCGGCGGCCAACGCCAGGATCCCCCAGGTGACAAGTCGCTGCAGGCGCACGATGCCATCTCCCTCCCGTCCCGGGTCGACCCCGGCCTCATTTCGTCCGGCGGATGTGGAAGCGGAACACGTCGCCCTCCTGGCGCGCGGCCACCAGCTGGTGCCCGGTGCTGCGGGTCCACGCCTCGAAATCGGCCAGGGACCCGGGATCCGTCGCGAGGACTTCGACGACTTCCCCCACGGTCACGCTTTGCAGTCCCTTCTTGGCCCGGATGACGGGCAGGGGACAACTCAAGCCACGGGCGTCGACGGTCAGTGTCGGCGCGACCGGCTCGCCGTGCTCGCCCATCGTCGCGTTCCCCCCTCCAGGCCGGACGCAACCGGCCGTCCACTCCCACCGGTTTGCCCGAGCGGCACCCCGGTGCCGTGGGCCCGTGCACCGGCGCCTGTCCACGGTTTGACGCGATCTTACCGCACCCGTCGCCGGCGGGCGAGACCCCGGACCGGTCGGCCGCCGGGTTCCAGGGTCGTCTCGTCTGATGAACTTTCGGAAATCGCCCGGCGGTGGTAGGAAATCGCGCCTCCCCAGCCGAAACGCTCGTCCGGGGGATATTGGACAGCGCCCCGCGTGGTTCGGGGCGGGTCTCAGGGAGGGAGGCCAAACCTTGGCAGGCGAGCCCATCATCACCGCGGCCCCACGGCGCAGCCGGACCATTTTGGAAGGTCGGGACCGGGCCGGGGCCCGGGCCATGCTCAAAGCCATCGGCTTCACGGATGCGGACTTGGCCCGACCCATCGTCGGGATCGCCAACACGTGGACCGAAACGATGCCCTGCAACTTCAACCTGCGGGCGCTGGCCGAACGGGTCAAGGCCGGAGTCCGGGCGGCCGGCGGCACGCCGATGGAGTTCAACACGGTGGCCATCAGCGACGGGGTGACCATGGGCACCGAGGGCATGAAGACGTCGCTGGTCAGTCGCGAGGTGATCGCCGACTCCATCGAGTTGGTGGGCCTCGGCCACATGTTCGACGCCATGGTGGTGCTGGTGGCCTGCGACAAGACGATCCCCGGGGGCGCCATGGCCCTCATCCGGCTGAACATCCCGGGGCTCGTGCTGTACGGGGGGTCGATCCGCCCGGGACGCTTCCGCGGCCAGGACGTCACCATCCAGGACGTTTACGAGGCGATCGGGGCCAACGCCGCCGGACGGCTGTCGGATGCCGACCTCAAGGCGTTGGAGGACGTCGCCTGCCCCGGACCGGGGGCCTGCGGCGGGCAATATACCGCCAACACGATGGCCATGGCGCTCGAGGTGCTGGGCCTCTCGCCGTTCGGCACGGCCGGCGTGGCCGCCGAGGATCCGGCCAAGGACCGGGTCGGCTACGAGGTCGGGCGTCAGGTGCTCGCGGTCCTGGAAGCGGGCCGCACCCCGCGCGCCGTGCTCACCCGCCAGTCGTTCCTGAATGCCATCGCCGGCGTCGCCGCGACCGGCGGGTCCACCAACGCGGTCCTGCACCTCATGGCCTTGGCCCGCGAAGCCGGCGTCGAGCTGACGCTGGACGACTTCGACCGGGTCAGCCGCAACACCCCGATCATCGCCAGCCTCCGGCCGGGCGGCCTCTTCACGGCCGTGGACTTGGCCCGCGCCGGCGGCACGGCGCTCGTGACCAAGGAGCTCGTCGAGGCGGGGCTGATGGACGGCAGCCAGCTCACGATGACTGGCCAGACGCTAGCGGAGGCGGTGGCCCAGGCCGCACCGACGCCCGGTCAGCAGGTCGTCCGGCCCGTCTCCCATCCGTTCAGCCCCACCGGCGGCCTCGTCATCTTGAAGGGCACGCTCGCCCCGGAAGGGGCCGTGGTCAAGGTGGCCGGCCACGAACGCCTTTACCATCGCGGCCCGGCGCGGGTGTTCGACTCCGAGGAAGCGGCGATGCAGGCGGTCACCGGGGGCGCGATCCGGCCGGGGGACGTGGTGGTCATCCGGTACGAGGGTCCCGCCGGCGGTCCCGGCATGCGCGAGATGCTCGGCGTGACCGGCGCCATCGTGGGCGCCGGCCTGGGCGAGAGCGTCGCCCTGCTCACGGACGGACGGTTCAGCGGCGCTACCCGCGGCCTCATGGTCGGGCACGTGGCCCCGGAGGCGGCCAAAGGCGGCCCCATCGGGCTCATCGAGTCGGGCGACATGGTGGTCATCGACGTGGAGGGGCGTCGCCTCGACGTGGAGCTGACCCCCGACGAACTGGAGCGACGACGCGCCCGTTGGACGCCGCCGGCGCCCCGCTACACCAGCGGCGTGATGGCCAAGTATGCGGGCCTGGTGTCGTCGGCGGCCGAAGGGGCGGTGACCCGCATTCCCTGAGGCCGACCCGCTGCATCCGATCCCGACGGGTAAGGAGGTGTAGGAGCCGTGGCCACGCGTCCCGTTACCGTGATCCGGGGCGCCGACGAGCCGTTCTGGCGGGCGGCGCGGGAAGGCCGTCTGGTCTACCAGTGGTGTCCCGGCTGCCGCCGCGCCGTCTTCCCCGGTCGGATCGCCTGTCCGGAGTGCCTCTCGCCGGCCCTGACCTGGCTCACCAGCACCGGGCGCGGCACCGTGTACAGCTACACCGTCGTCCGGCGCACGCGCCATCCGTATTTCGCCGCGCGCGTGCCCTATGTAGTCGCGCTGGTCGACATGGCGGAGGGGTTCCGCCTGCTGGCGACGCTCGAGGCCCAGCCCGAGGCCGTCGCCGTCGGCATGCCGGTCCGGGTCCGGTTTGAACCGTTGGGGGAGGCGTTCGGCATGCCGGTCTTCCGGCCCGACCCCGACGGGGCGGTCGGCGACCCGTAGGAGGCGCCGCCCTCGGACGTCCTCCCTCTCATCCACGTCATCACGTAATCCGTAAGGAGGGTTCGCTGCTCATGGGCAAGCTTGAAGGACGCGTGGCGCTCATCACCGGGGCGGCCCGCGGCATCGGCCAGGCGGAGGCGGTCCGGTTGGCGGAGGAGGGCGCCGACATCGCGGTCTGCGACCTGCGCCGGGAGGACCTGGAGGAGACCGTGGCCGCGGTCAAGGCCACGGGCGTGCGGGTGGCCGCCTACGGCGTCGACGTAAGCGACTCGGCCAGCGTCAACGCCATGGTCGAGGCCGTCGCGAAAGACCTCGGACCCGTGAGCATCCTGGTGAACAACGCGGGGATCACGCGGGACAACCTGATCTACCGCATGACGGACGAAGAGTGGAACCAGGTCATCGCGACGCACCTGTCCGGGTCCTTCTACTGCACGCGTGCCGCCCAGGCCCACATGGTCAAGCAGCGGTGGGGCAAGATCGTGTTCACGTCGTCGACCTCCGCCCTGGGCAACCGCGGCCAGGCGAACTACTCGTCGGCCAAGGCGGGCCTGCAGGGCCTCACGCGCACCCTGGCCGTCGAGCTCGGCCCCTTCAACATCAACGTCAACGCCGTGGCCCCGGGCTTCATCGACACCGAGATGACCCGGGCGACGGCACGCCGGCTCGGCAAGGACCCGGAGGAGTTCAAGAACGAGCGGGCCCAGCTCATTCCCCTCCGCCGCGTGGGTGTGCCGCGCGACGTGGCCAACGTCGTCTGCTTCCTGTGCACCGACGAGGCGTCGTACGTGACCGGCCAGGTCATCTACGTCAGCGGCGCCCCCGGGCGGGCCTAGGGCGGACATGCGCGTCGTACGCGCCGAGCCGCTCGAGGCGTTCGCCGCCGCCGTCCTGGAGGCCGGCGGCCTGGTCCCCGAGGACGCCCGCCTGACCGCCCGGTCCCTGGTCCAGGCGAATCTGCGCGGGGTCGACAGCCACGGCGTGCTGCGCCTCATCCAGTACGTGCGGACCCTCCAGGCGGGGGCTGTCAAGGCCCGCCCCACCGTGCGGGTGCTCCAGGCCGACACGGTCACAGCCCTGGTCGACGCGGACGGCGGATACGGCTACCGGCCGGCTCGCTTGGCCATGGACCTCGCCGTGGAGCGGGCCCGCCTGCACGGCGTCGGGGTCGTGGGGGTGCGCAACAGCCATCACTTCGGCATGGCGGCGCTCTATGTCATCCCGCCCGCCGAGCAGGGTTTCCTCGCGGTGATGGTCACCAACGCGTCGCCGCTCCTGGCGCCGGCCGGCGGACGGGAGGCCCGCGTCGGCAACAACCCGTGGGCATTCGGCATCCCGCGGCGTCCCCCCGCGCGGCCGCTGGTCCTCGACATGGCCCTCAGCCAAGTGGCGTTGGGCAAGATCCGGTTGGCGGCGGCGGAAGGCCGTCCGATCCCCCCCGGCTGGGCCCTCGACCGGGAGGGCCGCCCCACCACCGACGCGGCCGAGGCGCTCCGCGCCGGTCTCCTGGCGCCCGCCGGGGGATATAAGGGGTTCGGCCTGGCCCTGGTGGCGGAGGTGCTGGCCGGCGTCCTCACGGGATCCCCCTTCGGCCTGGCGGCGGACGCCCACGGCCGGCCCGCGGGCGGAGTCGGCCACTTGGCCCTCGCCCTCGATCCCGGCCGGTTCGGCCCGCGCGAGGCGTTCCTCGACGGCGTCGAACGACTGGCCTCCGACGTGTTGGCCACGCCGCTGGCGCCCGAGGCCGACCGCATCGAGTTGCCCGGAGATCCCGAATACCGACGCGAGGAGGAGCGCCGGACCCACGGCATCCCCATCTCGGACGAGCTGGCCGGGCAGCTCGTCGCGCTGGCCCGCGAGTTGGGCGTGACGCCGCCCGCGGAACTGGGGTAGGGGGCGGGCGCCGGCCCGCCCCCTTCGCGTCGGTGGCGGGGCTTTCGGTCCGGGCCGACGCGTCGGCCCTCCGGAGGTGCCCCGCCCGCTGCGGCAGCCGCCCGCCGGTCAGGCGGGGACGAGCAGTCCCACCTTCCCGAACTGGGCGGCCTGCTCCAGGCGCCGGAAGGCCTGCGCCGCCTCCTCGAGCCGGAACACGCGGTCGATGGCCGGACGCAGCTGGTGGCGGTTGACGAAGGCCAACATGGCCCGGAACTCCTCCGCGCTGCCCATGGTGGTCCCCATCACCGTGAGCTGCCGGCGGTAGATGTCCCGGAGGTCGATGAGGACCCGACTGCCGGTGTGGGCCCCGAACGTGATGAGCCGCCCTCCCGCCCGGATCACGAGCAGCGAGCGCTCCCAGGTGGCCTCGCCGATGCTCTCGACCACTAGGTCCACCGGCTCCTCGATCTGGGCGAGCCAGTCCGAATCGGTGTCCAGCGCCACGTCGGCCCCCAGGGCGAGCGCGCGCGCCCGCTTCTCCGGATCCCGCGACGTGACGGCCACCTTGGCCCCCGCCGCCTTGGCGAACAGCAGGGCGATCGTCGCCACGCCCCCGCCGATGCCGGGAATCAGGACCGTCTGTCCCGCCTGGAGCTCCCCCTTGGTGAACAGGGCCCGCCAGGCGGTCAGTCCGGCCAGTCCCAGGACGCCGGCTTCCTCCCACGAGAGGTGAGGCGGCTTCGGCTCGACGTTCGCTTCGGGAACCACGATCCACTCCGCGAGCGTGCCCGGCCGGGGCACGCCCAGGATCTGGAACGACGGCGGCGGACTCGCGGACGTCGTCTCCCACCCCAGACTGGGGTTGATCACCACGGCGTCGCCCACGGCCACCCGCCGTACGCCCTCGCCGACCGCATCCACGACGCCGGCCCCGTCAGAACCGAGGACCGGCGTGGGACGCCCCGGCTGTCCGGTGAGTTGGAGCAGGTCCCGGTGGTTGAGACCAGCCGCCCGAAGCCGCACCCGCACCATGTGCGGTCCCGGCTCCGGATCGGCCACCATGGCCAGCCGGACCCCGGCCGGCCCGGCCGGGTGTTCGTGAACAACGCCGCGCACGCGATGACTCCCCCTCTTGATTTGGCGCCCTCGGCCTGCCCGTCGGTCGCTGGCTGACCATTCGCCGTCAGAGCCCCACTCCCCTGCCGGCAACCGTCCGCCGAGCGGCACGTCGGGGCAGGGTTCCCGGCCTCCGGAGACGAAGGGGAATGGGCGCGGGTGGTCTTCGCGGGGACCACAGGCGAAGCTAAGGGGGGATGGCGGCATGGTCGGTCCGGCCTGCCGGGCGCGGTGAGAGCGGACGACACTCCGCGGGCGGCGGCACCCTACCTCGTCCGCGGCACACCCGCCTTCCGCCGCTCCGTCCTGGCCTTCTTCGCGGCCGGCTTGGCCACGTTCATGGTCCTCTACTCCATCCAGGCCCTCCTGCCCACGCTGGCCCGCGTCTTCGCCACCAGCCCCGCCGGGGCCAGCCTGGTCCTGTCGTCCACCACCGCCGCCCTCGCCCTGAGCCTGCCGGCGGTCGGCCTGCTGTCGGACCGCATCGGGCGCCGTCCGGTGATGCTGGTCTCCCTCGGCGCCACCTCGACCCTGGGGTTGGCCTCGGCCTTCGCCCCCACCCTGCCGATGCTGCTAGCCGTCCGGACCCTCATCGGGTTCGCGCTCGGCGGTATCACCGCCGTCGCCATGGCCCACCTGTCGGAAGAGGTGGAGCCGAGGTCCCTGGGATCGGCCATGGGCATCTACATCAGCGGGAACACCATCGGGGGCTTGTCCGGACGCCTCCTGGTGAGCGTGCTGGAACCTTGGGCCGGATGGCACGGCGCGCTCGCCGCGGTTGGGGTCGTGGCCCTCGCGGCGACGGCCGTGTTCTGGCGTCTTCTGCCCCCGACGCGGCACTTCGTCCCCGCCGCCCGTCCCCTCCGCGCCTTGCTACGCGCTATTCGGGAGCAGTTCGCCGACCCGGTCCTCGCCCGGCTCTTCGGTCTGGGCGCCGTCCTCATGGGCAGCTTCGTGACGGTGTACAACTACGTGGGATTTCGCCTGACGGCGCCGCCGTACAGGTGGTCGTCCGCTGCGGTGGGGTGGATCTTTCTCGTGTACTTGGTCGGAACCTTCAGTTCGTCCTGGATGGGCCGGCTGGCCGACCAGCGGGGCCGCGCGCCGGTGCTGACCGCCGGTCTTGTCCTCATGCTGGTCGGAATCGCCCTCTCGCTGGCGGCGCCCGTCCCGCTGCTGGTATTCGGCGTCGCGGTGTTCACCTTCGGGTTCTTCGGCGCCCACGCCACGGCGAGCGCCTGGGTCGGCCGCCGGGCCCAGACCGCGACGGGCTTGGCTTCGTCGCTGTATCTGCTCCTCTACTACCTAGGCTCCAGTGCGGGCGGCACGACGGGAGGCGTGCTGTGGTCGCGCCTGGGCTGGCCCGGCGTGACGGGCATGGTGGCCGGGCTGGCGGGCATCGGTCTTCTGTTGGCCCGCGATCTGGCCCGACGAACCGGCCAAGCCCCCGGACCCGGCTGACGCCGCACGCCCCCGTCCGGGCGTTTCAGGATGTCTTCCACAATGGCCTCGAGGAGGGAGACATGTTGTCCGATTCGGTTCACCCGTCCCGCAGCGAGCGGTACCGTGCCGGGAGTCCCTGGGCCGACGCGGTCGACCACCCGTTCGTACATGCGCTGACGAGGGGCACGCTCGCCCCGGAACGGTTCGGCCGCTACCTGATCCAGGACTACGCCTACGTGGCGGACCTTGTGGACGCGCTCGGCTACCTCATCGCCAAGGCGCCGTCCGCCGATGCCAAACGGCGGTTCGGCTCCTTCCTGCTCGCCGTTCTCGACGGGGAAGACCACTTCTTCCGGGAGACGTTCGCCCTGCTGGGCATTCCCGAGACCGTCTGGCGGCAACCCCCCCTGGCGCCCGTCACGGTGGGGATCGGGCAGACGCTGCGAGCGGCGGCGGGCCAGGGATCCTACGCGGAAGGACTGGCCGCCTTCCTGGCGGGCGAGTGGGTCTACCGCGAATGGGCGACGCCGGTCAAAGAGCACCCGCCTGCGTACGGGCCCTACCGGGCATGGATCCGGCTCCACAGCGACGCGGACTTCAGCGCCTTCGTGGATTGGCTCCGGGCCGAGCTCGACGGGCTGGTCCTGTCACCCACCGAGGAGGCGCGCGCCCAGGCCGCCTTCGTACGGATGGTGCGGTGGGAAAGCCTGTTCTGGAACGTGGCCGACGAGGCCTGGTAAACCGGACGCCGCGGGGCACGGGAAGCCCGGCCGAGGGGCAGGCCCCGGCGGGGTCGGCTCCGGCCGGCCCCGCCGCGAATCCGGCGGTCGCACCCGGGGACGGGATGCCCCCGCCGGAGCGTTACCCGCGCGGCCCGTAGAGCGCCAGCCCCGCCACCTGCCGGAGGCTCCCGTCGGGGCCGAAGGCCGGGGTCTCGGGTTTCGAGAGCGCCTCCAACCCCAACCGCTCCGCTTCCGGCCAGAGGGCCTCGGAGATGACGAACTCCTCCAACTCCAACGTGTTGCGGATGGCCACGAGGCGCACCGCCTCGGGCGCCACCCCGTTGACCGTACGCAGCGCCAGCTCCACGGCGTCACGGTCGGAGTTCATGATCACCGGGATCTTGGCGGCGCCCAGGTTGGTGGAGGTCAGCGCGTTGGTGTACGTCTTGACGAAGTCCAGATGGTCGAACAGGTCGCGCGTGATGACGTCGGCCGTCCCCAAGCCGGTGGCGTTGCCGTGCGTGTCTTCCGTGAGGTGCAGGAACACCACCCGCTGGATCACCGGCTTCCCGGTGATGCCGGTGGAGTACCGGCCCGTCACGTTGGGATCCGCTCCGGTACCGGAGATGTTCTTGCCGACTTCTCCCACCACCAGGACGTCGAACGCCTCGAAGGGCAGGCGGGCCATCCACGACCGGGCCAGTTCCAGGAGCTCCGCCTCGGCGTCTTCGAGCCCCTCCGGTTCGAGGGCCGTGATCTTGGCCGGCCGGTCGTGCGCGTTCTCCACGACGGCCAGGCCGAAGGGCATGTACACGTGCGCCAGCACGGTCCGGGCGACCTTGGGGACCAGTTCCGCGAACCGCGCGAAGCCGCGGGCGTGGACGGTGGAGGCCCCCCGCTGCTTGCCGAACCCGATGGTGATCATCTTCATCACGCCGCTTTCCACCCGGCCCCGGAAGGACGTGTGCGGCTTGACGCGGGCCACGGGGATGATGCCGTCGGCGCGGAGGGCCTCCCGGGCCACGTAGGCGTCCAGACCCGGCTCCACCTCCGCCACCCGTTCCACGGCCATGTCGGGCCGGATCGGTACCCCCATCGACGCCTCGGTCACCCCGAGCGCGGCCAGGACCTCCACTTGACCCTCGGGGGTCGCCGCCCCATGCGACCCCATGGCCGGGACGATGAAGACGTCGGCGCCCCGCCGACGCACCGCCGCGATGGTCGCCCGCACGATGTCGGGCAGGCGGGCGATCCCGCGGCTGCCGACCCCCAAGGCATACGTGGCCCCGGGGCGGATGCGGTGCGCCACCCGGGCGACGGCCTGCTCCACCGCGGCTTCCACGTCGACGATCTCCGGCGGGCCGGCCAGACGCTGCCGGACACGCATCAGGCGGGGCCACGTGACAGTCGGAAACACGGTCAGATCCAACACGAGACCTTCTCCTCCTCTTTCCCGGCCGGGTCCGGCCGGAAGCCGCTCGGGCCTGCACGCTGTCGTCGGGCCCACAGCTTCTCCAAGCGCGGAGTCCATCCCTCCCCGAACCGGCGCGAGATGCCGGATCCCGTACAATGACCAGGGGGGACCGACGTGGGGCAGGCACGGCACGCGGAGGATCCCGGGCGCGCGGCGGCCGCCCGGACTGCCTGGGCCATCGCCCCGGGCGTCTTCCTCGCCGGCGTGGGCGGCGGCATCGTCTTCCCCATCCTGCCGTTGGCCGGACTGGCCACCGGCTTGGCCCCGGCGCTGGTCGGCGTCATCCTGGCGGCCAACCGCCTGACCCGTGTCCTGAGCAACCCCTTCGTCGGCCACCTCGTGGACCGCTTCGGGGGCAAGCGCCTCGTGGTTGCCGGACTCGTCGTGGAGACGCTGGTGATGGGCCTGTATTGGTGGGGCCTCAGCAGCCGGGCGGTCGCCGTGCTCTTTCTCCTCGGGCGGGCCTTGTGGGGGCCGGCGTCGGCCGGCATCTTCATCGGCGGCCAGACACTGGCGCTCCAGGCCGGGGGCCGCGAACACCGCGGCCTGACCGCGGGGATCGTTCGGGCCGCCCAGTCGCTGGGCACCCCGTCGGGCATGGTCCTGGGAGGACTGGCCGCCCAGTGGCTCGGTGAGGCGGACGCGTTCCTCGTCGGGGCCGCCGCCTCCCTGGTCGCCGCCTTGGTCGCCCTGGTGCGCCTCCCCGATCACCGGGCCACGAGGGCCGGGCACGCCCGTCGCTTCCGCGACCTGTTCGCCAGCCTGCAGGACCGACGCGTCGACGCGCTGGCCCTCCTGAACTTCACCGGTTTCTTCGCGGTGCAGGGACTCCTGCTGGCCACCCTCGAGCTTGTGATCCAAGCCCGCCGGGTGCACTGGGCCCACCTTGCCCCCTCTGCGCTCGCGGGACTCCTGATGGCCGCCCTCCTGGCCGCCGGCGCCGTCGCGATGGGTTTCGCCGCCCGCCTGTCGGACCGCGTGCCCAGCCGAGCCGGCGTCTCCACCGCCGGGCTCGTCCTCCTGGTCCCCGGATTCGCCTTGCTGGCCGGGTCGGATCGCATGCCGCTACTGGTCGCCAGCCTGGTGCTGATCGGCCTCGGCATGGGGATTCTCAACGGCCCGCTCCTGGCGCTCCTGGGCGACGTGGTGCCCACGCGGCGGGGCGAGGCGGTGGGATGCGTCCAACTCTTCGGGGACATGGGGGGCACTCTGGGTCCGGTGGTCGGCACGACCGCCGTCGCCGCCTTCGGCGCCCGGGATCCCTACTGGGCCACGGCGGTGTTGAGCCTGGCGGCGGTGCCGCTCGGGGTCTGGCTCGTCGCCACCGAGCGGCGCACGCTCGTCCGCTCCGCCGTCGGCCCTCCCCCCGCCGCCCCCTAGTCCGCCGCTCGGTCGGCCTGGAGCCGCTCGCGGATCGCCCGCTTCAACACCTTGCCCGTCGATCCCCGGGGCAGGCCGGTTGCGACGTGGATCCGCTTGGGGACCTTGTAGGGGGCCAGGTGGGCCCGACACCAGGCCTGCAGTCCCGCCGGGTCGACCCCTTCGCCGGCGCGGGGCACGACGACTGCTTCCACCCGCTCGCCCCATTCGGGATCCGGGACGCCCACCACCGCGACCTCGGCGACCGCGGGATGGCTCAGGAGCACGTCTTCGACCTCGGGGGTGGCCACTTTCTCCCCACCCGTGTTGATCCAGTCCGCCTCGCGGTCCACCAGGTGCAAACGGCCGTCCGCGTCGAGGAACCCGACGTCGCGGCAGGTGAACCAGCCGTCCGCGGCAAAGGCCTCCGGGCCGTGCCAATAGCCCGCGAACGACGACAGGCCGCGCCCGTAGATGAGGCCGGTCTCTCCGGGCGGAAGGGGTCGGCCCGCGCCGTCGCGGATCTCGATCTCCGTCCCGAAGACCGGGCGCCCGACCACCTGCGCGTCGGGCCGAGGATCCTCCGGATCAAGGCCGGTGAACAGGATCTCGGTCGCCGAATACAGGCTCCAGATGCCCGCGTGAGGCCAGCAGGCGGTCAACGCCCGGTACGTGCGCGTGGGTAGCGGAGCGCTCGACGTCAGGATGGCCCTCAGGGCAGACCAGTCCCAGGCCGCCCGTCGTTCGGCCGGCTCCCCCACCAGGCGGGCCAACACCGTCGGCACGGCGGCGAGCAGGGTCGCCCGCTCCCGCGCCACCACCTCGAGGAGTCGGGCCGGTGCCGCCTTCCCGGGAAGAATGACCGTCGCCCCGACGAGCAGGGCGGCCGCCGAGAACCCCGCGCCTCCCATGTGGAACAAAGGATAGGGGTTGACCAGGCGATCGCGCCGCGTCCAGCCGTGGTGGAGCGCCAGGGCTCCCGTCCAGCCGAGCCACGTGGCGTGGGTGTGGACCGCGCCCTTGGGGGTGCCGGTCGTCCCCGAGGTGTAGAGCACAGCCAACGGGCGTCCCGGATCCGGGTCGACCGTGCGCACCGGCCGTGGGCTGCCGGCCGCCAGGGCCGGCGCGCCGACGACCCACGTCCGCTCGAGGCCCGGGACCATCTCGCGCACTTGCTCGGCGGCCGCCGCCCGCTCCGGGTCGCAGACCAGGAGGCGTGGGGCCGCGTGGGTGAGCTGCCTGACAGCCTCGCGCACGGTCAGGGCCGGGTTGACGGGGACGAAGGCCGCTCCGAGGCGGCTGGCGCCGAACCAGAGCGCCACGCACTCGGCGCGATCGGCCAGCCAGTATGCCACCCGGTCGCCCGGGCCCACGCCGGCCTCGGCCAACACCCCGGCGGCCCCGTCGGCCCACGCCTGCAGCTCCCGGAACGTCAGACGCACGCCGGTGGCCTCATCCACCACCGCCACGTGCGCCGGCGTCGCCCGGGCCCAGGCGTCCAGGGCCCCATGAAGCGTCACCCATTCCCAACCCCCGGGTCGGCTGACCACGCCCACCACTCCCCGCGCGTTCGCGAATTCCGGGGATACCGTATGCCGAGCCGGTCTGGCAGGTTCCCCCGGCGGTGCCATCCCCGCCCAGCCGGCGAATCACTCTGTCGCCGGGTGGCGGCGAAGCCGCGCCACGGCGAGATCCGGGCCGGCGTCCATGCCGAACGTACCGAGCAGCAGCAGCACGCCGCCGGGTTCCAACTGCCGTACGGCCTCGTCGAGGGCCTCTTCCAGCTCGGGATGGACGACCACGGGCAACCCGGCCGCCCGGGCCGCTTCCTCGAACGCGGCCCGCTCCTCCGGGCGGACGCGGTAGTCCACCGGGAGGAGGGCCACCTGGCCTCGGCTCTCCGTCGCGATGACGCGGTCGACGCCGAGCCGTGGGGCCCAACGCGCGAGGATCTGGGCGATGTGCCGATTGACCTCGGTCCCGCGATTGCCCCGGAGCGCGTTGACGAGGACGACCGGGCGGCCCCAGGCGGCGACGGTGGCCAGCACGGCCTCGTAGCTGCCGGGATTCATGGCCACGTCGTCGACCACGGTATACGGGCCGACTTGCCGTGACTGGAGGCGGCGGACCGGCGGGGCGAACCGCTCGAGCGCCGCCGCCGCGGTCTCGGGGGCGACCCCGAGGGCGGTGGCGGCCGCCAGCGCCGCGAGCGCGTTGGCGACATTGTGCCGCCCGGCCAGCGCAAGCCGCAGCACGAGGTCGGAAGCAGCGCCGGGCACCGTCGTCGCCAGCCGCACCCGGACGATGAATCCCACCCCTTCCGGTTCGATCGATCGCGCCCGGACGTCGGCCTCCGGCGCCGTCCCGAACGTGACCACCGATCCCTGCGCGGCTTCCCGGAACGACCGCACCACGGGGTCGTCGGCGTTGAGCACGGCGACCGCGTCTTGCGGCAGTTCGGCGACGAACCGCCGCTTGGCGTCGACGTACGCTGTCAAGCTGCCGTGGAAGTCCAGATGGTCGGGCGACAGATTGGTGACCACACCGACGGCGAAACGCAGGCCCGCGATGCGCCGGAGGACGACGGCGTGCGAAGAGACCTCGAGCACCGCGTCGGTCGCTCCCCGGCTCACGGCCTCGGCCAGGAACCGGTGCAGCACGGGGGCTTCCGGCGTCGTCATGCGGGGACGCCCGCCCTGTCCCCGAGTCCCGGCCCAGGCCGTGCTCCACAGGGCCACCGTCCGGTCCGCCGCTTCCAGGATCTGGGCCAGCATGTACGCGACGGTCGTCTTCCCGTTGGTGCCGGTCACCCCCGCCAAGCGCAACCGGTCCGCCGGATGCCCATACAAGCGTGCCGCGACCGCCCCCAGGAGGGCCCGTGGGTCCGGCGTGGCCCAGCCCGGGTGGTCCGGCCAGCGTGTCCGGACAGTCTCGCTCACCGCGTCCGGCACCCAGAGGGCTACCGCCCCCCGGGCCAACGCGTCCGGGATGTGATGCACCCCGTGGGTGTTCTGCCCCGGCAGCGCGACGAACAGAGCTCCGGGCTCCACCTCGCGTGAGTCCAGGGCAATGGTCCGCACGCGGACCCCGGTCCAATCGCCCCAGCGGCTGCCGCCCAGATCTCCGACCAGGATGGCGAGCGGCTTGGCACCCGCATCATCGTCCTGCAAGGACGTCACCTCCGCTCTGTCCCGGATGCCTTGCCCATTCGGCCCGGCCTTCCGCGCACCGGCCGCCGGGCCGTCATTCCATGATATGGAGCGACCGGCCGTCGGCCCCGCGGCGACGCGGCGCATACCGTAGAAGCGGAGGGAGAGAACCGTGTCCGCGACCCCGCGACGGCTAGCCGCGGCCTGGAAAACCGTGCCGCGGACCTATCGCGGATGGGCTGTGGGACCCGCCCGGCTGGCCGACGCCCCTCGCATCGCCGCGCTGGAACGCGAGGTCTTCCCGGAGCCGATGTCGCTGCGGCAGGTCTTGGCGGCGCTGCTCCAGCCGGACACGTGCTACCTGGTCGTGCGCGACGGCCGGACGATCGCCGCGTACTTCGGCTTTACGGCCTGCGGCCCGTACGCGCACGTGCTCGCCAACGTCACTCACCCCGCCTACCGCCGGCGGGGCTTGGCGCGCTTCGTCCTTACGGCTGCGGAACCGTTGGCCCGGGCTCTGGGCTGTCGCGCCTTCCTCGGCGAGGTGCGGGTCTCCAACCACGCGCAGCAGCAAGTCTTGGAGCAGATTGGGTGGCGGACGCTCGCCGTGCTGCCGCGTTGCTTCGCAAACGGCGAGGACGCCCGGATCGTCTTCCGTCCCCTGTGAGCCGACTGCGGCCGTGTGCGAGCGACCCCCGAGGGGTCGGAGCGTGTTTTCGAGGCGAAGGCGACCGGCCGAAGCCCGAGGCGGGAGCGGCTGTACGGCTCTCACCCCGACATCCCGGATGCGGGGGCGAAAGGCTGTGGCGGGGCGGACGGAGCCCCGCCGGCGTCACGGCGCCGGGGACGAGGCGGAAGGATCCGATGCGACCGTCCGCGTGGCGGCACCGGGACGTAGGACCAGCAGCAGGCTGGCCATGACCAGCGCCAAGCCGATCACGGTGCGCGGCGAGAGTTTCTCGCCCAGGAGCAGCACCCCCCACAGCACCCCGAACAGCGGCACGAGGAAGTTCACGCTGAGCGCACGGGTGGCACCCACGGACTGGATGAGTTGGAAATAAAGGATGTACGCGAAGGCCGTACAGACGACGGCCAACACGCCCAGAGCGCCGAGGGCCGGCCAGTCGGGAAGCGCCGCCGGCCGCAGGGCCACGGCCACCGGCAGCAGCCAGAGACCCGCCGCCCACTGCTGACCCCACGCCAAGTCCAACGGGGGAACCGCCTGGGCCCGGCGCGCCGTGTAGACGCCACTGGCGGCATAGCAGAGGGCCCCGAGCAGCAGCAGGCCGAGCGGTTGCACCCAGTCGTGGGGTAGCGCCAGGGACATGCCGTCCACGAGGATGACCACGCCCGCGACACCGAGCGCCAAGCCTCCCGCACGGCCCCAGCCCAGTGGCTCCCTCAGCCAGATGCGGCTGACCAAAGCCGCGAACAACGGCGTCGTGGCGATGATGATGGCCGCCCAGGCCGAGCTGGCCGCGAGCTCCGCCCAGGCGATGGCCGTAAACGGCAATGCCGCGTTGAACAGACCCAAAAGGGCAAAAATGCGTGCGTGACGTTTGAAGCGCTTAAGACCGGACCGCCCGTAACGGCCCCACGCGGTCAAGGCCAGCCCCGCGAGCAGCACCCGGGCGTCGACCAGCGTCGGAGGGCCGAACGCGGGCGCCGCGACGCGGATGAAGGCGAACGACCCACCCCACAGCGCCCCGAGGGTCACCAGCTTCACCCAGTCCGACGCCCGCACGCGGACCCCTCCCGCTTCATATGGCCTTGCCCCATGATACCCAAAGAGAGACCGGGAGCCGGCGTCAAGCCTCCAAGGCCGGCCTGCCTGGCACCTCATCGCCTGCGCGAGCGCCCGTCTCCCTGCCGTCCGCATACCGTCAGGGAACACACGGCGTGGGATGCCCGTTCCGCCTCGGCGCACCTGACCTGGGCCCACAATCCGGCGTAGATTTCGGGTGCGTCGCCATGACGGCACGCCACGGCACGCGAGGATCCATCCTGCT
Organism: Actinomycetes bacterium; assembly: GCA_023565505.1. Lineage (GTDB taxonomy): Bacteria > Bacillota > Sulfobacillia > Sulfobacillales > JAIMBI01 > JAIMBI01. The sequence goes on along the minus strand of JAIMBI010000010.1, from coordinate 9,386 downwards.
CCGCCGCGCTGTGCGGGTTGGGTTCGCCGTCGACGAGCGGCCGCGCCGCCCCGGCGTCACGGAAGGGACGCCCGACTGTCGGCAATCGCTCCGGGCCCAGATCGGCCCGTGACGCGTCATGTGCTTTTGTAGGCACGCGCGGGCGCCGACGCTACGGGCGGGAAGGCCTTCGGACACCGTCTCCGCGTGCCCGTTGGCGCCCCGGAAACCTTGACCATCTTGATCCCGGAGGACGGCCGTGCTATCTTTTCACCAGGACGCTCCTCGATAGCTCAACTGGTAGAGCGCTCGGCTGTTAACCGAGTGGTTGCAGGTTCGAGTCCTGCTCGAGGAGCCACACCTTTTGGCGGGCCCATAGCTCAGCGGTCAGAGCTGCCGGCTCATAACCGGTTGGTCGGAGGTTCGAATCCTTCTGGGCCCACCAGCCTTGACAGGTTCCGGCGTGGCTCCTAGAATCGGAGCTGCCCGTGGGCGCGTAGCTCAGTGGTAGAGCGCTTGACTCACATTCAAGAGGTCCATGGTTCGATCCCATGCGCGCCCACCAAAAATTTGAAGCCCCATAAGGGTTTGCGGATTTCGCCGGGGTGACGCACCCCGGCTCTCGTTGTGCTTTATGGAGTCTAATATCACGGACACGGATACGATCCGACGAACACCCAAAAGAAGAGCGGAGGCCACGCGGACGCCATACCGGCCAGGGGCGTGCTGGCGCGCTGCACCAGCGCCGACAAGCACGCGCCGCACGTTCGGGAGCGCGGATGGAAACAAGACCGTGCGGTCTTCAGCGTCCAAATCGAAACAGAGCCGACGTATCACTTTGAGGTACCGTTAACCCGACCGCTGAAGGGCATCCCCACCCCGGCCGAGGAATGGGTGGGGTGGCCCATTAACCGCGGCGGGTGTCTGGGACCATGCTCAGCAGCAAGCGGAACTCAAGCGCCTTAATCAGATTCTCCGCCCCGCGCTGGGGGACGAGCGGCGGCGGAGGTCGCGCGGCAGCGGCAAATTGTCCTCCTGTTCTACCAAGCGGTTCACTGGATAGACGCACAGTTGGCCTTCCACGGGTGGGACCCTCCCAACCACGCTGGACGGTTCCGGCCATCGGGCAGGGATGGCCGCATGAAGGCCCGACCCTCGCTGATTGCCAAACCCTGTACGACTGGGCCCGCGAGGCGCGTTACGAGGAATGCGTGCCAGCCTCCAAGATGTGCACGACGCGGAACGGGCAGCGGCTTTGGTCCGGCAAGGGTTCATCGAGTGGCGATGCCCTACAGCCCGGGGCTGTTCCGAAAGGAACTCCGTCGGGATCACCGGTCTGATTCGGTGGGCGGCCTACCCTCCGGGAAGGGCTTGTTTCGCACACAAGCGGATCGGCATCCCCGAGCCGGATCACACCACCCGGCGAGATGCCCGGGTAGCGGGCGGCCTCTCCCGCATCTCCGGCCATTTCGCGCCGATAAAACGGGCGGCGCAGAACGGACAGGAACCCCAGCCGCCGCCGGCCTTCAGGCCCAGGCCGCGGCTGCCGCCTCCGCCGGGCTAGCTGGGGGACGCCGTCACCTCTCTTGCCTTCCCACCCAAGGGCCCATTCGAACCGCCCCGCGGAACGTCGCTCGGCCCGACCGAACACCGCCGTCAGGGTGAGAAAGGCTTCCGGCGTCGGGGTGCGCGGCCTCTTCCCCGGCACGGCCCGGGCGCGGATTCGCGCCGCTCCCCCGCATCTTCGTCTTCACGGAGTTGGACTAGGCACCCAGCGTGTTCCACACCTCGAGCTTGGTGCGGACGCGCCGCACGACCTCATCCGTGAACTCGGTGGTGCTGGCGCTGCCACCCAAGTCCGGCGTCTTGACGCCCTCGGCCACGGCCTCCAAGGTGGCCTCGTAGATGGCGCGCGACGCGGTCCGAGCGTCCTCCTCCTCGCTGTGCGCCAAGAGCGAGGCCGTAGCCAGGATCATGGCCATGGGGTTGGCGATGTTCTTGCCGAACAGACTGGGCGCCGTACCATGCGGAGCCTCGGCCATGACGACCCGCGGCCGCCACTCGTCGTCCAGGGCCAGGAGGATGGACTCGGCTCCGGCTATCGAGCCGAACATCTGCAGGACCAAGTCTGAGAGGCAGTCGCCGTCCCGATTCAGGGCCGGGATGACCAGCGCTTCGCCTGCCTTGACCAGAAGCAAGGCGTACGTGGCGTCGATGAGCTGCGGCTCGTACGTGACGTCCGGATAGCGGCCGGCGGCGGCGTCCAACTCTTCCTTGAAAAGTCCCTCGTACACCGGGCTGACCGTGAACTTCGGGCCGCCGAAAACTTTGGCGTGCAGCCGGCGCGCCAACTGGAAGGCGTACTCGGCGACTCCCCGGCAGACTTTCCGGGAGATCCGGTCGGTGCGATAGGCGATCTCGTCGCCGTCCACGGACTCCCGCCACTCCTTGGCGCCGTACGCGTCGTCGACCGCCATGCGCACGACGGAGATGGGAGCGTAGACGCCGACCGGGGGAGCGATTCCCGGCAGGCGGCGACCGGTCCGCACGATGACCGTGCCGCTGATCTCGTTGCGCAGAATGGCATTGGGGCTGCCCACGTCGTCCTTTTCGGGCGGGGTAATGGTGGCGGCCTTGAGTCCGTAACGCCACTGCCGCATGGCGGCCGCAGCGTCGTAGACGCATCCGTTCCGGGTCCGCCGGCGGTTCTCCAGGCTCAGGTCGAACCGCGTGATCTCGAGCGGGATGCCCAGCACGTCGGCGTTGAACACGCGGAGGGCCTGCTCGAGGAGTTCCTGACCGGTCTGGTCCCCTTCCATGACGACGACGTGCACCATCGGCCCCTCCCTGTCGGCATCGCCGAGGCGCCGTGTCCTCGCTCGCGCATGCCGCGAAGTAGTATAGCACATGCCCTCGCCCCGCCTCGGCCCCCGTCGCGACGGGCCGGACGGCGGCATGCGGCGGGCAGGAATCCCGGACGTGGACCCGAACCGTACGGTGAAGGCCCCGACCACCCCCGGCCCGGGTGCACGGTCGTCGGACGGGCCCAGGAAGGATCACCGTCCCTATGCCCGAGCAGCCTCGTATGACCCGGCGCCGCTTCCTGGCCCGCATGGGCGCGACCGCCGCGGCCCTCGCCGTAGGCGCCGGAGTTTGGGACTTCCCTGCTCGCCGCCTATGCTCCCAGATCCTCTACTACCACCGCCGCTTCCCCGGCGTGGCGCTCCCGCCGCAGGAGCTCAGCCTGCTCTGGCTCGCCCTCACCGAGACGATGGTGTGCGCCTTGCTCGACGCCTTCGCCCCGCTCGCCCGCGACTACCGCTCCTATGTCGTCGCCTGCATGCCCGCGCCGCTGTTCGAGCGGGCCGCGAGCGCCCTGGAGCAGGCGCTCCTGGGCGACTGGCAGCGGCCGGCGGGCGCGCCGGTGTGGCGTGCGGCGGCACCCGGGGTCTACAACACCGCCTTCGTCTTCGGTCCCGACGGTCGGCTGCTCGACCGCGCGCACGAGGTGCATCTCGCGCCGGTAGAAGCGACGCTCCTTAGCTTGACCCCCGGCGACCTCGGACACGTCCGGTCCATTCCGCTGCCGGGCATCGGGCGCATCGGCGTCGTCATCAGCCTCGACGCCTGGATGCCCGACGTCCTCGACCGTCTCGCCCAGGACGGCGCGGAGGTCCTGGTTCAACCGGATGCCAACGACGGTCCCCGGGGCGACCGAGCCCGCGCTGACCGACTGGCAGCCCGACGCCTGGAAGTCCGGGAACTGGGTCGCCGTCCAGAAACACCGGCCGTTCCGCTACAACCTGAACCCCATGATGACGGACAACCTGTTCGACATCCCCTTCGACGGGCAGACGGCCATCACGGCCAAGGTCACCCCCACCGATACCCCGGCGGGCTATGTCGGGCAGACCCCCGACGGAGGCTTTCTCGCCACGGCACCCTGGGTGATGCCGGATCCCGTCCGCCTGCCCTTGCGCACCCGTCGCGCGGTGCTGGCCGCCCGGGCCCTCGCTCCCGCCGCCCGCGGACCGGGACGGACAGCGTATCGGGCGGTCGTACTCGATGCCCGCCTGGAGCAGGCGCCCGCGCCCCCGCCGGCGGTACCCGTCCCGCGCCTGGCCCTTCGGGTCGGAGTGACCCCCGTCGACGCCGACGCGTGGCTCCCCGCCTTGGTCACCGGCCCGGACGGCCGGCTCTGGCTGGCCGCTGTCGTCCACCACGCCGGCCGGGGACAGATCGTCGTCGCCTACAGCGAAGACGGCGGTCGGACGTTCGTCCCGTCCCGCCCCGCCTCGTGGACCCCGATGGCGCGCCGCAGTGGCACCCCCATCTCGCCGTCGACCCCACCGGGGCCGTCCACGTGGTCTGGACCGAGGCGCGGGCGGGTGGGTGGGAGGTCCGCCTGGCCTCCCGCCGCGGCGGTCCGGACGTCGAACCCGGTCGCCGGGTGGCCGTCGGCCGCGGCGCCACCGTCTTCGTGGTCTGGAGCGACGACCGGCTCCCCAATGCCGTGAGCGATGTTTGGCTGGTGGAAAGCGCAGACGGAGGGCGAACGTTCACGGCGCCGGTCCGGGTCAGCGACACCCCCACGGCGCCCGTCGACCACCTGACCTACGGGACCGGGTATGCCTGGAATCCGTCCGTGGCCGTGGTCGACGACGTGGTGTACGTGGGCTGGCAGGATTTCCGTCCGCTGACGGCGACGGATCGCCTCACCCGCCGCAACCATGTCCGGGTGGCCTCGAGCCGGGACGGCACAACGTTCGGGGGAAGCCGGATCGTGGCGTTGCCGCCACCTGGGGCGCAACCGTACGATCCCGCCCTCGCGACGCTGCCGGCGGCGGGCGGCGCCTGGATCTGCGTCTGGACGGAGGCGGACGCCTCGGGAGCCTTCGCCCTCCGCGCCGGCACCATGACACGAGGGGGAGGCATTGGTCCCTGAGCGCTGCCGCCGGACGCCGTGGGTCGGGGCGACCAACCGGCCGTGGGGGTCAGCGCCGCCGGGGCTCCTTGGTTGGCGTGGGTGGCTCCTCAAGGGACGCTGCGGGTCGGTCGGCGCGACCCGGGCGGCTGGATGGTCCGGGAACTGCCTCCCCCGGCCTCTGGCCGGGTCGCGGCCCCGGTGCTCGCCCCGCTGCCCGGGGGAGACATGGTGGTCGCCTGGCAGGAATCGGCACCGGCGGGATCGCGGGTGCGGCTGGCCCGCCTGCGCCCGTGAGCCCGGACCCTGCCGCCGCCGGCCGAGGCGGCTGGCGCGTCGCTTTCCAGCGACATCGGCGGCGGAAATCCGCTAAGCTCGAAGGCAGGGGCGTCACGGCCCGCCCGGCCACGCCGCCCCGGAGGGAGGGTTGCTCACGTCGTCCCGCTCGCGTCTGTCCTACGAGACGGTGGTGGCGGTCGTCTACGTGGCCGGCATGTTCATGAACATCATGGACAGCACCATCGTGAACACGGCCCTCCCCGCCATCGCGCGCACGTTCCGCGCCACCCCGGCCACGGCCGACGGCGTCGCCGTCGGCTACCTGCTGAGTCTCGCGGTGTTCATCCCCGCCTCGGGCTGGGTGGGCGACCGCATCGGCACCAAGCGCACGTTTCTCGCCGCCCTGGCGCTCTTCACCGCGGCCTCCGCCCTGTGCGGGCGCGCGCTCTCGCTGACCGAGCTGGTGCTCTTCCGGGTGATTCAGGGGATGGGCGGCGGAATGCTCGCGCCCGTGGGCCAAGCCATGCTGTTCCGCGCCTTTCCGCCGGAACGCCGGGCCCGGGCGTCCGCGGTCCTCATGCTGGCCACCGTGCTGGCGCCGGCGACCGGCCCGGTCATCGGGGGCTGGCTGGTCACGGACCTGTCCTGGCGCTGGGTATTCTACGTCAATGTCCCCATCGGCCTGGCGGCCCTCCTCTTCGGGGCGCTCCAGCTCCGGGAGCACCGTGAGCCGGCCGCGGGCCGGTTCGACCTGCCCGGCTTCGCATTGACCGGCGTCGGCCTGCCCCTGGTGCTCTATGCCCTGAGCGAAGGGCCTCGCCGCGGATGGACGTCTCCCGGCGTCGCCGCGTCCGGGATCGTGGGCCTGTTGGCCCTGGTGCTGCTCGTCCGCACGGAAAAGACCCGTCCGGAGCCCATGCTGACGCTCAGACTGTTCCGGGACCGGCTCTTTCGGACCACCAACGTGGTCTCCTTCCTCGGCAGCGCAGCGTTTTTCGGGATCCTCTTCGTCATGCCGCAGTTCCTGCAGGAGGCCCGGGGTGCGACCGCCCTGAGTTCCGGCCTCACCACGTTCCCGGAGGCCGTCGGCGTCATCTTGTCCTCGCGCGTGGTGGGACGCCTGTACCATACCGTCGGCCCGCGGCGCCTCATGGTGACCGGTCTCGTCTGGGTGAGCGCAGCGGCGGCCGCTATGACCCGTGTGGACCTCGCCACGAGTCCCTGGCTGATCCGCGGGCTGATGTTCGCGGTCGGCGTGGGTTGGGCAGGCGTCGTCCTGCCGCTCCAGGCCGCCTCGTTCGCCCGCGTGAGCCCGGCCGACACCGGGCGGGCGGCGGCGCTCTTCAACACCCAGCGGCAGGTGGCCAGCGCCGTCGGGGTGGCGGTCCTGGCCACCGTCCTGGCGGCGCGCCTGCCGCACGCGATGCCGCTCCCGTCGGCCGTAGAGGTGCCCGCCTTCCATCTTACGTTCGTCGTGGCGGCGGTCCTGGCGCTGGCCGGCGCCGTCGGGGCGCTCGGCGTCCGCGACGCGGACGCCGCCGCCACGATGCAGCCCGCCCGGTCCGCCGGTGGGGCCCGGCCGCGGCGGTCCGTGAGCCTCACCAAGTCGACCGACTCCTGACCGCGGCGGGGCGGCGCCGTCACGGTGCCTAGGCGCCGCGCCTTGCCGGGTGCGCCGCGGACACCGGCCGGATACCGTCCACCGTCGCCTCCAGTACCAGGTCGCTCGCCCCCACCTCGCCGGCGTAGGCCAGCACGTCCGCATACCCACGGGCGGCGAGCCAGCGGCCGACGCGTCCCCGCGGCAGGAGAGTCCCCAACGCGCCCCGGTGTCGGGCGCCGAAGTCGCGGGCGATGAGCGCCGCGTCGTTGAGCTCCCCGGGGTCGGCTATCGCGTCGAGCACCGCCGCCGCGGCGAGAAAGTCCTCCCACGACGCATGCCCCCGGGATCCGGCGCAGATGAGATACAGGTCCTCCGTCGTCCTCGCGTCGAGCACGCGGGCCACGGCCGGCGCGTTCCGGAGGCAGCCCAACAGCACCGTGCGGGCGGGCGCGACGGCGGCAAGCGTCGGGGTGCCGTTGGTCGACACGAAGACCACGTCGCGGCCGGCCACCACCTCCGGCGGGTACTCGGTCGGCAGCGGCCCCCGGTCCATTCCCGGGGCCTTGTAGCCGCCCTGCTCCCCTCCCAGGATGCGGGGGCCGTCCGGCCCCACCCGCAGGGCCTCGGCCTCCGCCAGGGTCGCCACCGCCCGGATCGACCGGGCGCCGTGTTCGGCGATGGCCAACAACGTCGTGGTGGCCAGGAGGACATCGAACACCACCACGGTGGCGTCCGTCAGCATCTCCGGAACAATCTCCTGTCGCATGAGCCAAAGCCCTGTCTTGCGCCCCAGTCCGAACCCCTCCTCGTCGCGGACGTGCCCGCTGCTCGCGGGCGGGGCACCGGGCCGCCGAGTCCCCGACGCGCGCTTGGCCACCGCCCACGTCATCGACTCGATTGGCCACCGGGCCGCGAAAGTCCTCCCCCTCCGCGCAGTGGACACCCGCCCGGCACAGCGAGCGGGGCCGGGGTGTTCCCCCGGCCCCGGGTTGCGTCGGAGGCGCCGGTTCAGCGCTCGACGACCGTCTCGGTGAACTGGGCGGCTTCCGTGGAGCCTTCCAGCGCCACGGTGGAGGCCTGCCCGCCCGTCACCACCAACTGGACCTCGTCGAAGTAGCCGGCCCCGACTTCGCGCTGGTGCCGGGTCGCCGTATACCCGTGGGGTTCGCTCGCGAACTCCCGCTGCTGGAGGTCGGAGTAGGCCGCCATGCCGCGCAGGCGGTAGTCCCGGGCCAGTTCGAACATGCTGTGGTTCAGCGCGTGGAAGCCCGCGAGCGTCACGAACTGGAACTTGTAGCCCATGTCCGCCAGGCGTGTCTGGAACGTCGCAATGGCCTCGGGCGTGAGCTTCCGCGCCCAGTTGAACGACGGCGAGCAGTTGTACGCCAGGAGCTTCCCCGGGAACTCCGCGTGGATGGCCCGGGCGAACCGTTCGGCCTCCTCCAGATCCGGCTCGGACGTCTCGCACCAGATCATGTCCGCGTACGGCGCGTAGGCGAGCCCCCGGGCGATGGCCTGGTCCAACCCGCCCCGCGTGACGAAGAACCCTTCCGGCGTCCGCTCCCCCGTCAGGAAGCGGTGGTCGCGGGGATCAACGTCGCTGGTGAGCAGATGGGCCCCGTTGGCGTCGGTCCGGGCCACCAGGATGGTCGGCACCCCCATCACGTCCATGGCCAGCCGCGCCGCGACGAGGTTGCGGATGGCGGTGGCGGTGGGCACCAACACCTTGCCGCCCATGTGGCCGCACTTCTTCTCGGACGACAGCTGGTCCTCCAGGTGGACGCCCGCCGCGCCGGCCTCCACCAGGGCCTTGACCAGCTCGAACACGTTGAGCGCCCCCCCGAAGCCGGCCTCCGCATCCGCCACGATGGGGACGAACCAGTCGCGGTCGCGACGTCCCTCCAGATAGTCGATCTGGTCGGCTCTGAGCAGCGCCCGGTTGATCCGCCGCACCAGCTCGGGCGCGCTGTTGGCGGGGTAGAGGCTCTGGTCCGGATAGGTGTCGCCCGCCAGGTTGGCGTCGGCGGCGACCTGCCACCCGCTGAGATAGATGGCCTGGAGTCCGGCCTTGACCTGCTGGACCGCCTGCCCGCCCGTCATCGCGCCGAGCGCCGGCACGAACCGTTCGGTGTGCAATAGTCGCCACAGTCGTTCGGCTCCCCGCCGGGCCAAAGCGTAGTCGAAATCCAGGGACCCGCGGAGCTTCACGACCTCCGCGGCCCCGTAGGGACGCTGGATCCCCCGCCAGCGCTCGCTGCGCCACTCGGCCTCCAGCTCGGCGACCCGCTCCTCGAAGGTCCGCGCCGTCATGTAACGCGGTGGATTCATCGACCGGCACCCCTTTCCCGTTGACCCTGGACGCTGGCTTCGCAACGTGCGGGCGCCCGGCCCGCCGTCACGTATGTTTGTGACAGGGTGAACATGCTGCACCCCCATCGTACTGGGCGCACCGGTCAAGACCAACCGGTTGCCTGCCAGCGGCCATCCGGCGCAGGCCATCCGCCGGGATCGCGGGGTAAGCGGCGTGGGGGGGGGGGGGGGGGCGGGGGGGGCCCGGCTGCTTCCGGTGCGCGCCCTGAGCGGGGGCAGCGGCACCCTGGC
>JAIMBI010000035.1 GCA_023565505.1 Actinomycetes bacterium | reverse complement strand
TGGTTGCGGGGGCAGGATTTGAACCTGCGACCTCCGGGTTATGAGCCCGACGAGCTACCAGACTGCTCTACCCCGCGTCGTCACGGCCCTATTTTAGGGACCGAGCGGGGTCGGCGTCAAGGCCCGGCACGGCCCGTACGCCTTCCCGGCCCCGTCTCCCCGTGCTATGATGAGCGCGATCGCATTGGGCCCCAGCGGGCATGGAGGTGCACCACCGATGAACGCGCGGCGTCGCTTCGGCCGGTTCGAGTTCCACGTCAAGCGCAGCGAGGACGGCTTCACGTTCGAGGTCAAAGGCGACCCGGAGTACTACCAGGCCCGTCAGGAAGTCTTCCGGCTCATCGACGACGCGGTACGCGAAGCGCGGCGCAACGGCGTCACCCTGGCCGAAATCCTGGCCCACCTGGCCCGCGGAGGCCGCGACCGCCACAACCCCCCCGCCGCCAACGACTGATCCTCGCGTCGGTTCCTGCCGCTCGGTCCCACCGTTGCGGCCTGCCCGGAGCGCCTCAGTGGGCTCGCCGACGCTGGCGGGCGAGGGCTGCCTCCACGGTCTCCCGGATCTTGGCCTGCGTGGCGGGCGCGAGAAACCCGTACCGGACGGCCGTCTCCCATTGCGCCCGTCCCCGAATCCGGAGCGGGTGGGGACTGACCCGCACCACGCGTGCCAGGATCGGGTGGTCTTCTCCGGCCAACCTAAGCGTGAGCTTCAGTTCCAGGCCCACCCAGGTGCGAAAGGCGCTGGGGAAGCGCAGCCCCAACTCCGAGAGATCCAGGGTAGTGGTGGTGTAAACAGGCGACGCGGGTCGGGGCAGCGCATAGTCGAGGGGAACCTGGATCCGGGCCCGCGGCGCCGCCCGCTGTTCCACGATGCGGGGCGCCCCGGTCTGACGCACGACCAGGATCGGGATGGGGTCGAGCACCCCTTGGACCAGCACCGGCATGGCCCAGTAGGTCTCTTGGTCGGCGAAGCGCATCTCCGCGGGCTGCTGCGGCACCGGCGTCAGAGCCTTGTCGCCTTCCCGCAGGGCCTCAAGGTAGAAGTCGCTGCCGAGCCGTCGGACCACCCGAGTCCGAGCCGGTCGACCGGCCAGCACGAGCGTCACCTCCTGGCCGGGATCCGGTCGCTCCAACGCGGCCACGTCGACTCCTCCCTGCGTCCCGCCGGACCGGACGGCGCCTGGCGGCCTCCGCTCGCCGGCGCACGCGCGCACGCGCCCCGATCCGCCTGATTCCCATTTCAAGCGGATCTTGCCATGTTCTGGTGGAGGTTGTCGAGAGGCGACGACGCCGCGGCCGGCCGCGGGCGGGCAGGCGGAACCCGGCGCCAGGCACCGACGTCCCGCCCGTTCCCCCGTCACATCCAGATACCGCGCCACGCGTAGGCGATGGCCCGTTCCCGCCGGGCGCGGGTGGCGGCGGCGAAGCGGTCCAGCTCCTCCGCGGTCACGAATCCGCGCCGGATCATCTCGCTGCGGAGTTCGCGGGGCGACAGTTCCAGCCCGTTCAACCGCCCCACGCCCACGTAATTGCCGGGGGCGAGCACCAGCTGCGGCACCCACGTCTGCTGCCGCGGCAGATAGACGGCACGGAGGTCGAACATCCGACGGCTTCCGATGATTTCCCATACGCCTGTCACTTCGTGTGGTCCCATGACGATATGAAAGAGGCTCACTTTATTCCGCTCGGGATTGTGTCGTTGGATGTGCTTGCAGAAGACGGGACCGTCGGTGGCCGGATCAATTTGGTAGAGCACGTGCGTCAGGATGAACCGGAGCAGTTCTTCCCGCGTAGGGCGGCGCTGGCCGTTGGGAAAGTACAATTCGTGGGCCGGCCGACGGCCCCGCCGACGCGCCTCGGAGGCCACGAAGATCGGCGTGGGCAGCTCCACCGCGCAGTCGGAAAAGAACGCCACCGCTTTCGCTTCCACGGCGTTCACCTCTAAGGTGGGATAATCTCCCACCCTCTTCTGGTCGCCCTTTCCAACTCCTCCTTATGGTCGTCATAAATTTACAACATATGAGCGATGCCGCCGGGAGCCCGGCCGTATCGTCAGAAGACGACACGCCGGGGCGGCGGATCGTAGGTGGCGACCCATACCGCGGCCAACAGCCACACGGCCGCGGTGACCACCATCGGGGCCGACGGTTGGAACTGGTAGAGCAGCGCCCCCGGATAAGGCGCCAGCGCACCCGCCAGTTCCGTCACCCAGTTGAGGAGGCCGTAGGCCCGTCCCGCCTCCGCCATATGCACCACGCGGCCGATGGCCACGCCCGGGATGCCCGCGATACCCGCCCCGATTCCCCGGATCCCCGCCATCGCGACTTGAACGGCCAAGTCCCGCGGCCAGATCCACACGCCGGTCCAGCCCAGCACGGCGAATCCGAGTCCCGCGGCCAAGGCGCGGGCGTACCCGATCCGGTCGGCCACCCGCCCCCAGAGGGGCGTGGTGAGGGCGGCCGCGAGCATGCCCACCGAACCGAACAGTCCGATGGTGCCGAGATCCCACCCCCCGAAGGCGCGCCAGAACGGAACCACGTACGGGCTGGCCAAACCGGTCGCGGCCGTCAGCAGCGCAGCCACGCCCGTCCAGCGCACGAACCGGGGCCGGCGCACGAACCCCCAGTCGGCCGGCGACAGTGCGGCCGGCCCGGTCTTGGCCCGCCCGAGGTCGAGCGGGCCGAGCGTCAGCGCCGAGAGCGCGTAGAGCGCCGCCGACGCGTAGAAGACGGCCCGGAACCCCGCATGCGCCGCGAGCCACCCGCCCGCCGCCGGCCCGATCACCGACCCCATGGCGTACGCTCCCATGACGGTGGTGTAGGCCCGGGCCAGGTCCCCCGCCGCCTCCTGCTGGAGGATGGCCTGGGTCGCGGGAATGGAGAACGCGGTGCCGAAGTAGAGCACGATCCCGACGGCCAGCCATTCCCAACGGGGGGCCCAGGCGAAGACGAGGGGAGCCGGCACGGCCAGGACGGTACCCCAGATCACGAGCCGGCGACGGTCCCACTGGTCCGCCGCCACGCCCCCGGGCAACACCACCAAGGCCGTCGTGAGCCCCGCGAGGGTGGCCAACAGCCCGATGGCGCGGGGCCCCCCGCCGAGCTGCTCCACGTAAAGCGGCCACAGCATGGCGTACAGCCCGAAGCCCAGGCCCCACAGGCCGAACGACCAGGCGAGCCAGGCGACGTTGGCCCCCCGGCCCGCCCGGCCTAGCATGTCACCCGCGGAGGAGAATGGCCCCGCCGGCCATGCTGGCCAGGATGATCCACACCGCCGGGACTTTGAACGCCCGCATCGCCACCAGGCCGCCGACGAAGAACGCGGCCAGGATCCAGAGCTGGCGGGTCCGCGGAAACGCCGGGAAGGCGGACGGCGCGAAGTCCAGCACCAATCCCACGAGCAGCACCAGCACGATGGGCTTGACGCCCCGGATGAGCCCGGCCACGTAGGGATTGCTGCGGTAGGTCACCAGGAGCTGGTACAGCCCCAGCATCAGGACGAGGGACGGGAGGACGATGCCCAGGAGCGCCGCCAAGGCCCCCACCGGGCCGTAAAGGCGCCACCCGATGGCGGCGGCCATCTTGGTGGCGATGGGTCCCGGCAGAGCGTTGCCGACGGCCAGCATCTCGCCGAACTGGCTCGTGTCGAGCCAGTGGTAGCCGTCGACGGCGACGGCCTGGATGAGGGAGAGGGACCCCGGTCCGCCCCCGTAGCCGAGAATCCCCACCTTGAAGAATCCCCAGAAGAGCTGCCATGCCAGAAACATACGCAGCACCCCGCCCGTCTCGACCACGACCTCGACGCGGCCGGATCGCCCGGCGGGGTGCGGGTCACCTCGCTTCAGCCCGACGGTAGGTCCGCGGCCGGCTCGGCCGCGCCCCTACGCCATTTCGGGCCGAAGCGCGGGTTTCCCTCCCCCCGTGGGGTCGGCGCCGGCCCGACCCGACGCCCCCGGACGGCCGGGGCAGCGTCGCCCGCCGGCGGCCGGGGTACCCGGCGCCCCCCGCCCATCCGATGCCGCCGGGCCAGCTCGCCCCCCCAAAAAAATCGGCGGCCCCGGCACGGCGGCGCCGCCGGGATGCCCCGGGGACCGCGCGGCCGAACGGGACCGCTCAGCGGGTCCGGGCGTCCTCCGGCTCCGGCCCCTTCGGCGCCCGGTCGTCCTCCGACGACGTCTTGTCCGCATCGCCCGGGGGACGACCCGCCGGTTCCTCCCCGAAGGCCGCCTGCAGCAACTTGACCGGGAGCCGCACCATACCCTCGGCGGCCCACAGCAGTTCGTCCAGGCCCTCCGTGAGCGCCGTCCGGCGCATGCTGCCGAGACTCCGCCGCACCGCCCGAAAGGGAGCCGCCGCGATCGTGTCCAGATACCAGAGTTCCTGCCGAATCGCCCCGTTCAAGGTGGACGCCTGGTGGGGCGGCTTGGGGTGCGGCCGCACGGGCGGCGCGCCTCCCTGGTCCTCGTGTGCCTTGGCCATCGCCTTCCTCCCCCGCCGGCCGGCTCCGGCCGGTCGCACCGCTTCTCTCCCAGAAGCATCCCCGCCCGCGTCGGTCGCATACCATGCATCGGGCCGCGGTCTGGCAGGAATTCCCGCGCGAAGCCCGTCGCATGATGACCGGAAAACCGACCGGATGGGAGGGCGTCCGCCGTGACGCGAAGGTTGCTCAAGTCGAAGATTCACCGCGCGACGGTCACCGAGGCGGATCTCAACTACCAGGGGAGCCTCACGCTGGGCTATGCTTTGATGGAGGCGGCCGATCTGGTGCCGTACGAGTTTGTGCACATCACCAACATCAACAACGGGACCCACTGGGTCACGTACGTGTTGGCCGACGCGGAGCGGCCGACCACGGTGTGCATGAACGGAACGGCCGCCCGGCATTTTCATCCCGGCGACCCGGTGATCATCCTCGCGTACACCGACGTGACCGAGTCGGAGCGGGCGGCCCACCGTCCCCGTCTGGTGTACGTGGACCCGGACAACCGCGTCACGCGCGTGGAGCGCTAGCGGAGGGGGTCGGGACAAAGCGGGGCGAGCGGTTGGAGAGTCTGCCCGACGGCGCGTCCGGCTGGCGGCGCCGGCCGGCGTTCCTCAAAGGCGTGGTCACGCTGACGGGGGCGGCCGTCATGGCCGTCGAGTTCGGGGCCGAACGCCTGCTGGCCCCGTTCTTCGGCAACTCCGAGCTGGTGTGGGGGCTGCTCATCGGCTTCGTGCTCCTCGCGCTCAGCCTCGGCTACCAATGGGGCGGCCGGCTGGCCGACCGGCGGCCCGGGACGGGCCCGCTGGGGCTCCTGGTGCTGGCGGCCGGCGTCTGGACGGCGCTGCTCCCCCTGGCGGCGGAGCCCCTGCTCGCGGCGACGGCCGCCGGACTGTTGACCACCCCCGCCGCCGTCGTCGTGGGGGCGCTGGTCGGCGTCGTCCTTCTCTTCGTGCCGCCTGTGCTGGCTCTGGGCACCGTGAGCCCCTACGCGGTCCGTCTCGCCCTGGCGCGGGTGGACGACTCCGGGCGGACGGCGGGATCCCTGTATGCCTGGGCCACGTTCGGGAGCCTCCTGGGCACCTTCCTCCCTGTCTTCTGGACCATTCCCACGTTCGGCGTGCGCGCCACCCTTTGGGCTGGGGCGGCGGCCCTCATCCTCCTGGGTCTCCTCCTCATCGGCCGGCCCGGGGCCGTCGTGGTGCTTCTGGTCCCCTTGCTCGCCCCCCGGCTGGGCACGCCGGTGCTGAAGCCCGTCCCCGGCCTGGTGACGGAGGTCGAGACGCCGTACCAGTTCGCCGAGGTCTACCGGCTCCCAGGGGGCGGCATGGCCCTCAGCGTCAACGACGCCGCCGGGATCCAGTCCGTCTGGCTGCCCGGTCGGCTGACGCACCTGTACTACGACGCGTTTCTCACCCTGCCGTTCCGGTTCCCGCCCGACCGTCCGGTGACGGCGTTGGTGTTGGGCATGGCCGCCGGGACCATCCCCACCCTCTTCCTCCGAGATGTCGACCCCGCGCG
This sequence comes from Actinomycetes bacterium, assembly GCA_023565505.1. Lineage (GTDB taxonomy): Bacteria > Bacillota > Sulfobacillia > Sulfobacillales > JAIMBI01 > JAIMBI01. The sequence continues at coordinate 20,036 of JAIMBI010000035.1, read as the reverse complement.
GCCCAAGGGGCCGGTCGAGACCGTCGGGGTGGAGATCGATCCGGCGCTGACCGCCCTCGGCCGGCGCTACTTCCATCTGGTCCCGGCCGCCGGGCAGGTCGTGCACGCCGACGCGCGCGTGTACCTCGAGAGCACGCGCCGCCGCTTCGACATCATCGTCGTCGACGCCTACAGCAACGAGATCTACATCCCGTTCACGCTCACCACGCGGGAGTTCTTCCGGCTGGTGGCCCGGCACCTGACGGCCGACGGTCTCGTGGCGCTGAACGTCAACGCGCTCTCGCCCCGGAGCGCCCTGCTGCAGGATCTCGAGCGCACGCTCGGGTCGGTGTTTCCCCACGTGGCGGTCACTCGCGCGCCCGGGGCCTACAACTACCTCCTCGTGGCCTCCGCGCGACCCCTGGCCCCGCCCGACCCCCGCACCCTGCCCGCCTTCCTCCGGGCCACCGCCCGGGGTCTCGCGGCGGGCTGGCACGCGCCGCGCCCGGGCCCCGGCCTGGTATTCACCGACGACCACGCTCCCGTCGACACCCTCACCGACCAGATGATCCTCAGCCAGCTCCAAGTCCGCCTGGGATCACCCGACACGATCCCCTAAAATTCGACATCCCGAAAAAGGAATCGCCCAAAAAGGATCGAAAGGCCCTGGACATGTGCCCGGTCCACCTTTTAAGATATTGGGCACTGCGTCTAGACGCGGTTCACCCCAAGCGGGAGGGAGCGTCGTGAGCCCCGTGACCGGCGCCCTGTCGCTCCATGTCCTCGTCGGCGGCGCGCTCCTGGCGGGCTGGCTGGTCGCCGGCTGGGAGGCGGATGCGCTCCTGGCGCGCACCGCGCCGCCCTTCGTCCGCCGCCTGTGGCTGGCCGGCGCCATGCCGGCCGCCCTCCTCCTGCTGCCCCGGTGGGGGCCGCTGGCCGTCCCGTTCGGCTGCTACGTGCTCCTGCTGGTCTCGGTGTGGTACCTCCAGCGGGAGCCGTGGGGTATCGGCGTCGGCACCGGCAGCGTCGTCGCCGCCGGCCTGATCGCGGCGTGGGCGTCCCACGGCCTGTCGCCCCACGCCACCGTGGACGCGGCCGAGCTGGTGGGACTGGTCCCGGCCGTGGTCATCGTCTCCCGCCGGCTCGACAGCCGCCGGGCGCTGGTCGTCCTCGCGGCGGGCACCATCGTGCTCAATACGGCCGTCATGATGATCACCGGCGACGGGGCCGCCGCCGTCGCGCGCGCCCTGGTCGCGTCCCTGCTAGCCGGGGCGTACCTCGTCGCCCGCGCGGATCGCGAGCGGCGCTGGGCCGAGGACGTCCGGCGGGCCGAGCACGACGCGCTCACGGGGGTGTTGTCGCGGCACGGCTGGGAGGCGTGGAACCGCCTGCACGCCGGGGTCAACCCGCCGCAGGGTCTGGTGGTCATGGTCGACCTGGACGACTTCAAGCCGTTCAACGACACCTTCGGCCACGACGTCGGGGACGAAGTGCTGCGGGAGACCGCGGCCCGTCTCGCCGGCGCCTGTCGGGCCGGCGACGCGGTGGTGCGGGTGGGCGGCGACGAGTTCGCCGTCTGGATGCCCGCCGTGGCGGCCGCCGACGTGCCGGTCGTCGTCGAACGGCTCCACCGGGCGGTCACGGGGCGCCCCTACGTCCTCTCCGTGGGGCCGATAGGCGTGAGCGCGTCGCTGGGGGCGGCCTTCGGCCCGCTGACGCCCGCCACCGCCCGCGCTGCCGACCAGCAGCTGCTGGAGGCCAAGCGTCGGGGCAAGGGACGGGCGGCCTGGGCATCCCCCACGGAGGTCGTCGCGCCGGTCGCACCCGCCGCGTGGGAGCCAACGCCCGTCGGATGGCTCGTCGAGGCCGTCGAGGCGCTCTGGCGCGACTGGCCGGAAGCCGCGGTGCTCACGGACGCGACCGGGCGCATCGTGGCGGTCAACCCCGCCTACGAACGGCTGACCGGCCGTCCCCGGGCCGAACTGGTCGGCCGGAAGCCCGGGGTGAACAGTGCGGGCACCACCGAGGCGACCGTCTACCGGGAGCTCTGGGAGCGCCTCGCGCGCGGCGAGGCGTGGGTCGGCACCCTGTTGAACCGCCGGCCCGACGGCACCTACTGGTGGGCGGCGGAGGAGGTGGTGCCGGTCCGGGTGGGCGGCCGGACGGTCGGCTACTGGGCCCACGTCCGCGAGCACGCGACGCGTTCCCTCCCGCCGGGCGACGCCGCGCCCCCGAACCCGCCGCCCGCCGACGCGCCGCCGAACCCCGCCGCCGGTCCCCTGCTGCGCGTCGTCCGCGGCGACGTCGCCGACGCCTCCGCGGAAAGGCGGGGCGGGTAGCCCACCCCGGGGCCACCTAGACGACGCCCACTTCCTGCAGGTAGTCCTCCGCGTCCAGGGCCGCCATGCACCCGGCCGCGGCGGCCGTGACGGCCTGCTGGTAGCGCCGGTCGGCCACGTCGCCGGCGACGAAGACGCCGGGGATGTCCGTGAGCGTCGTGCCCGGCTTGACCTTGATGTAGCCCTGGTCGTCGGTCGGGAGCTGCCCCTTCAACCACTCCGTGTTGGGCACGTGCCCGATGGCCAGGAACAAGCCGTCCACGGCCAGCTCCGTCTGCTCCCCGGTCTTGACGTTGCGGAGCTTGAGCCCCTTGACGCCCTTCCCGTCGACCAGGAGATCCTCGACGACCGTGTTCCAGATGAACTCGAGGTTGGGCTTGCTCCGGGCCCGGTCCTGCATGATGGGACTCGCCCGCAGCGTGTCGCGGCGGTGGATCACGTACACCTTCCGGGCGTAGCGGGTGAGGAAGGTGGCTTCCTCCATCGCCGAGTCGCCACCCCCCACCACCGCCGTCACCCGGTCCTGGTAGAACGCGGCGTCGCACGTCGCGCACGTGGACACGCCCCGACCCATGTACGCCTCCTCCGCCGGCAGGCCGAGGCGCCGCGCCCGCGCCCCCGACGCCACGATGAGCGCATGCGCCGCCAACGTGCGGCCGTCGTCGAGCTCGACCGTGAACGGACGGCGACGCAAGTCCGCGCTCACCACGTCCGCCGACTCGAAGCGCGCGCCGAAGCGGGCGGCCTGGTCATGGATCGCCTGCATCAGGTCCATCCCGTTGATGGCGTTGGGGAACCCGGGGTAGTTCTCCACCTCGCTGGTGAGCGTCAGCTGCCCCCCGGGCTCGATCCCCTCCACGATGACGGGGTCGAGCTTCGCGCGGCCGGTGTAGATGCCCGCCGTCAACCCGGCCATGCCGGACCCGACGATGATCACCTTGGCCACGTCGTCCGCCATGTTGCCCTGCCTCCTTCGTCCCCGCCGCGTCCGCCCCGTTCAGGCGAGCGGCACGCGCGGCACGTCGTATCCCAAAAGGCGCCCGAACAGCTCCGCCACCTGGGCTTTCTCCTCCGGCAACAGCCGGTCCCCGTAGACGGCCTTGACGGCGTCGCGGTAGGCCTGCCGCGCCTTGCGCCGGACCTCTTCGCCCCGGGTCGTCAGCGCGGCGTAGGTGACCCGCCGGTCGGTCTCGCACGGACACCGGACCACCAGCCCTTGGTCCACCAGGCGCTGGACCAGCCGACTGGCGCCGGGTTCGGACAAGCCGATGGCCCGCGCCAAGTCCGTTATCCGGAGTTTGCCCGCGTGCCGGCCGGTGTTCTCCAGTGCCTCGAACTCAGGCAGACCGAGGCCCGTCGCCCGCCAGACGGCGGCCTCGAGCCGCTGCCGGGCGCGGGCGACGAAGGCGTTGACCTCGTCCCAGCCCCGCTCCGCCGCGAGCCCCTCGTCCCACCCTGTCATGCCCTGGCACCCCGGGAACAGGTTACCACGCATCACATTACGCCGCAATTAGTGCGTCTGCATGGAACGACCGCAGCAAACCCCGCGGGAGCCGTCACCTCTCCGTTCGCCCGCCACGGACGGCGTCGGTCCAGCGGGACAACACGGCCCAGTCAGGGTCGTCCGACAGCTTGGAGAACTCGGGACCGACCGGTCCGACGTATTTCGACGCGGTCTCCGCGTAGGCCTGGGTCTCCCCCTCGAGCGAGTGGAACACCAACTGGGCCACGCGCGTGCCGGGGTACAGGTACACCGGGGTGTCGCCGAGGTTGGCCAACTCCAGCGTCAGGGAACCCCGGAACCCCGGCTGCACCATGATGGCGGTCGCCACGATGAGGCCGAGCCGCCCCCAGGACGACCGGCCGATGACGTAGGCCATCAGATCGGTGGGCACCTGGAGGAACTCCAGGGTCGCCCCGAGCACCAGTTGGTTGGGGTGGAGGATCATGCGCTGCCCGATGGGCACCCGCACCCGGTCCTGGAAGTCCCCCTGGCCCCCCTCGGCCTGCAGCGGATCGATGGGGCCGCGGGCCGACCGTCGGAGCAGGATGAACTCGGTGCCGAGCCGCACGTCGACACTGCCCCCCCGCACCTGCCCCGGGGAGAGCAGCGGCGTGACCACGAGCCGACGTTCGGGGTCGTCGGCCATCCGACGGCGCAGCTCGGCCTCAGCGACGACCATGGCGTTCCAAAACCTCCCAGCGCGCGAGCAGGGTCGACCCCTCGATGGCCTTGGCCGCCAGCGGCTCGAGTCCCGTAGCCCCCTCGGCCTGCAGCGTGGCCAGCGCCAACAGGATGCTGCCGGGGGCGAGCGGCGGTTCGCCGGGGGGGCGGTGCGGCGGGAGCCCCAGGACGAGAAGCCGGCGGGCCAGGGCGGGTTCCTCGGGGTCCCCCGTCCACGGGCCCTCCCCGGCGCCGCACGCCCGCGCCCACGTCTCCAGGGCGGCGGCCCACGCCGGCTCGCCGGCCGCGCGGAACCAGCCGCGGAAGGCCGCCAAGGCCGGCAAAAGCCCCTCGGGCACGTCGCCCCACCGCTCCGTCACCGCGGCGGCGGCGAGGCCCAGGCGACGGCCCACGGCCGAGGCTTCGGCAGCGCCGAGCGCCACGGCCTCGAGGGCGACCGTGGCCAGGACCACCGGATCGTCCTCGTCGACCTCGGGATACATGAGCAGGGCGCCCCCGGCCGCCGCCACGCCCTCGACCCGAATACCCGGCACGAGCACCCAGCGGCCGTCCGGGTCCAGCCACTCGCGCACCGCCTCGGCGGTCGGGCTGGGCGGCCGGCGGGCCGCCTGAATCCACCGGGCCTGTTCCGGTCCCGGCGGCAACGCCCGGACCAGCCGGCGCACCGGCTCCGCCAAGAGCGCCGCCTGCCGCTCCGCCCAGAGGGCCCACCGCCCGCCGTCGTCCCCGTCCGCCCCCGGTCCCGGCCCCGGCGTCCCGCCGCGCATGCCCTTGTCCCGCCCCCTTGCGACTGTGCTAGGCTTACAGTATCACGCCTGACACGTCGCCAGGCGGCATCCCGCAGGGGAGGCGAGACCTTTGGCGTTTGACGGCTTTCCGGAGGCGGTGTTCGCGGTCTTCGCCATTCCGACGTTCGCCGAGCGGATGGCCGCCCTCCGGGCCGAGGTCACCCCGCGGCTCGACGCCCTCGGCGCCGCGTTGGCTCCGGAGCTCGCCGCGGCGGCGGGCCACCCGCTGTACGTCCACGTGGCCCAGCACCGGCGCCGGCGGATCCATCCTCCGGACGAGACGTGGGTCGCCTGGGCGCGTTCCGCCCGCGGCTACAAGGCGTTCGTCCACTTCGAGGCGGGCGTGTCGGCCCGCGGCGTCTTCGCCCGGGTGGCCCTCAAGCCCGAGGCAGCCGCCGAGCGGCGGATCTTCGCGGACCGACTGCGGTGGGACGACCTTGCGGCCGTCGACGGCCCCGGAGACGTGCTCTGGTACCGCGACGGGTCCCCGGACGACACCGTGCCGGTCCGGGCGATCGACAGCGCGGCGGCGTTCGACGCCTTGCGCGAGCGTGTCCGGCGGGCGCAGGGCGCGGTGGCCATCGGGGTGGAGGTGCCGCGGACGGATCCCGTCGTGGGGCAACCCGCTCTCCGGACCCGTCTCCTCGACGTCTTTGCGCGCCTCGCGCCGCTCTACGCCCTCGCTGTCCCGGCGTCCGTGTGATCCCCCCGCGGCTCGCCGGAGGGACGGGCCCAGGCGGGGAAGTCGCTCCAGGCCAGCCCGAACAACTCGCGGAAGGTGTCCAACAGCGCCGCCAGGGGCGGGGTGCGGTGGCCGTCGGTGGGCACCGCGAGCGACGTGACGCGCACCATCTCCGCCATGCCGCGGACTTCCAGGACCTCCAACCGGCCCTGGGCGACGTCGTCGGCCACCACGGACTCCGGCATCCAGGCCACCCCGAGGCCGAGGGCCACGATGGACTTGACCGCCTCGTGGCTGTTGAACTCCATCAGCACCCGGGGCAGGACGCCGTGCTGCTCCAGCATGCCGTCGACGTAGGCGCGGAAGCGGGACGGCGTCTGGTAGGAGATGTGGTCCAGGGACGCGAGGTCGGTCAGGGACAGCGGGCGGGGCAGTTTGGCGGCCGTCTGGGGCGCGGCGACGAGCCGCACCGGGTCGCGGAACAGGGGCACCGACGCCACCCGGGGATGGGCGACCGGCATGGTAAGCACGGCGAGCTCCAGGTCGCCGCGGAGGAGCCGCTCCAGGTTCTCGTGGATCTCCCCCATCACCACGCGCACGCGCACCGCCGGGTGGCGGCCGGAGAAGTGAGCCAGGATGCGGGGCAGCACCGTGAGGCCCACCGTCGCCACGGCCCCTAGGCGCACCTCGCCGTGGCCCTCCTGCTGGAGCGTCCGCACGGCCTGCTCCGCCTGGTCGGCGAGGTTGAGAATGCGCCGGGCGTAGGCGTAGAGGAGTTCGCCGGCCGGGGTGAGCCGCAGCCGCCTGCGCTGACGCCAGATGAGCGGCGCGCCGAGATCCCGCTCCAGCGCCGCGAGCTGCTTGGTGACCGCCGGCTGGGTCAGCGCCAACTGCTCCGCGGCCCGCGTCACGCCGCCGAGGTCGACCACGCGCACGAACGTGCGGAGATGTTGCAGCTGCACGCCGCATCCTCCTCGTGGACCGTGTCGAATCGCCGGATCTATAATAACTGGGGTTTATCGAAAAGATAACAGACCGTCATTTTCCATCATGATGAGGACGGTTTACATTAAAATCAGACGAGATTGTGGGCCGGCCCGGACCCTGACCGCGGTCGGCGGGAGGCGCTGAAGCATGATCGCGTGGAAAATCGGCGGCGACCAGGGCGAGGGGATCGATTCCACCGGCGATGCCCTGGCCACGGTCGCAAACCGGATGGGCTACTACGTTTACGGCTACAAGTCGTTCTCGTCCCGGATCAAGGGCGGGCACACGAACTACAAGGTCCGGATCAGCCCCACGCCGGTCGAAGCCACCACGGAGACCACCGACGTCCTGGTCGCCCTGAACCAGGAGACCATCGACAAGAATGCGGCCGAAGTCCGACCCGGCGGCTTCGTGCTGGCGGACGCCGCCTTCGGCCCGACGCTTCCGGCCGGGTTGAAGGACGTCCACCTGGTGGCCCTGCCGCTGACCGACATCGCCAAGGAAGCCGGGTCCGTCCTGATGCGGAACATGGTGGCGGTGGGCGCCTCGGCGGCCCTGCTCAACCTGCCGCTCGAACCGTTCCAGGAGTACGCCGCCCGCCGCTTCAAGAGCAAGGGCCCGGACGTCGTGGCGAGCAACCAGGCGGCCCTCGAGCGCGGCTTTCGGGCGATCCGCGACCAATACGGGCACCTGTTGGACATCCGGCTCGATCCGCCCACGCCCGGCGACCGGTTGGTGCTGACGGGCAACGACGCGCTGGCGCTCGGCGCCATCGCCGGGGGCTGCCGGGTGATGGCGGCCTACCCCATCACCCCGGCCTCGGACGTCATGGAGGCGCTCATCAAGTGGTTCCCCGCGGTGGGCGGCGCCGTGGTCCAGGCCGAGGACGAGATGGCGGCGGTGATGATCGCCATCGGGGCCGGGTTCGCCGGCGCCCGGGCCATGACGGCCACCTCCGGGCCGGGCTTCTCCCTGATGCAGGAGGCCATCGGCCTGGCGTCGATGACCGAGACGCCGGTGGTCGTGGCGGACATCCAGCGCAGCGGGCCGTCGACGGGCATGCCCACCAAGCAGGAACAGTCCGACCTGTTGCAGATGCTGAACGGCAGCCACGGCGAGGCACCGCGGATCGTGCTGACGCCGAGTTCCATCGAGGAGATCTTCGTCGACGGCATGGACGCGTTCAATCTGGCCGAGGAGTTCCAGTGCCCGGTCATCATCGCGTCGGATCTGGCGCTCGGGCTGTGGAAGCAGACGGTGGACCGGTCGGTGCTCAACCCCCGCCGGGCCCCCATCCGCCGCGGTCGGCTGGTGGACCCCGAGGAGCTCCTCAAACTCGGCCGGGACGCGTTCAAGCGGTACGCCATCACGGCCGATGGCATCTCGCCCCGGTCCCTGCCGGGGATGAAGTACGGGCAGTTCCTGGCCACCGGATCGGAGCACGGCGAAACCGGGAAGGTCACGGAAGACCCGGTCAACCGCACCCGGATGATGGAGAAGCGGCTCCACAAGCTGGACCACCTCCAGCGGGTGGGGGTGGTGACCGAGGGGCCGCTGGACGCCGACGTGATGCTGGTCGCCATCGGATCGACCGTGGGCATCCTGCGGGAGGCGAAGGCCGAGCTCGAGAAGGCCGGGCACCGGGTGGGCCTCACCCGGCTGCGGATGCTCTCCCCCTTCCCCAAGGCGGAGCTGGAGGCCGCGTTGGCCCAGGCCCGGCTGGTCCTGGTGGTGGAGCAGAACGCCACCGGCCAGCTACTCCAGATCATGCGGATGCACGGCCTGGGACACGAACCGCGGTTCCAGAGCTACCTCAAGTACGACGGCATCCCGTTCACGCCGCAGGAGGTCGTCCGCAAGGTCGACCAGCTGCTCGCGCCCGTGGGAGTGATGTGAGATGGCGACGACCCTGGCGGATTTCAAGACCAACGAGAAGTCGTGGTGGTGCCCCGGCTGCGGGGACTTCGGCGTGCTGGCCGCCCTGCAGAAGGCGCTGGTCGGCCTGGACCTGGCGCCCGAGAAGGTGGCCATCATCGCGGGGATCGGCTGCTCGGGGAAGATCGGGAACTACATCAACAGCTACAACCTGCACGTGGTCCACGGCCGGGCGCTGCCGGCGGCGATGGGCGTCAAGCTGGCCAACCGGGACCTCACGGTCATCGTGGCCGGCGGCGACGGCGACGCCTACGCCATCGGCATGGGGCACTTCATGCACGCGCTGCGGCGCAACGTGAACATGACGTACATCGTCATGGACAACCACATCTACGGGCTGACCAAGGGGCAGTACTCGCCCACCTCCGACAGCGGGTTCAAGACCAAGACCACGCCGTCGGGCAACATCGAGCACCCCGTGCGGCCGCTCACCACGGCGGTGGCCGGCGGCGCCACGTTCGTGGCCCAGGGGTTCTCAAGCTGGCAGCCGCAGCTGGCCCGGCTCATCCAAGCGGGGATCCGCCACCCCGGGTTCGCCCTCATCAACGTCATCTCCCCCTGCGTCACCTACAACAAGGTGAATACGTACGACTGGTACAAGGAGACGTTGACCAACCTGGAGGAGGATCCCACGTACGACCCGCACGACCGGGTCAAGGCGCTCGAGGTGCTCGCGGCCAAGGACGAGCTCGTGACGGGACTCATCTACCAGGATCCGGCGTCGGTGCCGTACGAGGAGCTCTTGCCCCACTTCAGCAAGACGCCGCTCGCCACCGACTCCTACGAGATTGCCGACGCGGCGTGGGAGAAGATGCTCGCCTCCCTCGAGTAACCCCCCGGGGCGTCGCCCCGGTCCCGACGACGCCTGAGCGCACGCTCAGGCGTCTTGGCTTGGGCGGGCGAAGAGGGCCGGGGCCTCGGCGAGCGAGGCCAGCACCGCGTCCGGCCGGACCCCGAGGTGGTCCGCGGGGACCGGGCGGCGGCGGACCCAGGCCACCCGGAAGCCGAACCGCTTGGCGCCGAACACGTCCCAGAAGTTGGAGGAGAAGAACCATACCGCCGCCGGCTCGACCCCGAGCGCCTCGACCGCGAGCCGGTAGACCCGCGGATCCGGCTTGAAGGCCCCGGCCTCCCCGGCGCTCAGGATGCGGTCGAAGGCCCCGATGACGCCGGCCGCCGTGAGGGCAGCCGCGAGCGCCGCGCCGTCCCCGTTCGAGAGCACGATCCGCGGCACGCCGAGGGCCGCGAGCGCGTCCAAGGCGGCCGGCACGTCGGGATACGCCGCGAGCGCCGTCCGCCAGAGCCGCGTCAGTTCTTCCGGATCACCGGACAGTCCCAGGCTTTCGAGCGCCCACGCCGCGGCAGCCGCCGTCACCTGTTCGAACGGGGGCACCGGGCCGGTCAGCGTATGGAGCCAGCTGTACTCCAGTTGGGCCCGGCGCCACCGCTCCAAAAACGGCCCCCCGGCCTCCCCGAAGCGGCGGCGGAGCTCGACCTCCAGGGCCGCGAGGTCCAACAGCGTCCCGTACACGTCGAACACGGCCGTCATTCCCGGCATCCTCCTCACGTGGCTCCTTCCTGCGGCCAGCATGCCGGGTACGGACGCCCGCGTCAACCACGACGCCGTCCGGCCCGCTCGCCGGGCGGACGGCGGAATGGTGGGTTTTTGGTCGCCCAACCGCCCCATGTGCCGGGTTTTGTGGCATCCTGTCCTCAAGATCGGCAGCCGGCGAGGAGCAGGGTTCCGGGCCCGGATCCCCGCGCGACCCCTGCCTGGAGGTGAGACGATGGCCGACGGGCCGCTCATCGTGCAAAGCGACCGCACCATTCTCCTGGAGGTCGACCATCCCCACGCCGAGCGCGCCCGCGAGGTGCTCGCGGGATTCGCCGAACTGGTCAAGAGCCCCGAGCACGTCCACACCTACCGTCTCTCCCCCCTGTCGCTCTGGAACGCGGCCTCGGCGGGCCTCCGCGCGGAAGCGGTGCTGGCCGACCTGGGCGGGCTGTCGCGGTATCCCGTCCCGGACAGCGTGGCGCACTTCATCCGCGAGCAGATGGGGCGCTACGGCCGGCTGCGCCTCGTCGCCGGGACGGGCGGCCTGGCGCTGGAGGCCGACGACCCGGCGCTGCTCACCGAGATCATGGGCCGGGCCGCGCTTAAGCCGTACTTCGGGGCGCGCACGGCCCGGGGGGTCGAGGTCGACCCCACGGCGCGCGGGACGCTCAAGCAGGCCCTGGCGCGTCTCGGCTGGCCGGTCCGGGACGAGGCGGGCTACACGCCGGGCGCGCCGCTGGACCTCGACCTCCGCGAAGTGGGTCGGGACGGGCGGCCGTTCGCCCTCCGCCCCTACCAGCTCGAGGCGGTCGCCGCGTTGTACGGGACGGGGCAGGCCGGCAGCGGCGTCGTGGTGCTGCCCTGCGGCGCGGGCAAGACGCTCGTCGGGCTGGGGATCATGGCGCGGCTGAAGACGTGGACCCTCATTCTGACCACCTCCGTGGCCGCCGCCCACCAGTGGCGCCGGGAACTCGAGAACCGCACCACGCTCGAGCCGGAGCAGATCGGCGAGTACACCGCCGACCGCAAGGACATCCGGCCCGTCACGCTCACGACCTACCAGATGCTCGCGCATCGCGTGGCCGGCCGCTACCCGCACTTCGAACTCATGGACCAGGCCGATTGGGGCCTCATCATCTACGACGAGGTGCATCTGCTCCCCGCCCCCATCTTCCGCCTCACCGCCGCCATCCAGGCGCGCCGCCGCCTGGGCCTCACGGCGACCCTCATCCGGGAGGACGGGCACGCCGAGGACGTTTTCGCCCTCATCGGCCCCAAACGGTACGACGTGCCCTGGCGGGAACTGGAGCAGCAGGGCTGGATCGCCCCCGCGGAGTGCCGCGAGATCCGGGTCGACATGCCCGCCGAGGCCCGCATGGCCTACGCCACCGCGCCCGACGCGGAGCGGGCCCGCCTGGCGGGCGTCAACCCCGCCAAGCTCGCGGTGGTGGAGCGGCTGCTCGCGACCCACGCGCGCGACCGCATCCTCATCATCGGTCAGTACCTGGACCAACTGGAGGCGCTGGCGGAACGCGTCGGGGCGCCGCTCGTCACCGGCCGCACCCCCGAACGCCAGCGCGAGCGGTGGTACGAGGCGTTCCGGCGCGGGGAGATCAGCCGGCTGGTGGTGTCCAAGGTGGCCAACTTCGCCATCGACCTGCCCGAGGCCAACGTGGCCATCCAGCTGTCCGGGACGTTCGGGTCCCGCCAGGAGGAGGCCCAGCGGCTCGGCCGCATCCTCCGGCCGAAGTCGGACGGCGGGACGGCCACCTTCTACACCGTCGTCAGCCAGGACACGGTGGAGCAGGGGTTCGCCCAGAAGCGCCAGCTCTTCCTCACCGAACAGGGCTACCGCTACCAGGTGGCCCACGCCACGGCGACCGGGGCGCCGGACACCTCCCGCCAACCCGCGCCGGTCATCCCGTTCCCCGGCAGGACGGCCCACGGGTCCGCGGCCGACTGACACGGGCGGCCGAAGCCCCGCATCCCCTCGTCATCCGCCCGCAAGGAGGGACCAGCTGCGTGATGGGGTTTCCGTGGTCGGTGCTGACGGGACTGTTGTCCCCGCAGGACCGGATGCGACTGGCCAAGGCCATCGGCGCCCCGGCCGAGCCCAAGGCGCTCGGCGAAGCCCTGGGGAACCCCCGGCGGATCGCCGCCGCCGTCCGGCGGACCTCCAGGTCCGCCCGGGACCTCCTGCGGCGCCTGTGGCTCGCCGGCGGGCAGACGCCGGTCCACAACCTCCAGCGCGTGCCGGCGGCGTGCCGCGACGCCCTGCCGGAGCTGACGAACCTGGGCCTCGTGGTCCAGGTGTGGGTCGACTACTACCAGCAGCATTACGCCGTACCGCTCGAAGTCCAGGGCGAGGTGGCGCGGACCCTGATGCGTGAGGTCCTGGCCGACCGGGTGCCCGCCGGCCCGCCCGTCCCCCCCGCGGACGTCCCTGCCCACGACGTCTGGTTCACCGACCTCTTCCGGATCTTGTCCCACTTCCGCTGGTTCGGTGCGCCGGTGACCCAGCAGGGACACCTTTACAAGCGGACCCACAACCAGATCCTCCCCCTGCTGTGGCCCCAGCATCCCGTCCCGCCGGGGCAACGCCTCGACATGCTCGTCCAGTTTGCGTTGTACGCCCGGCTCGTCCAGTACAACCGCCTGGAGCGGCACTTCGAGGTCACCGAGGAGGCGGAGCGCTTCTTCGACCAACCGCCGAGCGAGCGCTGGCGGACGTGGTGGGATTTCTGGACGCACGCCAACGTGGAGCGCACACCAGTGGGCACGGTCATGTGGGATCTCCTGGTGCTCGCTCCCGAGAGCGGCCGGCTGGGCATCCCCGACCTGGTGGACCTGGTGGTCTCCTCCGGCCTCGTGAACAAGGACGTCGCCCAGAGCACCGCGAGCCAGCTGGTGGGGACCGGGCGTACTCTGGGATGGCTCGACGTCGGCCGCCAGGGCGTGGCGCTCTCCGCCCTGGCGCGCGGCGTGCTCGCCGGGCGGTTTCTCCCCGAGGCGCCCAGCCGCGCCGTGGTCCAACCCAACGCCGACGTGCTGGTCCCGGTGGAGACGCCGCCGGGGCTCGTCTGGCGCGCCGAGGAGACCCTGACCTTAAAACAGGCCGACGTGGTCTGGACCTACCGGTTCGACGGACCGGCCCTCGAGCGCGGCGTCAACCTCCCCCTTACCGCCGACGAGGCCCTGGAGCGGCTGGCCGCGCTGTCGCGGACGGAGCTCCCGGCCAACGTCGTGGCCGATGTCCGCGACGGCTACCTGCGCGCCGACAAGGTGCGGGTCCTGGACACCGTGGTGGTCGTCGGGCAGACCCGGGAGATCACCGACCTGGTGGCGACGCTGCTCGGCGACCTCGTCGCGGCCCGGTTGGCGGACACGGTCCTGGCGCTGCCCGCGGCGTCCGCGCCCGAGGCCATCCGACGGCTTCGCGCCACCGGCTACCCGGTGCGGTCCCGACCCGAACGCCCCGGGGCGGAGCCCGCCCGCGGCCTCGCCAAGGTCGTGGCCGTCGAACCCCTCTACCGTCCCACCCTCTCGGCGAGCCTGCCGGGCACCCCCGCCCCGCCGTCCGCCTGGGTCATGGACGACCCGGTCGAGGAGCTTTACGGGGCCATCCGGGCCGGCGACACGGTGCGGGTGGTGTACGTCCCCGACGGCGACGACCGGATGCGCGAGGCCCGGCTCCGGCCGTTCGCCATCGACGACGGCGTGCTCAGGGGGATACGGACCGACACCCAGGCGCCCATCGCGCTCCCCGTGGACCGGATCCTGGAGGTCCGACGCACATGACGGCACGGCGCCGGCGACGCCTTCGCCCCCGTTTCTTCCTCGTCCTGCTGCTGGCGGCCGCGCTCGTGGCCGTGCTGCTGCACCGGTCGTCGCCGCATCCCGGCGTCGGTCCGTCCGCCCCCGCCCGTCGGGTCCCGGCCCCCGCCGCGCCCCGCTGGCAAGCCGCCTCATGGTCGCTGCCGACCCCTGCCGAAGGTCTCGCGGCCGCCGCCGCGTTCGGCGACGTCGTGGCGGCTGGCGGCTGGTCGGGCACGTCGTTGGGGACCATCCGCGGCTTCGGCCCCCATCCGTTCGCCGCCGACCTGGCCGTACCGGTCCACGACGCCGCGGCCGCCGTCCTCGACGGCACCCTCTACGTCGTCGGCGGCGGCCAGAGCGCGAGCCTCCCGGTAGTCCAGGCCCTCGCCGCGGGCGCGAGCCGGGCCGAACCCGCCCGCGCCCTGCCGGAGCCCCTCTCGGACGTGGGCGCCGTGGTCTGGCGCGGCGCCGTCTATGTGGTCGGGGGATACACCGGGCAGAGCTACAGCGCACGCATCTGGCGCTGGACCCCCGGCGCCCCGGCGGAGGTCGCCGCGGTGCTCCCCGTGGGCGTGCGCTACGCCGGCGTCGCGCTGTACCACGACCGGCTCATCGTGGCCGGGGGGATCACTCCGCGCGGGCGGTCGGCCGCCGTGTGGTCCGTCGACCTGGCCACGGGCACGGTCCGCCCCTGGCCGGCGCTCCCGACGCCCACGGCCTACCCCCCTCCCCGGGGCACCGAGACCGTCCTGACCAGGCAGACGACCGGCACCCCGGCCAGGAAAGGGTCCACCAGCAGCGCCCCCCACCCGGGCTCGGCCACCCGGCATTCGAAGCCGACGATGTAGAGGTCGCCGACGTCCGGGGTCGTCGTGAGGAACCGCTGGCACAGCCGGCCCAAGAAGGGGCCGGAGAGATTGGCCAGGACCATGGCCAGGACGACGTTGGCCAGGCTGAGCCGGCCCAAGCCCAGGAGGACGACGAGCAGGGCCACCGACGTGACGAAGTTGGCCGTCGCGATCGAGGTGCCGCACCGGTCGTGGACGGCAAGATGGCTCTCCCCGGCCTTCAGTCTGGCCAATCCCTCCGCGGCGGCCAGGCGCACCGCCTCGGGGTCGGCCAGCCCCCGGAGGATGAAGCCGTCCGGACGGGCGAGACCCGCGAGGCGCTGCGGACCCAGTCGCCGCTCGAGGACGTTCAAGGTGGCGTGCTCGAGCGCGTGGTTCTGGCGGAGGCGCCGGTTGGCGGCGATGGAGAGGAACTGGCCGGGCGCGGTCAGGGCGCCCGCCAGCGACCACGCCGCCGAAAGGAGCGGCAGGATGACCAGGTTCCCCAGGACGAAGATCAGCGCCGCCAGGAGGACGAGACCCAGCAGCCCCACTAGTCGCGCCGGCCCCTCAGGGTAAGGAGATAAATGAACTGGGCCAGAGCCGCCGCCGTCGCCGCGACGTAGGTCAGGGCGGCGGCGCTCAGCACCTGGCGCACCACGGCCTGCTCGTCACGGTCCACCAGCCCCAGGCTCCCCAGGGAAGCCACGGCCCGGGCGCTGGCGTTGTACTCCACCGGCAAAGTGATGATCTGGAAGAGGACCGCTCCGAAGAACAGGACGATACCGAGGTCCATGAGCCAGAGCCCCAGGCGCGACCCGGACGCGAAGACGAGCCCGGCGATGAAAAGCGGCAGCGCCAACTGGCTCCCGAACTGCACGACCGGGAAGAGCCCGTTCCTGACGAGCAGGAAGGCGTAGCCGCGGGCGTGCTGAACGGCGTGACCCGCCTCGTGAGCGGCGATGCCCACCGCGGCCACGCTGGCCTGGTCGTAGACCTTCGGCGAGAGGTTCACCGTGCGCGACCGGGGGTCGTAGTGGTCGCCGAGCCCCCACCCGCCGATGCGCCTCACCTCCACGTCGCCGATACCGTTCGCCCTCAGGATCCTCTCCGCGACCTCTCGCCCGGTCAGCCCCACCCCGGCCCGGATGCGGGACGCCCGGGCGATGGTCGAAGAGACCGTGGCCTGGGCGTAGAAGGCGAACAGCACGGCCGGAAGGACGATGATGAAGTAGGCCGGATCCAGGAAATACACTCCTGACCCCTCCGTTCTATTAACCGAAACGGTCCCCGGGCTTCACCCGGTATCCGTTCACGAAGTCGGCACCGCTCATGCGGGCCCCGCCCGCCGGTTGCACGACCTCGAGGAGCAAAAGCCCGTCCCGCGCCCTCACCAGCGGCCCCCTCGGGTCCACCGCCACGACCTCTCCGTAGCGGGCTCCGGCGGCGCGGTCGGGCGCAACCCGCCCCGACCCGACGCTCTGGACCCACCAGACCTTGAGTCTGCGTCCGCCGAGACAGGTGTGCGCCCCCGGTGCGGGGTACAGCGCCCGCACCTGCCTCTCGATGGCGTCGACCGGCCGGGACCAGTCGATGACCTCGTCCTCCGGCGCGAGGCGTGGCGCCGATGTCCCGCCGACCGGCTGCGGTCGGGGTTGAGCCCGGCCGGAGGCCACGAGCTCGAGCGTCTCGACCATGAGGTCCGCTCCGGCCACGGCCAGCCGGTCGTGCAGGCTCCCGGCCGTGTCGCGCGGCAGGATGGGCACGGCACGCTGGGCGAGGATGTCCCCGGTGTCGACGCCCTCGTCCATCCGGATGACGGTCACCCCGGTCTCCGTCCGACCGTCCAGGATGGCCCTCTGGATGGGGGCCGCTCCCCGGTACTCCGGTAGGAGCGAGGCGTGCAGGTTGAGGCACCCGAAGCGCGGTGCGCGCAGGGCGTCGGTCGGGAGGATGACCCCGTAGGCGACGACAACGGCCACGTCCGCGCGCCACTCCCGGAAGAGACCGGCCAGGCTCCGGCGGGCCTCGGCGGCCCCACCCTGCCAGACGGGGAGCCCGAAGGCCCTGGCCGTCTGCTTGACGGAAGGCGGCCGCAGGCTCCGGCCCCCGCGACCGGCCGGCCGGTCCGGCTGCGTCACCACGCCGACGACTTCGTGACCGGCGGCGATGAGCGCCTCTAGCGTCGGGCAGGCGAAATCGGGGGTTCCGAGGAAGGCCACCCGCAGCGGCCGGGTCGTGCCCGGAGTATCCCGGTCGTCCGGGTCCCCGGCGGCGGGCCCGGGCTCCTCGGGCGGCTCGGCTCGCTCGACGCTCAGGGCGCGGTCGAGGATGACCACTCCGTCAAGGTGGTCGATCTCGTGCTGCAGGGCCCGGGCGAAGAAACCCTCGCCCTCGACCCAGAGCTTCCGCCCGTCGAGGCCGACACCCTCCACCGAGACTCGCTCCGCGCGCGTCACCTCGGCGAGAAGCCCCGGGAAGCTGAGGCACCCTTCCCAGTCGGTAACGGCGCCGGAGGAGGCCGCGATGCGGGGGTTGGCGATGACCCACAGCCCCTGCCCCACGTCGACCACGATGAGACGCGAGAGGACCCCGACCTGGGGCGCGGCCAGGCCCACCCCCCGGTGGGCCCTCATCGTCCGGACCATCCGGGCGGCAAGCCGCCGCGTGGCCGAGCCGACCCGCCGGACGGGGTCGGCCCGCCGCCTCAGGACGGGGTCGTTGAACGTCCGGATCCGCACCGCCCCATACCGCCCCCTTCCGGCATCTTCCGATTACAACACGCTGACCGGGTCCACGTCAACGGCCGCTACGGCCGCCGCCTGGCCGTCGTGCCGGCGCCCTCCGCGCGCCGGGCGCCCGGTGGCCTCGCGTACCGCCTGGCGGGCCCCTTCGAGAGCCTGCTCGAGGTCCGCGCTGAAGACCAGAACGTGCCACCGGTGACGGCCGCGCAGGCGCGCGATCGGGGCGGGTGCCGGTCCCGCGAGACGGGGCCGACCGTCGCCGCCCGCCCACGCCGTCTCCGGGGTCGCCCGCAGGAAACCCTGCGCCGCCAAAGCGTCGGCGACCCGGACGGCAGCGGCGCGGACCTTGTCCTCCTCCGGCCCGGAGAGTTCCACCCGGACGAGGTGGGTCCACGGAGGATAGCCGAGCGCCCTCCTCGCCTCGAGCTCGGCCCGGGCGAAGGCGGCGTAGTCGTGCCCGACCGCGTAGCGGACGGCCGGATGGTCGGGACTGTAGGTTTGGACGATGACCCGTCCTCCCCCTTGCCCGCGGCCGGCGCGCCCGGCTGCTTGAGTCAGAAGCCGGAAGGTCCTCTCGGCCGACCGGAAGTCAGGCAGGTGGAGGGCGGAGTCGGCCGCGACCGCGGCCACCAGCCCGACTCCGGGGAGGTCGAGGCCCTTGGCCACCATCTGTGTCCCCACGAGGATGTCGGCCTGCCCGGTCTCGACCATGGTCAGGACGCGGGCCGCCTCTCCGGGCCGCCTCACGACGTCCGCGTCGAGGCGGACGACCCGGGCCTCGGGGTACAGGTTCCGGGCCTCCTCCTCGACGCGCTGGGTGCCCGCGCCGAAATAGCGGACCCGGTGCCCCCGGCAGGCCGGGCAGGCGTGGGGGGCGGGAGCGCGGTGCCCGCACCAGTGGCAGATGAGGCTGCCCCGCGGGTGGTGGTAGGTCAGGGAGACATCGCACGCCGGGCACCGGGCGACCCAGCCGCAGTCGCGGCACAGGACGAAGGTGGAGTGGCCGCGCCGGTTCAGGAAGAGGATGGCCTGCCGCCCGTCGGCGAGCGTATCGGCCAGTGCCTCGCGCAGCCTCCGGCTGAACACGCCGCGGTTGCCCGCCGCGAGCTCGGCTCGCATGTCCACGACCTCCACCGGCGGAAGGGGTCGCCCCCCCACCCTCTCGGGCAGCGTGAGAAGGGTCCACTGCCCCTCCAAGGCGCGACGGTAGGTCTCCAGCGAAGGAGTGGCGCTCGAGAGGACCAGGACCGCCCCTTCTCGCTCTGCACGGTAGGCAGCCACCTCCCGGGCGTGGTAGCGCGGAGCCCTCTCCTCCTGTTTGTACGCGTCCTCGTGCTCTTCGTCCAGGACGATGAGCCCCAGCCGGGCGAGGGGTGCGAAGACCGCCGAGCGGGCCCCGACGACCACGTCGGCCTCGCCGACCACGACCTGATCCCAGTAGCTCCGGCGCTCCTCGCCGGCGAGGTAGCTATGGGCGACGGCCACGCGGGCCGGGCCGACGTGGGCGCGGACGCGGGCGACCGTCTGGTGGACCAAGGCGACCTCCGGAACCAGGAGGAGCACCTGGCGTCCCCGGGCCAGCGCCTCCGCCGCGGCCCGGAGGAAGACTTCGGTCTTGCCGCTGCCGGTGACGCCGTGGAGGACGAAGACCGCGCCGCCGCCGACCGACCCGCCGCCGGTCTCCTTGACCGCACGCAGGAGGGGGCCCAAGGCGGCTTCCTGCCCGGGGGTGAGCTTGACCGGCGAGGAGCCCCCCCGCGGGTCGGAGCCCGGGCCCACCGCAGCCCCGGGCGCCGCCTCCCCCCGCGAGGCCTCGTCCGGGCCGTCGCCGGGGCCTTCCGGGCGTATCCGGTGGAGCCGGGACGGCCCGCGTCGGGCCACTCGTCCCTCCGCCGCCTCCGGCCCGGGTCGCCGCCGGGGCAGACGGCGGGGCGCCGGAATCGCGGCCTGCAGAACCTCGCCGGGCTGGCAGAGGTAGCGCCTGGCCGTCCATCTCGCCAGCTCGAGGCTCGCGGGCGGGTACACGGGCCGGTCGTCGAGCACCGCCGCCACGTCCTTGAGGCGGTCGAGGGGCACGGTCGTCCCCAGGCGCAGGCCCACGCAGTATCCTTCGACCAGGCGGCCGTGCAAGGGAACGGCGAGACGTGAGCCGACGGCCACCTTACCGGAGAGCTCGGGTGGGACACGGTAGTCGTAGAC
>JAIMBI010000034.1 GCA_023565505.1 Actinomycetes bacterium | reverse complement strand
GATGCTTATACGAGCCGGGGGGGGGGGGGCGCGGCCGGGGCCGGGGCGGGAGCCTCGCGGCGGGCCGCCAGGTAGGCCTCCACGTCGCGGCGGGTCACCCGCCCGCCGGCCCCGGTGCCCGGGATGGTTCCCGGGTCGATCCGATGCTCCGCGGCCAGCCGGCGGACCGCGGGCGAATAGCGCGGCCCGCCGCGGGGGGCGGCCGGTGCGGCAGCCGGTGCCTCGGCCGGCGCAGGGGCCGCCGGGGCGGGTTCGGGGGCGGCCGCGGCCGGCGCCGGCGCGGGCTCGCCGCCCGCCACCTCCAGTTCGGCGATGGGCGTCCCGACGGGGACCGTCTGGCCTTCCTCCACCAGGATGCGGACCAGCGTGCCCTCGGCCGGCGCCGGCACCTCCGCGTTGACCTTGTCCGTCAGGACTTCGAGCAGCGACTCGTACTTCTCCACCCGGTCGCCCGGCTTCTTGAGCCACTGCCCGATGGTGCCCTCCGTGACGCTCTCCCCGAGTTGGGGCATCACGACCTTCTCAATCATCGCAACCTCTCCTCGTCCCCGGACCGCCGGGCTCAGAAGCGGGCCAATTCCGCCGCGGCCGCCCGGATCTTGTCCGGCGTGACCAAGAACGCGTGTTCCAGACTGGGCGCGTAGGGCATCGCCGGCACGTCCGGGCCGGCCAGGCGCCGGATGGGGGCGTCCAGGTCGAACAGCGCGTGCTCCGCGATGAGCGCGCTCACTTCCCCGCCGAATCCCCCGGTGAGGTTGTCCTCGTGGACCACCAGCACCTTGCCCGTCTTCCGGGCCGTGGCCAGGATGGCCTCCACGTCCAGCGGACGGAGGGTGCGAAGGTCCAGCACCTCGGCGGAGATCCCCTCCTTCTCCAGGGCGGCCGCCGCCGTCAGCGCGAAGTTGACCGTCATGCCGTAGGTGATGATGCTGACGTCCTCCCCGGGCCGCTTGACCTCCGCCTGCCCCAGGGGGATGAGGTACCGGTCCTCGGGCACCTCGCCCCGGATGGACCGGTAGGCCGCCTTGTGCTCGAAGAACAGCACCGGGTCCTCGTCCTCGATGGCGCTCGCCAGAAGGCCCTTGACGTCGTAGGGGGTAGCCGGCATGACCACCTTCAGGCCGGGCACGTGGGCGAAGAACGCCTCCACGCTCTGGGAATGGTACAACGCCCCGTGGACACCCCCTCCGTAAGGCGCCCGGATGACGAGCGGCACGCCGAAGGCGCCGTTGGAACGGTAACGGATCCGCGCCGCCTCCTGGACGATCTGGTTGATGGCCGGAAAGATGAAGTCGGCAAACTGGATCTCGGGGATGGGCCGGAGACCGCCCACCGCCGCCCCGATGGCCGTCCCGACGATGCCCGCCTCGGCCAGGGGCGAGTCCATGACCCGCTCCTCGCCGAACTCCGCCTGCAACCCCTCGGTGACCCGGAAGACCCCGCCCCGGACGCCCACGTCCTCGCCATAGATGATGATCCGGGGGTCGCGGCGCATCTCCTGCCGGAGCGTCTCCCGCACCGCCTCCAAATACGTCATGACCGCCATATCTTGCCCTGCCTCCCGACTCGGCCCGCCGACCGTTAGCCCTCGAAGTAGACGTGGCGCGTGAGCGTGGACGGATCCGGCTCCGGCGCCTTCTCGGCGTATTCCGTGGCGTCGTCGACCTCCGCCCGGATGCGCTGCTTGAGTGCGTCGAGCTTCTGGTCGTCCAGGATGCCCTGCTCCCGGAGCGTGCGCTCGAACAGGACCAGGGGGTCCCGCTTCTTGTGCTCCTGGACCTCCTCCCGCGTCCGGTAGGCACGGTCGTCGTCGTCGCTGGAGTGGGGCACGAACCGGTAGGTCTTGGCCTCAATGAGCGTCGGCCCGTCGCCCCGGCGGGCCCGCTCCACGGCCTCGCGCATGACCTCGTAAACCTTGATGGGGTCGTTGCCGTCCACGATGACGCCGGGCATGCCGTAGCCGGCGGCCCGGGCCGCGACGTCCAGGACGGCCATCTGCTTGCGGGCCGGCACCGAAATGGCGTAGCCGTTGTTCTCGTTGACGTAGATGACGGGGAGCTTCAGCACCGAGGCGAAGTTCATGGCCTCGTGGAACTCCCCCTGCGAGGTGGATCCTTCGCCGAAGTAGGCCACGGCCACCCAGTCCTCGCCCCGGGCCTTGGCGGCCATGGCCAAGCCGGCGGCGTGGAGCATCTGCGTCGTCACGACCGACCCGGTGGTCAGGATGTGGAGGCGCTTGTGGCCCCAGTGGGCCGGCATCTGCCGTCCGCCGGAGTTGGGATCCTCGGCCCGGGCCAGCAGGTGCAGCATCACCTCGCGGGGGGTCATGCCGAGCGCCACCACGAGGGCCAGGTCCCGGTAATAGGGCACGACCCAGTCGCGCCCCCGGTCCAGTGCGAAGGCGCTGCCGACCTGGACGCCCTCGTGGCCGTTGGACGAATAGACGACGGGTGCCCGACCCTGGCGGTTCAGGATCCACATCCGGTCGTCCAGCGCCCGGGCCAGGGCCATGCGGTAATACATGTCAAGCAACACGTCGGGACTGAGATCGTTAGCCACCCACTCTGCTCCTTTCCCACGGCGCCGCCGCTCGGCCGGCGCCCGGCCCCCATCCAGCCCGCCCCGCCCGGCTAGATGTGGATGGGATGGCCCTCCACGACGAATGCGGCCTCGTGCAGGACCTCCGAGACGGTGGGATGGGCGTGCACGCTCGTGCCCACCTCCCACGGCGTCGCCTCCAGGAAGCGCGCCAGGGCCATCTCGTTGACGAGGTCCGAGGCATGCGGGCCGATAATGTGTGCCCCCAGGAGATCGTCGGTGTCGGCGTCGGCCACCAGCTTCACGAACCCCTCGGCCTCACCCAGGATGAGAGACCGTCCGTTGGCCTGGAACGGGAACTTGCCCACCTTCACGCGGCGGCCGGCGGCCTCGGCCTCCTCGGCCGTGAGCCCCACGCTTGCGACCTCCGGTCGGCAGTAGGTTACACGCGGGACCCGGCGGGGATCCAGAGGCTCGGGTTTCTGCCCCGCGATGGCCTCCACCGCGATGATCCCTTCATGGGCCGCCACGTGGGCCAAGAGCAGGCCGCCGATGCAGTCCCCGATGGCCCACACGTGCGGCGCTTTGGTGCGGTAGAGCGCGTCCACCTCGATGAACCCGCGGTTTACGGTCACGCCCACCGACTCCAGGCCGATGTCCGCCGTGAGGGGCTCGCGGCCCACCGCCACCAGCAGGGCGTCGCCCTCGAAGGTCGCCGTGTCCTGGCTCGCCAGTCGCACCGGCACCCGCACGCCCGTGTCGGACACCGTGATCCCGGCGACGTCGACGGTCGCCCCGGCGTGGATCATGACGCCCCGCCGGGACAGGATCCGGGTCAGCTCGGCCGCCACCTCCGCGTCGTCCTGCGGCAGGATGTGCGGCATCATCTCGAGCAGGGTGACCTCCGTGCCGAAGTCGGCGTACATGGACGCGAACTCCACGCCGATGGCGCCCCCGCCGACGATGACCAGCCGCCGGGGGATGACGGGGCGCTCGAGCACGTCGTCGGAACTGAGCACCCGTTCGCCGTCGAAAGGCAGGCCCGGGAGCGCCCGCGGCGCGGACCCGGTGGCCACCAGCACGTCCCGGGCGTCAAGGCTCCGCGTGCCGTCGGGTCCGGCCACCTCCACCCCCCCGGGGCGGAGCCGCCCCGTCCCGGCGACCACCGTCACCCCGTTTTTCCTGAGGAGGTATTGTACCCCACGCCACAGCTGGTTCACGACGCGGTCCTTGCGCGCCATGGCCCGGGGATAGTCCAGGACGGGATCCCCCGCCGCGATGCCCAGGTCCGCGGCATGCCGGAACGTGTTCAATACCTCGGCGGTGTGCAGCAGTGCCTTGGTGGGGATGCAACCCCGATGCAGGCACGTGCCCCCGACCTTCTCGCGCTCCACCACCGCCGTCTTCAGCCCCAGCTGGGCGGCGCGGATGGCCGCCACGTAGCCGCCCGTCCCGCCTCCCAGCACCACCAGGTCGTACTGCTCAGCCAATCTGCCGGCCTCCTCTTTCTACCCTACCGCCCGATGGTCATCCCGACCGCCCGCGGGTCCGACGCTCCCGCAAGCCCGCCGTCGCGGCGCACCACGACCTGCAGCGACCCGCTGGCCTCCCACGGGCCGATGTAGCGCACGGGATGGCCCCGGCGGCGGACGCCCTCCACGACGTCGCCCGGGAAGCGCGCCTCGAAGGTCACGCTGTGCGGCTCGTCCAGGGCGTGGACGTCCGTGGCGGGCGCCAGCGTCACCCGCGGGCGGGCGACGACCTCGTGCGGCAGCAGGCCGCCGTCGATGAGGTCGACCAGCGCCTGCACGTTCCACTGCGGCTGGCCGTCCCCTCCGAAGGTGTTGCCCACCGCCCACAGTGTCCCGTTCCGGGTCACCAGCCACGCATTGAGCGTGTGCATGGGCCGCTTGCCGCCCACGGCCACGTTGGGACTGGCCGGATCCAGCTCCACCGAGCGCCCCGCGCGGTTGTTGAGGAAGAACCCGCCCTCCGGCACATAGACGCCCGACCCGAAGGCCAGCGCGAGACTCTGGATGAACGACACCGCCCGGCCCGCCCGGTCCACGATCACGAAGGACATCGTGTCGCCGGGCACCGGGCGCCAGGGGTAGGGGCTGGCCCGCTCCCCGACGGCGGCCGCCGCCTGGTCGAGGAAGCTCGGTTCCAGGAGCGCCCGCGCGTCGAAGGCCACGTGCCGCGGGTCCCCCAGGTGCCGGCGCCGGTCCGAAAAGGCCCGTTTCAGGCTTTCCAACAGAAGGTGGACGGTCCAGTCCGACTCGCGCCAGTCGCCCTCGCCGTCCCACCGCCGTGCCAGGATGCCGAGCGCCTCGAGAACCACCACACCCTGCGAGGGCGGAGGCGTCTGCCACACGGTGTGGCCGCGGTAGTCGAGCGCGAGCGGTTCGGCCCACTCCGTCCGGTGGGCGGCCAGGTCCTCGGCGGCCAGCCAGCCGCCCCGCCGCATGGCGGCCCGGGCCGTGGCGGCCGCAAGCGGCCCGGTGTACAGGGCGTCCGCGCCGTCCGCGGCCAAGGTCCCGAGCGCCTCGGCGAGTTCGGGCTGGATGAGGCGTTCGCCCTCGCGGAGGGGGCGGCCGTCAGACAGAAAACGGGCGCCCGCCGCCTCCTCCGCAACCAGGCGCCCGGCGTGCTCCGCCAAGCTCGCCGCCAGCCGCCGGTCGACCACGAATCCGTCCCGCGCCAGCCGGATGGCCGGCTCAAGCAGCCGGGACCACGACTTGACGCCGCGTCCGGCGTGGAGGTCGTGCCACAGGCGTACCGCGCCCGGCACCGCCACCGAGGCGCCGCCGTAAAGCGGCAGGAGCCGTTCGCCCGCACGCCGGAGGGCCTCGACGGGCGCCGCCCGGGGGAGCACCCCGGAACCCAGGGCGGCGACCGGCGTGCGTCCCGGCTCGAACCAGAGGCAGAACGCCTCGCCGCCGAGACCGCACATGTCGGGCATGGTCACCGCGGCGACGGCGGCCGCCGCGACCGCCGCGTCGGCGGCCGTCCCGCCCTCCTCCAGGACGGCCATGGCCGCTTGGGCCACCAGGTAGTGGCCCGCGGCCACGATGTCGGAGCCGGCCCATACGCTGTGGCCCGGCCACGCGATGTCTCCCACCGGCCCGCCTCCTGTCCACGCTGGTCAGCTACAGCCAAATTACCCTTTTGCCCCAGGGGGTGACAAGTAAACCCCGGCGTCACCCGTCCGTCCGCCTGGGGGTCCACCGGTGCTGGTCGCGGCGGCGATACTTCTCCATGACCGCCAGGAACGCGTCCTCCAGGCGGAAGCCGAGCGCGTTGGCCAGGGAGGCCAGCACGAAGAGCAGGTCCCCCGCCTCCTCCGCCACCGAGCCCGGCGGCTCGTCCGGCTTTTTCGGCTTCGGACCGTAGGCGTGGGACACCTCGCGCGCCAGTTCGCCCAGTTCCTCGGTCAGCCGGGCCACCATGGCGAGGGGCTCGAAGTAGCCCTCCGCGAACTGCCCGATCCACGCGTCCACGGCCGCCTGCAGCTCGTCCAGCGTCATCTCTCGCCCTCCCCGTCGCGCGTCGTCCGGACGTGATGGTAGGGATGGCCGTGGGCGATGGCCCAGGCGCGGTACAGCTGTTCCGCCACGATGGCCGCCGCCAGTTCGTGGGCGAACGTCAGCGGCGACAGCGACCAGATCCAGTCGGCCCGGCGCCGGACGGCCTCCGCCAGACCCCAGCGTCCGCCGACGACGAACACCGGCGTCTCGCCGGCCTCCAGCCGGCGGACGATCCGCCGAGCCAGCTCCTCGGAGGTCACCGCCTCGCCCGCCGGATCCAGGGCCACCACCCAGTCCCGGGGACGGATCCGTTCCAAGAGGCGCGCACCCTCGCGCCGGGTCGCGTCGTCGCCGGCCTCCGACCGGCCCGGGGCCTCGCGAACCGCCTCCCATTCAAGGGCCCACGGCCCCTGAAGACGCCGGCGGTAGTCCTCCACCGCCTGGGCCCACCACGGCGCCGTCGGCCTGCCCACCGTCAACAGTCGCATGTCCCTCGCTCCCCGGCCTGTCCCCGGCTGCTCCGCCGTGTGCGCCTCCCATCATGCCACGGCTTTCCTCCCCCGGCGAGGGCCGCCGTGGCACCGAGGGCCACCGGTCTCGCTTTCCTGAAGTTTGGCCAAATTTGTCGGCGGGAGCCTTGCGGCGGACCGGTTGCCCCGTAACATGGGAACCAGAGACGGCGAGGGGAACGAGAGACGGGGGCCCCAGGTGGCATACGTGCTCCTACTGCGACGATACTGGGTCTGGGCGGCGGCCACCGCGCTGGCGCTCGGGGCCGGATGGGTCGGACTCCGGGCGGGCGAGTCCCGCCCGGTGGCGCGCGACCCGTTGCCGGTGGGACAGACGGCCCCGGCCTTCCGCCTGCGGGAGACGGACGGCCGCATGGTGCCGTTGCGGCAGTTCGCCGGGCAGCCGGTGGTGCTGAACTTCTGGGCCGCGTGGTGCCCCTACTGCCGCGGCGAGACGGCGCTGCTGGTCCAGGCGGCCCGGCGCTACCGGAGCCGCGTCGCCGTGGTGGGCGTCGACGTCGAGGATCCGCGGCCCCTGGCCAAGACCTACCTGCGCCGGTCGCACATCCCCTATCCGGTTCTGCTCGACCAGTCGGGACGGGTGGCCCTGCACTACAACGTCCAGGAACTCCCCACCACCGTGTTCATCGACGCCCGCGGCCGGATCGCCGCGGTGAAGGTGGGACCGTTCACCGAGCCGCGCCAACTGGACCGCACCATCCAGCGGCTCCTCAACACGCCGCCGCCCGCCCACCCGCATCCGGCCCCCGCCCGGCGCGCAAGCCGGATGACGTAGCCCCGTCGGTCACAGGGCGGCGGCTGTCGACCGCCGCTCGCCGAGCGTCACCTGCAACGCGCGGCGCTGGCCGCCCCGCTCCACCACGAGCGGCACCGTCCGACCCACTGCCGAGTGCTCCAGCACCCGGACCACGTCGCGGATCCCGTGCACGGGCTGGCCGCCGATCTCCACCAGAAAGTCGCCCGCCCGCACGCCGGCACGTTCGGCGGGACTGCCCGGTTCGACGGCCACGACGAACAGGCCGGGGGCGCCGGATCCGGGCGGGCGCGTGACGACGACGCCGATCCACGGGCGGCGGACATGCCCGTAGGCGAGGATCTGTCCCACGACGTAGCGCACGGTGTTGGCAGGGATGGCAAAGCCCATCCCTCCCCTGCCCCGCGCCCGTACGGGTCACCGCCGCGACGTCGAATAACCGCGCCCAAGTGGAACGTTTGACAAGCCTGCGCGATAATTGACACGACCATCGACCGCAGAAGGAGGACGTGCGGATGCCACACCCGAAGGCGTTCCGTCCCCGGCCGCGGGTCCGCGCCGGTGCCCGGACGTGCGCCGCGTCCCCGGCGGGCCGACCACCCTTCCCATGCGCGAGCGGTTAGCGCGCCTGGCTCGCCGGTGGTCCCACGTCACCGGCAGCCGGCGCACGTCCCGGATCACGTCGTGGACGCGCATCATCCACTACGCCGGCCTCTACCTGCTGTTGGTCCCGTGGGTCCCGGTGCTGCACACCCCCCGGGGCATCGCTTGGCTCGTCGGCTCGGAGGCCTACGCGTGGGCCGTGCTGGCGTCGGTGCGCTGGCTGCGCCGCGAATGGCTGGCGGGG
Source organism: Actinomycetes bacterium (assembly GCA_023565505.1). Classification (GTDB taxonomy): domain Bacteria; phylum Bacillota; class Sulfobacillia; order Sulfobacillales; family JAIMBI01; genus JAIMBI01. The sequence continues at coordinate 18,484 of JAIMBI010000034.1, read as the reverse complement.
TGGATCGCCGCGTCGGCGTTCTGCGACATGCTCACCGTGGCCTGCCTGCAGTACGTCACCGCCCCGACGGCCTACGCGCAGGTCCTCTATCCGTATTTCATCGTCTACTACGCCCTCGCGCTGGGACGGGCAGCCTGGCCGGTGGCCGCCTTCGGGTCCGGGCTCATGTTCGGCGTCGACGGGCTCAGCGGCCATCCGCTCGTGGCCCTCGACATGGGGGTGCTGGCGACCGCGGCCCTGACCGTGTTCGCCGTCGGCCAGGTGTCCGAGGAGCGCGACGCTCTCTACCGTCACATCGACCGCCTCGCGAGCACCGACGAGCTCACCGGCCTGTACAACCAGCGCCATTTCGTCCGGACGTTCTACCGCGCCGTGCGCGCAACCGGCACCGACGTGCTCACCCTGGCCCTCCTGGACGCCGACGGGTTCAAGGACATCAACGACCGCTACGGCCACGCCGTCGGCGACCGGGTGCTCAAGGCCTGCGGCCAGGCCCTGGCCGCCTCGCTGCGCGCCTCCGACCTCGCCTTCCGCTACGGGGGCGACGAACTGGCCGTCCTCCTGCCCCACACGCCGATGGAACAGGCCCGCCCGGTCGTCGACCGGGCGGTGGAGGCCATGGTCGCGGCCGCCCGCGCCCTGCTGCCCGAACTCGACACCTTCGGCTTCTCCTATGGACTGGCCGACACCCGGTCCGCCGCCGACCCGGACCAACTCTTCGCCCTCGCGGACGACCGCCTCTACCGGCTCAAGCACGCCCGGGAGACAGAACGGCGCCGCCGCGCCCACGCCTCCCCCGACGGTCCCCACCCCCGGAATCCGGCAAAAATTTGACCCGCCCGGTCGGTTCGACAGGGTTTTGCCAACTGCCATAGAATTGAGCGGCAATAAATCGCCGGCACCGCGGGCGGGTGGCCCGACCCGTCCCGGTCCGCCCCGCGACGCCGCGGGCGCTTCCCGCGCCGCATCCGGTCCGCGCCCGCCAAGAAAACGCCCCACGAGAAAAGGAGGAGGTTCTGCGTGGACGGTCTCATGATGGACTATCCGCTGACGCTCACGGCCCTCCTGCGCCGCGCCGAGACCTACTACGGCGACGGCGAGATCGTCAGCCGACTCGCGGACAAGCAGGTGGTCCGGTACACCTACGCCGACTGGGCCCGACGAACCCGTCAGCTGGCCCTCGCCCTGGCGCGCCTCGGCATCCGCCCCGGGGACCGCGTCGCCACCCTGTGCTGGAACCACTACCGGCATCTCGAAGCCTACTTCGGGATCCCCGTCATGGGCGGCGTGCTCCACACCCTGAATCTCCGGCTGCATCCCGACGACCTCACCTACATCGTCAACCACGCCGAAGACCGGGCCCTCCTGGTCGACGAGTCCTTGTGGCCCCTGTTCGCCGGCTTCCGCGACCGCGTGCGGGTGGAACACGTCATCGTGATGGGCGAGGGAGGGCCGCGCATCCCGGACACCCTCGACTACGAGACGCTGCTCGCGGCGGAGGATCCGGCCCGTTTCGACTTCCCGGATCCCGACGAACGCCAGGCGGCGGCCATGTGCTACACCTCCGGAACGACCGGGCGGCCCAAAGGCGTCGTCTACTCGCACCGTTCGACCGTACTCCACTCGCTCGTGGCCAATCTCCCGGACAACCTCGGGCTGTCCGTCCGGGACGCCGTCTGCCCGGTGGTCCCCATGTTCCACGCCAACGCCTGGGGCATGCCCTACTCCGCGGTGCTGGTCGGCGCCAAGCTGGTCTTTCCGGGCCGCCACCTCGACGCGACGAGTCTGCTCGAGCTCTTCGCGGGCGAACGCGTGACCGTGACGGCGGGCGTGCCCACCATCTGGCTCGGCGTCCTCCAGGTCCTCGACAAGAACCCTGGGGCCTACGACCTCTCGGCCCTGCGCTGCCTGCTCGTCGGCGGGTCGGCGGCCCCGCTGGGGATGATCCGGGGATTCCAGGAGCGGCACGGGCTGACCGTGGTCCAGGGGTGGGGCATGACGGAGACCTCGCCCCTCGGCTCCCTGGCCACGCTCAGCCGCGACCTGCTCGACGCGCCGCCGGAGGTCCAGTACGCCTACCGGGCCAAGCAGGGCCGTCCCGTCCCCTTGGTGGAGGCGCGGGCGCGGAACGAAGACGGGCTCGTGCCCTGGGACGGCCGGACCATGGGGGAACTGGAGGTCCGGGGCCCGTGGGTGGCCCGTGCGTACTACCAGGCCCCGGAAGCCGCCGACCGCTTCACCGCGGACGGATGGTTCCGGACGGGCGACATCGTCACGTTGGACGCCCGGGGTTACATCGAACTGCAGGACCGGGCCAAGGACCTGGTCAAGTCGGGCGGCGAGTGGATCAGCTCGGTCGCTTTGGAGAACGCCCTCATGGGCCATCCCAAGGTGGCCGAGGCGGCGGTCATCGCCGTCCCCCACCCGCGGTGGCAGGAACGTCCCCTGGCGGTGGTGGTGCTCAAGGAAGGCGAGCAGGCCACCGAGCAGGAGCTGCTCGACTATCTCGCCCCCCAGTTCGCCAAGTGGTGGCTGCCCGACGCGGTCCGCTTCGTCGACGAGATCCCGAAGACCTCGGCCGGCAAGTTCCTGAAATCGGCGCTCCGCGAGCGTTTTCGCGACGCCCTGACCGAGGCGGAGGCGGGGACGGCGTAGCGGCGCGCACGGGGCTGGGGGTCGGACCGCCCGCGGGCCGGTGGACTCCCACGCACCCGCATGGCGCCGGGGCCGGCTGCTCCCTGAGGGACCTGCCGGGATCCGGACGGGCGACGGGGTCGGAACCGCCCCGACCCCGCGACCCGGCAGGATCCCCCCGGGGGGTCGCATAGCTTAAGTCCGGGCGGCGTTGGCTGCTCGACCAGCCACCATACACCCCCTCGGGAGGGTGTCGCCATGGATGCGTCTGACCCTGACGACCGCGCGCTTTGCCGTCGGCGGCTCGTCGACCAGGCCCGCCGGACTTGGTCGGAGCGGTTGATCGACGTCTCGCGGCGCAATCCGCTGCTGTACTTCCGCGAGTTGAAGGCCGGCACGCTGGTCTGTCGGCCGCAGGATCCCCGCGTGTTCGACCGGTTCCTGGCCGGCCAAGCTGTCGAGATCCCTCGGCTCGCCGGCGTGGCGCCGGAGGATCCGACGGCGTGGCGCGACGTACTGGCACGGGCCCGGGCCATCCGGCGGAAGGCCCTGGAGAATCGCGAAGAACGCGGCGTGCACACCTGTCATCTCGCCGTCGGGCTAGCATCGTGGCGCGAGACCGGACCGGACGCGGAACGCCCGCCCCGCGCCCCGGTGTTCCTCGTCCCGGTGGCATTGGAGACGCTCGGAACGGACCTGGAGCGGACCGTGGCCCAGCGCCAGGGCGAGATCACGGTCAACCCCGTCCTCCTTCAGGTGCTCCGCCGCTCCTTCGGCGTCACGTTCGAGGCCCCGTCGGCCGAGTCCGCCGACGGGATCAGCTGGGCCGCCCTTGTAGAGGCGCTGGCGCAACTGCCCGGGCAGTTGGCCGAGGTGCCCGGGTTCGGCGTCCGGCCCGACGTGGTCCTCGGCAATTTCGCGTTCCAGAAGCTCGCCATGGTCCGGGACCTCGAGGAGTGGGCCCCGACGATGGCGGAGCACGATCTGGTCGCTGCCTTGGCCGGCGACCCCGCCGCGCGAGCCGCCGTGCTGGCCTCCCGGGCCGGGGACGACGCCGAGGGAGCGGCTGGTTCCCTGGACGACCTGCCGCCGGAGGACGAATTCCAAGTCCTCGACGCCGACGCCAGCCAGGTCCGCGTGATCCGGGCCGCGGTGCGCGGCCTGACCGGCCTGATTCAGGGACCGCCCGGCACCGGCAAGAGTCAGACGATCGCCAACGTCATCGCCGAGCTGGCCGCCCGCGGCCGGCGCATTCTGTTCGTGGCCGAGAAGCGGGCCGCCCTGGAGGTAGTACGCACGCGTCTGGAGCGCGCCGGGCTGGGACATCTGGTCCTGGACCTCCACGGCGCCGACGTGTCGCGCAAGGCGGTAATGCAACGGATCGCCGCGGGGCTGGAAAGCCTGCGCGAGGCCGTCCCGATGGACGCCGAGGCCCTGCACCGCGAGCTGTCCGACCGCCGTGCGGCCCTGAACCAGCACGTGCGGCGCCTCCACGAGCCGGCTCCGCCCGCCTCCCTGAGTCCCTACGAGCTGATGGGCCACCTGCTGCGCCTCCGGCTGCCGGTGGATCTCGTCCATCGCTGGCGCGGCCCGGCGCTGGAGCGCCTGACGACGGAATCCGTCGCTGAACTGGCCGACCGCTTCGCTGCGGCCGGCACGTTCGCCGGCCTGTTGTCCGGCCGCGACGCGTCGCCCTGGGCCCGGGCCCGCCTGGCGGACGGCGAGGCCGTCAACGCGGCCGTCGACCTCGTCAACACCCTGGCCCTGTCCGACTGGCCGGAGGCCGAGCGGCTCTTCGAGCGCCTCCACGGCGCGACCGGACTGCCGTTGCCCCGGGACGTCGCCGCCGCCGACGCGACGGCGGACCTTGTCCAACGGACCGCCGCGGTCCTTCGCGTCCTCGCCCCGACGGTCTTCGGCCCCGACTTGGCCGCGGCGGCCGCCGTGTTCGCCCGCGTCGGCGACCGCGCGAACTGGCTCACCCGCCTGTTCGACCGCGCGTTCCGGACGGCCGAGCGCATCATGAGGCGGCACCAGCGGGTCCGGACGGCGCTGCCCGAGCTGTCCCGCCTGGTGCGGGAGGCGGCCTGGGTCCAGGCAGGCTGGGCGGGATTGGCCGGACCCGGCCGGAACCCCGTAGGATTCGCCGACGCCGAAGACCTCGCGACGACGTGGACCCGGACCCGCGCGGGGCTCCTGGAATTGGCGCGCCTCATCGCCCTCCCCGACCCCGACACGCTGCCGTGGGCTCAGTGGCGGGACCTTTTCGACGCCCTCCGCGCCGATGCGTCGACCCCGCACCGGTTGCCCCGGCTCCATGCGCTGGTGCGGGCCATCGACGAGGCGCAGGGCGGGCCGCTGCTGACGGAACTGGTGCGGCGGAACGTGGCCCCCGAGCACTGGGCGGATGCCTGCCGTTGGGTCTGGTACCGGTCCTGCCTCGACGCCTGCCTCGCCGGCGAACCCCTCCTGGGCGGGTTCGACGGCCGCGAACACGACCGGATCGTCCGGGATTTCGGGCGTCTCGACCGCCAGCGGCTGGAGGTGGCGCGTCTGCGGGTCCGTCGGGCCCACGCCGAGCAGGCCGTCGCCGCCTTCAACGCCCATCCCGACGAAGCCCAGCTCGTGCGCCGCGAGGCCGCCAAGCGGACGCGGCACCGGCCGCTGCGGGCCCTTTTGGAGGAGGCGCCGCATGTCCTGACGGCGTTGTTCCCGTGCTGGATGGCCAGTCCGCTCAGCATCAGCCAGTTGCTGCCGGCCGCCCGACTGTTCGACGTGGTCCTCTTCGACGAGGCCAGCCAGGTCCTGCCCGAGGACGCCGTGCCGGCGCTCCTGCGGGGCCGGCAGGCCGTGGTGGCCGGCGACCGGCACCAACTGCCGCCCACGACCTTCTTCGCCGCCGACGAGGAGGGCGAAGACGCCCCGGAGACCATCAGCGGGTTCGAGAGCCTGTTCGACCTCATGACGGGATTCCTGACCCCCTGGTCCCTCGAGTGGCACTACCGCAGCCGGGACGAACGCCTCATCGCCTTTTCCAACCACCACATCTACCAGGGCCGGCTCATCACCTTCCCCGGACCAGGCGGCGACCCGGTCATCTCCCATCACCTCGTGCCGCACGTGGTGGGTCAGGACGACGACCGGGAGAGCAGCAGCGCCGAGGTCCGCCAGGTCGTCGACCTGGTTTTCGAGCAGGCGCGCCGCCGGCCGGACGAGTCGCTCGGGGTCATCACGATGGGGATCCGGCACGCCAACCGCATCCAAGCCGCATTGGACGAGCGGCTCCGGGCCCATCCCGAGCTGGCGCCGTTCTTCGCCGAGAACCGTCCCGAGCGCTTCTTCGTCAAGAACCTGGAACGCGTCCAGGGCGACGAGCGCGACACCATCATCCTGTCCATCGGTTACGGCAAGGACCGGCTGGGCCGCCTGCCCCACCGCTTCGGCCCGCTGAACCAAGAGGGCGGCGAACGGCGCCTCAACGTGGCCGTCACGCGGGCGCGCCGGCGGCTCGTGGTGGTCTCCTCCTTCGACCACCGCGACATCGACCCCGGCCGCTCCGCGGCCCGCGGCGTCGGCCTGCTCCGCGCGTTCCTCGAGTACGCCGCCTCGGGCGGTCGCGTCCTGGAGCCGGGGACGGGCGGGGGCGTCCCGCTCAACCCCTTCGAGGCCGACGTCTACGACGCGCTGACGGCCCGGGGGCTTCGCCTCGTGCCCCAGTACGGAGTGTCCCGCTACCGGTTGGACTTCGCGGTGCAGCATCCCCGGCAGCCCGGCCGCTTCGTCCTTGCCGTCGAATGCGACGGGGCGACCTATCACAGCGCGCCGGCGGCCCGGGACCGCGACCGGCTGCGCCAACAACAACTCGAGGCGCTCGGCTGGCGGTTCTGCCGGATCTGGTCGATCGACTGGTTCATGCGTCGGGAGCAGGAAATCGAACGGGTTCTCGCCGCGTACGAGGACGCCCTGCGGGCCGCCGACGCGCCCCGGCCGAAGCCCGACGGGTGGCCTCCCGCCTCGCCGGCCCCGCCGGCTCCGGCTCCGCGGGGACCGCGACCCCTCCTGCCCGTCGCCCGGAGCATCGACGACTACGCGCCGGCCGACCTCGAGCGGCTGGTCGCCTGGATCCTCTCCGACGGCATCCTCCGGGACGACGACGAAATCGTGAGCGAGATGGTGCGCGAGCTGGGCTTCCGGCGCCGGGGCGCGCGCATTGAGGCGGCAATCCGGGACGCGCTGGAGCGGCACCGCCGCCGGGCCCGGACCTCCCCCCGTCCGTCGTAGGGCTGGGAGGCGGACGCCGACCGGCGCCGATGCGCGGTCGCCGCGGACAGGGGCCGGAACAGGGCCCCGCGGCCGCGTCCGGATGCCCCGGATCCCCGGTGCACCGGCCCGTCACGGCCCGTCGGGGTCGCCCCGCCACTCTACCACGATCGTGTCCGGCCCTACGTCCACCCGGGCCACGTACCGTCGCAGGATCTCCCGCCGGGCCGCGACGTCGGGACCCCGCCGAAACCGTTCGGCCAACGTCGCCCACCCCGCCATCACCTCGTCGGGGGAGACCGGTGCCCCCGATGCCTCCCTCGCCGGGTCGTCCCGCCGCCCCCCGGGGCCCTGACTGCCCCTCCGCTCCAGCCGGGCCACCGCCGCCCGGTACCGGTCGAGCGACAGGAACCCCGCCGCCAGGGCCTCGTCCAACCGGGCCCGGGCCGTGGCGGCGGACCGGGGAGGATCTGCGGCCGCCCGCTCGGTCCTCCCGTCCGGGTAAGCCTCCTGTAGCACGGCCGCCACCCACTCGCGCGCCGGTTCACCGGCCGCGGCGACGCACGCGGTCACTACGGCCGCCTCGACCGCCTCCACCGGCCGGGCGTGCGCCGCCGTACAGCCGCCGCCGCCCTGATACCGACGACAGACGTACCGGGGCGCACGCCGCGGGGCCCGCACCGGGGTCAGGGGACGCCCGCACAGCGCGCAGAACACCAGCCCGCTCAAGAGGTACGGGCTGTCGGTCCGGCGGCCGCTGCCCGCGCCGCGGGCGGCCAGAAGCCGCTGCGCCCGCTCGAACGTGGCCCGGTCGACCAGGGCGGGATGGGCGTCCCGCACGACCAGCGGATCCGGCCGGCGCCGGCGGTGGCTCCGGCCCAGCCGATCCCGCTCCCATTCGATCGCGCCGTGGACCAGGTCCCCGACGTACGCCGGCCGCCTGAGGAGCTGCCGCACCGCGGTCGCGTCCCAGAGCGCGAGGCCGCCCGGACTGGGCACCCCCCTGGCGTTGAGACGCTTGGCGATGGTGCGGGACCCGGCGCCCTCCTCGACGTACCAGCGGAAGATGGTCCGCACGACCTCGGCCTCCCCGGGCTCCGGGACCAGGCGGCCGGCCTCGACCCGGTACCCGTACGGCGGCCGGCCGCCATGGTACCGGCCGGCCCGGGCCCGTTCGGCCAGCCCCCCCTTCACCTTCCGCGCCAGCTGACGCCGGAAGTAGTGGGCGAACACCGACAGCACCATCATCTTGAGCTCCCCGTCGGGCGTCGTCAGGTCGAGATCGTCGGACACCGACACGAAGCGGCATCCGGCCCGTTGCAGGTCCTCCAGGAACAGGAGGGTGGAGATCATGTCGCGGGCGAGGCGGTCGAGCTCATTGACGATGAGCACCCCGATGCCCTCACGCCGGACCCGTTCGAGGATCTGGGCCAAGTCCCGGCTGTTGGAACCCCCGGACCGGACGTATTCGACCACGTCGACCAGGTCCCAGCCTTGGCGGGCGGCATACTCGGCGATGCGCTGGCGCTGGTGCGGGATGGAGAACCGGTCTCCCGCCGCCTGCTCCTGGGTCGACACCCGCGCGACGCCGAGGGCCTTCACGCGGCGGCCCCTCCCGGCGTGGACGGGTTCGGTCCCCGCATAGCCTCGGGGAGGAAGGAGGTGGCCTCATGCGAGTGATGACCCGCGGCCCCTGGGACCCCGCCAGGCAGGCGGCGCTCCGGCGGGATCTGGCCCTCTGGCTCGCGCGGGCGCTGGCGGCCGACCGACCCCGCGACGGCTCGGAGCGAGGCACCCCGGCCGCCGACCCGGTCCCGCAGGGAAGGCATCGGTAAACCGATGCCTTCCACCCCCGTCCGCGCGATCTTGCTCGAGTTGATCCCCACCAACTGGTCGGCCGTGTTGACCAACGGTCCCCCGCTGTTGCCGGGGTTGATGGCCGCGTCCGTCTGGATGAGGTGGTACTCCCACCCGTCGCGGTAGAGCACCCGGTCGCGGGCCGAGATGATGCCGGCCGTGACCGTGTGGGACAGGCCCAACGAGTTGCCGACCGCCACCACCAGCTCCCCCGGCTGCACCGCTGCCGAGTTGGCCAACGACAGGGGTTTCAGGCCCGGCGCGCGGATCCGGACCACCGCGAGGTCCGTGGGCGGGTCGTCCCCGACCAGCGTCGCCGCGTAGCCGTGCCCGTCGGCCAGCACGACCCGGATTGCCCGCGCCCCGGCGACCACGTGGTAATTGGTGACGATGTCCCCGCGGCGGTCGAGGATGACGCCGGAGCCGAGCCCTTTCGGGGACAGCGTGCCGCCCGTGGAAGCCCGCAGGTTGACGACGGCCACCACGCTCGGGTCGACTGCCCGGGCCACGGCCACCACGGGCCAGGACACCGGCGGCGGCCGGCGGCCGAAGAGGCCCCAAGCGGCCGCCCCGCCCGCCACCCCGGCCAAAAATCCCGCCACCCAGACCTCCCAGCGCGCCTTCGGCATGTGGCCTCACCCGTGTACCGTATGGGACGCGCCGGGCGGTTTAGAAGCCGGCTAGCGCCCCCGGAACCGGGGCGCCCGCTTCTCCAGGAAGGCGGCGATCCCCTCGCGGTGGTCCTCGGTGGCCACGGCCGCCGCCTGCAACCAGGCCTCGTACTCCAGGGCGTCGCGGAACGACTGCTGAGCCCCCCGCCGGATCGCCCGCTTGATGAGGCCGAGCGCCTTCGGCGGGCCCTCCGCGAGACGCCGGGCCAACGCCGCCGTCTCCTCCGCGAGCCGTTCCGCCGGCACCACCTTGTTCACCAGCCCCCAGGCCAGCGCCGTCTGGGCATCGATGAGGTCTCCGAGCATGGCGAGCTCCAAGGCCCGGGCGTAGCCCACCAGGCGGGGCAGCAGGTAGGTCGAACCCGAGTCGGGGATGAGGCCGATGCGCACGAAGGCCTGCATGAACCGGGCGGTGTCCGCGGCCACGCGGAAGTCGCACGCCATCGCGAGACTCATGCCGGCGCCGGCCGCCACCCCGTTGACCGCGGCGATGGTGGGTTTCTCGAGACCCCAGAGCCGTTCGAACAACGGGTCGTAGTAACGGTGCAGGTGTTCCCCGAGGTCCGGAGAGCCGCTCTCCTGGTACGCCTTGAGGTCCTGCCCCGACGCGAAGCCCCGCCCCGCTCCCGTCAGCACCAGGACCCGGGCGTCGCGCGACCGGGCCACCCGTTCCACGGCGCCCGCGAGTTCCTCGAGCATCGTGTTGTTGAACGCGTTGAGCGTCTCGGGACGGTTGAGGGTCAGGGTCACCACGCCGTCCGCTTCGTCCCATCGAATCGTCTGAAAATCCACCGTCTTCCCTCCTCTTTCATGGTTCGGGACGTCGCCACCCGGTTCCTGCCATGAACACCCCCAGGCGGAAGGCCGCCCGTTCAACCAGGGTGACCAGCCGCCGCTCCATGTGCCGCCAGGACTGGGGACGGTCCACCAGGGGATAGATGCCGATGGGGCCGGCCCGGTAGAGCGTCTCGTACCCGCTTCCGATCTCCGGCACCAGGGCCCAGGCGGCACGACCGGCCAAGCGACTCTCCCGCGCGACCCACGGCAGGACCCCCCCGGCCTGGGCGCTGCCGCTCAGGACCCCGGCCGTGAGCACCCAGTCGGCGCCGCGGATGAGCTCGTCCAGGCGCAAGAGTCGCGCCAGGTGCGGCGCCGCCGGCTCGGCGGCCGCCCCCAGCGCGGCCAGGGCCGGCCCCAGCTCGCCGACGCGGAAGGTCGGGTCGACCGGTGCGAACCGGCGGAGGGACTCGAGCCAGCGTCGCGCCCGGGCCCCGAGAACCGGGACCGTCGGAGGCCAGACATAGAGGAGCGTGATGGGGATGTCGGCGGGCCACGGGTTCTCGGGCCAGGCGACGACCCGCTCCTGGTCCCGGTCCAGCGTCACGCCGAGCGCCTGCAGCAGCCCTCGGCCCAGGTCCGTGTCCCGGACCGAGCCCGAGCACACCAGGATCTTCCGGGCCCCCATGCGCCGGGCCGCCTTGAGGACCGCCCCCAACCCCGCGGTCGACCGGTCGGCGACCGCCGAGCGGTCGACCACCGCGGTCCCGTCGCGCAGCAACGCCCAGCGCACGCCGGCGTCCCGACCCGACGCCTCGGTGAACACGCGCCCGCCGAGGCGCCGCACCAGCGTCAGGATCGTTCCCGGCTCGCCGAGGGGCAGGGCGGCGACGCGCGCCGCGCATCCGGCCCGCTCCAGCCCGCGTTGGGCCGCCTCCGCCACCGCCGCGGCGCCGAAGTGCGCCCCCAGATGCCCCGTGACCACCGCCACGTGGCTCACCCGCCACCACCTCCCGCCCACGCCGCGGCGATCTGCTCCCAATGCCGGCGATAGTAGGACGCGCCGCGGGGGACGAAGTCCTCCAGCCGGATCGTCGTCTCCCCGCACGGCCCGCCCGCCGCCGGCCGGACCTGGGCGGGCACCGCCGACGCCCCCGCGAAGAGGCGCCCGGCGTCGTCCCACTCCACCGCGACCAGGGCGGCGACTTCCCCGGGATCCGGGCGGAAGTCCGTCAGAGCGTGCGGCGCGATCCACAGGAACTCATGGCAGCGTTCCCGGTCGACCCCATCCGGCCCCTCCAGGACCGTCGGCACTACTCCGAGGGGGATCAACTCCGCGAAGTCCGGCGCCATCCCCAGCTCCTCGGCGACCTCGCGCACCCCCGCCCGGAGCGGCTCGCCGGCCCGGAGGTGCCCCGCCGCGGCGATGTCGAGACAGCCGGGGTGCGTCTTCTTGCCGGCGGCGCGGCGTTGGAACAGCAGCCGGGGCGCCCCGGAGCCAACGAGCAGGACCCAGCAGTGGAACGTGCGGTGCCAGAGGCCCTCGCGATGAACGCGGTCCCGCTCCGCAAACCCCCGCCAGCGGCCCTCCTCGTCGAAGACGTCCAGCCACTCCGGCATCGGGCCCCCTCCTTCCGTTCCTCCCGTCGGGTTCCACCCCGAGAAAACTCGCGGGGGCCGGGGCCGAGGCGCTCCCGGCCCCCCATCCCCGGCAGGAATTGTCTCCCTGGTCGCCAAAGACCAGGACCAACGGCCGCCGGGAAGCCGGCCGCGCCCGCCAGCATTTCGCCTTTCGGCCCGGGCCTTCCTCCGCGGCCCAGGCGGCGCCGGCGGCCGGCCGATCTGAACGGGCTTAGGGTTGCCACGACGTTTCCGGATTCGGAGGGAAGGCCCATGGACTTCGAGTTGACCCCCGAACAGCGCGCCATGCGGGAACTCGCCCGCCGCGTCGGCGACGAGTTCCGCGAACGCGCGGCCGAGGTGGAGGCCTCCGGCCGCTTCCCCTGGGAGAACATCCGCCGGCTCGCGGACGTCGGCCTCCTGGGCCTGACCATCCCGCCGGAGTACGGCGGCACGGGCGGCAGCCTCTTCGACGCGGTGCTGGTCATGGAGGAGATCGCGCGCGGCTGCTACGTGACCGCGATGGCCGCCCTGGGCGAGTTGGGCGTCCAGAGCCAGATCCTGGCCCGGTTCGCCGACGCGGACCTCAAGCGCCGCGTCCTGCCCCGCGTCGTCCGCGGCGAGTCCATCCTGGCCATCGCCATCAGCGAACCGGAAGCCGGCTCCGACGCCGGTCACGTCGCGACCCGGGCCGAACCCGTCGCCGGCGGCGTCCGGCTCCGCGGCAACAAGATCTACATCAGTCGCGCCGACGTCGCCGACGTGTTCATTGTCTACTGCCGCTTCGGCGACGCGCCGGGCCCCCGCGGCGTGGGCGCGGTGGCCGTGGAACGCGACACCCCGGGCTTCTTCGTCACCAGTTGCGACACCACCATGGGGGGTGAACGACTGGGCCAGCTGTTCTTCGACGACTGCTTCGTCCCGGACGACCACGTGCTGGTCCGCGAGAACGGTTTCCGCCGCATGATGGAGGCCTTCAACGGCCAGCGGCTCCTCAACGCCGCCATCTGCCTCGGCCTCGCGCAGGGGGCCCTCGACGAGGCCGTCGCCTACGCCCGCCGGCGCCGCCAGTTCGACCGGCGCCTCGCCGACTTCCAGGGCCTCAGGTGGATGCTGGCCGACATGCACGTCGACGTCGAGGCGGCACGGCTGCTCATCTGGCGGGCGGCGGCGCGCGCCGGCCAGGGTTTCCCCGACGTCCGCGAAGCCGCGGTCGCCAAGACCTTCGCCAACGAGATGGCCATCCGGGTCACCAACCAGGCTCTGCAGGTCTTCGGCGCCGCGGGGTACATGCGGGGGAGCTACGTGGAGCGCGCCTTGCGGGGGGCCCGCTTCGGAGCCATCGGCGGCGGCACCGTCCAGATCCAGCGGAATCTCATCGCCCACCACCTCCTCGACGAGCCCGGGTCGTGACCGACCCGGCGACGGGGCGGAGGCCGGGTCCGGAAGGCCCGCGGGCCCCGTCCGCGACGCCGCGGCGGGGACGGAAGCCGGGCGCTCCTGCGCAGCCCCGGCCGCCTCGCCCCGGCGGGGCGCCGGGCGTGCCAAGCCCCCCGGCGCGTCCACCCCGCCGCTCCCGCGACGGCCGCCCCGTCGCGGCTCCCTGTCTGTTTCCGCCGGGCTCCGCACCCCCCCTGAGCGCCTTGACCCCATCCCCCGTCCGTCTTCGGGGCGCCGATCGGCGCGCGACCGCGCGGCCCGAGCATCCGACCTCCTGCCCCCGTCACCCTGGACGTGGACGGCCGCCGGTCCGCGCCCCGGCGGACCACGACCCGCGGGGGCTGCTCACACTCGTGGTGAGCGGGATCCGGAGCCGGTGCGGGGCGGCCCGCCGTGGCCCCCGACGCCGGGCAGATGACCCAGACGGGCGTGCCGCCAACCAGGCCGAGACAATCCCCGCGACCCGACCGGCGCCGACTTCCCCCACCGGATCGCCGGGGAAAGGAACAAGCCGGCGGCAGTGACGTTCCCCCGTGGCGCCCAACGCGCGGGCGCCTACGGTGTGCCGGGCGCGGCGGAAAGGCGCGGGGCGGGGGCCACCGCCCCCGCCCCGCCCATACCCGTCGGGTCCGGTCGCCAGCCGCGCAGAAGGTCGGCTGTCCCCGTTCCCGGCCCCGACCCGCACCGCGCGGCCGACATGCGTCCCGGCGGCGGCCGGATGCCGCCGCCCTCCACCGCCGCGACGGCTCAGGCGTTTTGTCCCGCGAGCCGTCCGAACACCGCTCCGGCCATCAGGCCGGCGCCTCCGGGATAGTTGTGGTAGAACAACCCGCCCACCAGCTCGCCGGCGGCGTACAGGCCGGGGATGGGTTCGCGGCGCGTGTTCAGGACCTGGCCCCGGTCGTTGATCTTCAGTCCCCCGAAGGTGAACGTGATCCCGCAGGTGACGGCAAAGCCCACGTACGGCGGGGTGTCGAGAGGCACCGCCCAGTTGCTCTTCGGCGGCGTGATCCCCCGCGCCGCCTTGCCGTCCTTGACGGCGGGATTGAAGGGCGTCGTGGGGTCGCAGGCCCGGTTGAACGCCTCCACGGTGGCCACGAACCGCGCCGGATCGATCCCCAGCCGCTCCGCGAGGGTGCCCAGGTCGTTCGCCTCAGCCTTGGTCACCTGGCGGATGCGGTATTCGTCCCGGAGCAGCGGGACCGTCTTGGCGTCGAAGATCTGGAAGGCCACCCGGCCGGGCTGGGCCAGGATGGCGCGCCCGTACTTGGCGTAGGTGTAGTTCCGGAAGTCCGCGCCCTCGTCCACGAACCGCTCCCCGTTCCGGTTGACGATAATCCCGAGGGGATACGAGTGCTTCTGGAACTGGTCGCCCACCTTCCGGTCCCCGTGCTCGGGAGCGTTGGCGTCCCAGGCCACGGCGTGGCACCCCGACCAGTGGCCCCACGGCAGCGCCCCGATGTCGAGCGCCATCCGGATGGCGTCGCCCGTGTTGTAGGGGGTCCCCCGCACCGGCACGAGGTCCCACAGCGGCCCCAGGTACCGGGCCCGCCACTCGGGGTTGGCTTCGAAACCGCCGGCCGCGAGGACCACCGCTTCCGCCTCCAGGATGCGCCGGCGGCCGTCCTGGACCACCTCCACGCCGACGACGCGCTCCGTCTCGTCGGTCACCAGGCGGACGGCGGGGGTGCTGTACCGCACGTCGACGCCGTGCGCCGCCGCCAGCTCGTACCAGCGGTCGACGAGGCCGGGACCGCCCCCGACCGCTTCCACGATGAGGCCGCCCCAGAACCGCGTGCGCCCGTCCACCACGTACGACTGCCGGCGCAACAGCAGCGCGAACCGAAAGCCCAAGTCGCGCATCCAGCGCACCGTCTCGTAGGAGTGGCGCACCAGGTAGTCGGCCAGGTCGGGGTCCGTCAGACCCTCGGTCACCGTGATGAGATCGTCGTAGTACTGGTCCTCTGGATACGGAGGGATGTCGTACTGGGCCCACTCGGCGTCCGTCATGTCCGGCAGCAGCGGGCGCAGCGCCTCCGGATCGGGAAAGGCGAACCGGAAGCCCCCGCCCGTGAAGTACGAATTGCCGCCCCGCCACTCCTGCGGCGCCTTCTCCAGCACGATGACCCGCCGTCCGCGTTCGGCGGCCGCCAGCGCGGCCGCCAGTGCCGCGTTGCCGCCGCCGACGACGATGACATCCGCATCCTTAGCCATCCCTAAACGGCCCCCTTCCCCGACTGCCGCCATGCTTCCAGAAACCCCCGCAGCACCGGCTCGTACGCCCCCACGACCCCCACGTCGGCATAGCGGAAGATGGGGGCGTCCGGATCGGTGTTCACCGCCACCACGTGCTCCGACCGCGCCATCCCGGCCACGTGCTGGCTCGCCCCGGAGATCCCGACGGCGAAGTACACGCGGGGAGCCACGGTCACTCCCGTCTGCCCCACCTGCCGTTCCGGCTCGATCCACCCCGCGTCGACGGCGGCGCGCGACGCGCCCACCGTACCGCCCACCGCGGTCGCCACCTCGCGCAGGAGCAGAAAGCCCTCCGGTCCGCCCAGGCCGCGCCCGCCCGAGACCACGACCGCGGCTTGCTCCAGGTCCCGCCCGCCGGCGGCGCCTCGGCTCTCCACGGTCACCCGGCCCTGCGGGTCGGCGGCGGATGCCGCCGGGGGCACGACGTCCGACACGTCCGGATGCCAGGAGAGCGGCAGGGCCGACACGGCCTGCCGCCGGATCCCCACGTGCAGCGTGCCGCCCGGGGGTCTCTCCAACGCGGCCACCACCCGTCCCCCGAACAGCGGCTGGGTCGCCTGCACGCCGCCGGCCGGGTCGGCCCCAAGCGCCGTGATCCCCGCCCACAGCGGCTCCTGCCGCGCGACGGCCACCCGGGCCGCCACGGTCAGGTCGGTAGCGGGCCACAGCACCACGTCCACCGGTCCGGCCGCCTCGAGCGCTCCGAGCAAGCCGGGGGCGTCCCAGGCGGCGGCCAGGACCCGCTTTACCGCCGCGTCATCCGGCCCCCACCAGCCGTCCGGCCGCGGGGTCACCACCACGACCGGGTCCGTCGCCAATCCCCGCGCCACGGCCCAGACCTCGCCCGTCGGCGCGTGCTCGTCCACCGCCATCACGACAACGCGCATCCCGCGGTCCCCCCTCTCAGAGCCAGCCCCGCTCGCGCAACAGCGTCGCCAGGGCCCGGCCTTTCTCCACATCGTCCGCGCCCTGGACGAACACGGTGGCGCGCCGCGTCTCCGGAGCCGGCTCGAACCGGACCGCGGCCGTGGGCGCCGGCACCGTGATCCCTTCGAGCCGCCGGATGGGTTTGCGTTTGGCCGCCAGGCGGTCCCGCATGGTCGGATACCGGAGCGCGTTGGTCCCGGCCGCGATGACCGCCCCCACGAACGGCTTGGGAACCGTCAGGGTCCCCGGCCCGGCCGCCCCGCCCGTGTCGACCCAAAACCGCTCCGCCGTCGCCTCCCAGCGGACGGCCACCGCGCCGTCGACGAACGGCCATCCCATGGCCGCCGCCAGGCAGCGCGGCACCAGGCCGGTGTCCCAGTCTCCCGACTGCACGCCGGCGAGCACGGCGGCGACCGGCGGGTCCAGGGCGGCGACCGCCCGGGCCAGGACCCCCGCCACCGCCGCGGCGTCCAGGGGCCAGGGGTCGAACGGCACCCACACCGCCTCGTCCGCCCCGGCCGCCAGAGCCGTGCGGAGCAAAGGCTCCTGGTCGTCGTCGAAGCCGCTGACGACCGTCACCCGCGTTCCCGGCACGTGGTCCCTGAGCACCAATGCCGTCTCGAGCGCATTCTCGTCGTAGGGACCGAACGCCGCGTGCGCCTCCCGCCGTCCGAACGCGGGGTCCCGGATCTCCTCGTCCTTCAGAGGGATGTCCGGGTTGTGGACCGGTTTCATCAAGACTGCGATGTGCAAGAAGTGCGTCCTCTCCTTTGCGATCTCAAGCATCGCACAAAACACAAAGCCGGCAAGTGCATCGCACTTGCCGGCTCCCTTCGGTCGCGTGGCGAAACCGCTCGTGGCTTCGCCGGAGTCCAAAGAGACGGCAGCCCCAGAGAATGACACTCCCATCCTAGCGTCTTCCCGACAGGGCTTCAAGCCAATCGGCCGCCGGCGCGACGCCGCTTGGGGGTCGGACGGCCGCGTCGGTTGAGCCCGGGGATCTCGCGGGATGATCCCGTGGGTTCAGGACCCTTGCCCAAGTTGCCGGGCCCGCTGGAACTGCGCGACGGCATCCTTCCAGGCGGCCTGCAGGGCGGCACTGGCGGCCCCGAAGTAGCGCCGGCGGATGGCGTTCAACACCGGTTCCGGATCGTCCGCCAAGCTCTCGCCGACGAGCAACTCCCGGATGAAATCCCGGGCGCTCTCGGTGACCAAGGAACCCGAGGCTTCGAGCACCACCCCGTAGCGCGCCTCGACGATCATCGCCAGGGACAGGGTGCTGTACACGTCCGCCGCGGACATGCCCTTCGGCGGTTTGGCATGACCGATGATCAAGAGTTTCTCCGCCAGAGCCGATCTCCCCCCTCGTGCCGGGGTCGTGCCGTCCGAGCCGCAGGGGCCGCCCGGGCTCGCCTGTGCTGCTGCCGCCCGACGCAAGTCGCCCCGCGGCTCACCGCATCCCGAAAGCCCCCGACCATTCTGCCCCGGCCGGACCCGGCGGGCGCCGCGGGATGCGGCCGGCTCAACCCGGTCCGGCCGCGTCGCCCGCCGCCGCCAGCGAGGCATTGCGGAACAAGTCGCGCACCGCGGCCAGGACCGGGCGCTTGTTGGACGCCTGGTAGTGACGGGTGAGCGCCTCGATCACGGCGTCCGGCGGCTCCAACAGCGACCGCCCAACCAGGTGGCGACGGATGAACGCCCGTTCCACGTCGGTCGGCAGGGTGCAGTCGGCCGCCACGACCGTCCAGTGGCGCGGTTCCACCTGCACCGTGATGGTCAGCACCCCGGACGGCCCCTCGCCTGCACCCGGCAGGCGGGCCTGGCCGGTCAACAGGATCGTCTCGGCGCCGGACGACACCGCCACCGGCCGCCGGCGCGCCCCGCGGGCCGCGGCGGCCGTCCCTCCCCTCGCTGGACTGCCGGACACCTCACGTCCGGATCGAGAACGGATCCCGGTCCTCCTGCTGTCAGTTCTCACGTTATTCGTCGTCGACGTTCCCACACTGCGTGACGCCCCACCGGCATGCGTAAGGGGTTCGGTG
>JAIMBI010000033.1 GCA_023565505.1 Actinomycetes bacterium | reverse complement strand
CCACCTCGCTGGGGGAGTCCGCAGGTGGGTCAATTTTGACCGGCGCAAGTGGATCAAATTTAAACCGGCGTTGACAGGCCCCCCGGTCGCTGGCGCGGTGCGGCGGTCAACCCCGGGCGCGGTATCCCCGAGCCCGACGGGGCCGCTTGAGGGTCTCACCCGGCGTCGAAGGGGCGTGACGCGTGGTCGCCCGAGGCACCGGCCTCCAACGGCTCCGCCCATTCGCGGACGCGAATCCCTTCGGTCAGGAACGACGTGGCAATCTGGCGCGAAGACGGCTCCTCAACGGTCGATCCACCGTTCGCCGGAGCGAGTTGTCCGGGGCCACCCGACGGCCGTTACGGTGATGCCAGCAGCGCCTGCAACTGACCCACTTGACGCGTCCAGCCGTACTTCGCCCCCTCCATCTCCTGTTTCGCATCGCGGGCGAACCCCGTTTGCTCCAAATGAATCCTCGTCACGCCCTCTTGCGTTTCGGTCAGTGTCCAGGTGATCTGCGTACGGTGAGAGATCTCCCGGACCTCCCAGGTGTAGGAAAGGCGATGCGGAGCGTCGACTTCGAGGACCTCGCAATCCACGGTGGCTGGCCAGCCGGTTTCCGGTTTCGGACGGAACTGGAATTTGTGCCCGACGACGGCCTGGAAATTGTTCGCCTCGAAAAACATCCACCGTGACAGCATGGCCGAATTGGTCAAAGCGTCCCAGACCCGCTCGATCGAACTCTTCACCTCAAAATCCAGCGACAGGGTCTCATTCATGGCGTCTCCTCCCCCTCCAGCAAGTCCTTCAACCGACCGACTTGTTGGGTCCAGAACCGCTCGTAGAACGACACCCACTGTTGAATCTCGCGCAGCGGCGCCGCGTTGAGGCGGTACCGGGTTTCCCGTCCGACTTTGCGAGTCCCTACGAGTCCCGCCTCTTGAAGGATGGCGAGGTGCTTGGACACCCCGGTGCGGCTCAGGCCGAACCGAGGCGTAATCGCGTGAAGAGGTACCTCGTCGACTTCCGCCAGCAAGCCGAGCAGCTGGCGCCGCGTGGGATCGGCGACCGCGCTGAAAACATCTCGCACAAGGCACACCCCCCTTGTTCGCCGATCCGACACCATAAGGTGTCTTATCGGAACATACGTCACCTAATAGTGTCCGGTCAAGGTGCAAGGCGCTTTAGAGCGCTCTCTCGAACGGTTTCCTTCGCGTATCCTCGCCGAGGGGTCCCGGACCGCACTTCGGCTTGCTCGTGATATGACCCGCATGCGGGGCGTCCGCATTCGGCTGAGGAACCCGCGGGACGATTGCATTGTGGGCTGCCTCACCGAGCGTTCGACGAGAGAGGCCGATGACGGTGTCGTGTTCGGACGCACCCGCAGGAGGTGACGTACCCTGGTGGTGCTTCTCGTCGAGAACGCCCCCGACGAGGCCCTCGTAGAACCGCTTCACGGCTGCGGCCCCGACGTTCTGGGTCACGAGCTAGGGCCATGCCGGGTGTCCGGGCTGTCGGAGACTCCCAACAAAGAAACCCCGCAAGCCTGCGGGGCCTCAAATGTCATGGTGGGCGGTAGAGGATTCGAACCTCTGAACCTCTCGCATGTCAAACGAGCGCTCTAACCAACTGAGCTAACCGCCCGCCGAATTCCTGGAGGCGACGCCCGGATTCGAACCGGGGTATGGGGGTTTTGCAGACCCCTGCCTTACCACTTGGCTACGTCGCCAAATTAATGGAGCGGAAGACGGGATTTGAACCCGCGACCCTCGCCTTGGCAAGGCGATGCTCTACCCCTGAGCTACTTCCGCGTCACGACCTCACTATAGCAGGCGGGCGCCGAGCGGTCAAGCGACGGCGCGGCGCCACAGCCCCTTGGGGTTCTGATCCTCTGGACAGTTGGACGGTTCAGTACGTGTAGAAACCCCGCCCCGTCTTGCGGCCGAGCCGCCCCGCGCGCACCAGCCGCCGGAGCGTCAAGGGAGCGGCGAACCGCGGGTCGTGCGTCTCCTGGAACAGGTAGTCCATGACGTTCAGGTCGACGTCGAGGCCGGTGAGGTCGGCCAGGGTGAGGGGACCCATGGGATGGTTCAGTCCCAGCTTGACCGCCTTGTCGATGTCCTCGGCCGACGCGATCCCCTCCTCCAGGATCCGGATGGCCTCGATGAACAGCGGGATCAGCACGCGGTTGACGATGAATCCCGGCGTGTCCTTCTGGACCACCACGGTCTCCTTGCCCATGCGGTGGGCGAGCTCACGGGCCTCGGCCACCGTCTCGTCGCTGGTGTCCTCCCCACGCACGACCTCCACCAGCTTCATGACCGGGGCCGGGTTGAAGAAGTGCATGCCCACCACCCGGTCGCGCCGTCGGGTCGACTGCGCCAACTCGGTGATGGAGAACGACGAGGTGTTAGACGCGAGCAACGCGCCGGGAGGCAGCCGCCGGTCGAGTTCGGCGAACGCGTCTTTCTTCACCGCCATCACTTCGACCACGGCCTCGATGGCGGCCTCGACCTGCTCGAACGCGGCGAGGTCCGACACGGGGTGGATGCGCGCCAACGTTGCGGCCGCCGCCTCGGCCGACTCCTTGCCCTGGGCCACGGCCCGGTCGAGTCGCTGGCGGATGCCGTCGAGGGCCCGGTCCACCTGGCCCTCCTTGGTGTCGTACACGTAGACCTCGAACCCCGCCTGGGCCGCCGTGTGGGCGATGCCGCCGCCCATCGTACCCGCTCCCAGGACGCCCAGTTTGGTGACCATGTCCATCGCCTCCGCTCCGATTCCGATGTGCACCGCCGGGTCAGATGCCCATCACGTGGTACCCCGCGTCGACGAACAGCACCTGCCCGGTGATGTTGCGCGCCCAGTCCGAGGCCAGGAAGACCGCCGCGTTCCCGACGTCCTCGGTGGTGATGTTCCGCCTAAGCGGCGCCCGCTGCTCGATCTCATGCAACATGCTGGAGAACCCCTTGACGCCGCTCGCCGCGAGCGTCTTGACCGGCCCGGCGGAGATCGCGTTGACCCGGATGCCGTCCGCCCCGAGATCCGCCGCCAGGTAGCGCATGGCGGACTCGAGCGCCGCTTTGGCCACGCCCATCACGTTGTAGTTGGGCAGCACCCGTTCCGACCCCAGGTAGGTCAGGGCCATGATGCTCGCCGAGCCGCTGGCCTTGAGCAGCGGCAACATGACGCGGGCCAAGCCGACCAACGAGTAGGCCGAGACGTCCAGGGCCAAGCCCCACCCGTCGCGCGACGTATTCACGAACCGACCCGCGAGTTCATCCGAGCGGGCGTGGGCCACACTGTGGACCAGTACGTCCAGTCGGTCCCACTCCCGGCTCAACGCGTCGGCCAAGGCGTCCAGGGAACCGTCCACGGTGACGTCGAGCGGAAACTCCAGCACGGGACGCGGCAGTTCCGTGACCAGTTCGTCCAGATTCTCCTTGAACCGCTCGGTCTGGTAGGTCAGGGCGAGGTCCGCCCCCTCCCGGGCGAGGGCCCGCGCAATGCCCCACGCCATGCTGCGCTTGTTCGCCACCCCGACCACGAGCGCCCGTCGGCCCTCCAGTAACCCGGCCACCCTCTTGACCCTCCTTTGTTCGCCCGCCGCCCCGTCCGGCGGGCCACATACCCCGCTACGCCCCCGGCGTCACGCATCGTGACGCCGGGCGGCACGGCGCTCCCATACCACGGGGTTCAACAAGTCCGGCGGTCGCCGGCCCGCCAGTGCCGCCAGGATATTGTCGGCGGCCCTCAGCGCCATGGCCCGCCGGGTCTCCCGGGTGGCCGAACCGATGTGGGGCGTGGCCACCACCTTGGGATGCCGTACCAGCGGATGGTCGCCGCCGACAGGCTCCACCGCGAACACGTCGAGTCCCGCCCCGCCCAGGTGGCCGTCGAGCGCCTCGAGGAGCGCGGTCTCGTCGACGATGCCTCCGCGAGCCGTGTTGATGAGGTACGACCCCGGCCGCATGGCGGCCAGCCAGGCACGGTCGACCATACCCCGGGTCGCCGGGGAGAGAGGCACGTGCAGGGACACGACGTCGGCTTCCCGGAGGAACGTGGCCCGGTCGACGTAGGGCGGTTGGTAAGGCGCCTGCCGACCCAGGGCGATGACACGCATCCCGAACGCCTCCGCGCGTCGGGCCACGGCCCGGCCTATCCGGCCGAAGCCCACGATGCCGAGCGTCTTGCCGTGAAGCTCCGTCCCCAGGAAGCCGTCCGGTGACCAGTGGGTCCACTCGCCCCGGAGCATCGCCTCCCGCGCCCCGACGACATTACGCATCACGGCCAGCATCAGCGCCCAGGCCAGTTCCGCCGTCGCCTCGGTCAGCACGTCCGGCGTGTTGGTCACCATCACGCCGGCCTCGGTCGCCGCCTCGACATCGAGGTTGTCGTAGCCGACCGCCATGTTGGCCGCAATTTTGAGGCGACCCGCATGCTTCAGGAGGTCACGGTCCACGCGGTCGGTCAGCATCGTCATGACCGCGTCGGCGTCGGCGATCCAGGCGACCAAGCGGTCGCGGGGAATCGGCCCGGGTTCCGTCCAGACACGGACGTCGCCGGCCTGCGCGAGTCGCTCGATGGCCTCCGGCGCGACGCGGCTTAACACGCAAATCTTCACCCGTGTCCCTCCCCCCACCCAGATTCGCCAGGAGTTGCCGGATCCCCTCCGCCGCGGCGCGCAGACGGCGGGCGTCAGGGGTGGGCCAGCACCCACACGCGGACCCAGCGCATGCCGAAGCGGGCCACCTCCGCCGACGAGACGGGGAGGAACAGGTCAATCCGGTCGCCGGCGATGGCGGTGCCGGTGTCGTCGGCCACGGCAGGTCCATAGCCCTCGACGTACAGCGGCGTGCCCAGCGGGATGACGGCGGGGTCCACGGCCACATCGCCGTGGTGGAGGGGCTGGCCGGTCCAAGCGGACACCGCGCCCCACGGGCCGTTCATGGAGATACTCCCATTGTAGGCGGTGGCCAGCATGGTGAGCACGCGCAAGTAAAGGTAGCGGTGGCCGTCGACGGTGAGCACGTGCACCGTGGCCTGCCCCTGGCCGACGACGGCGGTCTGGGGACTCGCCACCGGGATACGGCCGCCCGGCCCCACCAACGTCAGTCCCTGCCGGCCGGGGCGAAGCAGCGCCTGCTGGCCCCGGGGCAGGGTAGCGTCCGCCACGCGCCGCACCGCAAACGGCGTGGCCACGAAGTGCGGACGGGGAACCAGAATGCCGCCGGGCTGCCAGGGCCACGGGTAGCCCGGTACAGAGGGCGTCGCCGGCGGAGGAGCCGCGGCCACCCGCCACACCACGCCCACTGCCGCGCCGGCGACGACGGCGGCTACGATCCACTTCGGCCGCACGCTCGGTCCCCCCGTCCGCTCCCGATGGACCTAGCATGCGTCGCCGTGCCGTCAACCCATCCGCTCCGTCCGATGCCCCGCCCAAGTCAAAGCCAAGCGGATCACCCGGTCCGAGACGCCGGGACAGGGCCGGTGCTCGTGGGCGGCCTGCCGCCATCGGCCCACCACGCGGAGGAGAGCGGCCGCGTCCCCGGCCGCCCGCAGTCGGCCCTCCACTTTCTCCAGGAGCCGCTCCACCCCCGTCGGCCGGCCCCGTTGCCAGTGCACGAAGGCCGCCGCGATCCAGATGAGCACCTGTTCGCGCGGGTCCCGCGTCTTGCGCCAGCTGTCCTCCAGCCACTCGTGGGCCCGGAAGTAGTCGCCCCGGCGCATGGCCTCGGCGTACGCAGCCCACCGGTCGGGAACCCCTGAACCCGCGTCCGTCGGCCTCACCTCTCCCGCTTTCGTGCGACTTGTGCCACACTACCGATAAGCGCATCACAAGCCGACCGGCTCTGTCCGGCCCTCGTCCCACCCGAGGAGGGATCCCGCATGCCGACGGCCTCGACCACGGCGACTCGCCTCGCCGCCCAGTATCGCGCCGTACGGCGATTGACGGAAGACATCGTGGCCCCCCTCGCCCCGGAGGACCACGTGGTTCAGGGCATGCCCGACACCAGTCCCCCGAAGTGGCACCTCGCCCACACCACGTGGTTCTTCGAGATGTTCGTGCTCCGGCCGTACCGATCCGGCTACCGGGTTTTTGCGGAACCTTACGCCCGCCTGTTCAACTCGTACTACGAAGGTGCGGGACCCTTCTGGCCGAGGCCCCGCCGGGGCTTGCTGTCTCGTCCGACGGTGGCCGAGATCCGATCCTACCGCGCCTACGTCGACGAGAACCTGCTCGGATGGCTCGAGCAGGATGAGTCCCCGCCCGCCGACGTCCTCTGGCTCGTCGAACTGGGCCTCCATCATGAGCAGCAACATCAGGAGTTGCTGCTGACCGACATCCTGTACAATTTCTGGCTCAACCCGCTCGGACCGGTCTTCCGCCCGCGGCCCCCCGAGCCCCCGGGCCCGGGCGTCGGCCCGGCGGCATGGGTGTCCTTTCTTGGCGGGCTGACCGCCGTCGGAGCGGATCGGAGCACAGCGTTCGTCTTCGACAACGAGACCCCGCGGCACACCGTGTGGCTCGAGCCTTATCGCTTGGCACGCCGGCCCGTCACCAACGGCGAGTTCCTCGCCTTCGTCGAGGCGGGCGGTTACCGGCGCCCGGAGCACTGGCTCGCGGCCGGGTGGCACATCGTGCAGACGGAGGGCTGGCGCGCTCCGCTCTACTGGGCGGAACGGGACGACGGCTGGTGGGAGTTCACCCTCGCGGGATGGGTGCCGCTGGACCCGGCGCGCCCGGTGGCGCACGTCAGTTACTACGAGGCGGACGCGTTTGCCCGGTGGGCGGGAGCCCGCCTCCCCACGGAGGCCGAGTGGGAGCACGCCGTGCAGACCGGGCCGGTGACCGGGCCGGCCCGATGGCTCGATCTCGATCGTCTCCGGCCGGCACCGGCTCCGTCCGACCCATCCGGCCTGGTGCAGATGCTGGGCGACGTCTGGGAATGGACCGCCAGCCCCTATCGACCGTATCCCGGGTTCAGGCCCTGGGCGGGGACGGTCGGGGAGTACAACGGCAAGTTCATGGCCGACCAATGGGTGCTCCGGGGTGGGTCGGCTTTCACACCGCCGGGCCATGTCCGCCCGACGTACCGCAATTTCTTCCCCGCCTCCGCCCGCTGGCAGTGCGCCGGCTTCCGCCTGGCCCAGGACGGGGCGTAAAACAGGGGCCGCGAAGGGACCCGGCGCCCACGTCCCTCGGGTCAGCCGCGGCCCCGGTCTCCGTCTCGCAGCAGATCTTCGTAACGGCGGCCCAGGACGGCGATGGGCGGCGTGCCGGCGGCGATAGCCTCCCACCAGCGGCGCTCCTGAGCCGCGATGGCCTCGGCGGCCTCGAGAACCGCGCCGGCCCGGTCCCACGGGACCACGACGACACCCGAGGCGTCGGCGACGACGAGATCCCCCGGGGCCACGACCACCCCGCCCACCTCCACCGGCACGTTGCACGCCCCTTCGACCACCCGACCGCGGGCCGTGAGCGGCGTCGCTCCCCGGGCGAGGAGGGGCAGGCCGACGGACCGCGCGTCGTCCACGTCCCGCACCGCCCCGTCCACGATGACGCCGGCCACCCCCCGGACCTTCGCGGCCAACGACAGAAGACCACCCCATCCGGCCGGCCGGAGCCGCCCCCGATGGTCTACCACGATGACGTCCCCCGGCTGGGCCGCCTCGAGGGCCCGGGTGCCCAGATGGACCGACCGAGGCCGGCCGTCGTCGAGATCCAGGCGGACGGGACGGCTCGTCCCACGAACCGTCCTGGGGCTCCGAAGGGCTGAAACCCGTCCACCACGCACCCGGCCAGCCCGAGTCGGTCACAGGCGTCCGACACGGCACCGGTGTCGAGTGCCGACCAGCGCTCCCGCCACTCGGCGTTATATTCCTGGTCCGTCATGGGCCATGTCCCCTCCTGGGTGAAGTTCCACTGCTTGGCGCATCGCCCGGCCCCTTTCGGACGGGCCGCGCGGCCGTCGGAAGAGACCGGGCGGGGGATCCCTGCTCCCCCGCCCGTTGGGTTTCGGCGTGCGACGCCGGGATCTAGGGCGCGGCCGGCACCGGACCGGTCTCCTTGAGAGTCTCGACCGGCTGGAGCGGCCGACGGCTGAGCAAGCCCGAGACCACGGCACCCGCTATGAGCAACAACCCGGCCAGCACGAAGGCCGCCGTGTAGGACCCGGTCGCCTGGATGATGAACCCGGTCAATAGCGGCGCGAGGAACCCGAAGATGTTCCCGCCTACCACGGCCAAGCCGAACGTCACCCCGGCCGACTCCTTGTCCACCAGGAGGTCCGACGTCAGCGCGTAGTTGATGTTGAGAGCCGCCTGCATCGTCGACTGGGAGAGGATGAGGATGGTCTCGGCGAGCGCGAAGTTGGACACGAACGGCTCCAGCAGCACGACGGCCGAGACGAACATCATCGCGATGAGCAGGTAGCGCCGGGCGCCCGTGGTCACGTCGCGTCCGCGCATCAGCCGGTCGCTCCAGAGGCCGATGAGGATGGACAGCACCGTTCCGATGAAATACGGCAGCGCACCGAACCAGCCGACCTGGATCAGGCTCAGGTGGCGCGCCTGATACAGATACGACGGCAGCCACGTCAGGAACAGATACAGCGTGTAGACCAGACATCCCTGCGTGATGAGCAGGCCCCACATCGGCCCCTGCGCCAAGAGCCGCAGGATGGACATCCGGACCACCGGCCGTTCCCGCCGGACGTCCCGGGTGGCCAAGATGTGTTCCCGCTCGCGATCCGGCAACCATCCCGCCTGTTCGGGCGGGCGGTAGATCCCCCACCAGACCAGGCCAGCCACGATGCCGAGCCCGGCGAACACATAGAACGGCGAGGGCCATCCATACGCGTGAACCAGTGCCGCGGCGGCGAGAGTGCCGAACGCCGGGCCAAGCAACAGGCCGGCGTTGTAGACGGACATGGCCACGCCCCGCTCCGAAGCCGGCGACCACTCGGTCACCGCCCGACTCGCCGCGGGGAACGCCCCGGCCTCGCCGACCCCCAATCCCAGGCGCGCCGCCAGGAACGCGCCGAAACTCCCGCTGACGCCCGTCAGGAAGGTCATGATAGACCATATGACGGACGACACCGTGATGACGGTCCGGGACCCCCAGCGGTCCGACAAGTAGCCCCAGACCAGGATCAACGGGATATAGGACCACAGGAACGAAGACAGCAGGACGCCTTCCGTCGCCGGGGCGAAGTGGAACTGCTTGGCAATGAACGGGATGGCCACGGACATATTGGACCGGTCCATGTAGTCGATGGTGATGATGATGAGCAATAAAACCGGGATCCACCAGCGTCGTCGGGTCACCGGGACATGCCCCCCATGTCGTCGCACGGTCCGTCGTCGGGCACATTCGCACGGGGTATGTCAATTAGCGAAACGGGATGACATTCGTTGGGAACGAACCGGCGCGGACGCTGCGTCGACGAAGGTTGCCGGGGCGCCGGTGCGCCCCTGTTTCGACAGGACCGGGCCAAAACCCTTCGCCACCGCGAGGCCCTCCCGTCCTTGGGGTCCAAACGTGCGGTCTCCTGCGTAGTGGGCGGCACAGGCAGCCGTCGGGGTCGCATCAAGGTTGGTGGCGCCGCGACAGGGTCCGCTCCCGCGCCGCAGCGCGGGCCGGATCCTATCCGCCGCCGGAGACGTCACCGTAGCCCGACCGGCTGCCATGTCCCCCCTCGGCCCGCTACGGCCGGTCGCCCCCGCACCGGCCCGCGGGCTGCCCTGCCGCTCCGGCCCTTAGCTCCTCTCGTCCGGCGCTCAGGCGGTGTCGCCCCTAGGCTCCGCCTTGCAGCCAAGCCGCCACCTCCGGCCCGACTCGTTCGGCCAGCGCCCGGACCGCCTCCCGCGTCAACGTCCCAAACGGATGGGGGACGACGACCGGGCGGAAGTGCGCCCAGCCCAGCGCCTCGAGCTGGCTACGGGTGATGGCACGGAAAGTTTCGGTGATGATCGCCGCGCTGGGTATGCCCTGGGACTCCAGGAGAATGGCGTCGCGCACACTGCACGACGAGCACGACCCTCAGTCGCCCACCCCGGCGATGACCACGTCGCTGGTTCGCACCAACTCGGCGATCTGCTCGGGCGGCGCCACGCTCGAAATGCTCGGCTTGACCAGGACCGTCCCGGTCGTGGTGCCGTAGGTATCCGCCAGCCACCGCGCCAAGTCGGCCAGCAGCCGGTCGGAGTTGGTCTTGCCGTTGTCGAGCAAGCCCACCCGGATGCCCCGTAGGCTGGTGGGGCGGGCTGCCAGTTCGTGGGGTATCTCGGCTGCCCTGACGGTCGGATCCCAGACCTTGACCACACCCACGCGTTTCTCCCTCCTATCTCGGCTTTCCGGCATCGGGAGCCGGGTCGATGGGCTCGGCGACGGCAAATCCGCCCATGTAGCCCCACCCCGGCAAAACCGCCGAAAACGCGCCTTGTCCGCCGGCCGTCGTCACGAGGACGTCGTCCGGCTCCCGCATCACGGGCATCCGGTACCCCGGGTCCATCGCCCCGGCCGCCGTTACCCACCGCGGCCACCGCGCCGGGTTGTCGAGCCGCTCCCCGCTCCGGGTCAGTGCCGCCAGCGGGACCCGGGCCCGCTCGTGGAGGAACATCTGCACATCGCGCCGCGACCACCCTTCCCGGTGGATCGCCGCGGCGTGCTCCGCCCCGAATACCACCAGCACTTGGCCTGCGTACCACGTGGGGTTTCCGGCCAGGGTGGCGAGGGCCGAGGCCATCGCCTCCAGAATGTCGGCGGCACCGCCGTGGGCCAGCACGCTGTGGGGCGCCTCGCATCCGAACACCGTCACGCCGTTCGCCGCCTCGACCCCCAAAGTATGGTGTAGCGGCGCCCAGGTCCCCAGGGCCGCCGCGTTCTCCCCGATGCAGAACGTGTACTTCCCTGGGTGACCGATGGTGGCCTTGTCTCCGGCTTCCGGCCGTCCCCCGCCCGCATTGAGCAGCAAAAGGCGCAGTGCTCGCCCGATCGTCGCGTTGGCCCGGAATCCTTCGCCGAACACGTTGGTCCCGCTGTTGACCCCAATCTGTTCGACGACGGGTCCGCCCACGACAATAAGGGGGGCGACGCCGTGCGTCGTGGCCTGGACTCCGAGCAGATTGAACCGTGGACGCAAGACCGCCCGCAGGGCGGCCAACACCACGGGTGCGTATTCGGGACGGCACCCGGCCAACACGGCATGCACGGCGACATCGCGGACGGTGACGCGTCCGCCCCGGGGCGGCACCATGCCCACCACCTCGTCCGGTAGGTGGGGTGCGAGCGCCTCCAGCGCCGCGGCGATCCGCTTTTCGGTCGGCGGCACGACCGGGAGTCCATCGCTCCACTCCTTGGCCAAAAACGCCTCGATCGCGTCCAGGCACGCGTCGAAGGTGTCGGACACCTCAAACCATTCCATGACTGGTTGAACCCTCCCCGGGCGCCGCAGAACCACGACACTGGGGCTCCGCCGCCATCCGGCCCCCCGGCGCGACGCGCCGAACTGCTTGTCCTATTGTATTACCTATCGTCGGACATCTCCGTGTTTCACCGGTTGAGAAACCACGACGCCGAAGCGTGCCTGCACCGCGCCATGGGGCCCCTCCGGACTCTGCTACCATGGTGACAGCCGCGCCCCGCGGCGGGCCAAGACACGCCCGGCACGATGCGGCCGGGGGGTCGACTCTGCGCCGACCGCACGGGCCAGAGGAGGGACGCCTATCCAGCCCCGGGTCATCGCGTATGGGGACAGCGCGTTGCTCGTCGAATTGGGCGACATGTTCACCGAGGCATCCTGGCGGACTGCCCACGCCCTTGCCGCCAAGGCCCGCGCGGAGCTTGCCCCCGTCGTTACCGACGCAGTGGCCACGTATACGTCCGTGCTGATTGAGTTTGATCCGCTCGCGACCGACCCTGAAGGCATCGAGACCGCTCTCCGCCGCTACCTGGCGGCCGTCGGCATGCTCGACGATGCCGCCGTGTTCGGGCGTCCACGTTGTTTCGTGGTGCCCGTCGTGTACGGAGGGCGGGACGGGCCCGACCTGGAGCAGGTAGCCCGGGACCAGGGCCTGACACCTGAGGAGGTGGTCCGACGGCACGCGGAGCCGGTTTACCGAATCCGGTGCCTCGGGACGCCCGTAGGCGAACCACTGTTGGACGGGCCGCCCTTGCCCCGCCCGGTACCGCGCCTGGCGACGCCTCGCACGCGGGTGCCGGCCGGTTCCGTCGCGATAGCCGGGCGCCAGGCCACCATCTACACGGCGCCGAGTCCGGGCGGATGGGCGCTCATCGGGCGCACGCCCCTCGAGTTCGCACGGCCCGCCGATCCCCCCGTGCCGTACCGACCGGGCGACTACATTCGCTTTAAGCCCGTTCCGGAAGCGGAAGCGTCCTACTGGGAGGGCGTGCCCGTGGCGGCGGTCGAGGTGAGCTGCCCATGACCGTGCGGTTCGTCGTGTTGAAGGCAGGGGTCGCCAGGATTCAGGACGCCGGTCGCCGAGGATTCGCCCATCTCGGCGTGCCACGGGCGGGGGCGGCCGACCAGTTCGCCTACCGGGCCGCGCTGGCTCTGGCGGGGCACACCCGTCCGGCTCCAGCCATCGAAATCACCGCCACCGACTTTGCTTGCACTGCCACACACGACCTGTTCGTCGCTGTAACCGGCGCTCCCTGTACGGTGTGCATCGACGACGATCCCGTACCGATGTGGGCGCCCGTACATCTTCGGGCGGGCCGGACCCTGACCATCCGCCGCATTCGCCAAGGCCTTCACGTCTACGTGGGGGTGTCCGGCTGGCTCGACACACCCCGCCCTCTGGGCAGTGCCGCGTGGGACGAGGTCATGGGGTGGGGCATGCGCCTGCAACCGGGTTCCAAGTTGGCCCTGCACCCGTCTGCGTCTTCGTCCGAACCCGCCGTCCGCTTCCCGGCGGACGCGGTTCCCCGTTACGGTACGCCCTGGACGGTGCGGGTCTGTCCCGGACCGGACACCGGGCGGCTCGGAGACCTCTGGGACCGGTTCTTGCACGCGACTTATCGCGTGGACAGTCGCAGCAACGCGATCGGCAAACGTCTCCTCGGCCCGCGGCTGGAAAACCGGGGGCCGTCGGAAGTCCTGTCGCGCGGAGCCGCCGTGGGGGCAGTCGAGTGGCTGCCGTCCGGTCTGCCCCTGGTGCTGCTGCGAAATCGCGGCGTCACGGCAGGCTATCCCATCCTCGGCGTCGTGGCCTCCGTCGACCTCGACGCGGTCAGCCAAGCCCGACCCATGGATGCCCTACTGTGGCAGCCCGTCACGGTCTCGGACGCGCGCCATGCGTACCGGGACCGTTGGGCCCGGCTTCCTGCCGCGTTGCGGTGCACGCCGTGAGGCGCCCCGACGCCTCTCGCGGCCTCCGCGGTGACTAGGACTCCCCAAACACGGCCGTCCTGGCCGCACCACGGTGGTGCGAGCGGTTCGGCCCGCGGTCCTGTCGGCACGACGAACCGGATCCCTCCCAGCCCCGCCTCCTGCGGTCCGCCGCGCTGAGGGCGGTCAGCCCACGACGAGATGGGCCATGACGGCGATGATCGCCACCTGCAGCACCCCTTGCACAGCCGCCAAGACCATGTTGACGCGATTGTAGCGCCAGATGCGGTCAGCATCCGGCGTCGGCCGCTGCATCTCCCGCAGAATCCGAAGGTTGTTCGGCAACATGATCCCCAGGCCCTGGACCGCCAGAATCGTCGTGATGACGAGCGCCGCCAGCACCCAGTTGCGTTCGGGACGGCCAGCCGTCCACAGACCCAACCAGTTGGCCAGAAACCATCCCGCCGTCCCGGTCGTCAGCGCGACCACCGGCATGTACAGCAACGTGCGCGGGACCAGCTGGCGAATGAAGGCGGAACGCTCCCGCGGACCCAGACGCCGCAGCACCGGGCCGACGACGAACCCGAGCAGGAGATCGGCGCCCGTCCACAGGGCGCCCGCCATCACGTGCGTGTAGTCGAGCCAGTAGACCGCATGCCGCGCGAGTGCCAATCCCATCGCCACCGGCAAGATCAGGACCCACCACGTCAACTGCCGGCGGAGCGGAACCGCCCCGGCCGCCTCCTCCACGTGGGGCCACGCCATGCCAGACCCTCCTTCCACCCTATGGGCCCAGACCGACACCAAACGCCCCGCTGCTCCCGGCGCCCGCCGCCGCGGTCTTGCGTGTTACCGTGGCCCGGATCGCTCCCCCGTCACCGAGCCGCTGCCGGGGGAGCCACTGAGACCACGAGATGGAAGGCCGGCAGTCGGTCGCCGGGGTGGTCCTGCGCGTAGGTCAGTTGCGGTAGCCCGTACCGGTTCGGCAGCACATGCGGCCCCTTGTAGACAGACGGATACAAGTCCAGGAAATGGGGACCGGACGGACCGGGCAGGGTCAGGCGCAAGGTGACGTCGCCGTGGCTGTTGAACCCGCACACATAGCCCGCGTAGGCCCCGTCCACGTCGATACTGTAGATGTTGTCGTACTCCGTCCATCCCACACCAGTGAGCTTCACGGTCAGCGTCTGCCCGGCCGGTAACGGATCCGGCCCGACAGCCACGACCCTCGGCCAGATGCGGAAGGTCGACCGCGCCACGACTTTGCCGCCCGCCGTCACCAGGATCGGATGGGGAGGCCCGCCGACATCGTCCGGCACGGTAACCGTCGCCCGAAGCGTGCCGTCCGGTGCCGTCCGGACCGTGGTCAGGCGAATCCGCTGGGGCCGATAGCCGGTGGCCGTCACGCGGTTTCCGACGACCGTGTCCCACCACACCGTCACCGCCGTACGCGGGGGAAGTCCGCGTCCCGTCAAGCGGATGGACTGGCCCACGACCCCGGCGCCCGGCGTCACGACGAGATGCGACCCGACGGCGGGCCTTACCGGCGGCCCGGGGTCGGCGACGCTGGTCGGCGTGCCGGCCGTCACGGTTACGGGAAAGGCGAAGTCCGGAATGTACGCATACGGCGACTGCTGGTGGTTGAGATACGGCCCATAGACGGAACTGGTATCGAGCGTCAGGATATGCGGGCCTAGGGTCTCCGCCCGCACCGCAAAGCGTGCGGTGCCGTCCGTGGTGACCGCCGAGACGTTACCGAGGTAGTGGTGGTCCCACGACACGCCGTACTGAGAGTCGTACGGACCGGTCCCCAGGCCGGTCATGGTGACGTGCACAAACCCGCCGAGCGGCACCGGGGACGGCGATACCTCGGCGGTAGGCAGCACCGTCAGCCCCGCCTCGGCGACCAACGCCCCGCCGGACGTGACCAAGCCGAGAAAGTGCGGGCCGCCGAAACCCGCGGGCACGACCAGCGTGCCGTGGGCGCCTCCCGTAGCCGTCGTCGTCACCGTACCCAGCACCGTATGGCTGACCCGGTAATGCGTTCCCAGGAAGTGTTCGCCCCGAATTGCCCACGCTCCGTGCAGCGTCTCCCACCAGACAGCCAGATGGGCACGGGGGGGCAGCCCCGTCGCGGTCCACGCGACCGGCGTGCCCACCGTGGCCGTCTCCCGACTGAGCATCATGCGGCCGGAAGACGCCGCCAGCTCCGGCCATGCGCGCACCGGGTGCGCCCCGCCAGGGCCTGGGACCGCCGTTGGGCCCGTCGCGCACCCGGTCGCGAGAGCGAGCACCAGGGCAGCCCCCCCGCCCGCGCGGAGGCCCCTTTGCCAGAATCGACGGGTTCGCGTGTTAGGGCACCTCCAACACGAGACCGGGTCGGATGAGGTTCGGGTTCGGTCCGATGCGCGCCCGGTTCAGCTGGTACAACGTCGGCCACCGCGCCCCGCTGCCCAACAGCCGTGCGGCAATCCCCCACAGTGTATCGCCTCGTTGAACGGTATAGGTCTTTGGTGACGCCGGCGTAGGCGCCTGGTTCACGGCGAAGATCGCGCTGTTTCCGGTGCCGGTGTTCGGGGGCGTCACGGTGTCAGCCGCCTGCACCTGGACCACGTAGAAGCCGGGACTGAGGTCATCTGTAGCGGCCGTGCCGGTCCACGTCTGGCTGGCGGGATCATACTGGAGCGCCACCGAGTGGCCTTGCTTCAGTTGCCCTTGCTCGGACAGCGCGGCCTCCGGCCCCACCGTGGCCGTCACCGACCCCGTTGTGAGGGGCACGAAAGCCGTCTGGTTCGGTCCTGTCTCGACCGTCCGGCCGACTCGTGCCACGATGGTGAGCGGCTGCCCGGGAGTAACCGTGGTAGCCGGATGCTGGTTCGCCGTCACGCTCACCGTGACGGCGTACGTGGCGGGCACGATGGTCATCATGGACGGCGGCACGGGGAACGGCTGGAATGTGCCGGTCGCCCCTGTCTGGGGGTCGACGGCCGTCACCGACCAGTCGACCACGCCGGGTGCCGCGGTGAGCGGAACCGGCCACGTGGCGGTCCAATACTGCACCGCCTTCGGACTACCGGGCGGATGAGAACCCAACTTCATAGGCAAGGTCGGACCGTTGACAATGTGCACGGTGAGCTGGGCATTCGGATCCAGGGCGCCGTTTAAGTCCGCCGTGGCTCGGAAGACGACCACGTCACCGCGCGGGAACGTGTTGGTCACAATGCACCCGCGCGTGGAGGAAACTTGGTCCGCGACCACCGAGAGCGTCGGTGCCGACGTCTGGGCCCCCGCCAGCGGTGACAGAATCAGCACCCCCGTAGGCGCCATCACACCCATGGCGGCGAGGGCGCCTACATACCGGCGTTTCATGCTTCTGCTCGCCTCCTCGCTCCGGCCTCGTCGGGTAGACGACCGGGTCTTGCGATACCACCGCCCAGACTATACAGGGGACGACTTGCACCAATCTTTCCCGTGTCTTACATCCTGGTTACACTTGGGTACAAATGTTTCTCGCTCTCGGCGGAGGGAGGTTCCCATGGCGAGCGAGCGCCGGCTGTGCCTGCTGGGCCCGCCTGCGTGGGTAGGGTCGGAGGGGTTTGTCGCGTTCAAGCCCTCTAAACCCCATGCGTTGGCATGCGTGCTCGCCGCCCACGCGGGCCAGATGATTCCGCGCACTCAATTGTTGCTCATGTTATGGGAGGATCTGGACGAAGCGGACGGCCGTCGCATCCTCAGCACCAGCCTCACCCGCTTGCGTCAGGCTTGGCCCGAGATCCCCATCCGAGCCGTCGGCGATTTCCTGACCTGGGCCATCCCCGGATCCGCCACGGTCGATACGTGGCTGTTCCAACAAGCGGTGGAGCACGGCCACTGGGATGACGCGGTCGCCCTGTGGCGCGGGCCCTTCCTCGAGGGCTTCCACATCCGCGCCGGTGCGGCGTATGAGGAGTGGCTGGAGCAGCAGCGCCACCGCTGGACCCGTCAAGTCGTGGAGGCCCTGGACCGGCTCACCGCGGCTGACGAAGCGGCTCGACAATGGGATCGGGTGATCCGGCATGCGGAGCGGGCGCTCGCGCTGGAACCCTTGGAAGAGCGCTTTCACCGGCGGCTCATCCGCGCGCATTACTTTGCCGGCAACCGGACGGCGGCCTTGGCCCAGTTCCACGTCTGCCAAGAGATGTTACGACGCGAGCTGGGGGTCGAGCCCGAACCCGAGACGGTGACCCTCGCCCGTGCCGTAGCCAGCGCGCGATTGGTACTGCCGGACGCCCCGACGCCTCGGGGGCGTGGGGCCGATTCCCACCCTGTCCCGACGGACACGGGCACCGAACGATTGCCCCTGTTCGGCCGGGAAGCCGAACTCACGCAACTCGAAGGGTATCTCGGCGACATCTTAGAGGGTCAGGGCCGGATGGTGGTGATGTGCGGCGCCATGGGCATCGGCAAGACCCGCCTGGTCCACGCCCTCCTCGCCGGACCCGAAGGCAGCCTTCGCCACCGTATGGCGACAGTCTTGGTGGGCCATTGCTACGAAACCGCCGTGGAACTTCCCTATGGGCCCCTCGTGGAAGCGTTGGCCCGGTTGGATCCGGCGGGGGACTGGTCACGGTACCGCTTACCGCCGGATTGGGCGCGGGAAGTGGCGCGCCTCTGGCCCGGTCGGAGCGACCCTCAGGTGACCGCGCAGACGCCGGCCAGCCTCTCATCGGACGGCAAACGCCGCCTGTTTGAAGGCGTGGTACAGTTGATCCTGGCGCTGCCGCAGCCGGTGCTGCTGGTCCTGGAGGACCTTCACTGGGCCGATGAGGCGACGCTGCAATTTCTGTCCTACCTGGCCCGGCACCCGCAAGCTGGGAGTTTGGCCCTCCTCGTCACCGTCCGGCTCGGCGAGTTGCCCGAGGCTGTGGAGCGCCTGCTGCGTCAACTGGAGTACGAACATCGAGCCCGCTGGATGGACATCGGCCCGCTGTCCTGCGAGGCCACCGCCGCCCTCGTGTCGGCCACCACCGGCCATGCGGACCCGGTTCTGGCCGAGCACCTTTTCGCGGAAACCCATGGCAATCCTCTTTTTACCATTGTGTGGGCGCGTTCCCTGGCCGACTCGGGGAACACGGAGGACCCTCACCCCCGCTCGCTTCGACGCGTGCCGGTTCCGGCCACGTTGCAGACCCTGATCCTCGGCCGAATGCAGAGGCTGTCTCCAGCCGCCCAGGAGGTATTGCGCGCCGCGTCAATTTTTCCGCGCCCCGTGCCCTTCGAGTGTCTGTGTGCCGTCATCGACGCACCGGAGGCGGCCATCTTGTCCGCCTTGGACATGCTCACCCGCGCGCGTCTGCTCGAAGAAACCGACCAGGTGCCGCTCTCCTCGTTCCCGTGTGCCGGCCGACACGCGGCGGCCACCGTGGTCGGGTTCAGCCACGACCTTGTGCGCCAGGCCGTTTTGGGCGGGTCCAGCCCGTCTAGGCTGGCGCGCCTGCATGGCCGCGCCTTTCGCCACTTCTTGGAAGCGACTGCAAAGACTCCTACGGACGCACGGACCCTGGGTGTGCTGGAATCCCTTGCGTATCATGCCACGGCGGCCGGACTGTCCGCCGAGGGATTGACGTGGAGCTTGAAAGCCGCCGACGCCGCGGAAGCGGTCTTCGCCTACGGCGATGCCGCCCGATTTCTGGAGCAAGCGCTGGCGAATCTGGCCCGACTTCCCCAGACGCCGGAATACTTTGGCCTCGGTGTTGACATCCGCCTGCGGCTCACGGACATCGGGTTACCCATGCTGCCGGCCCAAACGGACGAGTGGCTCGCGGAGGCGGCCGACTCGGCCGCGGCGATAGCCGACGCCCATCGTGTGTCGCAGGTCGAGACCGTCCGGGCCCTCGCCCTCGGTACCCAAGGTCGTCTGGGACACGCAATCACGGTGTTGGACAAGGGGTTGCCGCTGGCCCGCAAGCTGAGGAGCCCATCGGTGCTCGCCCTTTGTCTGCTGTACCTGGGCCAGCTGCGCGCGGTACGCGGCGAGTTCGACCGATCCGTGAGTGCCCTGGGCGAAGCCATCCCCTTGCTGGAGGATCTTGGCCGCATCCGCCACGCCGCCTACGGCCGGTGCACGTGGGCGTCGGTCAAGGCGACCCAGGGACATTTCGAGGAGACTGCGCACATGCCTCGCGCGTTGGCGGATGAATGGCTTGGCCGCGGCAATGAGGCCGTTGCCGCGCATGCCCTGTGCCATGCCGCGGTCATCGCTCACCTTCAGGGCCGCTGGGCCGATGCGGAGGCGGCGGGTGAGGAGGCTGTCCGGATTGCCGCGAGGAGCCGTCAGCGTCTGAGTGAGTACGTCGCTCGGGTGTTTCTGGGGCTACCGGTCGCCCGACTGGGAAAACTCGCCGACGGGATTCGCATCCAAGAGGGGGCCATCGCCCTGGCAACCGCCATCCGCCTTCGGATTCTCTTGGATCGGGCCTACGCGTTTTTGGCCCTGCTGCGACTGGACGAAGGAGAGCTGGACGAGGCCGAGCGCGCGGCACGCACCGGGCTTGATATCGCCAAAGCCGACGGCTATCTGGCGGGGATCGCCTTGAACACCAAAGTGCTAGGTGATGTCCTGGCCGCCCGTGGGGAGCAGCTGGAGGCGCGTCACATACTCCTCCAGGCACGGACGCAACTGGCTGCCCTGGGGTTTCGTCCCGAGTTGGCCCGCTGTCACGCGGCCTTGGCGATTATCGCGACCAGCCCGGCCGAACGCCGGTACCATCGGGATGTCGCTTGCGCGCTGTTTGACCAGATGGGGATGGTGGAGGACAAGGTGCGTCTGGTGTCCGGGATCGGTGGCTGACAGAGTCACCCTCTAAGCCGTCCCACCGTTCATCATCGGCGCCGTCACGACCTTGTTGTCCCCCTTGTGGCACCTCACGACGCTGAATCCCATGATCCTCGACAGCATCGCCTTCATCACCGCGGTCCTGGGAGCGTTGGTGTTCGGCCCCCTAATGGGCCGCCTGGGCGCCAGGCCATCTACGGTGTCGAAGCGATCCTCCTGACGGTCGGAGCCATCCTGTCCGCGTTCGCCACCAGCTTCTGGATGCCGGTCACGCATGTTCCCTTCCTCGTGCGGAAACGCGCCCGGACACTGAAGAGCCACCCCCCCGATGGTGGGCGGTACGCCCTGTGAAAGTAGAGTCCGATCGCGTGGTGGTGTCAATGCCAACGTACCGCAAGGTGCGGGAGGGGGATCGCGTCCTCAGCATGGCCCTGGTGGTCGCGACCGGGGTCAATGCCCAGGGCGACCGGGAGGTTTTGGGCTGTGAGGTGGGACCCGTGAGGATGCCGAGTTCTGGACGACGCTTCTCTGGCACCTGCTCGACCGGGGCCTGACGGGGGTCCAACTGGTCATCAGCGATGCCCACCGGGGGCTCCAACACGCCATCCGCACGGTTCTCCAAGGGGCCAACTGGCAGCGGTGTCGGGTCCACGCGCTCCGGAACCTCCTGGCCACCGTGTCGAAGTCCGCTCAAGCCATGGTTGCGGCCCTGGTGCGGAGAATCTTCGTCCAGCCCGACAAGCGAGCCGCGCTCGTGCCGCGCAACAAGGTAGTGGAGACGCTCCAGCCGCAGTTCCCCCCAGCCGCCAACGCGTTGCGGGACATGGCCGCGGACCTGTTTCTCAACCGCGAGATTGGCCGCCGCACGGATGTCGTGGGGATCTTCCCGAACCGCCTCGCCGCGCTGCGCTTGGCGGGCGCCGTGTTGATGGAGCAGAATGGCTCGCACCCCCGCGGCGCTATTTTAGCCAGGAGTCGTTGGCCAAGCTCGTCCCCGCCGCCGAGGGTGGCGCGGCTGCTGACACGCCAGCGACGCTTCTGGCACAAGAGCGATACGCCGACCACCCTGGGAAACCCTTTTCCACCACGCGGCCGGGCGTAACCCAAAAATGTGGTGTGTTGCCAACCGGTTGCTACGCCTCAGGAGCGCGTCCAGGCTGTCGGACATGCCGGGTCTCCCGGTCGAGGCGCCGACGGGGCGTGCTCTTGGACCATTTGAGACCCATGGGGACACCCGCCGTGTCTCTTGCGTCTCCGGTTGCCAAACCGGCCGCCATGTTGTCTGACGACTCCAGGACTTCCGAAAAACAAGCCCCGCAAGGCCTGCGGGGCTTCAAATTTCGTGGTGCCGCAGGGCGGACTCGAACCGCCGACACGAGGATTTTCAGTCCTCTGCTCTACCAACTGAGCTACCGCGGCACTGATGATTCCCGATGAAGTTGTATGGCGGAGGCGACGGGATTCGAACCCGCGATCTCATGCGTGACAGGCATGTGTGTTAGGCCAGCTACACCACGCCTCCGTCTTCTTCCTTCCCACCGCACCCGCGGTGACGAAAGCCGAACCCATTGTAGCCCCGGCCGTAAAACGGTGTCAAGCCGGCGCCAGCGCCGTGGGTGTGCCTCACGATTGTCATCACGCGGCACAGCGGCGCCGCGGCGCCACCCGCTGCGTCAGCGGCCGGCTGGCCCACAACGCCCCCCAGCGCCCCGACCAATGCCACGCCCGGAGGGTGGCGACGGCTTGGGCGCCGGCGGCGGTCCACCGCAGACCGCCTTGGCTCGCCCGCTGCTTGAGCACTACCTTGCAGGCGCTTTCCACCGTCCCCGACCCGATCGGCAGGCCTTGGCGCCGATAGGTCGGGTAGTACATCCGGCGGGCATTATAGGCGAAGTAGGCCTGTTCCCGTTGCACAACGGCGGCGAGCGCCGCATCGGGGGGCTTGACCGCGGCCAACGCGGCCTGTAACGGCCCCGGCCCCTGGTCGGGCAAGGCCGTGAGCAGCGGCCCGGCCCACGGGGCCGCCGCGGCTGGCGTCCTCCGGATACAGGGCATGGGCGACGGCCCCCATACACCCCCTGGGCGGCGGCATGCGCATCCAAGCGCTGCCAGAATGCCGGGCGCGCTTCCAGCCCGACCCAGTAGTCGGGAGACCCCGTCCGGTCCCAGGTCCCCGCGCGGGTCCGGCGCACGGCCTGACACACGCCCACTTTGGCTTCGTGCCACGCCCCGTCGGGGTAGACCATCGCCCCATCAATGGCCACCATCAATCCCGCCGGCCCCGGCCCGGTCGGCGCCGGCACCCGGCCCGCCGCCCCCGCCGCTTGCGCCGCGTGCTCGGCGGCCTCCGCCACCGACCCCACCCCTTCCGCGAGCCGACGGAGCGTCTCTCCGTCGACCGCCACGCCCAGCAGCGCCTGCGCCAACGTGCCCCCCGGTCGAACGGGGTCTCCACCGCCAGCCGACACAGCCGCTCCGCCAGCGTCGGCGTCACCCGCTCCGGCCCCAAGCCCCACGCCGCGTCGGCCGGCGACGCCGACCCATGCCCCGCCGGGCAGACGTAGTACGGACGCCGCAGCACGTAGTCCCCGAAGATCCCGGTCACCGTCACCGCCCGCGCCGGATCGACACACCGTAAGGGGGCTTGGCAGACGGTACACCTTGGGCGCGCGGTCGGCACGACCGCGGCGGCCCAGGCCGTTACGACCTGCTGCCCCAGCTGGTGCACGAGGCCCTCGACGGCTTGTTCGATCGCCGCCACATCCGTCGGCACGCCGGCGGCGACTACCTTCGCCCACCAGGTCGCCCAAGTCTCCTGCACCAACTGGGACAACACGGCCTTGTCAATGGGGGCGGCTTGGGCTACGCTCCCGCGACAGCTCCTCCTTGGGTCTGCCGAGACCCCCAGGTTTTGAGGAGCTGTCTTCGTGGTCGGCCCCTTCACCTCCTTTGCGACATCATTCCATTTATGCCAGTTCCTGCCTCACAAAAGTGAGTCCCGCCCCAGCGCCGTTCCCGAGGCCGCCCAGGGGGCGGATGCCGAGGTCTTCCGAGGGATCCCTCGACCCGGGTTCTCATTCGTCCCAACCGGTACCGGATCATTCGGCCGGGCCGCCGCCGTCGCGGCGCCCCGGCCCGCACGCGATCCCTTGCGTTGCGACGGACTAGACCCGCTCCACCAGCGTGGCGATACCTTGGCCCACCCCGATGCACATGGTCGCGAGACCCCGACGGGCACCCCGCCGCTTCATGGCATAGAGCAACGTGGTCAGGATCCGGGCGCCGCTGGCGCCAAGGGGGTGTCCCAACGCGATGGCGCCGCCGTGCACGTTGACCCGCTCCCGGTCAATCGGAAGATCCCGCAGCACCGCGAGGGACTGGGCCGCGAACGCCTCGTTCAGCTCCACCAAGTCCAGGTCGTCGAGCGTCCAACCGGCCCGGGCCAAGGCCCTTTGGCTGGCCGGCACCGGCCCGATGCCCATGATGGCCGGATCCACGCCCGCCACGCCGGTCGCCACGATCCGCGCCAGCGGCGTGGCCCCGGTCCGGCGCACGGCCGCCTCGGACATCAGCACCACCGCCGCGGCGCCGTCGTTGATGCCGGAGGAGTTGCCCGCCGTGACCGTGCCCCCCGCCCGAAACGCGGGCTTCAGGGCCGCCAGTTTCTCCATCGTCGTGTCCCGCCGCGGATGTTCGTCGCGGGTCACGAGCTGCGTGCCCCCTTTGCCGTCGGGGACCGGGACGGGCACGATCTCCTCGTCGAACCATCCCTCGTCCTGGGCCCGGACCGCCCGCCGGTGCGACTCCAGCGCGAACGCGTCCTGTTCCTCCCGGGGGATGCCGTAGCGCTCCGCCAGGTTCTCGGCCGTCTCGCCCATGCTGTAGGGGTAGTACATCGCCGCCAACTTGGGGTTGACCATCCGCCACCCGATCGTCGTGTCGAACAGGGTCTGGTTGCCGGACGCGAAGTCTCGGTCCGTCTTGGGCATGACCCACGGCGCGCGCGTCATGCTCTCGACCCCGCCGGCGACGATGATGTCCCCCTCGCCCGCCCTGATGGCGTGGAAGGCGCCGTTGACCGCCTCGAGCGACGACCCGCACAAACGGTTGACCGTGGCCCCCGGCACGGTCACGGGAAACCCCGCCAACAGCACCGCCATCCGGGCGACGTTCCGGTTGTCTTCTCCGGCCTGGTTGGCCGCGCCCATACGGACATCGTCGACCTCGGCCGGGTCGACGCCGGCCCGCGCCACGGCCTCCTTCAACACCAGGGCGGCCAGGTCGTCCGGGCGGACGTTCTTCAGCACGCCCCGGTGCCGTCCGATGGGCGTGCGGACCGCCGCCACGATGTATACGTCCTCCCGACTCATGCCGTCGTCTCCTCCCTCTCGTCGCCTTTTGGCCCCACGTTCCGGCGACGTGCCGTCTCGTCCGAGACGAAAATGTTCTCGGTACCGGCCGCGAAATCCTGGTCGGGCACAAATCCCCCGGCGGCCGGGCTGGTCTCGACGGACGGACCGCGCGGAACGCCTTAACAGACGCGCCGGGGCGCGGTATGATGGTCTTAGACTTCCCTGCCAATTGTTGCAACGGATGGAACCGTCCCGTTCCCATGGGCCAAAAGCTCCCCTGTAAGGAGGATCATCCATTGGCACAGCGTCCCGAGGACCGTATCGCCGCCATGCTGCAAGCCCGCGGCTACCTGCTCCCGTTCCATCGCGTCCTGGCGGAGCAGGACCCGGACTTCCTCGACAGTTACAACGTGCTGGTCGGCAAGGCGCTGGTGCACGGCGACCCCGACCCTTCCCGTCCGGCCGGGCTTCCCGCCAAGTACCGGGAGTTGGTGGTGTCGGCGCTCCTAGCCTTCAGGGGCGAAGGGCCGGGCCTGGAGGCCCACATCCGCCGGGCCCTCTCCCTCGGCGCGACGCCGGAGGAGGTGGTGAGCGCCTTCGAGTCGGCCCTCATTCCCGGCGGGGCACCCACGATGAAGGCCGGGCTGGAAGCGCTGGCGAAAGTCCTTGAAGACGCCCGCCTCGAATCTTAAGCCCCCCGCTGGCCTTTAAGGAGCTGTTGAGAGGATGAGCGAACCGCTTGGCCTGCTCCTGGTCACCATGGAGCCGGCGTCGCTGACCGAAGACGAGTTCAACGAGTGGTACGACACCGACCACCTGCCGGGACGCTTGGCGGTACCGGGGTTCCTGAGCGGGGTTCGCTTCGTGACTCGGCCGCCAACGGTGCCCCGCTACCTCGCCCTTTATGATCTGGCCGATCCGGGCGTCCTCGACAGCGAGGCCTACCGGCGCATCAGCGGCCCCAACGACACGCCCTGGACCCACCGCGTGCTGGGCCGCGTGGGCGGCTACCTCCGGATCGGGCTGGCCCAGCGGCATCCGGGGAACGCCCGCCTGCGCCCCGACACCGAAACCCTGCTCGTCGCCTTCGGCGCCCACGCCCGGGTGCCCGAGCACGTTCCGACCGCGATGCCGGCTGGAGCCACCCAAATTCGGTGGTTCGCCGCGCCCGACGGGAAGGCGGCCGCCGTGGTGGTGGAGTCGCCCGCCGCGGAGGCCCCGGACCCGTCGGATCCCGCCGTGGCCGCGGTCCTCGCGGCCGGCGGTCCCTGGGACTGGGTCCGAGGCTACGCGCGATACCGGCGGGGGGGGGGGGGGGCGCCCCGCCCCCCCCCCGGCGCCGCACCTCGCATGGTCAGGACGCTACAACCTCGACTTGACGTCGCGCTCCCAGCGCTGCCGCCACTCGCTGGCCTTCTGGCCCATGGTGGCCCAGTCGAGCCAGATCGCCGTGTCGAGCTGCCTGGGACTCAGGATGGCGCGGACCGACTCGGCCATCTCCGCGTCGGGCAGCGACGGGACGCCGAAGGTCAGCCGCGCGTAGCGCGCGTTGTTCTCGGTCGTGAGGAGCTCGTTGATGATCTCCTCCGCCACCCGGATCTGCTCGGGGGTGCTGCCCTTGACGATCTGCAGGTAGATCGGGAAGGCGACCATCCCCTCCTTCGGGACGGCGAAGCCCAGCGGTGCGCCCT
This sequence comes from Actinomycetes bacterium, assembly GCA_023565505.1. Lineage (GTDB taxonomy): Bacteria > Bacillota > Sulfobacillia > Sulfobacillales > JAIMBI01 > JAIMBI01. The sequence goes on along the minus strand of JAIMBI010000033.1, from coordinate 569 downwards.
CGGTCTCCCAGAACTTGTAGATGCTGGCGAACCACGGCGCGATGTGCGCCTCGCCGGTCACGAGCAGGTTCCGGAGCTGGTCGTTGCTGGTGACCAGCGCGCGCAGGTTCCGGGCGTTCTCGGCCCAGACGCGGAACCCCGCGTCGATGTTGGTCTCGCTGCCCCCGTTCATGCGCGCCGCCAGCACCAGCGGGATGAAGTTGTTGTCGAAGAAGGTCACGCGGCCCCGCCACTTGGGGTCCCACAGGTCGGCCCAGGACGTGGGGGCCTCCCGCACGATGTTCTTGTTGTACATTAGCCCGAGCCCGCTGATCCCGTACCCGACGCCGCGGTTGCCCGGGCGGCGCAGCGTGGGGTGGACGCGGTTGATCGCTGGGATACGCGCGGGGCTCATCGGCACCCACATGTCGTCGGTGTCTCCCCGGTTGCTGATGTCGATGTTGAAGTAGCCGAAGTTGATCAGCGGTCGGTTCGGGTCGGCCTGCTTGGCCGCGATCATGCGCGGATAGGTGACGGCGTTGTTGGACTCCCAGAACTCGATCTCGACCTCGGGGCGGCTGCGCAGGTAC
>JAIMBI010000009.1 GCA_023565505.1 Actinomycetes bacterium | reverse complement strand
GGCTGCCCGAGGCGGTCACGCGCACGCCATGGTAGATCAGCAGCCAGCCGTTGGGCGTCTCCAGCGGCGGCGCGCCCCCGCCCCCCCCGGGCGGGTCCCCCCCCCCCCGCCGGGCGGGCCGGGGGGGGCCGGGGGGCCCCCCCGCGGGGGGCGCGGGACCGGCGGGTCGGCGAGGAGGGAACGGTGTGGCAACAGGGCGCTTCGTCGGCAAGGTGGCGTGGATCACAGGAGGGGCGCGGGGCATCGGCCTCGCCACGGCCGAGCGGCTGGTGGCCGAAGGAGGCCGGGTGGCGCTGACCGACCTCGATGGGGAGCGGGCCCAGACGGAGGCCGCCCGCCTCGGCCCCGCGGCCATGGCGCTCCGGCTCGACGTCCGGGATCCCGCCCAGCACCGGGAGGTGGTCGAGCAGATTCTGGCGCGGTTCGGACAGATCGACATCCTCGTCACGTCGGCCGGCATCACCGGGCGGTCCGTGCCCACCTGGGAGCTGACTCCGGCGGAGTGGCTGGACGTCATCGCCGTGGACCTCTCGGGGGCGTTCTTCGCCTGCCAGGCGGTGTTACCCCACATGCGCGCCCGTCGGTACGGCCGCATCGTCAACCTGGCCTCCATCGCCGGCAAGGAGGGCAATCCCAACGCGGTGGCCTACTCGGCGGCCAAGGCCGGGGTCATCGGCATGACCAAGGCCATCGCCAAGGAGGTCGCCACCGAGGGGATCCTGGTCAACGCCGTGGCCCCGGCCGTGATCCGCACCGAGATTCTGGCACAGATGTCCGAGGCCCACGTCCAGTACATGCTCGCGCGCATCCCCATGCAGCGGATGGGAACGCTGGAGGAGGTGGCCGCGCTGGTGGCGTGGCTGGCCTCGGACGAGTGCTCGTTCAGCACCGGGGCGGTCTACGACATCTCCGGAGGTCGGGCCACCTACTGACACCGGTGCCCCGGGGAGCAGGGGGGAGCGCCGTGCAACGCCTCGACGCCGCGTCTTTGCCCGCGTACTTCCGGGCCCGGGGATGGTTCGCCGACCGCGCCGTGCGCGCCGTCGCCGAGATGTCCGGCGGTGTCTCGAACACGGTCCTGCGGGTGGAGCTGGCCGATGCCGCCGTAATCGTCAAGCAGCCCCTGGAGCGCCTCAAAGTCGCGGCCGAATGGCGCTCCGATCCGGCCCGCGCGGCCAACGAGGCCGACGGCCTCAGGGCGGCGGGCCGGCTCCTGCCGGCCGGGGCCGCCCCGACGCTGCGCCACTACGACGACGCGGATCGCGTGCTGGTGATGGACGCTGCGCCGGCGGGGGCGGTCCCGTGGAAAAGCCGTCTACTCGCCGGCGTCGTCGAGCCGGCGTTAGCTGCGGACGCGGGCCGCATCCTGGCCGCGCTGCACGGGGGCTCCTGGGAGCGACCGGAGTGGGCCGCGCGCTTTCGGGCCGGGTTCCGCTACTTCGAGGAACTCCGACTGGGCCCCTACTTCGAGTACCTCCTGCCGCAGCACCCGACGGCAGCCCCGCGCCTTCAGGCGATCCTCGCGGCGATGCGGACGGAGCGCCGTTGTCTCGTGCACGGCGACTTCAGTCCGAAGAATCTCCTGGTGACCGGCGCCGACCGGCTGATGCTCATCGACTGGGAGGTGCTCCACTACGGGAACCCCCTCTTCGACCTGGGCTTCCTGCTGACGCACCTCGCGCTCAAGGCGGTCCACGTCGGAGGTGCGGACCCGGCCCCGTTCTTCGCCCTCATGGACACCTTCCTGGCGGCCTACGGGCGCGCGCTGGACACCCGGGCCGCGCCGTTCGCCGCCGTGGCGCCGGTGCTGGGTGCCCTCCTGCTCGCCCGCGTCGACGGCAAGTCGCCCGCCGAATACCTCACCCCGGCCGAGCAGGTGCACGTCCGGCGGTGGGCCCTCCTGATCCTGGTCGACCCGCCGACAGACGTGCGGGGGCTGGCCGAACGCCTGGAAGAGGTGAGCCGACGGTGAACGACACGATCGTCCGGGTCAAGGGCCGGGAAGTACTGGACTCCCGCGGACGCCCGACCGTGGAGGCCGAGGTGTGGTGCGCCGGCGGGGCCGTCGGGCGCGCCATCGTACCTGCCGGCGCTTCGACCGGCCGCACGGAGGCGCGGGAGCTCCGCGACGGCGACCCCCGCCGTTACGGCGGACTCGGGGTCCGCCGGGCGGTGGCGCACGTCGACACCGTCATCGGCCCGGCCGTGCGGGGACTCGCGGCATCCGACCAGGCTGTCCTCGACCAACGCCTGGTGGAACTCGACGGGACCCCGACGCGGGAACGTCTCGGCGCCAACGCCCTGCTCGCCGTCTCCCTGGCGGCGGCCCACGCCGCGGCCGCGGCCCGCGGCCGGCCGCTGTTCGCCCACATCGCGGACCTGATGGGCGAGACCGAGGGCCGGACCCTGCCCCTGCCGATGATCAACGTCCTGAGCGGCGGGTTGCACGCGGCCGGCGCGGTGGACTTCCAGGACTACTTGGTGGTCCCGGTGGGCGCCCCGGACTATGCGGCGGCCATCGAGATGACGGCGGCCGTCATCGCCGCCGTCCGCGCCGAGCTAGAGCGCCGGGGCGCCCCCCTCGGCCTGGCGGACGAGGGCGGCTACGGCCCGCCGCTGCCGGACAACGAGGCCGGCTGCGCGCTGCTGGTGGAGGCCATCGCCCGGGCCGGGTACGAACCCGGCCGGGACGTGAGCCTGGCGCTCGACGTCGCAGCGTCGCACTTCTTCCGCGACGGCCGTTACCACCTGCGGCGCGAAGGACGGGTGCTCAGCTCCGCGGAGATGGTGGCCTATCTGGTCGACCTGTGCCGCCGGTGGCCCATCGTGTCGCTGGAGGACGGCCTCGCCGAGGAGGACTGGGACGGTTGGACCGCCCTCACCACGGCCCTGGCGCCGCACCTCCAGGTGCTCGGGGACGACCTCTTCACCACCCACGCCGACCGCCTCGCCCGCGGGGCCGACCAAGGGGCGGCCAACGCGGTGCTCATCAAGATGAACCAGGTCGGCACGCTGTCCGAGACCCTGGCGACGATGCGCCTAGCGCGCGCCCGCGGCTACCGGTGCGTGGTGTCGGCGCGGTCGGGGGAGACCGAGGACACGACCCTCGCCGACCTCGCGGTGGGGACGGACGCGGGCCAGATCAAGATCGGCTCCCTGCAGCGCTCCTCGCGCCTCGCCAAGTACAATCAGCTGTTCCGCATCGCCGACGCGCTCGGGGAGCGGGCGCGCTGGGCCGGCGCGGGCGTCCTGGCGAAAGGGCGCGGGCGCCCGAATTGACAAGCCGGGCCCGGCTTCCTATAATCCGACGTGTTTGTAGAAGAGGGTGGTCGGGATGGAGGTGCGGGTCACCGACGTCAAGAAGTGGGTCGGCCGGGAAGAGACCGTCCCGCTGGAAGGGCCTTGGCCCGAGGCGTTGGCGGAGCGGATGGAATGGCCCATCGTGGAGCTGTCACGCGCCTCGGTGCGGCTGCAGAACACCGGCCATTCCGTGCTGGTGGCCTTGAGCGGTGACGTCGTCGTCGACGCGGAGTGCGCCCGGTGCACCCGACCGTTTCGCTTGACCGTCCCGTTCGAGGGCACCCAGGAGTTCCGGGAGACGGAGCCGGGCCCGGACGACGACTGGGAACGCTACGCGGCCGACACCATCGACCTGGACCCGCTTTTCACCGACACCGTACTCTTGGCGATGCCCTACGCCGCGCTCTGCCGGGAGGACTGCCGCGGGCTGTGCGCCCGCTGTGGAGCCGACCTGAACGAGGGCCCGTGTGGATGCGCGCCGCCGGCGGACGATCGTTGGGCCGCGCTGGCGGACTGGCGTCCCAAGCCGCCCCAACCGCCGGGCTAGGAGGATAGTCATGGCCGTTCCGAAGAAGAAGCACTCGAAGTCCCGCAAGAACAAGCGGCGGTCGACCTGGAAGCTCACGGCGCCCCAGTACGTGCTGTGCCCCCGGTGCCACGGGGACCGGATGCCGCACCACGTCTGCCCGCACTGCGGCTACTACGACGGCCGCATCGTCGTGGATCACGAGGCCTAGCATTGCTGAGGCCTTTTTTCGGCCGTTCTTTTATGAGTAGATGCTAATAAGAATCGGGTGAGACCATGCAAAACACCGGAGTCCGCCAAGGGCGGCAAGCCCGCCAGGTCCAACTCCGCCGGTTGCTGGCCAAGGACCCGCTCCTCACCGACGAGGACCTCGCCCGCGAACTGGGCGTCAGTGTCGCCACCGTGCGCCTCGACCGGGTGCATCTCGGCATCCCGGAGGTGCGGCAACGGGCCGAGGACCTGGCCCGCCGCGTCGTGGACAACGTCCGCGCCATGGAGGGCGGGGAGCTCGTGGGCCAACTCACCGAACTGGTCCTGGGCGAGCGGGCCGTGTCCGTCCTGGAGACGACGCCGGAGATGGCCTTCTCCCGGCACGGCGTCGTCCGCAGCCATCACATCTTCGCCCAGGCCGACTCGGTCGCACTGGCGGTCATCGACGGCGACATCGTGCTGACGGGTCTGGCCAACGCGAAGTTCAAGCGACCGGTCCTGGTGGGCGAACGACTGGTCGCCGAGGGGCGCGTCATCCGCCGGCGGCAGACCCGATTCGTCGTCCTGGTGGAGACGACCAGCGGCCGGGACGTCGTGTTCCGCGGCAAATTCCTGGTCGTGGCCCTGCCCCACTGGGACAAGGGAGGACATCATGCGCATCGCGCTTGACGCCATGGGGGGGGACCTCGCTCCCGCCGCGCCGGTCCAGGGAGCCTTGGAGGCCCTGCGCGCCGATCCGGATCTCGAGGTCATCCTCGTCGGCCCGCCTGCCACGCTCGAGACGGCCCTGGACGGCGTAGGCCCCGAACGCGCGCGCCTGACCATCCATCCGGCGGAGCAGGTCATCGGCGCCGGCGAGCCCCCGGTGGCGGCCGTCCGGGCGAAGCCCCACGCCTCCCTGGTCGAGACGATCCGCCTGGTGAAGGCAGGGCGAGCGGACGGAGCGGTGTCCGCGGGCAACACCGGGGCCATGATGACCGCCGGGCTGCTGATCCTCGGACGGGTGCCCGGCGTCGACCGGCCCGCCCTCTCGGCGGTCCTGCCCACACGGACCGGGCAGGGCGTGCTCCTATTGGACGTCGGGGCCAACATCGAGGCGCGTCCCCTGCACCTCATCCAGTACGCCTGGATGGGGGCGCTCTACGCGGAGCAGGTGCTGGGCTGGTCCCGCCCCCGCGTCGCCCTGCTCAACATCGGCCAAGAACCAGCCAAGGGGCCCGCCGCCCTTCAGGAGGTGCACGCCCGGCTGGCGCGGGAGCCTCAGCTGCGCTTCGTGGGCAACGTCGAGGCGCGCGACTTGTTGCGCGGCGAGGTGGACGTCGTCGTCGCGGACGGGTTCGTGGGCAATGTGACGCTCAAGGCGGTCGAGGGCACGGCCGAGACCGTGATGGCCGAGGTCCGGACGGCGCTCACGGAGAGCCTGGCGGCCCGTCTGGGCGGCCTGTTGGCCCTGCCGGCCCTCCGGCGGCTCAGGCGCCGGCTGGACTACCAGGAGGTCGGGGGGGTCCCCCTGCTCGGATTGGACGGGGTCGTCATCAAGGCCCACGGGGCGAGTCGCCCCCGGGCCTTCGCGAACAGCATCCGGCGGGCCTTGGAACAGGCGGAGCGCAACGTGAACCGGCTCATCAGCCAGGCTCTGGCCAGCGCCGCCGGCGAGGAGGGTCCCCGGTGAGCAACCTGCGCGCGGTCGTCGTCGGCCTGGGCACCTACACCCCGGCCCGGATCCTGACCAACGCGGAGCTGGAGCAGCGGCTCGACACCTCGGACGAGTGGATCACCAGCCGGACCGGGATCCGGGAGCGCCGCATCGCCGGCCCAGGGGAGACCGCTTCGACCATGGGGGCGGCGGCGGTCGAGGCCGCCCTGACCGACGCGGGACTCCCGGTGGAGGCCATCGATTGGTGGGTCTGCGCCACCAACACCGGCGACACCGTGTTTCCCAGCACGGCGGGGCGCATCCTGGCCCATCTGGGGGCGCCGCCGCGGCCCGCCTTCGATGTGCAGGCCGGCTGCACCGGTTTCGTCTACGGCCTGGAGCTGGCCGCCAACGCCATCGCCGCGGGTTCGGCGCGCCGCGCGGTGGTGGTGGGGACCGACGTGCTGAGCGCCATCACCGACTGGGAGGACCGCCAGACGGCGGTGCTGTTCGGCGACGGCGCCGGAGCGGTCGTGCTCGAGGGCCGTCCCGGCGACCGGGGCATCCTCGCGTCGTACCTCAACTGCGACGGCACGGGGGGACCGTTCCTCATGCTGCCGGCGGGAGGGTCCGCCATGCCGGCCTCCGTGGAGACGGTGGCCCATCGCCAGCACTATCTCAAGATGTCGGGGCGCGAGGTGTTCAAGTTCGCCGTGCGGGCGCTGCCCGACGCGGTGGAGCAGGTCCTGTCGCGGGCCGGGCTGGACCTGGCGGACCTCGACCTGCTCGTCCCGCACCAGGCCAACCGCCGGATCATCGAGGCGGCCGTGGAACGGTTCGGGCTGGCGCCGGAGCAGGTGGTCGTCAATATCGAGCGGTACGGCAACACCTCGGTGGCGAGCATCCCGCTGGCGCTGGCCGACGCGCGGGCGGACGGGCGGCTTAGGGACGGCCGCCTGGTGGTGGTAGCCGCGTTCGGAGCCGGGCTCACCTGGGGAGCCGCGGCCATCCGCTGGGGGCGCTGACGGTGGTCCGGGTCGTCACCGACTCCGCCGCCGACCTGCCGGCGGACGTCCGCCGGGCCCACGGCGTCTGGTCGGTGCCGCTCACCGTCTTCTTCGGCGAGGAGGCCTACCTCGACCAGGAAGATCTCGACGCCGACGGGTTTCTGGCCCGGCTCACCACCAGCCCGACGCTGCCCACGACGGCGGCGCCCAGCCCGGCGGCGTTCGCCGGGCGCTACCGCGCCGCCCGCGACCAGGGGGCGACGGGGGTGGTGTCCATCCACCTGTCCGGGGCGCTGTCGGCGACCGTCCGGAACGCCGAGGCCGGGCGCCGGGAAGCGGGATGGGACGGCGTCCGGGTGGTGGACGGGCGCTCGGCCTCCCTGGGCACGGGCCTGTTGGTCCTGTGGGCGGCCCGGGCCGCCCGCGCCGGCCTCGACGCGGACGCGGTGGCCGCGGGTGTCGACCGGCTGGCCGACCGCCTCCGCGTGGGGTTCAGCGTCGCCACGCTGGAGTACCTGGCGCGCGGCGGTCGCATCGGCCAAGCGGCCCGCCTGCTCGGCGGCTGGCTCGACGTGCGGCCCATCCTGGCCCTGGCGAACGGCTCGGTCCATCCGGTCCGGCGCGTCCGGGGACCGCGCCAGGTGGCCGGCGCCCTGGTCGACGCGCTGGGCGACGTCCCCGCCGGGCCGGCGGTCGCGGCCGTGGCGCATTCCGGCGACGCGGAGGGGATCGAGCGGGGTCGGCAGGTGCTCGCGGCGCTCGCCGCCCGGGGGGTCGAGTGGCAGGACACCGTCTTCGGGCGGATCGGGCCGGTGATCGGGGTGCACGCGGGACCGGGGGCGCTGGGGGTCATCGTCCTGCCGCTGGACGCAGCGTCGCTGGCCCTCTGGACCGCCGGCGCGCCCGGACCCGGGGGAGAGGAGGACGACACGCGGTGAGCTGGGCGGCGTTGTTTCCCGGCCAAGGCGCCCAATTCGTGGGCATGGGGCGGGCGGTGGCCATGGCCCACGCGGGCGCGCGGGCGATCTTCGACGAGGCGGACGCGGTCCTGGGCTATCCCCTGTCCCGTCTCGTCTGGGAGGGCCCGGAGGACGCCCTCCGGGACACGGAGGTGCAGCAGCCGGCGATTCTGACGGTGAGCGTGGCGGTTTGGACCGCCCTGGCGCCCGACCCGCCGCCGGTCGCGGCGGTGGGGCTGTCGCTGGGCGAGTACAGCGCGCTGGTGGCGGCGGGCCTCCTGCCCTTCGCCGACGCAGTGCGCATCGCCCGCATCCGGGGCCGTGCGATGCAGACCGCCGTGCCCCGCGGGCAGGGCGGCATGACTGCGGTGCTGGGCCTGTCGGAGGAGGAGGTCGAGGCGCTCTGCGCGAAGGCGCGGGCCGTGGGCTGGGTGGAGCCGGCCAACTTCAACGCGCCGGGACAAATCGTCGTGTCCGGCGAGGTGGCCGCGCTGGAGGCGCTCGAGGCGGAGGCGCGCGCCCGGCGGGCCAAGGCGGTGCGCCTCGCCGTCTCCGCCCCGTTCCACAGCCGGCTCCTCGAGCCGGCGGCCGCGCCCGTGGCGGCGGCGCTGGACGAAGCCCGGTGGGGGACCACGGCCCGGTTCCCGGTGCTGGCCAACGTGGACGGCTACCCGGTGCGGGATGCCGAAGCGGCCCGCCCGCGGCTGGTGGAGCAGGTGTACCGCCCCGTGCGGTTCGAGCAGGCCGTGCGGTCGCTGCTCGCGGACGGGGTGGAGCGGTTCGTGGAGATTGGACCGGGGCAGTCGCTGGCCGCGATGGTCAAAAAGATCCATCGAGGCGCCCGGGTGGTCTCCGTCGAAGCTCCGGAGGCCTTTGCCGCCGCCCTTGAACTGGTCAGGGGCTGAGGATATAATCATCTCGCATTTTGGCCGGACACGGCCTGAGAGGAGCACGCATGAGCTGGGCGGAACGGACGGCGCTTGTGACGGGCGCTTCCCGGGGAATTGGGCGGGCCATCGCCGAACGGTTTGCCCAGGCCGGGCTCAAGGTCGCCGTGAACTTCCGGCAGGACGAGGCGGGCGCCGCGGCCGTGGTCGAGGCGATCCGGGCCCGGGGGGGCCAGGCCGAGGCCTTCGGGGCTGACGTGGCCGTGCCCGCCGAAGCGGAGGCCCTGGTCGACCGGGTTCGCGAGCGCTTCGGTTCCCTCGACGTGCTGGTCAACAATGCCGGAACTACGCGGGACACACTGCTGTTGCGCATGCGGCCGGACGACTGGGACGCCGTGCTGGCGACCAACCTCTCCAGCGTCTTCTACTGCACCAAGGCCGCCCTCAAGTCCATGACGCGCCAACGCTTCGGGCGCATCGTCAACATCTCCTCGGTGGCGGGCCTGGTCGGCAACGCGGGGCAAGCGAACTATGCAGCGGCGAAGGCGGGCATCATCGGGTTCACCAAGGCGGTCGCCCGAGAGTGGGCCACGCGGGGCATCACGGCCAACTGTGTAGCCCCCGGCCTCATCGAGACCGACTTTCTCCGGCACCTGACCGAGAGCCAGAAAGCCGAGATGGTGGCGCATATTCCGATGGGGCGGCTGGGAAGACCGGAGGATGTCGCCGAGGCGGTGTGGTACCTGGTCCAGGCGGACTACGTGACGGGCCACGTGCTGGTCGTCGACGGCGGCCTGGCAATGCAGTGACGGGAGGCTGACAAGATGGCGGACAAGGACGCGGTCTTCGACAAGGTGAAAGAGATTATCGTGGACCAGCTCGGGGTCGAGGAGGACGAGGTGACGCCCGAGGCTCACTTCGTCGAGGACCTCGGCGCCGACTCCCTGGACATCGTCGAGCTGGTCATGGCGCTCGAAGAGGAATTTGGCCTCGAAATCCCCGACGAGGAGGCCGAAAAGATTAGCACGGTGAACGACGCCGTGGAGTACATCCGGGAGAACTCGTAAGCGTTGGGCACCTATCCCACTCCACCGAGGGGCCAAAGGCCGTGGACCGGCGGGTTGTCGTAACCGGCCTGGGCGCCGTCACGCCCGTCGGCACGGGGCATGAGGCGTTCTGGGAGGGGCTGTTGGCGGCGCGGAGCGGGGTGCGCCCCATCAGCCACTTCGACGCCAGCGCCTTCCCCACGCGGTTCGCCGCGGACGTGCCGGACTTTGATCCGGCGCGCTACCTCGACCGGAAGGACATCCGGCGCACCGACCGGTATGCCCAGCTCGGCATCGCCGCCGCCCAGCTGGCTTGGGATGACGCGGGCCTGGAGCGGGTAGACCCGCTTCGGGGCGGGGTGCTGGTCGGCACGGGCATCGGCGGCATCCAGAGCCTGGTGGAACAGGCCGAGGTCCTGGACAAGCGCGGACCCAGCCGGGTCAGTCCGTTCTTCATCCCGATGATGATCGGGAACATGCTGGCCGGGCTCCTGGCCATGCGGTTCGGCCTGCAGGGGCCGAACGTCACCACGGTGACCGCCTGCGCCTCCTCCGGGCATGCCCTGGGTGACGCTCTTAGGGCCATCCAGAGCGGCGAGGCCGACGTGATGCTGGCCGGCGGGGCGGAGGCCGCGCTCATCCCGCTGGCGTTCGCCGGCTTCTGCAGCATGCGGGCCCTGTCGACCCGCAACGAAGATCCCGAGCATGCGTCCCGTCCGTTCGATCGCGACCGCGACGGGTTCGTCATGGGCGAAGGCGCGGGGTTCCTGGTGCTGGAAAGCCTGGAGCACGCCCGGGCCCGAGGGGCCCGGATCTATGCGGAGTTCGTCGGCTACGGGCGATCGGCCGACGCCTTCCACATGGTCGAGCCGCACCCGGAGGGGGCGGGGGCGGTGTTGTGCATGGAGCGGGCCCTCGAGGACGCCGGCCTCCGGCCCGAGGACGTGGACTACATCAACGCCCACGGCACCTCCACGCCGCTCGGTGACGTCGCCGAGACCGTGGCGATCAAGCGGCTCTTCGGGGAACACGCCTACCGTCTGGCCGTCTCCTCGACCAAGTCCGTGACCGGCCACCTCCTCGGCGCCGCCGGCGCCGTGGAAGCCATCGCCACGGTCAAGGCGCTTGCGGAGCAGGTCATCCCGCCGACGGCCAATCTGGATCACCCGGATCCGGCGTGCGACCTGGACTATGTCCCGGGCCGCCCCCGGCCCGCCGCGCTCACGGTGGCCCTGTCGAACGCCTTCGGCTTCGGCGGTCACAACGTGACGCTGGCCTTCCGCCGGTTCGACGGGTCCGACGCCCGAGCGTGACGCCCATGGATTGGCGCCGGTTCGTCCCCGACGCTCGCCTGCTCCGGGAAGCGCTCACCCACTCGTCCTTCGCCCACGAACAGGGGCAGACCACGCCCCACAACGAGCGGCTGGAGTTTTTGGGCGATGCCGTGGTCGGACTGGTGGTGGCCGAAGCGCTCTACCGCGAGCACCCGGACTGGGACGAGGGTCGCCTGACCCAGACCCGAGCCGCCATCGTTTGCGAGGCCACCCTGGCCCGCGCTGCGCGCCAGCTGGGCCTCGGCTCCGAACTGGCCCTGGGACGCGGCGAGGAGCGGACGGGCGGCCGGGAGAAGCCTTCCCTGCTGGCCGACGCCTTCGAAGCCGTCGCCGCGGCGGCGTTCCTGGCGGGCGGGATCGACGCCGCCCGCAGCCTGGTCCGGGAGGCCCTGGCGTTCGCGCTGGAGAATCCGGCCGAGCACGGTGCGGGCCACGACTTCAAGACCCGCCTGGCCGAAAGGTTGCGCAAGACGGGCCGCGAACCCGTTTACCGGGTCCTCGAGGAAACCGGTCCGGACCACCAGAAGCACTTCGTGATCGGGATCTTTGTGGACGGGGAGGAGCTGGCGCGCGGCGGAGGCCGGAGCAAGAAGGAGGCGGAGCAGGAAGCCGCCCGGCGGGCCTTCGACCGGCTCGCCGTCCCCTGAGCCGCCGCCGTCCTGGAGGACGGCGGCGGCTTCTCGTCGTGTGCCCAAGGCCGCGTACGCCTATACTGGAAATGGTTGCGCACGGCAATTGTCCGACACGACAAGGAGGGGACGTCCATGGCGGCACGGCACGACGGCTTCCGCTCCATCGCCGGGGGCATCCGTTGGGATCTGCTCCCGGCGCGGCTCTATGAACGCGGCAAACACCTGGGCGCCTGGAACCCGCGCGACATCGACTTCAGCCGGGACCGCGAGGATTTCCGGCACCTCGATCCCGCCGCGCAGGAGAGCTTCCTCCGGCTCGCGGCGGGTTTCGCGGCCGGGGAGGAGGCCGTGACCCTGGACCTTCTGCCGCTGGTCTGGACCGTGGCGCGGGAGGGACGCCTCGAAGAAGAGATGTACCTGACCATCTTCCTCTTCGAGGAAGCCAAGCACACCGAGTTCTTCCGCCGCCTCCTCGACGCGCTGGACGTGCACGACGACCTGAGCGGCTTCCATTCGCCCGCCTACCGCACCATCTTCTACGAGGAACTGCCGCGGGCCATGCACCGGCTGCTCGCGGATCCATCGCCGGAAGCCCAGGCCGAGGCCGCCGTCACGTACAACATGGTGGTGGAGGGCGTCCTCGCCGAGACGGGATACTACGCCTGGCGGCGGCTTTTGGAGCCGACCGGGGCGATGCCCGGCACGCTCCGGGGCATCGCCCACATCGCTACGGACGAGGCCCGGCACATCGCCTACGGGGTCTACCTCATCTCCCGCCTGGTGGCGGAAGACGACCGGATCTTCGACGTGGTCGAGCGCCGGCTGAACGCGCTCATGGGACCGGCCCTCGGAACCTTCGCGGCCGACCCGCCGCGGGACCCGGCGGTCCAGGCCGACATCCTGGATTTCGCCCGCCGGCGCTTCGACGCCCGCCTGAACGTCATCGCCCGGGCGCGGGGCCGGTCCGTGGCCGACATCGAAGGCTGGGCGGGCGGCGTCTTCGCCGAGGCGCTCGGCGACAACGGTTAGGCGCGGCGCGCGGCGTCGCCGACGGTCGAGCGGGGGGAGGCGGGCCGGGATGCGTCTCGGGTGGACCCGGGTGCGACGCTTCGTCGCCCGGCCCGTGGCCCGGGCTTGGCGGGGCGCGGCGCCCGACGCCCGGCCGGTGGCCGTCGCCGAGGCCCTCCTGCTGGCCGTCGCGTTCGAGGCGCGCGACCGCGGCCGTCCCGAGGTCCTGACGGCGGCGGCCGGGTGGGCGGCGGCCACCTGGGCGCCCCGGAGACCCGCCGCGGTCGTCCTCCACTCGTTCCACTTCCTAACACCCGAGCCGCTGGCGGCCCGGGAGGCCGCCGACCTGTACACGGGGCTGGCGGCGGCACTCGGCGGGGCCCTGGGTGTCCCGGTCCGGTCGACCGCCTACGGGTGGCGCCACGCCCTCGAGCTGGAGGAAGAGCCGGACGGGACGAAGGGCGTCGTCGACTTCTAGAAGCCGGCGTGCCGCCCCCGGCGACCCGGAAGGGGGACGAGGTCGCTTCCGGGGGCCGGCACCGTCAGGAACCCGAACGGGTTGGGCACGGGTGCCGCCCCGATGGTCGCGTTGCCGAGCGGGGTGTTGCCCGGCCCGGGGGGACCGGGGGGACTCGGCGGCGGCGTGGGCTGGTTGGCACAGCTCGCCGTGGGCGGCCAGTGGACGTGGTCGAGCGGCAGCGGCATGCCCGGCCGCCAGTCGGATTCGGGCCGGATGAAGGTCTCCATGAGCGGCGCGCCGCAACCCGGAGCCCAGAGCTCCGTGGGGTTACCGGCCACGACCGGCTCCTGCACGTGCACGCTGCCCACCTGGGTGGGTTCGGTCCCCGCGATGAAGTCCGCCGACTGGATGTCGTAGGCCGGCGTGTTCGGCCCGGCGAGCATCCCGGAAGTGATGCTCACGTCCGGCACGGTCACGATGCCCGGCGGGCGCGGGAACTCCAACGGCGGGTAGCCGAGAGCCGCCGAGGCCTGCTGGATGATCTGCCGCCAGATGGGTCCCGCCGCCGTGGCGCCGTAGGCCGGCCCGTGCAGGGTGTACTGGGGCACGTTGGGGTTGTCGTCCTTGCGGCCCTCCCAGACCACCGCCAGGAGCTGCGGCGTGTAGCCGTCGAACCACGCGTCCACGAAGCCCGTGTTGGTCCCCGTCTTGCCCGCGGCGGGCCGCCCGGGGGAGAGGTTCATGCCGGTGGCGTACTCCGGCAGGTTGGTCTCCTGGCTCAGGCCGGGCAGCGCCGTCGGGTAGAACGTCCGCTCCAGCATCTGGGTGACGATGTAGGCGACCTGCGGTGAGAACGCCGGCGTCCCGTGGGGCAGGTTCTGGAGGAGCACGGCGCCGAACCGGTTGGTCACGCGGGTGACGAAGAGGGGCTGCATGCGCACGCCGCCGTTGGCGAGGGCGTCGTAGGCCTCGGCCATCTGGAGGGGCGTCGGAGCGTTCTGGTAGAAGCCGCCGATGGCCATGGCGAGCTGCGCCTGGGCCAGATTGGACCGGCTGAGCGGCAGCCCGAACTTCTGAACGGCGAAGTCGAAGCCGTACTGCAGGCCGATCTTGTCCAACAGTTTGACCGCCACGTTGTTGTCCGAGATGGCCAGGGCGTCCCGCAGGTCGATGTACCCCCGGTAGTACCCGTCGTCGTTCGTGGGCCACCACTGGCCGTTCCGCTTGAAGGCGGGCACGTCCTGGATGACGCTCATCTGGGTGTAGCCCTTGGCGATCGCCGGCGTGTAGACGATGATGGGCTTGATGGACGACCCGGGGCTGCGCCGGGCCGTCAAGGCGAAGTTCTGCCCGCCGATGTAGGCCTGCGCGGGCTCACGGCCGCCGATGACGGCGAGGACCTCGCCCGTATGGGGGTCCATGACCACGACCGCCGCCTGATGGTCGGGGAAGCTCGACTTGGGCGGCCCGAAGTTGTAGTTCATCCAGTACGTGACGGCGTTCTGGGCGATGTCGTAGACGCGCGGGTCGAGCGTGGTGTAGATGCGGAGGCCGCCGTTGTAGATCTGGTTGGTGGTGAAGTGGTAGTGCTTGGTCAGGTCCCAGACGACGGCGTCCACGAACCACGGATAGGGGTTGCCCGTCGTATTCGCCAGCGTGGCCCCGCGCTTCAGCACCAGGGGCGTGTGGTACGCGGCCTCGGCCTGGGCCTGGGTGATCGCGCCGTACTTGACCATGTTCTCGAGGACGATCCACTGCCGTTGCTTCGCCAGCGCGAAGTGGACGTAGGGATCATACAGGGACGGGGCCTGCGGCAGCCCCGCGAGGAGGCTCGCCTGGGCGAGCGTGAGCTTCGAGGGCGGCTCGTCGAAGTAGGTGTTCGCCGCCGCCGCGATGCCGTAGGCGCCGGCCCCGAAGTAGACCGTGTTGAGGTACATGTCCAGAATCTGGGCCTTGGAGTACTCCCGCGCCAGCTCCAGACCCAGGAAGAACTCCTGGAACTTGTAGGTCAGGGTCCCCGTGTCCTGCAGGAACAGGTTCTTCGCCAACTGCTCGGTGATGGTGCTGGCGCCCTGGACCGCGCTGCCGTGGCGGAGGTCGGCCAGCGCGGCGCGGAGGATGGACCGGAGGTCGAATCCCGGGTTCTGGTAGAAGTTATGGTCCTCCGTGTCGATGATGGCCGTCTGCATCACCGGCGCGATCTGGTCCAGCGGCACGTCGATCCGGTTCTGGGCCCCGTGCAGCACGGCCACCTGGTGGCCGAAGCGGTCGTAGACGACGGAGTCCTGGAAGCCGGTCGTGAGGAGCGCAGGGACAGACGGGAGGGTCTCGTACGCCCGCACGGCCGCGGCCCCCACGTAGGCGACACCGGCCAACACCACGCCCAGGACGGCCATGAGCGCCAGGCGCCCCCAGCGGACGCGCCGCCGTCCCGCCGGGGCCGGGCCGGCCGCCGTTCGCGCCGGCACCCCGAGCCTCGCGCCGCACCGGCGGCAGACGCGCGCGGCGGCGGCATTGTCATAGCCACACTGCGGACAGCGCACGCACTCACCTCGTCAGGTACATAACGCCGCCACGGCCGGCTCGGATGCGTCCCCAGCCCCGCCATGACAAGCGCCCAGGGAGAGCGGGTTGGGAGAGGACGCCCCCTGGGCCTGGTTCACCGTACGCAAACCTGGCAATTAATGCCACTCGCAGGGCGTGTACGTCGGCCCCCATTGTAGCACACCCCACCGGAGGGGCTGGTCAGTCGGGGCGGACGGGCCGGAGCAGGCGCAGGATCTCCAGCACCGTGCCCACCGGGCGCGCGTCGCGGTCGACTTCGGCCGAATGCCAGTCGACCAGGAGGGGGCCGGCGGCGGTGCGGACGACGCGGCGGAGCGCGGCCGATCCCGGCGGCCGGGCCACGACCACCCACTCCGCCTGGGTGAGGTCGACCGGTCCCACGACCAGGTAGTCGCCCGGGAGGAAGGCGTCCACGGCGTCGCCGCGGTAGTGCAGGACGAAGAGCCCGCGGCCCCGGTCGAGGGTCACGGGCAATGTCTCGCCGGTGTAGACCGGGTCGCCGGTGGCGGAGAGGCGTTCCGCCACGGGTAGCCGCCCGGGCCGGAGCGCGGGTTCGCGGGCGGCCGCGGCGGACCGGAACTGGCCGGTGAGGACGGCCCGTTTGAAAGGCCGGATGCCCCGGAAGCCCCGCTTGTTGATCCAGTAGTAGATGGTCTTCTCCTCGGCGTAGCCGAGGCGGCGGGCCAGTTCCTTGACGCTAATCGACGGATCCGTCCGGATCAGTTCGGCGATTTTGTCGACCACGTCCATGCGGGGAACATTCCGGGCCGGCGAAGCGGGTCCCTTTACAGGATCTCTGGGCAAAGCGGGGCGTCCTACCGAATTCGAGTAGGCGCCGGGCCGGCCGCGGCGGTCGGGACCCCCTAACGATCCGCCGGGGCCGCGTCGGGACCGGCGGCGAACGTCGGCACCCGCCCCCCGATGCCCTCCGTGACCGCGCGGCCCTCGTCGCGCAGGAGTCGGCCCACGGTCTGGGCCCGGTCGGGGGTGATGTCCGCCGCCAGGGCGACGACCGCCAGCGCCATCACGGGCTCGGCCCGGTGGTCGAACACCGGGGCCGCGATCCCGGCCACCCCGGGCATCTGTTCCTCCACGGCGACGGCGTAGCCCTGCCGCCGGACCACCTCCAGCGACGGCAGGAAGTCCGGGTCTCGCATGCGGCGGGGCGCCACCCGCCAGCACTCGGCCTCGGGCAGGAACGCGCAGAACACGCGCCCGAACAGGCCGCGTTCGAGAGGGAACTCCTGTCCCAAGGTCACGCTCACGTGCAGCGTGCGGGGACTGTCCTCCTTGGCCACGTACGTGAGATGGTCCGACCGGATGCGGTGCACGAGGAACGCGGTGAGGCCCGTCTCCGTGGCGATGGGCAGCAGGCGGCTCCGTGCGACCTGGATGTGGGACAGGGACGCCTCGGCCCGGTGCCCCAGGAGCATCAGCGTCGGACCCAGGCTGTAGACCCGTTCCGCCGGGTGGTAGACCAACGCCCCGTGATGGACCAGTGTCTTGACGACCCGCATTAGGGTCGTTCGGGGGGCCCCGAGTTGCTGCGCGAGACCTGCCAGCGTCTCCCGCCGATGGCGCCGCCGTCCCAGCAGGGACAGCACCCGCATCGCCAGGTCCACGGAGGGAACCAGATAGCGGTCCTCGGGCTGCCGTTCCGCCACGCCTGGCCACTCCTTTCGTCGATACCAGACTACACCGAGTTGCCTTGACAATTGAGGAAGCCGCCCTAACAATTAAGGTGTCCACATTAGGATGACTGTGTCCATATATGAACTTCATTCGCGATCCGTCGTGCGGCAGTGCGCTGCCGCACCCCCGTCCCGAAGGGGGGGCCTACCCGTGACAACGCCCACCGCTTCCCTGCCGACGCGGACACGCCGCGACGGCGAACCGATGGACGCGTTCATGGACCGGGTCCGCGCCATCTACGGCGGGCCAGTCACCTTGGTGCGACTGTTGGAGCGGGCCTGCACCGCCCGCCCGGGCAAACTGGCGCTGGTCGACACGGTCGGCAACCGCTGGACGTACGCCGAGATGGCCGAGCGGGTCCGGCGGCTCATCGGGGGGCTCGCGGCGGCCGGGATCCCCCCGCGGGCCTCGGTCGCCCTGATGATGAGAAACCACGCCGACTATGTGGCCGCCTACTACGCCGTCATCACGGGCGGGTGGGTCCTCGTCCCGCTCAACGTGCGGCTCGCCCCTCGCGAGCTCGCGTACATCCTGGACAACGCCCGCGTCGCGGCCGTCCTGGCCGACGCGGAGTTCCGCGGGGTCCTGGCCCAGGCCGAGCGCCTCCGGGGCCAAAAGGTGCCCGTGTTCTGGCGCGGCCCCGGCGGGGACGGAAGCTACGAGCGGCTCGGCGAGGCGCCGGCCCAGCCCTTCGCCCCGGCGGAGGAAGACGACGTCGCCGCCATCTACTACACCTCGGGGACGACCGGTCAGCCCAAGGGCGCCATGATCTCCCACCGCAACATGGCCGCCGTCGCCCAGCAGAACGTGGAGGCCTGGGGCTTCGACTCGCCGGACGTGGTCGAGTTGGAGATAAGCCCCCTGTTCCACGTGTCCTTCCAAGAGTTCGGCCCGCCGGTGCACCACGCGGGCGGGACTCTGGTGGTCGACAACTTCTCGCCCCGCCGGGCTCTCGACCTCATCGAACAGGAGGGGATCAACGCCTTCTTCGCGGTGCCGTCCATGCTCTTCATGATGATGGACGCGCTCCGCGAAACCCCCCGGGACACCCGTCAGGTCCGTCTGGTGAAGTACGGGGGCGCCCCCATGCCGGTCGAGCGCCTGGACGCCGTGCAGGCGATGTTCCCCAACGCGCTCCTGGTCCAGGGCTTCGGCCAGACGGAGTCCACGGGGATGATCGCGGTGACCTGGCCCGACGAGGTCCGGCCGTACCCGCTCTCGACGGGGCGCGCCATCTCGGGTTGCATCATCGCCATCGTGGACGACGACGACCGGCCGCTCCCGCCGGGGACCGTGGGGGAGATCGTGGCCCGCGGCCCGCAGATCTTCCTCGGCTACTTCGGCAACCCCGCGGCGTCCGCCGAGACGCTCCGCAACGGTTGGCTGCACACGGGCGACCTGGGCTACCTCGACGAAGGGGGGCGGCTCTACGTCGTCGACCGGAAGAAGGACCTCATCATCCGCGGCGGGCAGAACATCTACTCCGCGGAGGTGGAGGCCGCCCTGTACCTCCATCCCGCCGTCGCCGAGGCGGCCGTCGTGGGAAAGCCGGATCCCCTGTACGGCGAGGTGGTCGTGGCCTTCGTTCGGCTCAAGCCGGACACCCCGGCCACCGCCGAGGACCTCGACCGGTTCATGGTGCAGCAGATCGCGGCGTACAAGCGGCCGGTCGCCTACTACTTCGTGGACGACTTCCCGCGGACCGCGAGCGGCAAGGTGCGCAAGGTCGAGTTGCGCGAGCGGGTGCGGAACGAAACCGTCTGAACGTCCCGGACGCCGGTCCGGGCGGAGATGGAGGGCAGCCGAACGATGGGACGGGACCGAGAGGTGGAGGAACGGCGGGCCGCCGTCCGGGCGGGCGGCCCGCCCCGGTATCACGAACGCCTCCGGGCGCAGGGCAAGCGATTCGTCCGGGAGCGGCTCACGGAACTCCTGGACCCCGGATACGAGGTGGAGGACGGCCTGTTCGCCCGCGTGCTGGACGAGGGGCTGCCCGCCGACGGCGTGGTGACGCTGGTGGGCAAGATCGGGGGGCGGCCCGTGGTCGTCGTCGCCAACGACATGACGGTGAAGGCCGGAACCTGGGGTCGGCTGACCGTGGCCAAGATCCTGCGGGCGCAGGAGCTGGCCTGGGAGCGGCTCATCCCCATCGTCTACTTGGTGGACTCCGCCGGGGCGCGGCTCGACGAACAGTTCGACATCTTCCTCGGCCGCCGGCATGCCGGCAAGATTTTCTGGAACCTGGCCAACATGTCGGGTGTGGTGCCGCAGATCGCGGTCATGTTCGGCGCCTCGACGGCCGGTTCGGCCTACCTGCCGGCCCTCTGCGACCTGGTGATCATGGTCGACGGGAACACGTCGGTGTATCTGGGTTCCCCCCGCATGGCCGAGATGGCCACCGGGGAGCGGGTGACCATGGAGGAGATGGGCGGCGCCCGGATGCACTGCACCGTAAGCGGCCTGGGCGACCTGCTGGTCGCGACGGAGAGCGAGGCCCTGGCGGCGACCAAACGGTACCTGGGTTACTTCCCCGACAACTACCGGGAATGGCCGCCCACGGCGCCCCCCCGCGAACCGGTGCCCGGTCCGGCCATCGAGGACATCGTCCCGGCCGACCAGGAGAAGCCGTTCGACATGCACGACCTCCTCGAGCGGGTGGTGGACGCCGACAGTCTGTTCGAACTCAAGCCCCTCTTCGCCCCGGAACTCATCACCGCCCTGGCGCGCCTGGACGGGCGGCCGGTCGGCATCGTCGCCACCAACCCGAAGGTCAAGGGCGGCATCCTGTTCCCCGAGTCGGCCGACAAGGGTGCGTGGTTCATCAACCTCATGGACGCGTTCAACCTCCCGCTGCTGTTCTTCCAGGACGTGGCGGGGTTCATGATCGGGAGCGCGGTGGAGCGCCGCGCCATCATCCGCCGCGGCGCGAAGATGCTGGTCGCCCTGGCCCAGGCCAACGTGCCCCGCATCTCCGTACTGGTCCGGAAGGTGTACGGGGCGACCTACATGGCCCTCGGCGGGGCGTCCTTCCAGCCCGACGCCTGCATCGCGCTGCCCCAGGCCAAACCGGCCATCATGGGGCCGGAGGCCGCCGTCAACGCCATCTACTACAACCAGATCCAGGCCATCGCCGATCCCGTGGAGCGGGCCCGGTTCGTCCAGGAGCGCCGCCGGGAGTACCTCGAACGCATCGACGTCTGGCAGGCGGCGTCCGAATTCCTCATCGACGCCGTTGTGCCGGGATCGGAACTGCGCCGGGAACTGGTCCAGCGCCTGGATCTCTACCTGAGGCACCGCGAGCCCGGCCGGCCCTGGCCGGCCCGCAAGCATCCCGTGCTGCGGGGCTAGGCTGACCCCGCCGTACGACGAGGAGGCGTCGTCTGTGACCCAACCGTCGGAAGCCGTGCTGTACCACGTGGAAGACCACGTCGCCTACGTGGTGTTGAACCAGCCCGAACGGCGCAACGCCTTGTCGGCCGCCGTCCGTGAAGGATTGTGGAGCGCCTGGCGGCGGTTCGCCGCCGACGCCGAGGCCCGTGTCGCCATCCTGACGGGGACCGGCGACCAGGCCTTCTGCGCCGGCGCCGACCTCAAGGAGATGGCGGCCGAGGGCGTGGGGGTGCCCGGGCGCGACTACGTGCCGATCCTGGGCCGCAACGTCTTCGTGGACAAACCGGTGATCGCCGCGGTGAACGGCGCCGCCTTGGGCGGGGGCTTCATGCTGGCCATGATGTGCGATCTCGCCGTGGCGGCGGATCACGCGGTGTTCGGCATGCCCGAGGCCCGCTGGGGCCGGGGGGCTCCGTGGTCGGTCCCCCTCCAGGGGATGATCCCGCGGCGGGTGTGGATGGAGCTGGCGTTGACGGGCGACCCCATCGACGCCCGGAGGGCGTACGCGATCGGGCTCGTCAACGCCGTGGTGCCCCGCGCGGACCTCCTGCCGACGGCCCGGCGTCTGGCCGCGCGCATCGTCGCCAACGCGCCCCTGACCGTCGCGGCCACCCGCCGGATGATCCACCTGGCCGGAGAGATGGGCCGCACGGCGGCCTGGGACGTCGCCGACGCGCTCTTCGAGCCGGTCTACCGCAGCGAGGATGCCCAGGAAGGCCCCCGCGCGTTCCGGGAGGGACGCGCGCCGCGCTGGGCTAACCGGTGACGTCTCCCACGAGAGGAGGTGAGGGCGCGATGGCGACACCGATCCGCATCGGCGCAGGCTCCGCCTACGCCGACGACAATCTGACCCCCGCGCTGGACCTGGCCCGGAGCGGGGCGGTCGACGTGCTCTGTTTCGACGGGCTGGCGGAACGGACGCTCGCCTTGGCCCAACTCCGGCGCCTGGAGCAGACCGGTGCGGGCTACGACCGCCGCCTGGACCGGTTCGGGCGCGACTTCCTGCCCCATGCCGCGCGGGGACTGACCCTCGTCACCAACATGGGCGCCGCCGACCCGCTCGCGGCGGGCGAGCGGCTCCGGCAGATCGCCGACGCGGCCGGCTACCGCGACCTGGGGATCGCCGTCGTCCTGGGCGACGACGTCCTGGCGGTGGTCCGGGCGCTCGACCCCGTGATCGAGGAGACCGGGGAGCCGCTCAGCCGCCTGGGTGGGCGGTTGGTTTCGGCCAACGCCTACCTCGGCGCCGAACCCATCGCCGCCGCCCTCGAGCAGGGGGCCCGGGTCGTCATCGGCGGCCGGCTGGCCGATCCGTCCCTGTTCCTGGCTCCCCTGATGGTCCGCTACGGCTGGTCGGCGTCGGACTGGCCCCGCCTGGGCCAGGGTACCGTCGTGGGCCACCTCCTGGAGTGCGGCACCCAGGTGACGGGCGGCAACTTCGCCGACCCGCCCTACCGGGTCGTGCCCCGCCTGGACGACTTGGCCATGCCCATCGCCGAGGTCGAACCGGACGGCCGGGCCGTGCTCACCAAACTTTCGGGCACGGGGGGCATGGTGACGCCGGACACGGTCAAGGCCCAGCTGGTCTACGAGATCCTCGATCCCGGCGCCTACCTCACGCCCGACGTCACGGCCGACTTCCGCGCGGTGACGGTCGCCGCCGCCGGACCGGACCGGGTGCGAGTGGAAGGAGGCACCGGCCGGGCGCGCCCGGAACGCCTGAAGGTGCTGGTCGGCGTCCATGAAGGCTTCCAAGGGGAGGGCGAGGTGTCCTTCGCCGGACCCGGCGCGTACGACCGGGCGCGCCTGTGCCGGGACGTGCTCCGGGCCCGCTACGAGCGCTACTACGCCCGCGACTGCGTCGACATGCGGCTGGACCTCATCGGGGTGGACAGTCTGCACGGCCCGGTGGCCCCCCTCCCGCGTCACGAACCGTACGAAGTCCGTGTCCGCCTGGCTGTCCGCAGCCCTGAGCGGGAGGTGGCGGAGGCCGTCAGCCGCGAAGTGGAGTGGCAGTACCTGGGGCCGGCGGGGGCCGGCGGCATCCGGCTCCGCGTCACCCCAGTGCTGGCGCTCTACACCACCTACCTGGAGCGAGCGGCCGTCCCCGTCGAGGTCGTGGCCGTCTGACCGCCGGGAGAGAAGGAGGACCCACATGCCCGCCATCCCGCTGCGCGCCATCGCCTTCACCCGTTCCGGCGACAAGGGGGACACCGCCAACATCGGCGTGGTGCCCTACGACGAGCGCCACTACGATCTCCTGTGCCGCACCGTCACGGTCGAGCGCGTGGGCGAGCTCTTCGGGCCGCTGGTCCGGGGCCGGATCACCCGCTACGAGCTACCCGGCATCCGCGCCCTCAACTTCGTCTTGGAACACGCCCTGACCGGCGGCGTGGCCAAGTCGCTCAACCTCGACGCCCACGGCAAGTCCTGGGGCAACCTGCTGCTCCGGTTGGTCATCGAGGTGCCGGACAGCGTGCTGGAGGAACTGCATCCCGCCTACCGCGCCGAAGCGACCCGAGCGGACGCGGGATCCGACGCCCCCCGCCCGGACGGCGGCCCTTCCCCGGCGGGCGCCGCGCCGGCCTGATCCCCGGCCCTCCGGTCGCCCGTTCCCGGCGCGCGGAACGTCCGCCCGATGCAGTAGAATCGGGGCGGCGCCGCTGAAGCCCCGCGGACTCCGGGGCGGGAACGAGGAGGGGGCACGGTGCACCTCAGGCGGATCAGCCTCTACGGGTTCAAGTCGTTCGCCAACGAAACCCGGATCCGGCTCGGGCCGGGCCTGACGGCCCTGGTCGGTCCCAACGGAGGCGGCAAGAGCAACGTGGTCGACGCCATCCGCTGGGCCCTCGGCGAACAGCGCCCGCGGGAACTGCGCATCGAGCGCTGGACGGACCTCTTCTACGCCGGCTCCGGTCCGCGGCGGCCCGCCCAGGTCGCCGAGGTCGTGTTGGAGTTCGACAATTCCGACGGCGCCGTGCCGCACTGGCCCGAGACCCTGGTGGTGGGCCGACGCCTCTTCCGCAGCGGCGACAGCGAATATCTCCTGAACGGTCGCCCGGTGCGCCTCAAGGATGTCACCGACGCCTTCCTCGACAGCGGCCTAGGTCAGTCGCCCTATGCCATCATCGGCCAGGGACGGGTCGAAGCGGTCCTGTTGCAGCGGCCGAAAGACCGCTGGGACCAGCTCGAGGAGGCGGCGGGCGCGACCCGTTACCGCGTCCGCCGCCGGGAGACCTTGGCGGAGCTGGAACGGGCCCGGGCGGACCTGCGTCGGGCGGCGGACCTGGAACGGGACCTACGCCGGCAACTCGAGGCGGTGGCCCCGGCGGCGGACGTGGAACGGCGGGCCCGGGCCCTCGCTGCCGAACGGGACCGTCTCGAACGCGGCCTGAAGGCTGCCGAGGCGCGGCGACTCGCGGCCCGGCTCGCCGCCCTGGAATCCGCCCGGCGGGCGGCGGCGGAGCGGGCCGCGGCGTTGGGGCGGACCCGGTCCGAGGCCGAAGCCGAGACCGAGGCGGCCCGGGCGGCCCTCGAGGCGCTGGAGGCCCGGTTGCGCACGCTCGAGGCGGCGCAGCGGGAACGGGAACGGGAACGGGAGCGGTGGCGGGGCCGACGGGAAGCCTTGAGCGACCGCCGGGCTCAGATCGAGACGCTCCGCATGGCGGCCGAGCAGGCGCGCCACGCCGCCCGGGAGGCGTTCCGGCGGAGCCAGGCCGAACGCCCCGTCTGGCGCGATCCGGCCGAGGGCGAGGCCATCCGCCGGGCCGCCGAACGCCTCGCCGCCGAGGTGGAGCGCCTTCGGGCCGAACTGGCGGAGCGGGAGCGCGTGCTGGGCGAGGCCCGGCACCGGGCCGCCGCCCTGGCGGACCGGTCCCGGGCCCGCGAGCGGCTCCTGACCCAGCTGCGGGACCTCGTCGGGCCGGTCGACGACCTCGAGGACGCGTCCCGGCGCTGCCGCCGGTTCGTCGAAGAAGCCCAGGCGCGGTTGTCCGCCGTGGGCGCGGAGCGCGCGCTGGCGGCGGGGCAGCGCCAGCGCCTCCGGGATTTCGTCGCGGCGGAGCGCCAGAAGCTCCAGGCCCGGTCGGAGCGATTCGCCCAGCGGGAGGCCCGCTGGCGGGTGCTCAAGCAGCTGGAGGCGGAAGCGGCCGGCTACGCGCCGGGCGTCCGGGCGGTCCTGGAAGCCCAGGCCGCCGGCAAGCTGACTGGCGTGCTGGGCACGGTGGCCAGCGTCCTCCGGACGGAAGACCGCCTGCGGGTGGCGTTGGCGGCCGCCCTGGGCGGTCGGGGACAATACCTGGTGGTGGAATCGGAGCGCGACGCCCGCGCCGCGGTCCGCTACCTGCAGGCGCGGGGCCTGGGACGGGCGACGTTCCTGCCGCTCGACACCGTCCGGCCGGAACGGCCCCATCCGGACGACCGGGACCTCGTCCGGCAGGAAGGCGTCGTCGGCTGGGCGCTCGACCTGGTGCACGTGGAGGCGCGCCTGCGGACCGCCGCCGCCCATGTGCTGGGACGGGTGCTCGTCGCGGAGCGCCTCGACGACGCGGTCGCCGTGGGGCGCCTGACCGGCTTCCGGTACCGCATCGTGACCCTCGACGGGCAGGTGGTGCAATCCGGCGGCGCCATCACCGGCGGCTCGCCCGCCCGGGCGGAGGCGGCGTGGGGGCGCCGGGAGGAACTGGAGCGACTCGAGGCGGAGCTGGCGACGGAACGGGCGCAGCTGGAGGGCGCGGCCGAGCTGTTGGCGGGGGCCGAGCGCGAACTCCGGGAGCAGGAGGCCCGGGCCGAGGCCGTGGCGGCCGACTGGCAGGCCGCCCAAGACGCCTTGGCCCAGGCCGTGGCCACCTACCGGACGGTGTCGGCCCTCCTAGCCAACGCCGACGAGCCTGTCACAGCGGACGAGGTGGCCCGGGCCGAAGCCGTCGTGCAGGAGCTGGAGGCGGCCTGGGCGGCGAGCCGCGCCGCCCTCGACGAGGCCGAACGGGTCCGGGCCGCGCGCAGCGCCGAATGGGCGCAGTGGGAGGCGTTCCGCCGGGAGCAGGAGACCCTCCGGGCGGGCTGGGAACGCAGCCAGGCGGAGGCCGGGGCCCGCCTGGCGGAGGCCGAGGAACGGGTGCGGGCCCTGTCCGCGGAGCGCGACGAACTCGTGCGCGAGGAGCACCGGGTCGAGGCGGCGCTCGCCGAGGTGGAGGAAGACCTCGCGGCGCTCAAGGCTGAGCTCGCGGATCTCGCGGCGCGCGCCGACGCGACCCGCCGCGTATACGCGGAAGGGACGGAACGCGTCGCGCGCCTGCGGAGCGAGGCGGAACAACTCGAACGCGAGCAGTCGCGCGCCGCGGTGGAGATCGAGCGGACGGCCGGGCAGTTGGCCGCCCTGGGGGAGGCCGCCCGGGACGAGGCGGTCGCCGACGAGGAGGCCGCCCGGAGCCGGCTTAGGGCGCTGGAAGCTGCGGAGCGGGAGCTGGGTCCCGTCACGCCCGGCAGCCTCGCGCTGTACGAGCAGCTCGCCGCCCGCGCGGAGGCCGTGGCGGCGGAGCGGCAGGACATCGAGACGGCCCTGGGGGAACTCGAGGCCACGCTGGCCGACCTCGACGCGGCGGTGGGCCGGCGGGTCAGGGAGGCTCAGGACCGGCTCGAGGCCGCGTTCGCCCATACGGTGGCCGAGCTGCTCGAAGGCGCGACGGGCGGATTCCGCCGGGTGGAGGAACCGGAACCGGGTCTCGAGCTGTGGGTGCGGCTGCCCGGCAAGACCCCGCAGGCTCTGTCCGCCTTGTCGGGCGGTGAGAAGGCCCTCGGCGCGCTGGCGTGGCTGTTCGCTCTGCTCGAGGTGCATCCCGCGCCGCTCGTGGTGTTGGACGAAGTCGAGGCGAGTCTCGACGAGGCCAACGCCCGCCGGTTCGCGCAGTTCCTCGCCCGGCGGCGCCACGTGCAGTATCTGGTGGTCACCCACCAGAAGTCCACCATGGAACAGGCCGACGTCCTGCTGGGGTTGACGACCGACCGCCACGGCGTATCGCGTCCGGTCGCCGTCCGCCTGGCGGCGGGCGAGGACGGGACGGACGACGCGGAGCGGACGGACAGCCTAGAGGCGTAAGACGGGACCCGGTTGACGGGGAGAGGAGACAGCGGACACCATGCCGTCGTTGCTGGAGCGGTTCCGGGCCGGACTGGAGCGCACGCGGGCGCAGGTCGAGACCCGGTGGAAGAAGCTCGTCGGCCTCAAAGTGTCGCCGGAGTTCTGGGACGAACTTGAGGCGAGTCTCTATGCCGCCGACTTGGGGCCGGGGACGGTGGAGGACGTCGTCGGCCGACTGCGGACCCGGATGGCCGAGGACCGGCCGGTTTCGCTCGAGGAGCTGCGTCGGTTGCTGGCCGATGTATTGGCCGGCCTGTTGCCCCCGGACGATCCCGATCCCCTGGCTTTGGGGACCGAGCGCCCCCACGTGGTGCTGGTCATCGGGGTCAACGGTACCGGCAAGACGACAACGGTCGCCAAGCTGGCCGCCCAGCACCTCGCCCGGCGCCGGCGGGTGGTCCTCGGCGCGGCCGACACCTTCCGCGCGGCCGCCGTGGAACAGCTGGCCACCTGGGCCGAGCGGCTCAAGGTGGAGGTGGTGCGTCAGGGAGCCGGAGCGGACCCCGCGGCGGTGGCCTTCGACACCGTGCAGAAAGCGCGGGCGCGCGACGCCGACGTCGCGCTCATCGATACGGCGGGACGGCTGCACACCAAGACGCCGCTCATGCAGGAGCTGGGCAAGGTGGCGCGGGTGGTCGGCCGGGAAGTCGCCGGCGCCCCGCACGAGACGCTCCTCGTGCTCGACGCCACCACCGGGCAGAACGGCATCCAGCAGGCCCGGGTATTCGCCGAGGCGGTGCGGCCCACCGGCATCGTGTTGACCAAACTGGACGGCACCGCCAAGGGCGGCGTGGTGTTCGCCATCGAACGGGAACTGGCCCTGCCCGTCAAGTGGGTCGGCGTGGGCGAAGGCGTCGACGACCTACTGCCGTTCCGCCGCGACGTCTTCGTGCGGGCCATCGTCGACGCCGGGGCCTCCGGCGCCTGAGCCGGCCGGGGTGCACCGCGGCTTGACACCCGCCCAGGTCCGATTTAGCATGGACGCGCACGCGCCCGGGCGGACCCGGGGGCTTGGTCGGGGGTGGCTTTTTGGGGCCCGCCGGCCAAGCCGGCGGCGGACCGCACGGCCGTCCGGATCACGGCGAGAGGAGGCGAGTCCCGCGTGTTCGATGCCCTGACGGAACGCCTGCAGGCGGCGTTGGCTCCCCTGCGCAAGAAGGGCCGTCTCACGGAGAAGGACGTCCGGGACGCCCTCCGGGAGGTCCGGCTCGCCCTCCTCGAGGCGGACGTCAACTTCCGCGTCGTGAAGGACTTCGTCGCGCGCGTGGAGACCCAGGCCGTCGGGCAGGCGGTGATGGAGAGCCTCACGCCCGCCCAGGCCGTGGTGCGGATCGTCCGCGACGAGCTGGTGGCGCTCCTCGGCGGCCAGACGGCGCCCATCCGGCTCGCGTCCACCCCGCCGACGGTGATCTATCTCGTGGGGCTGCAGGGGTCCGGCAAGACCACGACGGCCGCCAAGCTCGCCCGCTGGTTCGTCCGTCAGGGTCGTCATCCCCTGCTCGTGGCGGCCGACGTCCACCGGCCCGCCGCGGTCGAGCAGCTGACGCAGCTCGGCCAGCAGGTCGGCGTGCCGGTCCACCACGAGCCGGGCCTGGACCCGCCGGACCTGGTCGCCGGGGCCGTGGCCAAATCCCGGCAACTGGCGCGGGACATCGTCATCGTGGACACCGCGGGCCGCCTGCACGTCGACGAGGCCCTCATGCGCGAACTCGAGGAGATGGTCCGACGCCTCGCCCCGCACGAGGCGCTGTTGGTGGTCGACGCCATGACCGGACAGGACGCCGTGACGGTGGCCGAGGCGTTCGCTGCCCGACTGCCGCTGACGGGCCTGGTGCTCACCAAGCTCGACGGCGACGCCCGGGGGGGCGCCGCCCTGTCGATCAAGGCGACGACGGGACTGCCCGTCAAGCTGGTCGGGGTGAGCGAGAAGCTCGACGGGCTCGAGCCGTTCCATCCGGACCGCATGGCGAGCCGCATCCTCGGGATGGGCGACGTGTTGAGCCTCATCGAGAAGGCCGAGGCGGCAATCGGAGAAGGGCCCCCGCCCGAGATGGCGGAGCGGGTCGAGCGGGGCGACTTCACGCTGGACGACTACCTCCAGGCGATCCGCCAGCTCAAGAAGATGGGACCCCTGTCCCAGCTGGCCGAGCTCATTCCCGGTCTCGGCTCGCGGTTGAAGGCGGTCCGCGGCGAGTTGGACGACCGGGCGCTGGTGCGAGTGGAGGCCATCCTGTCCTCCATGACCGCCAAGGAGCGTCGTCGCCCCCAGATCATCGACGGCAGCCGCCGGCGGCGCATCGCCCGGGGCAGCGGGACCACCGTGCAGGACGTCAACCGGGTGTTGAAGCAATACGAGGAGATGCGGCGCATCGCACGCATGGTGGCCAACCAGAAGCGGCCGAAGCTGCCGTTTGTCGGCCCGGGCGGGCCGCTGGGCCGTATCTGAGACAAGGAGCGAGGCAGGTTCATGGTCAAGATTCGTCTGCGCCGCATGGGCGCGAAGAAGGCACCGTTCTATCGCATCGTGGTGGCCGACGCGCGCTCGCCGCGCGACGGCCGTTTCATCGAGCAGCTGGGCTACTACGACCCCACCAAGAATCCGGCGGTGGTCCACGTCGACCAGGAACGGGCCCTGTATTGGATGGGTCACGGGGCCCAGCCGACGGACACGGTCCGTTCTCTCCTGCGCAAGACCGGCGTGCTCAAGGAGTTCGCCGCCCGGAAGAAGGCCGAACGGGCGTCGTCTTAGGAGTGTCCCATGGACACGGAGACGGTGCAGATCGGTGAGGTGGTCGCCGCCCACGGCCTGGACGGCGGCCTCAAGGTGTATCCCACGAGCGACCACGCGGAGCGCTGGACCGAATGGCTCCGCGCCGTCATCGTGGATCGCCTCGGTCCGGACCCGCGGCCGGCCCGCGTGGTCCGGGTGGCCGGCGCCCTGCCGGTGGTCCGGGTCCAGGGGATCGCCGACCGGACGGCGGCGGAGCGTCTGGTCGGGGCGGTGCTGTCGGTGCCGGTCGCCGATCTCCCCGCCTTGGGGGCGGACGAGTTCTACTGGTTTCAGCTCGTCGGCCTTACCGTGGTCGACCGCGACGGGCATCCGGTGGGGCGCGTCCGCCACGTGCGGCGGACCGGGGCCCACGACGTGATCGAAGTGGAGGAGCAGGGCCGATGGAGCCTCGTCCCCTTCGTGCGGGCGTGGGTCGACCTGGATTGGCCCGCGGGGCGCGTGCGGCTCCTGCAGGATCCCCTCTGGGAGCCGAACCCGGGCCCCAGCGTCCGCCGCCATGCAGATTGACATCCTGACGCTCTTCCCGGAGATGTTCCGGGGTCCCTTCGACATCAGCATCGTCGGCCGGGCGCGGGAACGGGGCTTGGTGCGGATTCGGCTGGTCCCCCTCCGGCCCTTCGGCGTAGGCCGGCACCGCCAGACCGACGACTACCCCTACGGGGGCGGTCCGGGCATGGTGATGCGGCCGGAGCCGATCGTGGAGGCGGCCGAGTGGGCCATGGCCCACGTGCCCCATCCGCCCACCGTGATCCTGACGTCCGCCCAGGGCCGTCCCCTGACGCAGGCTCTGCTGCGGGCCTGGGCCGAGCGGCCGTACCTGCTCGTCGTCGCCGGACACTACGAGGGCGTCGACGAGCGGGTGGTGGACCTCCTGGAGGCGGAGGAGGTGTCGCTCGGGGATTTCGTGCTCACCGGGGGGGAAATCCCCGCCATGGCCATCGTGGACGGCGTGACGCGGCTTCTGCCGGGGGTCCTCGGGGATCCCGACGGCGCCCGCCAGGACTCCTTCGGACCGGATCCCCGCTGGCTCGAAGGGCCGCAGTACACCCGCCCGTTGGTGTACCGCGGTCTGGCGGTGCCCGACGTGCTGCGGTCCGGGCACCACGCCCGCATCGCCGCGTGGCGCCGGGAGCAGGCCGAGGCCAAGGCGCGGCGCCTGCGGCCGGAGTGGTTCGGCACGCCCGCGGCCGGTGCGGCGGCTCCCGCCGTGACGGCCCCGGGGGCGGAGGAGGACCGCGGCGATTGACTGGCAACGCGCCCGCATGCTATACTGACCGGGACTTAGGAGGCAGAGCGCGGTGGATTTGATTCGTCTCTTGGAACAGGAGCAGCTCCGGTCGGATCTGCCGGATTTCCGCCCGGGCGACACGGTCCGCGTGCACGTCCGCATCCGCGAGGGCAACCGGGAGCGCGTGCAACCCTTCGAAGGCGTCGTCATCGCCCGCAAGTCGGGTGGCGTCAACGAGACCATGACCGTCCGGCGCGTGTCGTACGGCGTGGGCGTGGAGCGCACGTTCTTCATCCACTCGCCCCGGATCGAGAAGATCGAGGTGCTTCGGCGGGGGAAGGTGCGGCGCGCGAAGCTGTACTACCTCCGCAACCTGCGGGGCAAGGCCGCCCGGATCAAGGAGCGCCGCTGATCCCCGGCCGCCCAGCAACGGGGAGGCTTGGCCGGGGAGGTGGGCCGTTGACGACACCGGCGCGCCGCAAGACGCGGCCCGCCTGGCTCGAGGCGGCGGAGACCATCCTGCTCGCGCTCGTGCTGGCATTCTTGCTCCGGACGTTCGTCGTGGAGTCGTTCCAGGTGTCCGGATCGTCGATGTACCCGACCCTGCTGAACGGCCAACGAGTGCTGGTCTTCAAGCTGGCGTACCTGTTCGAGCCTCCCCGGACGGGGCAGATCGTGGTGTTCCGCTCGCCCGTCATCCCCGGCGAGGACTGGATCAAGCGGGTCATCGCCACGCCCGGGGAGGTCGTCAGCATCCGGCAGGGCCAGGTCTACCTCGACGGCCGGAAGCTGGACGAGCCCTACCTCCGTCGCAACTACGCCTACAACTACGGCCCGCGGCGCGTACCGGCGGGTTCCCTCTTCGTGCTGGGCGACAACCGCCCCGACAGCTACGATAGCCGTTACTTCGGGTTCCTGAAGGAATCGGCCGTCCGCGGCGAGGCCTTCGTCGTGTGGTGGCCGTTCGGCGACTTCCACCCGCTCTAGCATGAGCCGCTCCGACTGGCGGGCGGGGCACATGGCCCACACGGCGGAGACCATCCGCCGGGTGGTCCGGTACCTGTCCGTCATCATCGAGGTGGTCGACGCGCGAGCGCCGCTTCTGACCCGTTACGAGCGCATGCGGACGTGGATGGGGACATGTCCGGTGGTGCTGGTGCTCAACAAGGCCGACCTCGCCGACCCGGCGGCCACCCACGCCTGGACGCGCTATTTCGACGCCCGGGGAGAGGTGGCCGTGCCCCTCACCGCCACGCGCCCGGAGGAGGCCGCGCGGCTGTTGCGGCGGCTCGAGACCGCGGCGCGGCCGACGACCGTCCGCCGCGCCGCCGTGGTGGGCCTGCCCAACCTGGGCAAGTCCACCCTCCTGAACCACCTCTTGGGCCGAGCCCACCTGCGGACGGCCAACCGGCCGGGCGTGACGCGGGGACCCCAATGGGTCCGTCGCGGCCGGTGGGAGTGGCTCGACTTGCCCGGGGTCCTGGCCCGGGCGCAGGAACGGGACTGGCGGCTCAAGGTCCTCGGGGCCGTCGGCTTCGACCCGTCCGAGGCTGAAGACCTCGCCCTGCGGCTCCTTCAGGCCCTCGGCGGGACACCGCCGGATCCGACCCAATCCTCTCCGGTCACCGGCGGCGAGGCCGCCTCGGGAGGCGACGACCCGCTGGACCGGTTCGGCCATATGCGGGGCATCATCGGGCGAGGCGGCGGCGTGGACCGGCAACGCGCCGCCGAGGCGGTCATCGCGGCGTTCCAGCAAGGCCGACTCGGGCGCCTCACCCTGGAGTGGCCGCCCGGTGAATGAACGGGATCGCGCTCGGTGGGAAGCTCTCACGGCCCGGGAACGGTACTTCTGGGCGCAGGGCGTCCGGGTGGCCGGGGTGGACGAGGTCGGGCGCGGGCCGCTCGCCGGCCCGGTGGTGGCGGCGGCGGTAATCCTGCCGCCGGGGGGGACGTTCTGCGGTCTGGACGACTCCAAGACCCTGACGCCCCGCCAACGTCTCGCCCTCTACCGCCGGCTGCTGGACGGAGGGGCGCTCATCGGCGTGGGCGCCGCCGGGCCGCGGACCATCGAGCGGCTGAACATCCTGCGCGCGTCCGCCCTGGCGATGGAGCGGGCCGTCGCGGCGTTGCCCGTCGCCCCGGACTGGGTGCTGACCGATGCGGTGTCCTTGCGGCTGTCGGTGCCCGTCGAGGCCCTGGTGGAGGGCGACGCCCGCTCGGCGTCGGTCGCGGCCGCGTCGGTGGTGGCCAAGGTGCTGCGGGACCGGTACATGGAGGCGCTGCACGCCGTTTATCCGGCCTACGGCTTCGACCGCCACAAGGGGTACGCCACGGCCGCCCATTGGGCGGCGCTGGCGCGTCACGGGCCCACGCCGGCGCACCGGCGGACGTTCCTCGCCCGGGGCCGGGACGGGGAGCCGGCCGCCGCCGACTCCCCGCCGGAGGTTCAGGGCGCGACGCGGCGGGCGCCCACGAACCGGGCGCGCCAATAGGCCCCGTCGAGGTTGTTGAGAATCACGCCCGTGGCGGGATTGTCGGCGGCGACGAAGGCCCGGGCGTAGGGCCCGTCCGCGCCCACGTAGATGCCGACGTGCGACGCCCCCGGGGCATAGGTGGAGAAGAACACCAGGTCTCCCGGTTCCAGATTGTTCCAGGACACCGGCGTTCCGACATCGAACTGGGCCCAGCTCGTCCGCGGCAGGTCCACCCCGTATTGGGCGAACACCCACTGGACCAGGCCCGAGCAGTCGAAGCCGGACGGGGTGGACCCGCCCCACGCGTAAGGCGCCCCGATCTCCTCCAGCGCGAGCCGCGTCACGGCCTGCCCGAGGGAGACGTCCGGCGCGGCCGGAGCCGGCGCGGCGGACGCCGACGCCGTGGCCAGCGCCCCAGGCGCGGGCGCGGCGGGCACGCGGAGCGTCTGTCCGACCAGGATCCGGTTGGGATTCGCCAGCCCGTTCGCGGCGGCCAGGGCGGCCACCGTCGTCCCGAAGCGGGCGGCGATGGCGCTTAGCGTGTCGCCCGGCTGCACGACGTACGTGGCGGACGTGGTGGTCGCCGCGGGCGCGGCGGCCGCCGCCGACACCGCCGCGGGCCCGGGAACGGTCAGCACTTGGCCCGCAAGGATGAGATTCGGGTCGGCGAGGTGGTTCGCGGCGGCCAGGGCGGCCACCGTCGTCCCGAAGCGGGCGGCGATGGCGCTTAGCGTGTCGCCCGGCTGGACGACGTAGCGGGAGGGTCCGGTCGGCGCCGCCGGCGCGGGATCGGGCGGGCCGACCACCAGCCAGGCCCCGGTCTCGATGCGGTTCGGGTCGGCGAGATGGTTCCAAGCGACCAAGTCGGCGACGGAGACGTGAAAGCGGTTCGCGATGGCGTCGAGGGTGTCGCGGGGGCGAATCTGGTACATCGGCGTCTGGGCATGGGCCGCCGGCCCCCAGAGCAGCGCCCCGCCGGCCAATCCGACGGCGGCCGCCCATGGACGTGTCGACATGCGCGAGAGGTTCCCTTCCTTCCTGAGGCCTCCGGGGTTAGCATGATGGTTCGGGCGAAGGAATAAGGCCCTACCGGACAGCGTCCGGATTCACCGCAGCCGAGCTGGACTCCCCCGTACGCGACGGGCGCGATTCGGCCGAGCGTCGTGGATTTTTAGTGGCCAACCAAGCTTGGACTAACGCGTCCATCTTACGAGGCGCGCCACCGGTTGTCACCGCTCGACAGGACCCGTTCGGCGACATCTCCGAAGACAAGGGTCGGAACGCTCGGAGTCGGACCGTGGCACGCGCGCTGAGGGGACCGCTGCCGGGGGAAGAAGAATCTGGCAAAAGGGGCTTTGCTATAATAAGGCGACCAGCAAGGGGGAACGAGGGTTGTCGAAGCCGCTCATCATCGTGGAATCGCCTGCCAAGGCCCGTACCATCAGCCGGTTTCTCGGCAAGCGCTACCAGGTGATGCCGTCCATGGGCCACGTCCGGGACCTGCCAAAGAGCCAGTTCGGGGTCGACGTGGAGCACGGCTTCGAACCCAAGTACATCACCATCCGGGGTAAGGGTCAGATCGTGAAGGGACTCCGGGACGCCGCCCGCAAGGCGGACCAGGTGTACCTGGCCACCGACCCCGATCGCGAAGGCGAGGCCATCTCCTGGCATCTGGCGGAAGTGCTCGGCCTCGACCGCGACCGGGTCCGGCGCGTCGAGATCCACGAGATCACGAAGGAAGCCGTCCAGCGGGCGATGAAGCAGTGGCGTCCGCTGGCCCAGGGCCTCATCGACGCCCAGCAGGCGCGGCGCATCCTCGACCGCGTGGTCGGCTACCAACTGAGCCCGCTCCTCTGGCGCAAGGTGCGCCCGGGCCTGTCGGCCGGCCGGGTGCAGTCCACCGCGCTCCGGCTCCTGGTCGAACGCGAAGAGGAGATCCGCCGCTTCGTCCGGGAAGAGTACTACACGCTCGAGGCCGAGGTGGAGCGCGGCGGGGAGCGGCTCGTCGCGCAGTACGTCGGACCCTGGGGCGACAAGGGCCGCATCCCGCCCGACCGGCGGGAAGCCCTGGAGGCGGACGTGCGCCCGGGGCCGTGGACGGTGGGCAGCGTGCGGCAGCGCGAGCGGCGCCGCCACGCCCCGCCGGCCTTCACGACCTCCACGCTGCAGCAGGAGGCCTCCCGCCGCTTGGGGCTCACGGTCAAGCGGACGATGCAGATCGCCCAGCAGCTGTACGAGGGCCTCGAAGTGCCGGGGGAGGGCACGGTGGGGCTGGTGACCTACATCCGCACCGACTCCGCCCGGGTAGCGGCCACGGCCGAGGAGGAAGGACGGGGGTACATCCGCGAGGTGTACGGCGCGGACTATGTGGGCGCGCCGCGGCGGGTCAAGGAGCGGCCGGGGGTCCAGGGGGCGCACGAGGCCATCCGGCCGACCTCCGTGGCCCGCCATCCCGACAAGCTCAAAAATGCCCTGACCCGGGACCAGTACCGCCTGTACCGGCTCATCTGGGAGCGGTTTGTGGCGAGTCTGATGGCCCCGGCAGTCTATGACACGGTGACGGTGGAGATCCACGCCGGTGCCCACCTGTTCCGGGCCCACGGCCAGCAGCTCAAGTTCCCCGGGTATACCACGCTGTACGCCGACACCGACGACGACGCCCCGGAGGCTCCGCTCCCGCTCTGGCCGACCGGGGACGCCGTGTCCCTGGTGGATCTCCGGGCCACGCAGCACTTCACCGAGCCGCCGCCGCGGTACACCGAGGCCTCCCTGGTCAAGACGCTCGAGGAGCTGGGCATCGGGCGGCCGAGCACGTACGCGCCCATCATCGATACGCTGTTGGCGCGCGACTACGTGCGGCGCGAGGAGCGGCGGCTGGTGCCCACCGAGCTGGGCCACGTGGTGGTGGCCCTCTTGAAGGAGTTCTTCCCGCATATCGTGGACGTGAAGTTCACGGCGGAGATGGAGGAGCAGCTCGACCGCATCGAGGCCGGCGAGCAGCCCTGGCGCGAGGTGCTGGCCCGTTTCTACCGCGACTTCGCGCGGGACCTCCACCAGGCCGAGGCCGCCGCCGGCCCGGTGGAACTGCCGACGGAGGTCACGGACGAGGTCTGCGAGGTGTGCGGCCGGCCGATGGTGGTCAAACACGGGCGGTTCGGACGGTTCCTGGCCTGCTCGGGGTACCCCGAGTGCCAGCACACCCGCCCCTATCTGGAGAAGACGGGCGCCGCCTGCCCGGTGTGCGGCAAGCCGGTCGTTGTCCGGCGGAGCCGGAAGGGCCGGATCTTCTACGGCTGCAGCGGATATCCTGCCTGCCGCTTCGTCACCTGGTACCGGCCGAGCGACAAGACCTGTCCCCGCTGTGGGGCGTTCCTGGCGGTCCGCCGCCGGGGGGGTCAGGAGGCGCTGACATGCGTCCGCGAGGGTTGCGGCTACGAGGAGCAACGGGCCCAGTAGACCCGACGGGAAGGTCGCGACGACATGGCTGAAGCGGATCCGGTGGAGGCCTTCCTGGAATACCTGCGGGTGGGGCGCGGCGCCTCGCCGCACACCCTCCGCGCCTATCGGCACGACCTGGAGGCGTTGGTGGCCGGGGTGGGCGATCCCGTGGCCGCCGGGGTCGCGGATCTCCGCCGCTGGGCCGCCGGGCTGGCGGCGCGCGGCCTCTCGCGCCGGTCGGCGGCCCGCAGCCTGGCCGCGGTCCGCTCGTTCTACCGATGGCTCGAGCGGGAAGGCCGCCGGGCCGACAATCCCGCGGAGGCTCTGGTCGCGCCGCGTTTCCGTCCGCCGCTTCCCCGGGTCCCGCCCCGGGCGGCGGTGGAGCGCCTGTTCGGCCCGGCTCCCGCGGATCCCCTCCGCCTCCGCGAGCAGGCGCTCTTGGAGCTGCTGTACGGGGCCGGCCTGCGGGCCGCCGAGGCGGTGGGGATCGACGTGGCGGATCTCGACCTGGACGCGCGCCTCGTCCGCGTCCGAGGCAAAGGGGGCCGCGAACGCGTGGTCCCCTTCGGGCAGAAGGCCCGGGCGGCCCTGGCCCGCTATCTGGCCGAAGGCCGCCCGCACCTCGCCGGGTCCGACACCGCGGCGCTGTTCGTCAACCGGCGCGGCACCCGCCTGTCGGTCCGCGCCGTGGGGCGTATCCTCGCCGCGGCCGAGCGCCGGACCGGCATCACGCCGGCCTTCAGCCCCCACAAGCTCCGGCACGCCTTCGCCACCGACCTGCTCGACGGCGGCGCGGATCTGCGCGTCGTCCAGGAGCTCCTGGGGCACCGGCGCCTGGCCACCACCCAGGTATACACCCACGTGTCCCGTGAACGATTGGAGGCCATCTATGCCCATGCACACCCCCGCGCCGTCGCCGACCCGCATCCACGGGACGACCATTCTGGGGATGATCCGGCGCGGCAAGGCGGTCATCGGCGGCGACGGACAAGTCACCCTGAGCCAGGCGACCATCCTGAAGAGCACGGCCCGTAAAGTGCGGCGGCTGTACCACGGCACCGTGCTGGCCGGCTTCGCCGGGGCGGTAGCCGACGCCCTGACGCTCTTCGAGCGCTTCGAGGCCAAGCTCGAGGAAACCCGGGGTCAGCTCGCCCGTGCCGCGGTCCTGCTCTCCCGCGACTGGCGCACTGACCGCACCCTGGGCCGCCTCGAGGCGCTCCTGGTGGTCGCCGACCGCAGTACGCTCCTGGTTCTGTCCGGCGCCGGCGACGTCATCGAACCGGACGACGGCATCGCCGCCGTCGGATCGGGCGGGGCCTACGCGCTGGCGGCGTGTCGGGCTTTCGCTCAGGCCTGGCCCGACGGCGACCCGGAGGAACTGGTGCGCCGGTCGCTCGACATCGCCGCCGACATCTGCGTGTTCACCAATCACCATCTGACCATCGAGACGCTGGAGGCGTAGCCCGGGAGGGACAGACCGATGGACGAGGCAGAACTCACCCCGGCCGCGATCGTCGCGGAACTGGACCGCTACATCGTTGGCCAGGCGGCCGCCAAGCGGGCCGTGGCCAACGCGCTCCGGCACCGCTGGCGTCGGGCCCAGCTGGACCCGGCGCTACAGGAGGACGTCTATCCTAAGAACATTCTGATGATTGGGCCGACCGGCGTCGGCAAGACGGAGATCGCGCGGCGCCTGGCCCGGCTGGTGCGCGCGCCGTTCGTCAAGGTCGAGGCGACCAAGTTCACCGAGGTCGGGTACGTCGGCCGGGACGTCGACACCATGGTGCGGGATCTGGTGGAAGTCAGCCTGCGCATGGTGAAGGAGGAACGCGTCCAGGACGTCCGGGAACAGGCGGAGCGGCAGGCCGAGGAGCGGATCCTGGACGCCCTGGCCCCCGTGCCCAAGCCCGCCGCCGGCTTCCGCAACCCGTTCGAGCAGTTGTTCGGCGGTCCCAGCCGGACCCCGGAGCCGCCTCCCGATCGCCAGGCCGTGGCCCAGGCGGAAGCCCGCCGCCAGGCGATGCGGGAGCGGCTCAGACGCGGCGAACTGGAGCGCGAGATCGTCGAGGTGGAGGTGGAGGACCAGGCCCCGCCGCTCCCGGTGGTCGGCATCGGGACGCCCGACGACATGCAGAGCCATCTCGGGGAGATGCTCCAGGGGCTGCTGCCGCGGCGCACGAAGCGCCGGCGGATGACGGTCGCCGAGGCACGCAAGGTCCTGACCCAGGAAGAGGCGCAGAAGCTCATCGACAACGACGCCGCCCAGGCCGAGGCCATCTTCCGGGCCGAACAGCAGGGCATCATCTTCATCGACGAGTTCGACAAGATCGCCTCGAGCCGAAACGCCATCGGACCCGACGTGTCCCGGGAGGGCGTGCAGCGGGACATCCTGCCCATCGTGGAAGGGTCCACGGTGATGACCAAGTACGGCCCGGTGCGCACCGACCACATCCTGTTCATCGCCGCCGGCGCCTTCCACGTCTCGAAGCCATCGGACCTCATCCCGGAGCTGCAGGGCCGGTTTCCCATCCGGGTGGAGCTCGAACCCCTGACGGAGGCCGATTTCGTCCGCATCCTCGTCGAGCCCCATCATTCCCTCATCACCCAGTACCAAGCGCTGCTGGCCACCGAGGGCGTGACTCTGGAGTTCACCCCCGAAGCCATCGAGCGGATGGCGCAGTACGCGGCGCGGGTCAACCAGGAGGTGGAGAACATCGGCGCACGGCGCCTGCACACGATCCTCGAGCGCGTGCTGGAGGAACTGAGCTTCCACGCGCCGAGCCTGAAGGGGCAGACCGTGACCATCACCGCGGGGTATGTCGACGAACGCCTGAAGTCGGTCGCCGAGGCGGTTGACGTCAATCGATATATTCTCTGAATTGTTACGAGGTCCGGGGCATATTGTGATATAATTCCGCCGTGGGGGCCAGTCAGCGACGGGAAGGGGAAACGGCATGCAGGAACTGCTCGAGAAGACGCGTCGCCTGAACCGGTTGCTGCAGAAGACGGCGGGGCAGTCGGTGGATTTCGAGCAGATGGCGCGGATGCTGTCGGACCTCATCGAGGCCAACATCTACGTCGTCACCCGCACCGGCGAGGTCGTCGGGTACGCGCTCCTGGACTCGTTCGAGTGCAGCATCATGCTGCAGGAGGTGCTGGCGCACAAGGCGTTTCCCGCGTCCTACAACAACGGGCTGCTGAAGGTCGAGGAGACGTCGCCCAACATCTCCCAGGAGGCCCGCCGGTGCGTGTTCTTCCACGACCGGGCGTGCATCTACGAGAACAAGATCACCACGCTCATCCCCATCAACGGAGCCGGCGAACGCCTCGGGACCCTCGTGGTCTCGCGGTTTGGTCGCCAGTTCGGCGAGGAGGACCTCCTGCTGGCCGAGTACGGCGCCACCGTGGTGGCGATGGAGATGCTCCGCGCCAAGGCGGAGGAGATGGAGGAGGAGGCGCGGCGCAAGGCCGCCGTCCAGGTGGCTATCGGGACCCTCTCGTATTCGGAGCTCGAGGCCGTCCAGCACATCTTCGACGAGCTGGACGGGCCGGAAGGACTGCTGGTGGCGTCCAAGATCGCCGACCGGGTCGGCATTACCCGCTCGGTCATCGTCAACGCGCTCCGCAAGTTCGAGAGCGCAGGGGTCATCGAGTCGCGCTCCCTCGGGATGAAGGGCACGCACATCCGGGTCCTCAACGACCGCCTCATCCCGGAGTTGCGCAAGCTCCGGCAGTAGGCCGACTAACGGGACCGCCTCGGGCCGATACTGTGGCCGAGGTGAAGTCGTGTGGCGAGACGGGGACGTGCGGCGGCGCTGGCCGTCCTATGGGCCGTGGTCCTGGGCGGGTGCGGCACGGCGGGCCGGGCGTCGCCCCGGCCGGCCCCGGCTCCGGAGGTCATCGGGTTCTGGGCCGCGGGGACGGACACCGCGCTGGACCCCCTGCCGCGGTACCGCAACGCCATCTCGGTGTTCGCGCCGTTCTGGTACTCCATCGAGCCGGACGGCCGGATCGTCGACCGCGTGGATCCGGCCATCGCCGCCCAGGTCGCCTCGCTTGGGATTCCGGTGGCGCCGCTGTTCAACACGCCGGGCCCGCAGACGTTCCTCGCGTCCCTGTGGGACCGGCTGATGATCGTGCGCCAGATCTCCTCGCTGGTGCGCCAGCATCACTACGCGGGCGTGGACATCGACTTTGAGCCGCCCCAGACGCAGTACGCCCGCGATCTCACGGCCTTCATCATCGACCTGAAGGACTTCCTGCCGCATAACACGGCCATTTATCTCGACATCGTGCCCGCCTCGGGCGGGGCCTACGACTTCGCCCGCCTCAACCGAGAAGTCACCGCCTATGTCGTCATGAGCTACGACCAGCACGACAGCGGCTCCACGCCGGGCCCGGTGGCGGCCACCGACTGGGCCGAGGCCAAGATCACGCGGCTCCTACGGTTCATCCCGGCCGACCGGCTGGACATGGGGCTGGCATGGTACGGCTACGACTGGCTCGGCGGCACCACCCACGCCGAGACCCTCCCGATCTCGGCCATCCCGTCGGCTCTGGCGACCCGGGCACACTACGACCCGTCCAGCCAGGAGATGACCGCCTCGTACACCGACGACCGGGGTCTCCTGCACACGGCTTGGTGGGAGACGCCGCAAGGCCTGGCGAGCAAGATCCAGTGGGGCAAGGCCCACCACCTGCGGGGGTTCGCCGTCTGGCGACTGGGCTACCAGAACGCCTCCCTGCTGCAGCAGCTCATCCAGCAGATCCACCCCGTCGCCAAGCGCTGACCGGCGGCGCAGGGGATCGGCCCCGGACGGGCGAAACTTCCTCCGAACGGAAGCGGACCGGGGCCGACCGCCCGGGGCGGACGGCCGTTCCCGCACTACCAAAGAACGTTGCCCGACCGCCGGCCCGCCGCCGGCCCCGGCGCAACGCGCGGAGGCGTGCCTGTACCGATGCCGACGGGTCAGGGGACGGGGGAGGGGCCGGCGCGGTTCTGGCGGGACACGCTCTGGCTCAATGCCGGAGCCCTGGCCGCGGGACTCGGGAACGTCCTGTACCACGTGGTGGTCGCGCGGCTGCTCGGGCCGGCCGCCTACGGGGTCCTGGCCGGTCTCGGCACGGTCGTGACGCTGCTCGAGTTGCCGGTCGCCGCGGTGGCCGTCGTGTTCACGCGCGCGGGGGAGAGCCCGCGAACCTTCGGCCGCACGGCGGCGCTCGCCCTGGCCCTGGGCGCGCTCTTGGGGTTGGCCGCCGCCGCGGCGGCGGGCCGCCTCGCCGCCGTATTCCGCCTGCCCGTGGGACTCCTCCGCCTCGCCGGCTTGGCGGTGGTCCCGGCCTTCCTTTACGGTGTCGCCGTCGGCGTGCTGCAATGGGCCGGACGGTTCGTGCCGGTCGGGGTGCTGCTGGCGTTGGACGCCGTCAGCCGCGCCGGCGGGGCGGGCATCACGGCGCTGGCGGGCTGGGGCCTGACCGGTCTCGTGGCCCTGATGCCGGTCCTGACCGCCGCCGTCACCGGATTCGCGGTCGTCCTGGCCCGGCGCGCCCTGGGCCGGGCGGCCGGGGAAGGTCGGATCCGCCACGGGGGGCTTGGCCGGGCCGGCTGGGTCGGGCTGATGATCACGGTCATGACCACGGCCGACGTCCTCGTGGTGAAGCACGCCCTACCGCCCGTGGCGGCGGGTCTGTACAGCGGCCTGGCCACGTTGGGCCGGGCCCCGGCCTATTTCAGCGG
Source organism: Actinomycetes bacterium (assembly GCA_023565505.1). Taxonomy (GTDB): domain Bacteria; phylum Bacillota; class Sulfobacillia; order Sulfobacillales; family JAIMBI01; genus JAIMBI01. Next base: position 58,689 of record JAIMBI010000009.1, on the reverse strand, counting down.
GGCCATCGGGGCGGTGCTGCTCAGCACCGCGCAGAGGGATCCTGCCCGCGGACCCGCCTACCTGGCACGCGCGCTGGCCCTCACCGCCGCCCTCGGACTGGCTGGGCTGGCGGTGTATGCGGCCGCCGGCCCGCCCATCGTGCGGCTGACGCTCGGCACGGCCTTTTTTCCGCTCCTGCCGTACGTCGTGGGCTTCACGGCCGCCATGGGGGTTCAGGGGCTCGTCGTCGTCCTGCTATACTACGAAGCTGCCGCCGGCGGCCGCCTGCTGGTCGGGCTCGCCACCGCCGGCACCGTCGCCTGGCTTGCCGCGCTGTGGACCGTGGGCAGCCTTTCGGCCCTGGTGCACCGTTCGGTGGGGATTTGGGGCCTAACCGTCTTGGCCATGGGTCTCGGCGCCGTCCGGCACCGGAAGCCGCCGCTCCCGGGCGGTCCGGGTACCCGACTCCCCGGGGCAAAACCGCAAGAGAGGGTGGGCAGATGAACCGGGAGGGGTGGCCGGCGTGGCTTCCCGCGGACTTTGGAACCCTGTGGCTGGTGTTCCCGGAACGAAACCGCCTGTGGGAACAGGTGGCGCGCCTGGGGCTCTTCGCCGGGCATGCAACCCAGGTGGTCGGCCCTGTGCCTCCCGGCACGTTGGACGGGTCGGACCCCGCCTGCGCCCGCCTGCGCGCGGCCGCCCGCTACGCCGGCGCGGACGCCGCCTACCTCGCCGGACGCGCCGAGGCCCAGGACCTGGTGCTGTGGAGCGCGGGCAGTCCCTCGGAGGAGGCCGCCTGGTCGGACCTGTACCGTCTCTTGGATCAGAAAGGGTGCTACGTGCTGCACTGGATCGTGCCGGACCCGACCGTGGCGGCCCGGTACCGGGACTATCTCGTCCGCCCGGACCCGGACGGCCGCCACCGGCTGGTCCTGGACTGGGATCCCGACCTCTTCGCGTGAAGACGAAGCGGCGCGGGCCGTCCCGCGCCGTCTCAGTGGTGTCCGCCGCACCCGCAGCTGGTCTGGTTGTTCGGGTTATGAATCGTGAACCCGGACTGCATCGGCTCGTCCACGTAGTCAATGACGCCGCCGTCGAGCAAGGGGGCGGACTCCGGCGCCACGACGAGTTGGACCACCCCCGCGGGGATGAGCAGGTCCTCCGGCGCCGGCGCGTCCTCCAAAGCCATCCGGTAGCCGATGCGCCCGCAGCCGCAGGCCTGGCCCGCCCAGACGCGGACGTAAGTGGCCCCCCGCTCGTCCGCCAAGTGGTTGAACGCTTGGGTCGCCTTGTCGGTGATCGTCAGTTCCAGAGCCATCGGTACGCCTCCCTCTAGCCGTTGCCGGCTGGACCCCAGATGGACAGGATTGGGTGTTACCATGATAACACGCGCCGGCCTCCGTTCCCCGGCGACCGGGCCGACCGGTGCCGGCCCGCCGGAGCCAGACCGCCGACGTCCCGGACAGACGCAGACGGCAAACGCCAGGAGGCCGCGTGACCGGACACGCACACGAGTCCGACACCGGGCGTCGGCGGCACCCCACCCACGGCGCGGCGGGGACCGTGGGTCGCCCACCGCCGGCACGGCCATCCCCGCCGCCCGCGCCGGGCCATGCCACCCGAAACCCTCGCCCGGGTTCCGGACCGACCGATCCGGCCGCCCTTCGCGCCGCCGTGCGGGGGCCGGCGTAAACCTCCCTGGATCTCCGCCCAGGGCCGCCTCCCCCCAGTTTAATCCGCCGACGGCAAAGCCGCCACGTTTACGGGGGCGCCACGACCGGGACCTCACCCTTTCCCGAGGAGGCCCACGGGCTGCCCGGCGCCTCCGGCCCCGTCAGCTGGCCGCCGCGGCGCCGTCTCGTCCCGCCACGGCCCGGCGGCGCCGCGTCCCGGTCCCCTCGGACCGCCGGCCCTGCGGTCGTGGCGCCCGGATCCAGATCCTCCGCGCGTCTCCATGGGACAACCGAGGGGCCGTCGCGGTTTTCCGAACCCCGGAATGTTAAGATGGACCGTGGGTGAAGCGAGGCGTCCCGACCGGAAACCCCGGCGGGGCCGACAGGCTTCGGTCTTCCCCGACGGTCATCCTGCCTCGGGGAAATTCTCTTCGGAAAGGGGCGAGAACCTGGTCGGGGAGGACCCTTGATCAGGGTCCGCGTCAAGCCCCGGGCACCAGGGTCTATGTCGGTCATACAGTTGTGGGGTCAGCAACAGCGCCCCTACGTGGCGCCCCGCCCGCCCGGGCCGGATCCCGAGCAGCGGCGCCGGTTGGTCGCGGAGCTGGCGGCGATTGTGGGGCCGTCCAACGTGCTCCACGAACCGAGCGAACTCATCGCATACAGTTATGACGCCACCGGCGAACGCTACTGGCCCGACGCCGTGGTCATCCCGGAGAAGCCGGAGCAGGTGGGGCCGGTCCTCGCCGTCATCGCGCGATACGGGCTGCCCGTCATCGGACGCGGGGCTGCGACCAACCTGAGCGGGGGCACCATCCCGCTCGTGGGCGGCGTCGTGGTCTCCATGGCGCGTCTGAAGCGGATCGTCCGCATCGAGACGGATGCCCTGCGGATGATAGCCGAACCTGGCGTGGTCAACGCCGAAGCCCAGGCGGCGCTGGCGCGCTTCGGCCTGTTCTATCCGCCCGACCCGGCCAGCCACCGAATCTCGACGCTGGGCGGCAACGTCTCCGAGAATTCGGGCGGCCCTCACTGCGTGAAGTACGGCGTCACCACGAACCACCTCATCGGCGTGGCCGGCTATCTGGTCGACGGCACCCCGGTCCGCCTGGAGCGCCGCGATCTGCCGGGCGAGCTCGACCTCACCGGCCTCGTGTGCGGGTCGGAGGGCACGCTGATGCTCCTCACGGAGACGGACCTGGCCGTGCGTCCCCTGCCGCAGGGCACAGCGACACTGCTCGTGACCTATCCGGATCCGGAGTCGGCCCTGCGCACGGTGAGCCGGCTCATCGCGGAGCACGTGGAGCCGTCCTGCCTCGAACTGTTGGACCAAGCGTCCATCCGGCTGGTGGAGGCTTTCGTCCACGCCGGCTACCCCACCGACGCCGGCGCAGTGCTGCTCATCGAAGTGGAGGGCGACGCCGAGACGCGGCGCCAGGCCGAGCAGCGCATCGCCGAGCTGGCCCAGAAGGACGGGGCCCTCACGCTGCGAGCGGCCCGCAATCAGGCGGAGGCGGACCGGCTGTGGCTGGGCCGCCGCTCGGCCTACGGGGCCCTGGCCCGGCACTCGAAGCACGTCTGGGTGCAGGACGTCACCGTCCCGCGGCCGAAGCTGGCCGACATGCTCGCCGAGGTCATCCGGATCGGCGAGCGGCACCATGTCAACATCATCACCGTGGCCCACGCCGGCGACGGGAACCTCCATCCCAACATCAGTTTCAACCCGGCCGACCCCGAGGAGGTCGGGCGGATGCGGGCCGCCGACCGCGAGATCCTCCAGGCCTGCGTGGCCCGGAACGGTTCGATCACCGGGGAGCACGGGATCGGCATCGACAAGCTCGAGAATCTGGCGCTCATGTACGGGCCCGAGGAGCTCGACATGATGGTGCGGATGAAGCGGGTCTTCGATCCCGAAGGGCGCCTTAATCCGTTCAAAGCCGTGTTGACGCCGACGTCCGTGCCGCCCGCCGAGGGGCCGCGCGCCCCCCACTGGGCCCCGGCGGACGACGCCGAGGTCGCGGAGGCGGTCCGGGAGGCCATCGCCACCGGCACCCGGCTCCAGATCGTCGGAGCGGCCCACCGCGTGCCGCGGCTTCCGGGCCGCCAGGCCCTGGAGACGGGACGGCTCGCCGGCATCGAGGATCTCGACGTCGAGAACCTGACGGCCGTGGTGCGGGCGGGGACCCCCGTGGGGGCGCTGGCCGCGGAACTGGCGCGACACGGCCTGGAATGGCCGGTCGACGCGTGGGATCCGGCCGAGACCGTCGGCGGGGTGGTGGCGGCGGCGCTGCCGACGTTCCGCCGCCAGGGCGCGGGCCCCGTCCGCGACAACGTGCTGGGCGTGCGCATCGTAACCGGCGAGGGGCGTGCGCTCAGGTTCGGCCGGCCCACCATCAAGAACGTGGCCGGCTACGACATGACCAAGCTCGTCGTGGGCAGCTGGGGTCGGCTCGGGGTCGCCACGGCGGTCATCCTGAAACTCCGACCGCTCCGACCGCTCGTGTGGCGGATCCGGCCGGGCACGCTCGCCGAGCAGTCCGCGTGGGCGTGGTCCTGGCTCAAGCAGCCGGACTGGCCGCAGGTCCTGCTCGGGACCGACCGCGGCCTGGTCACGGCCTGGACGGGACGGGTGCCCGACGACGCCGGCGAGCCGTGCGACGATCCCCGGCCGGAGTGGGGACAGGCCCTCCTGCACACCCCCGAGGGCCGGTTCGGGGCCCGCCGTCCCGGTCCATGGGAGGGCCCCGAACCACCGCGGGGTCCCTGGCTGGTGTGGTTCGGGTACGGGACCGTCTGGGGCCCGGCGGAGTGGGTGGACCGCGTGGCCGTCGCCAGCCGGCCGACGACCGGTTTCGCGCCGGCCGAGGACCCCGTGGTCCGGCGCCTGTCCCAGGCCATCCAGCGCGAGTGGGATCCGCACGGCATCTTCGGAGGCGATGGCGCATGGAACGGCTGAGCCTGAGCGACGGAGCCGTCTTCGAACTCGAGCACTGCAACAAGTGCGGCTTCTGCCTGCCCGCCTGTCCCACGTACCAGGAGACCGGGTCCGAGGTCGCGTCGCCCCGCGGGCGCCTGTCCCTGGTCGAGGCGGCTTGGCGGGGGGAGATCGAGGCCGGCCAGGGCTTGGCCGACGCCCTGTCGCTGTGTCTCGGCTGCCGGGCCTGCGAGTCGGCCTGCCCCTCCGGCGTCCGGTACGGCCGCGTCCTGGAGGAGGCGCGCGCCGCCCTCTACCACCGCCGTCCCGCCTTCACCGTGCGGCACGAGACCGTCCCGATGCTGCTGGACCTGGTGCGGCAGCGCCGCCGGTTCCGGCGTCTGGTGCGGCTCGGGCAGTGGGGTCGGTCCCTCCCCATGCCGCGCCGATTCAAGGCGGCGGCGGCCCTGCTGCCGGGACCGCGGCCGCGGCTCGCGCCCAAGCCGATGCCCCCGGCCCCGTCCGCCCCGCGCCCGCGCATCTGGTTCTTCACCACCTGCGTCATGGACACGGCATACCGCGAGGCGAACGACGCCGCCGTCGCCCTCCTCCGGGCGGCGGGGGCGGAGGTCATCGTGGAACCGGATCAAGGATGCTGCGGGGCGCTCCATGCCCACAGCGGGCGGGAGGAGGAGGCCCGCGCCATGGCCCGGGCCAATCTCGCCCGCTGGCGGCATCTCCCGGACGACACGTGGATCGTCCTGCATGCCGGCGGATGCGGCGCCATGCTGGCGGAGTACGACTACCTCCTCCGCGACGATCCCGAATGGGGCCCCGTGGCCGCGCGCTGGGCGGGCCGGGTGAAGGACTTCGCGACGGCTCTCGCGGATCTGCCGCGCCGTCCGGTCTACGCCGGCAAGGGGGAGCGGGTGGCCCTGCAGAACTCCTGCCACTTGGTGAACGGACTCAGGCAGGGGGGAGCCCCCGTCGAGATCCTGCAAAACGTGCCGGGCGACACCTTCGTGCCCGTGCCGGGCCAGGACCGGTGCTGCGGGTCGGCCGGGGTCTACAACCTCAACGAGCCGGGGATGGCCCAGCGCATCTTGGAGCGGCACGTCGATGAGGTCCGCACGGAGCGGGTCGACGTCTGGATCGTCAACAACCCCGGCTGCGGGCTGCAGTGCGAGGCCGGGGTGCGGCAAGCCCAGCTGCCCACCCGGGTCTGGCACCTGGCCGAGTACCTGTACGACCGCTGGACGGGGGAGGTCACCGAAGCCGCTCGATAGACAGCCACGGCCCGACGGCAACGCGAAGGGCGGGGGCGCGTGCCCCCGCCCTTCCGGTCGGCGACGGCGCTAGCCGGCCACGGCCAGCTTGCCGACCAATTGCCGGGTGTCCACGATGTGCTTCTGGAGCCCGAGCCGCTCCGGGGCGATGCCAAGCGCCAGACCGACCGCCTGGGGCAGATGGAGGACCGGCAGGGGCCGTTCGGTCGCGGCCCGCGGGGTCTCCGGCTGCTGACCGTCCAGGTTGAGGTGACACAGCGGGCAGGGCGTCACCAGCGCATCCGCGCCGACCGCCCGCGCCTCGTCCAGCCGCTTGCCCGTCAGCGCCAGCGAACTGGTCCGGTTGGTCTCGAGCAACGGGAAGCCGCAGCACTTGTCCTTGCCGTGGTACTCCTCCGCCGGCTCGGCCCCGAGGACGCGGATGACCTGTTCCAGGTATCCCATCCGGCCCTGACGCAGCGGGTCGACGGCGGCGCTCGGCCGCACGATGTAGCAGCCGTAGAAGGGCGCCAGCCGAAGACCCGTGAGCGGACGCACGATCATCTCCTTGAGGCGGTCGAGCCCCAGGTCTTCGACGAGGATCCACAACAGGTGCTTGATCTGCGTCGTCCCCCGGTAGGACAGGTTCTCCTCCGCCAGGAACTCATTGACCCGCGCCAGGTAGGCGCTGTCCTGGGTCACACGGCGGTTGACCTGCGACATCACGCCCGTACACGTGCTGCAGATCGTGAGGATGGGCAGGCCCAGCCGTTCGGCCATGGCGAAGGTACGCGTGTTCACCACGTCCGCAGCCAGGGGATCGCGTTCGGAGATGACGCCGGCACCGGTGCAGGCCGCTTCCGTCAGTTCCTCCAGCTCAAAGCCCAGACGTTCCCCGACTGCGCGCATGGACTGGTACAGTTCCGGCGCGCCGCCCTGGGCGACGCACCCCGGATAGAACGCGTACTTCATGCCTTGACTCCTTCCTGTTGGGCTTCATAGAGCTTGAACCGACGCGGCCGCTGGCGCCGGGTACGCTCGAAGATCCGGCGGATGGTAGCCGCCGAGGCGAGCCGGTGCGGGCGGATGGGGGGCAGCTTGCCCTTCCACAACGACCGCCAGCCGACCTTGGAGTAGGTGAGGAGTTCGCCGAAGCCGGAGAGGCTCCGCATCAGCAGCCGGGTCTCGTCGAGGCGGCCGTATTCGCCGACCAGGTCCACGAAGGCGTTGGCGCGCCGCGCGCCGTTGTGGTTCTGCATCCCGAGGTCCATCATGATCCGCCGCATGGCCATGATGCGCTCCATGGGCGCCACGTCCTTCGGGCAGACCTCGACGCATTGGTAGCAGTGGGTGCAGTCCCACACACCGCCGGGGCCGTTCATCTGCTGCAGGCGCTCGCGGTCCGCCGCGTCCCGGGGGTCCATGACGAACCGGTATTCCTTGGCCAGGGCCGTCGGCCCGATGAACAGCGGATTGACCGAGAGCGACTCGCAGTCGGAGACGCAGGCCCCACACATGATGCAGTTGATGACGCCGTCGAGGTGGAGCATCGTCTCCGGGGGCACCACGTACTCGCGCTCCGGCGGGTCCCCGGCAGGCTTGAGGAAGGGATCGATGCTGTAGAGCTTGTTCCAGAACGGCTCCAGGTCGACGATGAGGTCCTTGATGACGGGCAGGTTGCCCATCGGCTCCACCGTGATCTGGCGCGGCAGTTCCCGGATCTTCGTCTTGCAGGCCAATCCCGCGTGCCCGTTGATGCGCATCCCGCACGAGCCGCAGATGTGGCTACGGCAGGAGCAGCGGAGGGAGAGGGTCTCGTCCACCTCCTCCCGCACCTGGATGAGGGCGTCGAGGAGGGTGTAGTGGTCCGGCACGTCCAGGGTGTACTCGGACCAATGGGGCGTCTGCCCGCCCTCGGGATTCTGCCGCCTGACCTTGAGCTGAATGTCCACTCTCTCAGCACCTCCCGGGCCTAGTACGTGCGGACCTGCGGCTGCCACCGCGTGATCGTCACCGGCAGATACGAGATCTTCGGGCCGTCGGGGTGGTACTCCAGCAGGATGTGCTTGAGCCAGTGCTCGTCGTCACGCTGCGGGTAGTCCAGCCGCGTGTGGGCACCCCGACTCTCCGTGCGGTGCGACGCCGTGACCTGCACCGCCAGCGCCAAGTCGAGCATGTAGTCCAGTTCGAGCACGGACTGCAGGTTGGTGTTGAACGTGCGGCTCTTGTCGCCCACGTGGACATTCTTGTAGCGGTCGCGCAGCTCGTGGAGGAGGTCGCCGAGCGTGTCGAGACCCTGCTGGTCGCGGAACACGCCCGCGTACTTGTCCATCGCCACGCCCATGTCCCAGCGGACCTTGGCGGCGAGTTCCCCCTTGTACGGCCGGTTCACGAGGGCCCGGATGCGGGCCTCCTCGTCGGCCAGCGGCGCGTCCGACAGGTTGGGTTCGGGTGTCTCCTTGGCCGCGAGCGCGGCGGCGCGACCGGCCCGTCGTCCGAAGATGACGGTGTCCAGGAGGGAGTTGGCTCCGAGACGGTTGCCGCCGTGGACGCTGATGCAGGCGGCCTCGCCCGCCGCGTACAGGCCCTCGAGCGTCGCCCGGCCGTCCACGTCGGTCTTGATGCCGCCCATGGGATAGTGGAAGCCCGGGCGTACGGGGACCGGCTCCTGGGTGATGTCCACGCCCGCGAGGTCGAGCGCCAGCTCATGGATCTGCGACAGCTTGGTCATGATGAGTTCCTTGCCGAGGTGGCGACAGTCGAGGAGCACGCACCCGTTGACCCCGCGGCCCTCGTTGATCTCCGTCTGCTCGGCCCGCGAGACCACGTCCCGGCTCGCCAGCTCCAGCTTGTTCGGCGCGTACTTCTTCATGAAGCGCTCGCCCTCGGAGTTGAGCAGGTAGGCGCCTTCGCCGCGCGCCCCCTCCGTGATGAGCGCCCCCGAGCCCTTCAGCGTCGTGGGGTGGTACTGCATCATCTCCATGTCCATGAGCTTGGCGCCGGCCCGGTACGCGATGGCCATCCCGTCGCCCGTGTTGATGAGGGCGTTGGTGGACGGTTCGTAGACCCGACCCATCCCGCCGGTCGCGATGATGATGGCCTTCGCCTGGATGAGGTGGAGCTGCCCGGTCCGCAGCTCAATGGCCGTCAGGCCCTTCACCCGTCCGTTGTCGACCACGAGTTTGGTCACGAACCACTCGTTGTACATCTTGATCCGGGAGCGGACCAGCTGCTCGAACATCACCTGCAGGATGGCCTGGCCGGTGATGTCGGCGACGAAAAAAGTGCGCGCCTGGGAGGCGCCACCAAAATTCCGCGTGCCCAGATAGCCCCGCTCGTCGCGGCTGAAGTTGACCCCCCAGTGTTCCAGTTCCAGGACGGCCGCCGGCGCTTCCCGGGCCAGGATCTCGATGGCGTCCTGGTCCCCGAGGTAGTCGCTGCCCTTGACCGTGTCGAAGGCATGGGACTCCCACGAGTCGCCCTCGCCCAACGCCGCGTTGATGCCGCCTTGGGCCGCATTGGAGTGGCTGCGGACGGGGTACACCTTGGAAATGATCGCCACGTCCACGCCGTGCTGGTTGGCCTCGATGGCCGCGCGCATCCCCGCCAGGCCGGCGCCGACCACCAGCACATCGTGTTTGTAGATCATCGACATCCTCTCCGTTGGATCAGAGTTGGACGGCTCCTGTCTGCACCCGGCTCAGGCCGGCGGACGACCCGGGCCGCGCGCCGACGCACACTCCGACAGGGTCCCATAACTATGCCGACACGATTGTAACGCTTTGTTGCCGGCTCAACCTATGCCGCGAACATTTCCGTCCGTCGCGGTGCGCGCGGACGGAGCGTCCGACCGGGCCGCGGCCAGGGCCTCGTCGCACCAACGGCGGGTGCGGACGTCGTCGGGGCGGAGCGCCACCAGGTGGAGATCCGGACGGTCCGGCACGCGGACGAAGAGGGGATAGAAACAGAGGTCCTCCCCGGGGAGCCGCACGGTGAGCGTTCCCGGCCAGTAGCCCACGGGCCACGTGAGGCGGTCCGCCCGGCTCACCAGCTCCGTCCACGAGAGGTGAGCGGCCTGCCCGACCATGCGGGCGAAATCCTCCACCCAGTCGTCGGCCGGGAGCCAAGCCACGGACGACACCACCCAGGCCAACAACCGCTCCCGGTCCGCCTCGGCCAGCCCCGGATCCGGTCCGGCCAGGTAACGGGCCAGGTTGAAGTCCTCCCAAGCGTCGCCCGTCAGCACCCGCGCCAGGGGCGAGAGAGCCCGCAGGTTCCAGGCCGCGTCGAAGCAGAAGGCCGGCAGGGATTCGGGGAACAGTTGCGGCAGCGCCGGGGGAAGAGGCAGCCGCGGGCGGACCACCGGGGCGTACCCGTACCGTGCCAGCCACCGGTTGACTTCGCCCGTGACGAGCGGCTCGCCCAACACCTCGGCCACGCGGATGAGCGTCGGCCGCGGCGGGTGGACGAAGGTGCCGCGCTCCAGGCGGGACACCTGTTTCTGGGACAAGGGAATCCGCTCCGCCAAGTCCGCCTGGGTCAGGCCCTGCCTTCGGCGCCAGGCGCGGATCCGTTCCCCGATCAATCCCGATCCCCCGGTCTGGTATAGTGGGTCCGAACGCGCGGCCGTCGGGCCGCCTGTTGGTGCATTCCCGACCGAAAACCGAATCTCCTGCAGCATGGTGACGCGCAATGTCGAAATCCTGGTGGGTTTTTCTGCTGGCGACCGGCACCTACATGATGGCCTTCATCCAGCGGAGCGCACCCGGGCTGGTCACGGACCACCTAGCGGCGACCTTCCGCGTCTCGACGGCGGCCATGGGGGAGTTGGCCGTCGGTCAGTTCATCGCCTACGCGGCGCTGCAACTTCCCGTCGGACTGATGGGCGACCGCTTCGGCCCGGCCCGCTGGCTCGCCTTGGGGGCGTTTCTCGACGGCGGCGGCACGCTGTGGTTCAGCCAGGTCCACAGCTTCGTCTGGCTGGTGGTGGCGCGAGGCATCATCGGCCTGGGCGACGCAATGCTGTTCGTCAACATCGTCCTCCTGCTGGGCCGGTGGTTCCCCCCCACGGTCTTCGGACGTCTGCTCTCGGTGGTGGGCACCTCGGGGGGCGCGGCCGCCACGGTGACCACCGTACCCTTGGCCTGGCTCCTGGGGGTCTGGGGTTGGCGGCCGACCTTCCTGCTCATGGGGGGGGATCCTCGTCGGGCTCGCGGTCCTGGTGGCGGTCCTGCTGCCCCGATGGGAACGGGAGGGGCCCGGGCATGTGGTGCGCGTCATCCGTCCGGTCGACACGCGCTTGGTGCTGCGGCACGTGACCGGCCGTCTGCCCGGCTGGATCCCCTTCGCCATGCACTTCGGCCTCATCGGCGCCTACACCGGCTTCGTGGCCATCTACGCCGTGCCGTACCTGATGGCCACGCACCACCTGTCCCGCGTGGCGGCCGGCGGCGTGGAGAGCATCGCCATGTTGGGCAGCGTGCTGGGCGGTCCCCTGGCCGGGTGGGTGGCCGACCGCTTCGGGCCGGCGCGCCCCGCCTTCCTCGTGGCCCTGGTGGCTCTGGCAGGCTGGCTGGTGCTGGCCCTCTGGCCCGAGGCGCCCCTCGTCCTGACCGCCGGGGCGCTGTCCTTGACGGCGGTGGCCGCGGGCGGCAGCATGCTGACCTTCGCCGTGGTCAAAGCCTGGTTTCCACCCACCGAGGTCGGCTCGGCCACGGGCTTGGCCAACACCGGCGGGTTCGTAGCCGCGGCCGTATTCCCCCTGGTCGTCGGCCGCCTCATCGCCGACGGGTGGACGGTCGCGCTCCTACCCGGCCTCGGATTTACGCTCGTGGGCCTCGCGGCCACGCTGGCCGTCCGCTGGTGGGACGGGCGGACGGCGGTGACGCTGGCCGGGCGCGCCTAGTCGCGCCGGCCGGCCACCCAGAAGAGCGGCAAGCTCAACGTCGCGGGGCCGCGCCAGCGCCTCAGCAGGAACCGGCCGCGGGCGGGCAGATCCTGGATGAGCGCCTGGCGCGCCGCGTAGGGCAGGTAAAACAGCTCGCGCCGCACCGACTCGTATTGCAGCAACGTACGCACCATGCACTCCACCCGCCCCACATCCAAGGTCACCGCGGTCCGCACCGTCTCCTCGGGCCGGAGGCCGGCCTGGATCAGCCGGGCCAGCGCGGTGGGCGGGTCGACGCCGTCGCCGGACCGGCGGCGGAGCAGGGGCGAGAACCAGCGCTGGATGAGCGGTGACGCCAGGAGGGGCGCATGGTCGGCCCAGCCCAAGGCGAAATGGCCGCCCGGTGCCAGCACCCGGCGCACCTCGGCCAGGGTCGGCCCCGGGTCGCCCCCCTCGAGCACGGAGAAGCCGACGACGGTGTCGAACGCGCCGTCCGGGAACGGCATGCGGCGCCCCAAGCCGTGGACCAGCCGCACGTGGTCGGCCCCGTAGCGCTGGCGCTTGGCTTCGGCGCGGCGCTGCATGACGATGGACGGATTCAGGGCCGTGACCGTGCCGGTGCGCACCACGTCCGCCAACCCGGCCTCGAACGTGAGCAAGCCCGTGCCGGCCCGCAGCTCGAGCACCCGTTGGCCGAGGCGCGGGGCCGCGAAGCGCACGAAGGCCCGGCGGGCTTCCTGAAGACCCGGCATGAGGCTCTCCGCGACTTCGTCCCAATCGGCCAGCGTGTTGAACTGGGCCAAGGCCAGGAAGTGATGGCGGACCCGGTCGTATCCGGTCACCTGCCAGATGGCGAGCGCCTCGTCCAAGGCGCGCCGGCCCAACGGCGTGAGTTCCACGACCCGACCCGCCTCGCCCCCCCGCAGCCGGTACACGCCGGAAGCCAGGCCGAGGAGCAGATCGGTTTCAAGGGACCGGGCGATCCACGGGCGGTGCAGGGTGCCGGCGACGAAATCCGTCTCCGCCATGCGCCGGTAGTAGCGGAGCGCGAGGAGATTCTCCGTGCCCGCTGAGGCGGCGTACGCCCAGGCCAGGCCGGCGGCACCGACGGCCCGGACGAACGCCGTGAACCGGCGCTCCACGTCCTTGAGCGCGCCGGCAGACGCCTCCGCCCGGCCCGTCTGCACCAACGCGTGGAAGACGACCGAGGACCGCAGCATCTCCCGCGCGGCGGCCTCGAGATACGGCCGGCTGATGGGGAGCCGGCCCAGCGCCGCCGGATCCAGCGGCATAGCAGCGACGCGGGCGGCGATGGCCTCAGCCCATCCGGGGGGCACGGGCGCCTCGGACGCAGCCGGGACCAGCGTCGTCAACCACGGATCGACGACGAGGTCGCGGGCCAGGAACTCCTCCAGGGCCTCCCGGGTCGATGGATGGAAAAACATGACGCCTCGGCGCTCCAATATCGGATACATCGTAGCATCCTGCAGGAATTGCGGAACGCCGGCCCCATTTTGCGCGACGACAAAATCAGATGCCAAATACTACCAGACATGCTTTACGATGAGGACGGCATGGCGGCCGGAGCGTCGTCGGACGACCGGGAGCGGCGGCCGGTCCGCGTCGCGTCGCGGCCGGATCCCATGCGGCCGGACGACGGCCGCCACGCCGGACGCGCTGGGTCGGAGGAGGACAAGCATGGGCGAGATGTGGGTGGGCATCGCGGAGGTCAGCCGGACGACGGACATCCCGGAACGGACGCTCAGGCGCTATGTGGACCGGCACGGAGAGTTCCTGCCGGCCCGCCGGCGGGGGAGGACGTACGAGCTGGCGCAGTCGGCCGTCCCGCTGGTGCAGCGGATCCGGGACTGGTATGCCACCGGGATGAGCGCCGAGGCCATCGACGAGACGTTGCGGCAGCAGTATCCGGTGACGATTACGATCGGACCCGAGGCGACGACCACTGCGGTCGTGCCCGAGGGATTCGAGACCCTGAGGCAGCAATTGGGTCAGATGTTGGCCGCCGTGGCGGAACGACAGGAGGCGGAGCGGAACGAGCTCGCCACCATCTACCGCTCCTTGGTGGCGCTGAGGGATCGTCTGGAGGAACTCGACTCCGTCCGGGCGGATTTCCGTCGGCTGGCGGACCATCTCGGCGCCTGGCAGCAGCAGGTCGTGCGCCTCGGCGAAGAGCAACGGCGGGCCCTGGAGGAACGGGATCAGTACATCGTCAGCGCCATGCGGCAGATGCTGTCCGTGCGCCCGGAGCCTTGGTGGACGCGGCTCTGGGGCATCGGTCGGGCGCCCGGCAAGCGTCCGGATGCGGCCGGGGAGCGCGGGGCCCCGAGTCAGTCCGCCTGACGTGGTCCGAAAGGGCAGGGGAGGGCCGCCGCCCTCGGCTCACGAAAACAGGGCCAACTCAAGTGGTTGGCGGGGGACGGGAGGAGCGACGGGGCCGCCGAGACCCAGGGCATCCACACGCCGCCGGATGGGTTCCAGAATCCGAGCCCGGACCGGGCCCGCGAGCGTGTCTCGGTGGCCGTAAAGACGACGGAGGACGCTCGCCGCGGCGGGGACCTGGGCGTCGAGCCGCGGCAGCAACCATTCCCGAACCACCGGGGTGAGGCGGAGCACGTCCGCCCAGACCGTCTCCGCCCCCGCGTCCCGGGCCGCGTCCAGGACGGCCAGGGCCTCGTCCTCCCCGAGGGCGGGTACCACCGGGGCGAGGAACACACTGGCGGGGATGCCGGCGTCCCGCAGTCGGCGGACGGCATTCAGGCGGCCCCGCGGATGCGGGGTGCGAGGTTCCAGGAGGTGCCAGAGGGACTCGTTGAGCACCGTGACCGTCACATGGACGCGGACGCCTCCGTACGCGGCGAACTGCCGGAGGAGGTCGAGGTCGCGCAGGACCAGCGGCGACTTCGTGGTGACGGTGACGGCGGCCCCGTGTTCGAGCAGGACCCCCAACAGACGCCGCGTAAGACGTTCCCGCGCCTCGAGAGGCTGGTAGGGGTCGGTGGCCGTGCCGATGGCCACCACACCGTCGAGCGGCCCGCGGCGCCGCCTGAGCTCGCGCCGCAGTACGTCCGGCAGCGAACCCTTGTACAGCACGACGCGGTCGAAGTCGCCTGGGTCGTCGAAGCCGATGTAGCTGTGGTACACGCGCGCGTAGCAGTACACGCACGCGTGACGGCAACCTCGATAGGGGTTGAGGCTCCACCGGAACGGCATGCCGTCGACCCGTTGCAGCGCACTGCGCGACTCGGTCGGTCGATAGTCCACCGGACCGCCTCCTTGCGGCTCATAGTAGAACACGTGTTCGATTTCGTCGAGACCGCACCGTCGGGCAGAACGGATCGATGGGGATGCCGCCGCCGCTGTCGCCGGGCCGGGCAGCGGTGCCGACTTAGTTTGATTACCCGCCTGCGCCCGGCAGTCACTCGCCATGCCTGACGCCGTTCAAGATAACGCCGAGAGTCTCCGGGTGCCCTTGTGGGACGGATCACGGGTGCTGCTAGGGCGCCAACGGCTTGCCGAACCACGGATAGCCGGACAACCAGCGCCGTGCGAACGACGAGAAGCGGAGCGGAACCAAATCGGGCCGTGACGTCACCTCTAACCAAGCAGGCGTAGCAGAACCGGGATGATCGACTGTGCAATACGGGCCGGAAAACCCGTAGTTGCAGAAGTAGTACCCGACGGTTGACGTGAAATAAATAGATGGGAGGACGGCCGGCGAGCATCCAGTCGGCTTGCGTCTGCGCGTCTTACCACGCCATGAGCCGTTCCTCCCGACCGAGCAACGTCGTTGGCGGCTGGTCGATATGAACGCGCGGCAACGCGGGTAACGCGGGCAGCGGCGGTGCCTGAGTCCTTGATGCCGACGCTGGCGGGGGCAGTGACGCCGCGTACGCCAAGGCGCCTCCGGTAATGCCGAGGCCGATTAAGAACCGCGTAAGCCGGCCGGCATGCATGGGAGCGTTACTCCTGGTACCATTGTAGGCCGTGCTAACCCCTTAGCGGTCCGGGTTCGGGACGGGCTGGTTCCACCAGGGAGCCTTCTCGTAGGGGCATCCGGTCTCGAGCATGGCAGCGGTGAGCACGATGTCGCCGCCGGACCCGTGAACAACTGGGCCCCACTCTGCAAGCCCTGTGCCCGGATCGATGGTCATGTTCGGCGGCGTAGGGGCCGAAGGATAGAAGTCGTACCCCTGGACCCAACGTTCTGTCCCGGTGTAGCCGGCCGCCAGATGAAGCGGCGGGCGGCCACTCGCGAGCCAGATGCGTTGCACGGCGGGGATGGCGCAGGCCATGATGCGCTCTTCGCGTCCGAGCGTGGTGCTCGCGGGCGCGGTGACGCGGACGAGGTTCGGTGTCGTCCCCCACCGGACACGCCACGCATCCGTCGGCGGCGGGGCGGGCACCGGCGGCCAGACGGCGCTCGCGGTGGAGACCGAGGGCACCGGGTGCGGCCACGGCGACGGTGCCTACGGCGCGCACACGGATCAGGGAACCATCCCTCCGCCTGCCATTGTACGCCGGTGGCGAACCGGGTACCATGAGGCGGCAACGACAAGGGTCTCCTGGGGGGCGCATCTATGTCCGATAAGGGAGATTATGTAACCTTATTAGGGCGGCGCCTTACAGCTCGAGCGCCACGGTCCGGTCCCAGGCCGCCCATGCCCCCGGGGCCGTGCAGGCCATGGCCCCTGCCGCCGCAGCATAACGGCCCGCCCGGGCCAGACGGACCGCGTCTATGCGGGCCAAAGCCGCGCGATCCTGCAGGCCGAGGCGCCACAGCGCCACCAGGAGCGCCGCCACAAACGCGTCGCCGGCCCCGATCGTCGAGACGACGGGCACGGCCGGAGCCGCCACCGACACCGTGACCCGGCGGGTCATCAGGGTGGCTCCGGCGCCTCCCCGCGTGACCACCACCAGCACCGGCCCGAGATCCAACAGCGCCCCCGGCTTGTGCCGCGCCACGCCGAAGTAGTCCGACTCCTCCTGGCTGACCTTGAGCAGCGCAACGTCGCGGACCGTCTGCCGCAGCACCGCCGTAAGGCGGTCGCGGTCGGGCCACAGCGGCAGCCGGACGTTGGGATCGAAAGAGGTGATGAGCCCCCGGGCCCGAGCCGTCGCATAGAACGCCTGCATGAGCCGGACACCCCGGGGTCGGCACAGGACCACGCCACCGCCGTGAGCCATGACGACGCCGTCCCACACGGCCGGAGCCAGGGCATCCTGGCCCACAGCGGCACTCGCCGTACCGTCCCAATAAAGGCGGAAGCCCCCGGGCCCCCCTGCGGCCCGTTCCACCACGCTCAGGGTGGTCGGACGGGTCGCATCCGCCACGACATGCGTGGTGTCGACCCCTTGGGCGGCCAGCCGGTCGCGCAGCCATCGGCCGATCTGGTCGTCGCCCACCCGGCCTACGAAACGCGACCCCAGCCCCAGCCGGGCCACACCTACGGCGACGTTCGCCGGCGCACCGCCGGGACTGAACCCGCCTCCCATCGGGTCGGATCCCGCGCGGCTCAGGGCCACGTCGGCCAACACCTCGCCCACGGTCAACACGATGGGGGAGGAGGGAGGGGAGGCACCGTCCGCCGCGCCTGCCACGTCTGTCTTCCCTCCTCCACCCTGCCCTACCCTAGGGCGTCTCGCGGCGAAGATGGTCCGGGGGTTGGGGTGCCTTGACCGTCAGTCCGCCGTCCACAAGGAGCAGATGCCCGTTGATCTGCTCCGCGTCCGGAGACACCAAGAAAGCCACCGCCGCGGCGATCTGCTCGGGAGTCCCCAGCCTCCCCATGGGATTGGCCGCGATCTCCCGCTCAAGCATACCCGGTTGCGCCAGGTACTCGCGTACCAAATCCGTTGGCACCGTGCTGGGTCCCACCGCGTTGACATTCACCCCGTACCGCCCCAGTTCGATGGCGAGGGCTCGGGTAAGCTGCAGCACGGCTCCCTTAGAGGATATATAGTGCGGGATCACGGGGCTGGTCACGACCACACTCGCGGTCGATGCAATGTTGACGATCTTCCCGAACCGCCGGCCAACCATGCCGCGGGCCACGCGCTGGGTCAGGAAAAAGAGGCCCCGCACGTTGGTGGCGTAGGTATCGTCCCAGACCGTCTCGGTCACTTCAAAGAAGGGAGCGAAGGGTGCTACTCCGGCATTGTTGACAAGAATATCGACCGGTCCCAATTCAGCTTCGACCGTGTCGACCATTTTCTGGATGGCCCGGACCTCACGGATGTCGGCCATCACCGGAACAGCACGCACACCTTGACAGCGCAGGTCGGCACATACGGCCTCCGCGGCTGGGCGCTGGGTCTCGTCCAAGTAGTTGATGGCCACGTGCGCCCCCTCGGCCGCAAGCCGTTCGGCTATCGCGCGTCCGATTCCCCGACTCGCTCCCGTGACCAGAGCGACCCGATTCTCCAACACTCGCATGGTCGTTTCTGTTCCTCTCCTGTAGAACCGTCCCGTCCGCTGCGAACCGAGCGGTACGGCGCCTATAATGTTGACAATCGGTGGAGACCCGGCCGGACCGGGCTCCGCCCCTTCCGAAAGGAGTCCGCTCGGTGCCCACTTTGCGCGACGTTGCTCGGCGTGTCGGGGTCTCGGTCATGACCGTGTCGCGGGCGATCAACCACCCCGAGACGGTCCACCCCGCCACGCTGCGCAAGATACGGCAGGCCATCGAGGATCTCGGCTATGTCCCCAATCGGATTGCCAAGAGTCTCGTCTCCGCACGCACGGAAACCATCGCCCTGCTCATTCCCGACGTCACCAATCCGTTCTTCACACGGCTGTCGCGCGGTGCCGAGGATGCCGCCCGGGCCCGCGGTTACCGGCTCATCCTGTGCAACACCGACGAGAACCCAGAGGTGGAACGCCAATATTTGCAGATGCTCCGGACAGCCCAGGTCGATGGTCTTATCATCTCGGTCTGCGGCGACACCAGCGCCACAGCTCTGAGGGATCTCGGTTCCTTGGGCTCCCGGGTAGTCCTCGTCGACCGCACCCTCCCTGAAGACCTCGGGCTGGATATGGTCACCGGGGATGACCAGGAGGCGGCTTACCGTCTCCTCCGCCAGGTCATTGCCGACGGCCACACTCGCATCGCCCTGGTCCTAGGCTCCCTGGCCGTCTCCGTGGTCCGAGACCGGTACACCGGCGCACGCAAGGCCATCAGGGACGCCGGTCTGGACTGGCGACCCGACGATGTCCTCACCGGTGTCGCCCCACGAGACGAAGCCACCCTCGACCCGTTTCTCCGCCGCGTGCTCCTCAATAACCCGCCGGCAAGCGCCGTTTTTGCCTGGAACAACCTGGCCGCGGCCGAAACGTACACCATCGTACGGCGGCTGGGCCTCCAAGTGCCGGATGACGTGGTCATCGCATCGTTCGAGGATCCTGATCCATTCGGCATTACGCCAGGTTACTTCGTCGTCGCGCAACAGCACCCTTATGAGCTCGGCCGCGAAGCCGCCTTGCGCCTCTTCGCCCGTCTCGAAGGCTCCGCCCCTCCGGAGCCGGCCCGGCTCGTCGTGCCGGCGGATATTGTGATCGGAAGGCATAGCCTGAGAAGCCGGAGGGCCGTGCGGCAAGTCCCGCGGCCGAGCCCAGGGTCGGTCTAACCTTGGTAGTTCGGGATATACTGTTTGATGAAGCGCACGGCCGCCGGTGTGTTCACGTTCTGGGGCGTGACGATCATGTACGGCGTGTCGACGCGCTTCGGTACGGCCTCGTGATGCTTGATCTTAACTAGCTCCATCACGGCCTGGTATCCCATATCGTAAGGGCTTTGGAGCACGGACGCCGCGATGACGCCGCTCTTGATGAGGTCGACCTCACCGAGGTCGGCGTCAAAGCCGGCGACCACGACTTTGCCGACCTTGTGCAGCTGCTGCACCGCCGCCGCCACGCCCAGCGCAGAGCGGTCGTTGGCGCCGAACATAACGTTGATTTCAGGATGACTCTCCAACAACGTCAAGGCTTCTTGGGTTGACAGCGGGATGCTGTTGTTGCCGATTTGCATCCCGACATAGCTCATCCCGGGGATAGCCGACATCCCCTGGCGGAAGCCCTTCGGTCGCGCGATGCCGGTACTCGACTCCTCGTTAAAGTCGATGATCGCATAGGCCCCGTGGTTGCCGGCCAGCTTGGCCACGTACTTGGCGAGCGCCGCAGACGATGCCACGTTGGAGGTGGCCAGGAAACTGTCTGCGATGTTCGGGGAAATGCCGGAATCAACCGTCACGACGGGGATCCCGTCTTTCTCCGCCGCCTGGACAGGCGCCACCAACGCGGAAGGGTTCTGCGCCGCAAGGATGATCCCGTCGACGTGTGATGCCGCCGCATTGTTGACCATTGAGATCTGCGTCGCCAGGTCGGTCCCCGAGGCGGGCGCTTCGAAATGCACCGTCGCCCCCACCTTCTTGGCTGCCGCATCGGCACCGTCTTTGACCGCAAGCCAATATGGACTGGCATTCGACTTCGTGATGAGTTCGAACACGTAGTGCGGTGAAGACGCGGTTTTCGCAGACCCCGGGGCAGCCCCGCCACCGCACCCCGCGAGGGCGGCGACCAGACCGAGAGCGGTCCCGAAGCTCGTAAGGCGTGTCGCCCGTATCATCTCTATCCCTTCCCTCCCATCGCTGCCGGAACCCCGAGCCCAGTGCCCGGACGTTCCGGACTTCGCCGGCTCCCCGCCGGCCGGGTCGCCGGCGGGGAGTCGAGCGGATCAAGTTGCGCCATTCGGGCGCTTCGGCGCGGACTCCTAAACGGTGGTCCGCCGCCGGAAATTGTCCACGTATACTGCGAGCACCACGACGAGGCCAAGGAGGACATCCTGCCAGTACGTGGAGACACCCAACAGCTGGGTGCCATTGCTCAAAGTCGCCATCAGAAGCGCGCCGATCATGCTGCCCCACATGGTGCCTTCGCCGCCGAACAAGCTCCCCCCGCCGATGACCACTGCCGCAATCGAGTTGAGCTCATAGTTGGACCCGGCCGTGGGAAGCGCCGAGTTGACCCATGCTGTCATAAGAAGACCCGCCACAGCAGACATCAAGCCGCTCAGCACGTACACCCAAAGGAGGTGGCGGCGCACGTTGAGCCCCGACAGCCGGGCAGACAGCGCATTGCTGCCGATGGCATAGGTGAAGCGGCCGAAACGGGTGTACGCGAGAACCACGTGAAACACAGCGGCCAGCAGGATGGCTACCAGGGCGATGTACGGGAAGATGCTCACGCCGCCTTGGCCGAAGTTGCTGAAAGCCGGCGGTATCCCGAACACCGGCTCGCCGTGGGTGATGATGAGGGCGGCCCCCACGCCCATACTCATGGTGGCCAACGTAGCGATAAACGGTGGCAGCTTCGCCAGGGTGATGAGACCACCGTTGACCAGTCCCACCACCAGGCCTACCGCGAGGCCCAGCACCACCGCCAACCAGATCGGCTGGTGCCCCGTCATGGCCAGCGCCGCGACGACACCCGTAAGGCCCAACACAGACCCTTGTGAAAGGTCAATGCCGGCGGTGATGATGACGAACGCCTGACCCACAGTCAATACCGCCACCACGGCCACATCCTGCAGAATGTGGTACCAGTTCACCGCCGTCATGAAGTAGGGCGTTGCGATGGTGAAGAAGAGCACCAACGCCAATAACGCCACGCCGACCAGCGACGAGTTCACGAGGCTCTTTAGGCGTAGACGGCGACCGACGGCGGCTTCTGCCTCTACCGGGCCGGTCGGTTC
Source organism: Actinomycetes bacterium (assembly GCA_023565505.1). Taxonomy (GTDB): domain Bacteria; phylum Bacillota; class Sulfobacillia; order Sulfobacillales; family JAIMBI01; genus JAIMBI01. The sequence continues at coordinate 37,203 of JAIMBI010000009.1, read as the reverse complement.
CGAACGGCGTATCTCAAGCGACATAACGTGCCTCCTACCTACTGTGCCGACGCGGTCGCCAGCAACAGCTGCTCTTCCGTCGTGTCGCGTGCCATGAACTCACGGACGACCCGCCCCCGGTACATGACCAGGATGCGGTCACAAAGATTCAACAGCTCCGGGTTATAGGACGAAACCAAAACCACTCCCTTGCCCGCGTCCGCCAACTGGTTGATGGCCTCATAGATGTCGACTTTGGACGAGACGTCGATCCCTTTGGTCGGATCGTTCAGCACGTATACGTCAGCGTCGAGGCCGACCCAACGTGCCACGGCAACCTTCTGCTGGTTTCCGCCCGACAAGGTCGCGACCGGACGATCCACGTCGCCCTTGATCTTGAGCCGGGTCCGGAGCAACGCGGCGTGCCCCTGCTCCTCGCGACGGCGCACGAATCCCACCCCATTGGCCATCGCGTGGCGATGGATAAGCAACGGCAAGGCCAAATTGGTGCGCATGGACAAGTTAAGCGCCAAACCCTCGGTCCGGCGGTCCTCGGGTACATAAGCGATGCCGGCAGCGATGGCGTCAGCGACATCCCGGAGGCGGACCGTGCGACCTTTGAGGCGGATCTCTCCCTGGGTTGCCGGGCGCACACCGGTCAAAACCTCTGCGAGCGCCGTCTGCCCGCTTCCCACGGGCCCCCCGATGCCCAGGATCTCTCCGGCGTGGACCGTAAGCGAAACGGCATCCAATCCCGGTGCCCGGATCGCATCCGCTTCCAGAAGGACGGCTGCTTGAGGGGCGCCTGCGCGCCGAGGGTAGAATTGCTCGATCCGGCGTCCCACCATGTGTTGGACCAACGTAACATGGTCGACGTCCGTCACGGGACCGGAATAGGCGACCGTGCCGTCACGCAAGACGGTGACCCTGTCGGCCAGCTCGTAGATCTCCTCGAGGTGATGGGAGATGTAGAGGACGATGAGGTCGTCGCGGCGCAACTGCCGGATGACGTCGAACAGAAGTCGCGACTCGGCGGCCGTCAGTGACGCGGTCGGCTCGTCGAAGATCACGATGCGCGGCCGTTTGGCCAAGCACTTGGCGATTTCGACCAACTGCTGTTGTGCAGCTGTTAGCGCCCTTACCGGTGAATCGATGGGGAGGCCCCGAACCCCTAGGCGCCGCAGCACCTCTTCGGCTGCCCGGCGTGTCGCCGCGCGGTCGATGATCCGGCCACGCACCACCTCGTGGCCCATCATCACGTTCGCCGCGACGGACAGGTGCGGGAAGAGACTCAGTTCTTGATAGACAATGCCGACCCCGAATTGCTCGGCCCGGGCCACGTCGGTCATCCGGACGACCCGCCCGTCCAACTGGATCTCCCCGTGGTCCGGCGGAAACACGCCGGCCAAAATCTTCATCAGCGTGCTTTTCCCCGACCCGTTCTGGCCCACTAACGCATGGACCTCGCCCGGTCGCGCCTCGAGACTCACCCGGTCCAACGCGACCGTGTTCTCGAAGCGCTTCGAAATCTCGGAGAGGATCAGCATCAGAGCGCCCTCCGACGGACATGTTAACGTTAACGGCCGTTAACGTTAAACTGAAGATATCGCCCCAACATTCTGCTGTAAAGTGGGATCCGCGGGGATTTTGGCCCGCATCGCCAGTTTTTCACCACCGCTCGAGGAGGCGCGCCCATGACCGAATCCCGTTTCCGGATCGACAGTCACCAGCACTTCTGGACCACCCGGCGGCAGGACTACGACTTTCTGACCCCGGATCGCCCCACCCTGTGGCGGGACTACCTACCGACCGACCTCGAGCCACATCTCGTCCGTCACGGCTTCGACGCGTCCGTGGTGGTCCAGGCCGCGCAGACCGAAGCCGAGACGGACTGGCTCCTGGACCTCGTGGCGGGTGTCCCGTTCGTATGGGGCGTCGTGGGCTGGCTCGACTTCGCGGCCCCGCCGGAGACGTTCCGCCGCGCCCTCCGCCGCCTGCAGCAGCGACCCAAGTTCGTCGGGCTGCGTCCCATGCTCCAGGAACTCCAGGACGACGCGTGGATTCGACGGCCCGAAGTCCTGCGCAACCTCCGCTGGGTCGCCGACGAAGGCGTCCCCTTCGACATCCTGGTTTACCCCCGACATCTGCCCCACGTGGTGGCGGCGTTGGAGGAGGTGCCCCACCTCCACGCCGTACTCGACCATCTCGGCAAGCCCCCTATTGCGTCCGGCGTGCTCGAGCCCTGGAGCCAGTGGGTCGCGCGCCTGGCCGCCTTCCCGGACGTGTGGTGCAAGCTGTCGGGGATGGTGACCGAAGCCGACTGGGCGCACTGGAAGCCGGAGGACATGATGCCCTACGTCCACCACGTCGTCACCGTGTTCGGGGCCGACCGCGTGATGTTCGGGAGCGACTGGCCGGTCTGCCTCCAAGCGGCCACATACGACCAAGTGGTCGAGTTGGCGACCGCGACCCTCCCCGGGACACTCGGTCCCGCCGAGCGGTCCGCCATTTTCGGGGACAACGCGCGCCGGTTCTACCGCCTTCGCACCCCGGCGGAAAGCATCAGCTAGGTCGTCTCGCGCTCCACACAATCCCCGGGTCGAGACTTACGCATCGGCCTTGAAACCATATGGCGGGCCCCGCCGGCAAGCTGGACTGGGGGGCACCACGCGGCCGAGCCGGTTGCCGGTGTCCGGGCAAAGCCTTATCCTGGCGGTACAGCGACCCCGAGACCGGCGAAGCGGCGATATCCGGTCCCGAATGAGTCGCCCGTGGGGAAGCGAGGTGCGTGTGCATGTCCGCGCCGCCGGTGATGATCGCCGTCGCCCTGGCCGTAAGCGTGCTGTTCTTCTTGGTCAACTACGTCGCGTTCAGCTGGGGCCACCGGCTGGACCGCGAGCGTGACCGCCGCGACCGCTTCACGCTTGAGGAGATGTCTGCGCCGCCGAAGGGGTCCCGGGGCGGGGAGTGAGGCCAGGCGACGGCCTCCCAGCTCCTCGGCACACCTGAAAAGGCTGGGGAACGGGTCTCCGGCCCCTCGCCTTCCGGAAGGGACGGCCCTTCCGACGGCGAATCCCGCTTCACCTGGCCGGTGCCGCCCCGAGGCCGGTGGGCACGACCCGGCGTCCCGCCGGTAGGGTGCTGACCGGCGGCCGCCCGGGCGCCGGCCACGGCGTGGCCGACCTCGGCAGAGGCAGTGCCCGCGCGCCGGGCCGCAAGCGTGCTCCCGGCCCGCCGCGGGCAGGGCGGCCCGGTCCGATGTCGCGACATGACGGCTGAGGCTCCCGTGGACCGCCGGGGGCATTCCCCCGGGGGCCACCGCGGGGGCATGGGTCGACCGCATGGCCTCGGAAGGTGCGCGTGGCCCACCGCTCCCGCTGCGGCGGACGGCGACGCGTCGTGACGCCCTACCGGACCCGGTGGCTCCAGACCATCGCCGGGTGCTGGCCCGCAGGGGTCGTAGGGCCTTACAGGCTGGAGGACCCGCGGCTGCGGCCCAACATCCGAAGGGCGGCAGGCGTCGTCGCCTGCTCGGCAGACCTCCTGGCCCTTCTGGGGCCCGAACCTACAGGAGGTAGGAGATGGCCAGCAAACCACGGGCGTCGCCGCACGGGGGCGGCGGCGACGGATTGGAGCGCCGCCGCGTCGACGTCCTTATCCTCTCCGCCGGCTACGGAGCGGGCCACAACCACGCGGCCGCGGCGGTAGCCGAGGCGGTTCAGCTCTTGCGGCCCGGGACCGTCGTCCAGGTCGTCGACTATCTCGATTTCTTCCCCGCCGGCTTGGCGCCGGCCACCGTGGGGATCTACCGGCTCTTGACCAAGCGGGCGCCCACCGCGTACGGGATGCTTTACCGCCTCACGTCCCGCATGGCCCATCTGCGCCTCTGGCAGAGCGTCGAATACCGGGTCGGACGCCTCAGCCTGGAGGCGTGGTTGCGCGAGGTCACCCCGGCGGCCGTCTTGGGCACGCACCCCCTGCCGCTGGGGGTGTTGGGCGAGATCCGGCGGCGCACCGGCCTGGACGTCCCGGTGGCCGGCCTGATGACCGACTTCGTCGGCCACGACGAGTGGCTCAAGCCCTTCGTAGACCGGTACTACGCCCCTACGGACGCCATGGCGGCCTATCTGGGCGCGGGTGGCGTGCCGGGGTCACGTCTCCGGGTGACCGGCATCCCGGTCCGCCGGACCTTCTGGACGCCGCCCGACGGGCGCTCCGCCCGTGGCGTGCTGGGCTTCGACCCGACCCTCCCCGTAGTGCTCTTCCTGACCAGCGCGCTGGGGACCCTCGGCCGGGTCCCCGCCGCCGTGCGGGCGCTTCTGGCCATCCCCCTGCGCTTCCGCTTGGTGGTGGTGACCGGCCGCGACGACCGCCTGCAACGCCAGCTCGCCCGCTGGCCCGTGGATCCCGCCCGTCTCACGGTGCTGGGGTTCGAAGAGCGCGTCGCCCTGCTCATGGCGGCCGCCGACGTCGTCGTCACCAAGGGCGGTGCCATCACGCTGTCCGAAGCGTTTGCCGTAGGCCGCCCCGTGGTGATTTACCGGCCCGTGCCGGGCCAGGAGGCCGGCAACGCGCAGTGGGTAGCCGACCACGGGGCCGGCCGGATCGCGCGGGACGACGCCGCCTTGGCCGCGGCCGTGCGGATGTTGTTGACCGCCTCGCGGGTCCGGGAGGCTGTGGCCGACCGCGCCCGCGCCTTGGGGCGTCCGCTGGCGGCCCTGGAGGTGGCGGCGGATCTTCTCGGGCTCGCCCGGCTGCCGTCGCGCCCTGTGACCGCCAAACGGCCCGCGGCGCCGTAGCCCCCGCAGCTCTCGGGCCGCCCCGGCGGCCAAACCGACCGGCCCGCCCTCCCCCGGCCGGCGGGGTCCAGAGCGCCCGGGCCTTCGGGAGGCCACGCTCGTCCCGGGCGTCATCGTCCCCCGATAGCAATCCTACTAATTGACCGAAAGATCCGCGGCTCTATAATAGACTTGATTGTCCTGTGCAACTTTTGGCGGGAGTAAGGAGGCGGCCTTGGTGAAGGCCATGGTGCTCGAAGCGTTCCGGTCCCCCCTTGTCGTCCGTGAGGTCCCCGACCCGACGACGCCCCCCGACGGCGTCATCATCCGCGTCGAAGCCAACGGCATTTGCCGCAGCGACTGGCACGCCTGGCAGGGCGACTGGAGCTGGATCGGGATGCGGCTTCGCCTGCCCCACGTGCTCGGCCACGAGTTTGCCGGCGTGGTCGAAGCGGTCGGGGCGAACGTCCAGCGCTTCAAGCCGGGCGACCGGGTGGTGGTGCCGTTCACCCAGGGCGACGGAACCTGCGAGTATTGTCTTGCCGGGCACTCCAACGTGTGCGCCCATATCCTGATGCCCGGGTTCAGCTACTGGGGCGGTTACGGCCGGCTCGTCGCGGTGCCCCGCGCCGACACCAGCTTGGTCGCCCTCCCCGATACGGTGGATTTCGTCGCCGCCGCCAGTCTAGGTTGCCGCTTCATGACCGCCTTCCACGGCGTGGTGGACCAGGCGCGGGTCGCCCCGGGCGAATGGGTGGCCGTCTACGGCGCCGGCGGCGTGGGCCTGTCGGCCGTGCACATCGCGGCGGCCATCGGCGCCCGGCCCATCGCAGTGGACATCCATCCCGACAAGCTCGCGGCCGCCCGCGAGGCGGGGGCCGAGGCGACCGTCGACGCCCGGACCACCGACCCGGTGGAGGCCGTGCGCGCGCTCACCGGCGGCGGCGCTCACGTGGCGGTGGACGCGCTGGGCGTCGCCGAGACCTGTCTGAACGCCTTGGCCAGCCTCAAGAAGCGCGGGCGGCATCTCCAAATCGGCATGACCACCCAGGCCGAATCGGGGCGGGTCCCGCTGCCCGTCGACCTCATCGTCCAGAAAGAAATCCAGTTCGTCGGGTCCCTAGGGATGCCCGCCTGGCGGTACCCCGACCTGTTGGGGATGGTGGCGGCGGGCAAGCTCCGTCCCCAGTCCCTCGTCAGCCGTACCGTAACTATCGACGAAGCGCCGGACGTGCTCGCGGCCATGACCGACTTCCGCACGCTCGGCATCCAAGTCGTGTCGCAGTGGTGAACCGCTCCCGTCCGGCTCGCTTTCCCGGGTACCCTCGGCGTCTGCGACTGGACCGACTGGAAAGGAAGGTGACCTCGTGAGCGACTCCTCCGTGCTCCGTGACACCAGCGCGGCCGAAGCCGTGGACCGCGCCAGCCTCCGGGACATGGGCACCATCCCCGTCGACGACGTGATCCAATACGTCCACAAAGGCCTGGAGCGCTTTCCGTCCGACCTGGAGCTGTACCGGCGCTACCTCCGGCAGCGGTGGGACGTGTACGAACTCGACTTCACGGAGGACCGGCGGGGCTGGGCGACCCTGGACCCGGCCACCCAGCAGAGCTTCCTGCGCGTGGCAACCGGCTTCCACCACGGCGAACGGCAGGTCGAGGTCGACCTGGTGCCCCTTCTCCTGGCGATGCCCACGGAAGAAGCCAAGGTGTACCTCACCAGCCAGCTGGAGGACGAGGCGCGGCACACCATCTTTTTCGACCGCTTCTACCGGGAAGTGGTGGGATACGACGCGCCGGACATCCAGGGCGTACTGGACGCCTCCTTCACGCACATGTCGGAGACCTTCGTCGGTTCCTTCGGCCTCCTGGCGTATCTCGTGGACGCACTCCGGCGGGACCCCGAGAACGTCTCCCTGCTGGTTCAGGCCGCGGTCAACTACTTCCTATGGATCGAAGGCGTCCTGGCGCTCAGCGTGATGAAGATCACGTTGAACTTCTGCAAGCGGCGGAACGTGCTCCCCGCCTTCTACACCGGGTTCAACGCCACGGCGCGGGACGAGGCCCGGCACGTCCAGTTCGGCCTGTCGCTGCTGCACCGCCTCATCCACGAGGATCCGCGCCGGGTGGAGGACGTCCACCGCACCCTCGACACGCTCTTGTCGGTGAGCAGCATCGCAAGCCAACGGGTGCGCTACGAGCCCCTCGGCTTCACGGCGCCGGAGGTCACGCAGATCTTGAACGGCCAGCTGGCCAAGAAGCTCGAGGCCATCGGGGTCTCGCTGCCGGACCACATCGCTGCGAAGATGAAGACCGTCCAGCCCGAAGCCTTGGCCGGCGGTTAGGCGCGACGCCCCGCCTCGACTCCACGCCGAAGGGAGCGCGACAGAATGGATCCCGTGTTCTCGCCCGAATGGCTCGACGCCTTCGTGGCCCACGCCCGAACGGCCCCCTGGGAGGGACGGGAGGTCAAACTGGCCGAATACTTCGAAGCGGTCGACCGTATGGCGGCGGACTTCGGCCCCACCCTCGGCTTGGTCAGTACGACGAACCGCTACCGGGTCGACCCCGACACCGAGGCCGTGCAGATCGACCTCGACGGCGGGCGCCCGGTCCGGGCCCGGCGCGTCGCGCCGGAGGCGTTGGCTGACGTGCCGCTCGTGCTGGCCGGATCACCGGCCGCTTGGCGCCGCGTACTGGCCGGCGACGAAGACGTCGCCAAGGCCGTCATGTATCGCGACCTGTATCTCTGGCACGGGGACATCCACGCTTTCTTCCGCCGGATCTACTTCATGGTCGAGCTCCTCCGTCTGGGCCAGAAGCTCCGGCCGGCACCGGTCACCTGACCGGACGTGTCCCCCCGCCTCGATTGGCCCGGTGGCGGCGGCCCGAGGCTACGCGAGATCAAGTCCGACCCATCGAAAGGAGACGCTCCGGAGATGGAAACGGCTTGGCGGTGGGCCCGGTTCGAATGGGGTGGTCACTCCCTCTTCGCCGTCCGCTCGGCGGCCGGACTGGTCCAGCTCACGTTGCCCGGCGAGCCTTTCGACGAGGTCACAGCCTTCGCCCGCCGCACGGCTCCCGGGGTGCGGCTGGTGGAGGACGCCGCGGCCCTTGCTCCCTGGGTGGACGAGGTGACGGCCTATCTCGACGGGCGCCGGAAAACGTTCCACCAACCGCTCGACCCGCGCGGCACCCCCTTCCAGCTGGCGGTCTGGGAGGCCATCCGCGCCATCCCCTACGGCGAGCGCCGAACCTACGGCCAGCTGGCCCTCGCCCTGGGTCGTCCCCGGGCGTCCCGGGCGGTGGGACGCGCGACCGGCCAGAATCCGCTCCCGCTGGTCATCCCTTGCCATCGGGTCGTCGCCCGGTCCGGCCTCGGCGGCTACAGCGACGGCCTCGCGCTCAAGACCTGGCTGCTGGCCCAGGAAGCCGGCCTCGAGGCGGGCGCCCTCCCCTCCGCCGCCCGTTAGGTCCGTGACCGCGTCGCGGATGATGGGCCCAAGCGGCGGCGCGTCTCGGCCCCACCCCGCGCCGCTGTGCCCGTCGCCGGGGACTCCGCGCCGGTCGGGTCGTCGGATCGTCCCGGCGGCGCTTCCGACCCCGCTGCCGGCAACCGGGGTCGCCCCGGCGGCCGGGTCACCCCGGCCGTGACGGCGGCGGTCGTCCTGGTGGTTGGCTCCGCGCTCCTGCACCTGTCGTGGAACGCGGCGGTCCGCCGCCAATCGGGCCGGTTACGCTTCCTCGGAGGCTTGCAGACGTCGGGGGGATTGGTCCTGCTCCTGGCCAGCGTCCCGTCGGGAACCTTGTTCTCCGCCGCCTTCTGGCGGGCGTGGCCCTACCTGGCCGCCACCAGCGTGCTGCATGCGCTCTACTTCTACGCCCTGGGCCGGGCGTACCGGGAGACCCCGCTCGCCCCGACGTACAACACCGCGCGCGGCGTCGGCATCCTGGCCACCGGCCTGCTCGGATGGCTCGTCCTGCATCAGGCCCTCCGGCCCGTCGCCTGGGCCGGCTTGGCGCTCATCGCCGGCGGCGTCGGCCTACTCTCGTGGCGCCGCGGCACGACCGGCCCCCCGGTCTTGGTCTGGACCCTGGTCGTCGGCGGGGCCATCGCCCTGTATACCCTGGTCGACGGCGCGGCCGTCCGCCTGGTCAGTCCCCTGCCCTACGCGGCCGTCATGTTCCTCGGCAGTGCGGCCCTGTTGGCGCCAGGCGCGCTCGCCGACCGGGACCCCGTCCCCGTGCGCGCCGCGATCCTGGCAGGCGTCGGGAGCACCGCCTCCTACGGGCTGATGCTGTTCGCCTATCGCCTCGGACCGGTCGCCCCGCTCTTGGCGCTCCGCCAGCTGGCGCCGAGCCTCGCGCCCCTCTGGGGGTGGTGGTTCCTGGGCGAACGGCCGTCGTTGCGGATCTGCCTCAGCACCGGCGCCGTGGTCGTCGGAAGCCTGCTGATGGTGTGGCCATGACCGGCCTCAGAATCCGGCTCAGCGATAATTGGTGAAGGCGAGTTCCACCCCGAAATCCTGGCTCTTCAGATGCCGGATGACCGCCTGGAGGTCGTCCTTCTGCTTGCCGCTCACGCGGAGGGCATCCCCCTGGATGGCGACATCGACCTTGAGCTTCAGGGCGCGGACGGCCTGCTGGATCCGCTTGGCCACGTCGGGCGGGATGCCGTGGCGCACCGTGAGGACGACCTGGGCGCGGTCACCCCCGCGAGGTTCGGGGTCCCCCGGCGCCAGGAACCGGAGCGGGACGCCGCGCCGGGCCAGCCGCTGTTCCACCAGGGCGACGGCGGCCTCGAGCACCAGGCCGGCCGGGGCCTCCACGGTGATCAGAGCCGCCTTCCGATCCCACCGGATCTCCACGTCGTGTCCGCGGAAGTCGAACCGTTGGCCCGCTTCCTGCTGGGCTTGGTGGACCGCGTTCGCGATCTCCCCCCAATCCGGTTCGGACACGATGTCAAACGAGCTGTCCTTAGCCACCGTCGCCCACCCTCCCCGGCGGCCCCGCCTCGGCCGGTCGGACCGCATCCTCCGGCCACCGCGGTCGCTCGAACCGCAGGATGTCCCGCGTCCGAGTATAAAGCGGCCCGCCCATCCGTCCGGCGGCCCGAAGCGCGAGCGGATCCACCCGGCCGTCCGTCAGCACCTCGTCTGCGACGTGCAGATGGACGACCTCCCCGACGACGAAGTAGCTGGGATTCGACCGGCCGTCGGCTTCGCCGAAGGGGACGATCCGGTGCAGCCGGCACTCCAGGTGCGCGGGAGAGCGCCGGATCCGGGGCGCACGCACATGCACGGCCGGCTCCAGCTCCAGGCCGGCGTACCGCGCTTCGTCGAAGTCGGCCGGGGCCTCGATGGAGGTCTGGACCGCCTGGGGCAACAGATCTTCGGTCACCACGTTGATGACCCACTCGCCCGTGCTCTCGGCGTTCGCCAGGGTGTCCTTGGCCCGGCCTTCCCGGCTCATGACCGTGAAGCCGACCAACAGGGGGTGACTGGCCACACAGGTGAAGAAGCTGAACGGCGCCACGTTGGGGCGCCCCGCGGTGTCGCGGCTACTGACCCACGCGATGGGCCGGGGCACCATCACGCTGATGAGCAACGCATAACGCTTCTCGGGCGGCAGATCCCGCATCGCCCAATCCACACGACTCCCCTCCCCAGGCGCCGCGCGCGGATCCCGCCGAGGGGCCCGGCCGGCCTGTCGGGCTCCAGCGACGCCGCCACCCATGGTACCAGAAGGGCGCATTGGTCGTCCCCTGCCGACGGCTCACGCCGGCGGGGCGGCCCCCGGTCGCGTGGCCCCGGACACATCCGGCGCCACCCGGCCGAAGGCCCAGGCATACGCCACGACATTGGCCAACATGAAGAACGCGGCGGCAAACAGGGGCAGGTTCACCGAGATCTCCATCAACGCCCCGCCGATACCGGGGCTGAGCATGGACGTGGCCTGGGACGGTAACGAACCGAAGGCCGCGACCCGGCTGCGATACCGTTCGTCCGCCACGCGCATGGTGAACGACTGACGCGCCGGCATGCCCAAGGAATTGAGGCCCATCCGCACCGTGTACGCCAGCCCGGCCCACCAGAACGAGGGGAGCAGCGGCAGGAGCCCCAGCACGAGGACGGACACGCCGCGCGTCCAGACCACCGTCCGCACCTCGCCCAGCCGGCGCGCCAGACGGGCGGCGGTCAGATACGGCAAGGCGGCGGCCAGGTTCACGACGGTGTAAAGGCCCCCGATGGCGTCCGCCCCGACCCCGAAGCGGCGATAGAACCAATAGCTCAAGAGCGGGCCGAGGAACCCGAAGCCGAAGCCGTTGAGCGCATTGGTCAACCCCAGCCGCCCCACCAGCTGCCCGAAGGGCATGACGCCCCGGTCGCTCGCCGCATCCTGGGAGGGGTGCGGCAAGGGTTCCCGGATCGGCAGGGTGACCGCCAGCGTGCCGAGCCCGAGCACCCCCGCCAACGCGAATAGGAGCCGGTAGCCGGTCACCGTCGGCACCCCGTGGGTGGCGAGCAGTGCCGGCAAGCCGGCGAGGAGCGAACCCACGGCCGCCGCCAACACGCCGACGAAGGACAGCCGTCCAAACGCTTCCACGCGACGGTCCGGCGGGGCCGAAGCGGCCACCAACGGCTGCTCGGCCGGGAACATCGGGCCCCAGGCCCCCCCGCTCCCCGCGCCGCCGCCCCGCCCGACGCCACCCAGCCCGCTCGCCAGGACCACCAACGGGAGGGCCGGCGGGAAGACCGCCAGAGCGAATCCCCCCAGTGCCGACAGGGCCGCCAGGGCCAGGATCATGGTCCGCCGGCCGTAACGGTCGGCCAACCACCCCACCACGGCCACCAATCCTACGGTCACCACCCCGGACAGGCTCAAGGCCAATCCGAGGCGCGTCGCCCCGTAACCGCTCGCGGCCAGATAGAGCGGAAAGACGACCGTGAGGAACGCCGTGGACACGCCGCGCAAGGCCCGCCCGGCATAGAGCCACGGCAGGTTGGGGGAGGTCGCCGTCGCCGTGGTCGTCGTGCCCACCTCCCCGGCGCCGCGACCGCGTCGACGTCGCGGAGCCCCAACGGCTCCCGCCTCCCCACGGTGCGCCGCCTCCCATCGCCCGACCGATCTGCGCCGCCCGGACCCGTCCCGGCGCCCGACGGCGGCTTCGCGCCGAATCCGACGGGCGTCGGCGAGGCGGTGGAGCGGGACGGTGACGGTCGCGAGCCGCACCGGGAGCGACGCGGCCCAGGCGGCCGGGTCCTGCGGCGGGCTCCATCCGCGCGCCCGCCCCGCCAAAGCCCGGCCACCGTCTCGCCGCCCTCGCCAGCCCTATCGTACTGCCGGAACCGGCGTGCCGTACCGTCGGCGTTGGCCGGCAGCCGGACTTGGGCTATAGTGAGGGCGACGCCCGCGGAACGGAACACCGGCGAGGCCGATCTCATTCTGGCTCTGACTGTATATTATGGGAATAGCTGGGATGAGAACCGACCCCGCCGGATTGCCGTTATATCGTCCAGAGAGAGCAGGTGGCCACGCTGGCGGACCAGTTGGAACGGGTCTATAGCACGTTCGTCGAACGTCACGGAGACCGGGCGCTCCGTCTGGCCTATGCAACCCTGCACGACCGGACCGAGGCCGAGGACGTGGCCCAGGAAGCGTTCTACCGCCTCTGGCGCCACGCACTCCGCCGGGGGGCGGAGTGTCTGTCCGCACCCCTCCTGTACCAGACGGTCGTCAACCTATGCCGGGACCGGGCCCGCTACCGTCGCCGCCATCCGGAGGACGCCGTCGATCCCGCCGAACTCCGCGGCAGCGTGCCGGCCCTGGGTGACCGCGAACAGGCCCTCGTGGTCGCCGAAGCGGTCCACGCGCTGAAGCCCATCGAGCAGCAGGTGGTACTGCTCTACTATTACCTGGATCAATCGCTCAAAGACACCGCGGAGATCCTGGGGCTGACCGAGCAGATGGTCAAGACGCGCCTCTATCGGGCCCGCCAGCATCTCAGGCCGCTGCTCGAGTCCATGTTGCGCGAGGAGGCAAGGTAGCGGGGTGGATCCCAAGGATTGGGGCGACGCGGGTCGACTCGTTGACCGCGTCTTCCAGGAGATGGGGATCGTGTTCGCGCCCGGCTACGACCCGCGGCGATATCGGTACCGGCGGTGGCGGCGCGCGGGCCTGTCAGGTGGGGCCGTGGCGGCAGCCGTGGCGATCACCCTGGGGGGATGGCTCACCCACCGGCGTGCGCCGGCACACCCGGCCCCGTACGCGACGGCCCTCCGCCGGGGGACCGCCGACGTCGCGCTCGCGTGGCTGCCTAGCTCCAGCCGCGCGGCCTTCTCCACCCTGGCGTCCGTCCCCGTCTGGTCCGACCCGCGGCGCACGCCGCTCCGGGAAACCACCCTGGTCGGGTCGAGCACCCTGTACGGCGTCCCCACCAACGCGGTCGTCGCCCTGGCCGCCGGCCGGCACCTTGAGGCAGCGGTGGGGTACCGGAACGGGCGGCCGGTCTGGTACGAGGCCCCCGAGGACGGCTTCGGCGTCGTCACCCCGGCACCGGTCCTCCCGGCAGCTCGGGGGCGCTGGATCCAGGGCGGCCCGACCGACGTCACCTCGTTCAGCGCCGCCGGCGCATACATTTACGTCAGCCGCGGCCCCGAATGGACCGTGCTGGACGGACGCGCCGACGACCACTGGGCCCCGCCGCCGACGCCCAACACCGTCGAAACCCAGGTGACGGCCCTGCCCGCCCGGCCGGGGGCCGCTCTCCTGCTCAACTTCGAAGCGTCGGGGCGTCAGGACCTGTTCGCGCGCTCGGTGGCACAGGGCGCCTGGACGCCGGCTCCCTTGCCCGACCGCCCCGTCCGCGAACTGGTCGGATCCGGCAGCCACTACTGGATGCTTGCCGGCGGCAAGTTGTACGTGTCCGCCGACGGGGTGGCCTGGAGCCGGGTGTACGCCCCGCCCTCCGGATTCGACGTCCAGACGTTCGCCGTCTCCCCGGCGGGCGACGGACATCTCGCCGTCAGTCTCGCCCCTACGGGTCAGACGGGCATCGGGCCGATTTTGGTCTCGGCCGACGGCGGCGCGTCGTGGCACGAACTGCCGCCGCCCTGGCCCAACGGTTCCGGGGCCAGCGCCCTGGCCGTGGGACCGCACGGAGACGTACTCGCCCTCCTGCCCGGTCCGCCCCTGCTCCTGGAGCACTGGTCCCCGGACACCGGCCGGTGGTCCCTCATCCCGCTCCCCGTCCCCAACCAGACGGGGATCGGGACGCTGGCGGCCTACACGGACGGCGACCTCCTCTACAGCGACGCCGTCGGCCACCTGTACCGCTGGCTTTCCGCCCAGGGGGCGTGGCTGCCCATCCCCTCGCCGCCCGGCGTCCCCGAGCGGACACCGCCCACACTGCTCATGGGCATCGGCAGTACGCAGGTCCTCGCCGCCTACCCCCACGGGTGGTACATCTTCGTCCCCGACCCGCCGGCGCCCTAGCCCAGTAGGCTCGCCAGCTTCATCGCCCGCTCCAGCGAACCGGTCACGGAAATGCGCCCGGCCATGAACGCCCCAAACGCGTTGGCGCGCCCCGCGGCCAAGTCCTCCAGCACGCCCCAGTCGGCACTCACCGTCACCGCCGCGCCGGCATCCGCCCCTGCCTCCAACGTCGCGCCCCCGGCGTCGACGCGCAGGACGAAGTCGCCGCCGTCCGGTCCCGTCACGTGAAACTGGTACACCCCCATGGCCGCCCGGCGGTCCGCCTCGCTCTTCTGGGCGATACGTCCCGTGAGCGCCGCCGCCAACGCCTCCCGCGGACTCGACATCCTGATGATTCCTCCCGTCATCCCCGCCGGGCGCCCCGACCCGCGCCCGACCGCTCCGTCCCGCCACCGCCCGGCGCGACGGCGAAAACCCGCCCCGTCGACGACACGCCCGGCCCCCCCGCGGGGACCAGGGGCATCGGCCCGCACCCCGCTACCCGGGGCCAGACCGGTCGGCCGGCCCAGCACCTCGGGTCACGAGGCGTCTTCCGGCATCGTGCCGCAAGACGGTCGCGCCGGCAAGACCCAGATGGGCTGAAACGCCCCGGGCCCGAGCGGTCTCAGTACCAGCCGCGCAACCGCATCGCCTCGGCCACCTTCCCCACGGCCAGGCGGTAGGCGGCCTGCCGCAGATTGGTGCCATGCTCCTGCGCCAGCTCGTAGACGGTGTCGAAGGCCCGCTCCATCGCGGCGGCCAGCCGCCCGGCCACGTCCTCCCGCGGCCAGTAGTACCCGTGCCGGTTTTGCACCCACTCCAGGTAGGAGACGTAGACACCTCCGGGATTGGCCACGATATCCGGCACCACCAGGACGCCCCGCCGGTCGAGTTCGGCTTGGCCTTCCGGGGTCGTAGGCCCGTTGGCCGCCTCCACCACCACCGTCGCCCGCATAGCCCCGGCGACCGATTCCGTCACCTGGTTCTCGAGGGCCGCCGGGATCACCACGTCGACGTCCAGGGTCAGCAGTTCCTCGTTCGTCAGGGGGGTGGTGCCGGGGAAGTCCACCACGCTGCCGGTTCGGCGGACATGGGCCACCAGGGCTTCCACGTCCAGGCCGCGAGGATGCAGGATGCCGCCCCGGACGTCGCTCACCGCCACCACGGCGATGCCCCGACCGGCCAGGTACCGCGCCGTGTGGGTGCCCACGTTGCCGAAGCCCTGGATGGCCACCCGGGCGGCCCGCGGCGCAAGCCCGCGCCGGCGCATCGCCGCCTCCGCCACGATGGCGACGCCCTGGCCGGTCGCCTCCAGCCGGTCCTGGGATCCGCCCAGGGCCAGCGGTTTGCCGGTGAAGATGGCAAAAATGTCGGCGTCGTCGTGCATGCGGGCGTATTCGTCCATCATCCAGGCCATGATCTGCTCGTTGGTGTTGACATCCGGGGCGGGCACGTCGCGATCCACGCCGATGAAGCTCGCAAACTCCCGGATGAACTCCCGCGCCAGGGTCTCAAGTTCGCGCGGCGACAGGTCGCTCGGATCCACCGCGACGCCCGCCTTGGCTCCGCCCATGGGAATGTCGATGACCGCGTTCTTGAGCGTCATCCAGACCGCCAACGCCTTGACCTCGTCCGCGTTGACCCCCGGATGGAACCGGATGCCCCCCTTGTAGGGTCCGCGGGCGTTGTTGTGGTGCGCGCGCCATGCGGGGTAGCGGACCGTGCGGCCGTCGTCCCGCCGCACCAGCAGATGGGCCTCCAGCATCCGTCGGGGCTCGGCCAGGATGTCGTATACCTCGTCCGGCAGGCCCAACGCCGCGACCGCCTGCCGGAGTTCCTCCTGGGTGTTGCGCAACAGGTTCGTGCTCTCCATCCTGCTCTCCTTTGCCGCGTGCCTCCTGCCGGCAGTATGCCCGCGGCCGGACCCTTGCCTTCTGCCGGTCGTCGCCAACGCGCATTCGCCGTAGCCAGGAGAAAATCCTGGACCCGGCGGCAGGCGACGGCCATGCCGCCGCGGCGACCCGTCTCCGGTCGTGCGGCCCCGCACGTCGGCCGGTGGCGGCGCTCAGCGGACCAGGAGAGCCATGAGGACCGCCAGACCGTTCAAGGTCGCATGGGCGACGGTGGACGGCCAGAGGGAACGACTGCGCTCGTAGACAAGGGCCAACAAAAACCCGGCGACCGCGAGCGGCAGGAAGAGGCTGCCGTTCATGTGGGCGGCCCCGAACACCGCAGCCGAGACCAAGGCGGCCAGCACCGGGCCCACCCGGCTCCGCAGGCCGCCGTAGAGGAGTCCCCGGAACAGAGCCTCCTCCGCGAGCGGCGCCATCACGACCACCGCGAGGACCAGGGCGGCGAGCGCGCCCGGCGGCGCCGTGGCCAGGCGCGGGTTGTACACGAAGGGGTTGTTGGGCTGGATCGGCCAACGGAACCCGCGGGCTTCGATCTGGACCACGGCGGCCGTGAGCAACACGATGCCGATCCCCACCACGAGCCCGTGCCCGATGGCCCCGGCGAGTCCCGCCCGCCCCCGGTAGTTCTCCCGCCAGAACCGACCCAAGAGGCGGTCGCGGCTCAGAACCAGGATCACGGTGAGCATCTCGATGGGCGGCGTCGCCAGGTACAGCACCAGGAGGACGGAGACGTGACGTTCTGTGGGCCCCGGCGGGGGGACGGGCGCGAGGAGCGAGAAGCACGCGGACAGCAGCACCATGAGGCCGACGGCCAAAAACCCGTCGGTCGGCCCGAGGGCCCGCCGCGGGCGCCTGCGGGCCAAGAGCGCCACCGCCGCCGCGTACAGGCCGAGCAGCGCCGCCGCTCCCCAAACCGGCAGCGGGGCCAGCCGGCCGCCGCCCAGTCCGTGCGCCACGCCCGCCACCAGGAAGGCGAAGGGTGCCGACCCCAACCAATAGGCCCCCACGCCCATCGCCGCCAAGAGTCCCAACGCGCCCAGCAGCAACGGCGCCAGCGGCGGCAGGACCAGGTGGCCCGCCGCAGCCGCGGATCCGGCGAGCAAGAGGGTCCCTCCGAAGCGGCGGACGGCGGACCCCCACCGCGGGCGGGAACCCCGTGCCAGGCCAGTCCGGACCCCCACTCCCGCCGCCTCCTTCCCCCCGCCGTGCGCCGTCGGTCCTCGCTCCCCGACGGCCGTGCTACCATAGAGGCGGACGGCGCGGGGAGGTGCGACGATGTCGCGGCGCGACGCTATCCTCCAGTATATCGCCCGGTACCGGGAGCAACACGGCTATCCGCCCACGGTGCGGGAGATCGGGGAGGCCGTCGGCCTGAAGTCGACGTCGTCGGTGGCCTATTACCTCCGGGATCTGGAAAAGCGCGGTCAGCTCCGCCGGGTGCCCGACGTCTCGCGGGGAATCGGCATGGCCCCCGCGGATCCTTCCATCCGCACCGTTCCCGTCTTGGGCCGGATCGCCGCCGGACTGCCGCGGTGGGCCGACGCCGTCGAAGAGGAACCGATCGCCTTGCCGGCGCACTGGCCGCCTGGCCGGGTCGACTTCGCCCTGCGGGTGCGGGGGGACAGCATGGTCGGCGCCGGCATCCTCGACGGCGACGTGGCGCTGGTGCGCGCCCAGCCGACCGCGGACGACGGAGACATCGTGGTGGCTCTGTTGGACGGCGAAGCCACCCTCAAGCGCCTGAGCCGGTCGGCCGGCGTCGTCCGCCTGGTCGCCGCCAACCCAGCCTATCCCCCGCTCAGGGCCGACGAGGTGCGCATCCTCGGGCGGGTCGTGGGCCTCCTGCGCACGCTCCCCTGACCCTAACGGCCCAGGCGCGCCCGGATCCGCCAAGCCGCCAACAGCACGTGCTGCCGCATCACGCCGCCTTGCAGGTAAAGCCGCCAGGGCGGCGCCAGGGGTGCATCGGCACTCAACTCGAGCGACCCCCCGGGCACGAATCCCCCTGCCGCCATCACCACGGGGTCGCGATACCCCGGCATGGCCCACGGCTCGGGGCGCACATGGCTGTCCACGGGCGAGACCTCCTGGACCGCCCGGGCCGCTTCCAGAAGCGCCTCGCGACTGTCCAGGGTGACGCGCCACACGATGTCCGCCCGGGGCCACGCGGTCGGTTCGGGGTCGACCTCCAGTCCCGCGTCCAGGAGCACGGCTCCGGCCAGGATGGCCCCCGCCAGCGCCTCGGCAACCGCGTGGGGACCGTAGAACAGCCCCTGCCAAAACGTCTTGAGGTACGGGCCGGTAGGACCGACTTCACCCCCCAACCCCGGGGCGTAGAAGCTGTCCGCGACCTGCTCCACCCAACGGGCCCGCCCCGCCACATACCCCCCTGTCGGTGCCAGCCCGCCGCCCGGGTTCTTGAGGAGGCTACCCGCCAACAGGTCCGCCCCCCAATGCCCCGGCTCGGTGGTGTCCGTGAACTCTCCGTAGCAGTTGTCGACCAGCACCAGGGCCCCCGCTCGGTGGGCCTCGCGGATGAGCCGGCGGAGGTAGGCCGGGTCCCACGACGGCCGTCGCTGGTAGCCCCGCGAGCGTTGCAGGTAGACCCAGTCCGGGGCGTCCGCCAGCGCCTGCTGCCAGGCGGCGGCGTCGAGACCCGCGTCGTCGGCTGGGACGGCGGTGATCCGCACACCGGCCGCCCGCAGGGAGAGCGGGTGACGGCTGTCCGGGTCCAGCAGGGGCACCAGCGTGTCGTACACCGGCCCTGCCAGTACTAGGTGCTGCCCCGGCCGCACCACGGCCCGGACCATGGCGGCTAGGGCATGGGTGCCGGACACGAACTGCGGCCGGACCAGGGCCGCGTCCGTGCCCATCAGCCGGGCATACACGCGCTCGAGCTTCGCCCGACCGGCGTCGCCGTATCCGTAGCCCTCGGAACCGGCCAGATCGCTCTGAGCCAGCCGTTCGGCGCGGAACGCGTCGAGCACCCGCTCCAGGTTCTCCAAGGCCAAGGTCTCCGCCGCCTGCACCGCCGCCCGAACTTCCGCCGTCTCCCACATCCCGCTGCCTGTCGCCTTCCGGCCACCTTCGCCCATCACGGCCCCCGCTTCATCTTCATCCCGGTGATAGGCCCGTACGAGCCTCCGCCCCAGCCTATCACGAGCCAGCCGGGTCCGGGCCATCCGGGGCCCGCAGGCCAATGCGCGAACGGAGTCGCCACGATGCGCGCTCCGGTCACGCCGTCCGAAACGGGCGAACACAGGAACCGGATGGGGGGGCCCATCACTGCGGGGTCCAACAGCCGGGCCCTGAGGGCCTCCGGAAGGTCGACCGGGATCATC
This sequence comes from Actinomycetes bacterium, assembly GCA_023565505.1. GTDB lineage: Bacteria > Bacillota > Sulfobacillia > Sulfobacillales > JAIMBI01 > JAIMBI01. The sequence continues at coordinate 17,718 of JAIMBI010000009.1, read as the reverse complement.
CCGGTCCGGGTGGCGCCGCCGGGGAGCAGCACATTGACCGTGATCCCGTAGGGCCGGAGATCGTCCGCCACGATCCGGGACAGGGCCTCGGAGGCGGCCCGCGACGGGCCGTAGGGGACGAAGCCGGGGCGCACCATGGTCTCTCGGTTGATCCCGACGTTGACGATCTTCCCCCGTCCGGCGGCCAGAAAATGAGGGACGACGGCGCGCGCCACGAAGAGACAGCCCGTGACGTTGACGTCCATCACCCAGCGAAAGTCCCCGGGCACGACCTGCCAGAACGGGAAAGGCGTCTCCAGAAACCGAGGATGGACGGTACGCATGCCGAGGCCGGCGTTGTTCACCGGCACGCCGAGACCCCCCAGCCACGCCACGGCCTCGGCGACGCGCCCAATCCGCGGGATCCACCGGTCAAAAGCACCCGCACGCCCGAGACGTCGTATGAATCCACGCCGGGATCCCTTCCTTCCAAACCTAACCCGCCGGGCCGCCTCGTGCCGCCCCATGCCGGGTCCCCGCGGCGGCAGGACCCCCCGCCGGCCTCCGGCGAATCCTGTCGTGCCGGATCCGTGTTCCGGAGGCGGGGGAGCCATGACGTGAAACAGTTCATCAGCGAACGGGTGACCGTGCACCGCGACGAGACCACCGGCCGTCTGCGTGCGTTCGTCTGGCGCGGCCACACCTTCACCGTGGTCGAGTGGCTGAGCCAGGACCGCTACGTCGACTTCCAGCCGCGGTGGTGGCTCCGGCGACACCGCCGGCGCATCGTCGTTCGCACGGAAGAGGATCGCTACTTCGAGCTGTACACCGAACGCCCCGGCGAATGGGTCCTCTACCGGGAACTCGACGACCCCTTCGCCTGATCCGCCGACTCCCGGGCTCAGGCCGCGCATTCGGCCCGAACGAATTGCGCGCGCCTTCCCGCCACGCCTGGCGCGGCCGACGACCTCGCCCCTCCTCCTCCGGGGCACCGACCAAGAGGCGCCGTGCCACCGCGCCGGGGGAGGTCCGTCAGGGGCCCGTCCATACGGCGGCCGGGCAGCGAGCGGAAGCCCGGGTACCGAGCTCCTCCCGCGGGCTCGCCGTCATCGGGCCATTGGCGGTTCCCCGGGCCACGCCCGGGCAGACGGGACCTGCCCGCCCGCACTACGCTTGGCGCCTGTCATCTCTTGGGCAGAATCGCCATCGTGCATCGGGAAATACAGACCAGCTTCCCATCTTCGTCCGTGATCTTGATATCCCAGACCATCGTGGTACGACCTTTGTGCAGCGGCGTGGCGGTTGCCGTGACCACACCGTCGCTTTTGCGTCGAAGATGGTTTGCGTTAATCTCCATCCCAACCGGATAAAACCTCTCGGGATCGATATTGATGGCGGTGGCTAACGTAGCCGCGGTTTCGGCTAAAACGACGGAAGCCCCCCCATGCAGAATGCGGGCAGGTTGCATGGTCCTAGGTTCTACCGGCATCGTCAGGACCACTCGGTCCGGGAATAATTCCACATATTCGATTCCAAGGACATCGATGAGGGTGTCTTTCACGGTCTCTTTCACATGGTTCACAAAGGTCTCCCTGTCCATCTTGTGCAACTGAAGGACCGCGTCGCCAACTGTCAGATCGCCACGCACAACGACACCCCCCGCCGTGTGATACCTTCCATTTTAGCGAACGTTTAGCGAACGCCGAACCCACCGTTCCCCTTCGGTCGGGTCCCCGCCCGCAGGGAAGCACGAGGCGACAGCCCCGCTCGGCCCGCCCGAACGTGAACATGAACCCCATACCGGTCGGAAAGGCTTGCAAGCATTGTGGGGTGGCGTGGCGTTCCGGAGGTATCCTCGGGCATGGATGTCCGGCCCGCTCGACCTGCCCGAGTCGAACTATCCGGGGAGGTTGTCCGCCAGGAAGCGGGCCACTTCGGCGAAGCCCCGGTTGGTGGCCGCGGAGACGGCCAGCACCGGCCGTGGAGCGAACTGGCGGCGCAGCCGCCGAACCGCCCCGGCTGCCTCGGGTAAGTCGCATTTGTTGGCCAGCACCGCATAGGCCGCGCGCGGCCCGACGAAGGCCGCCAATTCGGCGTCCACGGCACGCGGCGGATTCGCCGCGTCCAGGACGTGCAACACCACCCGTGCCGTCAGGAGGCGCTCCAGGGTGACCGCCCAGGCGCGCCGGATCGCCTCGCTGGGCGAGCTCCCGTCGTCGATGGCGGGGCAGTCCACCACCTGCACCGGCTGAAGCCGCCCGCCGACCGCCAGCACCACCCGGAGCGCCACCGGCTCGAGGGTGCTGTAGGGCAGAGGCGATACCCATTCACGGCGGGCCCGCTCGAGGGGGACCCACCGGGCGGCCGACGCCCCCGGGTCCGCCGAGGCCGCCAGGCGGACGGCCCGGAGCCCCAGGAAGGCCGCGAAGTTCAGGACAAACAGGCTCTTCCCGGCGTTGGGCCGCCCCACGACGAGGACTTCGGCGCTCACCGGCTCTCCTCGAAGTCGCCCCAGACCAACGTCATCAAATCATCCCGGCTGATGGGTCCGCCCCGATGCAAGAGCCGCACCGCCTGCCGCCGGACGGCCCGCTCGACCAGGTTGCGGACCAGCCGCGCGTTCCCCGCGTTCTCGGGCCAGAACGCCTGCCGGCGCTCCCAGTAGCGTATCAGCTCCAGGCGCGCCTCCTCGGTGAGCCGGTACTCCCGTTGTCGCACCATCTGTTCGGTGATGAGCATGAGCTCCTGCGGCGAGTAGTCCGGGAAGTCCAAGTGAATGGGGAAGCGCGAATAGAGACCGGGGTTGGCGGCCAGGAAGCTCGCCATCTCCCGCGGGTAACCGGCCAGGATGAGGAGGAATTCGCTCTTGTGGTCCTCCATCGCCTTCACTTGTGTTCTCAATTCGGGTAGAGCCATCAGGGTCGGGAGGGGTGCGATTGGGCACGTCCCAAGCCATAATGACTTCGAGGTGGTCCTGGTAAAGCAGGACCTGCTTGACGATGGCTCGGACCACTTCTTCCTTTTGGGCAAAGGTCACGTCCCGGTCGAACCACTTTTGGAAGCCGATCAACTTATGGTGCAAGCTGTCCCACAGCGCATTGTCGTTGCCCGCTTGGGCCATTAGGCCCTCCTGAACAGTGAGCGACTCGCGGAGGTAAGCGATGTCTTTCTCAATAGGAGCCAGTCGCTTGGCGAGTTCCTCTTTGGTCGGAATCATCCCAGCGATGTACAGGTCCATGACACGATTCTTCGCCATCTCTTTAGCTGCTAGGCTCTCCTGGATGGCATGGACCCTTGTGGTCATTTCTGCCATATCCTTGTCCGTGATTTTCATCCCGAGGATTTTTTGAATGGCACTGTCCGGGTCTAGGACAATCCGCTTAATCTCGTCCCATACAAGCTTGTCCGCCACTTCGGTACGCCAATACCGGCCCCGGCACTTTTTTGTAGGTTCCCCGGTGCCCACTTCGTAGCTTTTGGCCGAAGCGTTGATACAGCGATAGTAGTAATGCCGCACCTGCTTCGTCTTGGGGTCGCGCGAAGAGGGAGCCGCCCCAGCCGCTCCTCCACAGAGACCACAGCGCACCAGTCCACGCAGGAGATACTGTCCCTTTGGCTTCCGTCCTCGTGTCGTATTCCGGGTCACGAGATCATCGAGGCGCTGCTGAATGCGCTGGAAGGTGATCTCATCAATGTAGGCGGGGATCTTGATGGCAATCCATTCTTCGCGCGGTTTCTTCACAAGTTGTTTCTTTCCGTTGCGCTGAACCGTCTCCGTCTTGCCGTAGTAGTAGGTGCCCAGGTAAGCGGGATTCCTGAGCATCCGCGCCACGGTGGCCTGATGCCAACGCGGTCCTTCAGGCGCAGGGATACCGCGCCGAGACAGTTCCTGAGCAATCGCCGTCGCGGTCATGGGCTTCCCGTCCAATCCGTTCAGCAGCCAGTGAACGATCTGAAGGTAGACGGCCTTTTCTTCCGGGTTTTCGACGAGGATGTCCCGCTCCTTGTCAAAGGCATACCCGTAAATGCGATGGGTGCCAGGAATCTTCCCGTTCCGCGCCTTAGTCCGTCGTCCTCGCTTCGAGTTCGCGAGGATTTTCGCCTTGTTATACTGGGCGATAGCTCCCTGGATGTTAAACATCAGCGTGGACTCGGGGTTGGTGGGGTCGAAGTCCACCTCCACAAAGCCCATCTCGCACCCGGCCCCTAAAATGCGCGACGCGACCTGAAGCTGTAAGCCCAGGTCACGGGAGAAACGGTCAGGATGCAAGACGATAAACCGCCGTCCGACGCCTTCTTCGATCAGTCGCAAAGCAAAATTGAGCGCAGGGCGATTCGGGTCATCCCCCATCTCCCCGCGCTCAACAATCGCTAACAGTTCGTCGTCATGAATGCGATACTGTTGCTTGGCCCACGCAGCGCACCGCTCGACCTGAGATTCCAAAGAGTACCCGTGCTTGGCTTGGTCAGCCGTCGAGACACGGGCATAGATAATACCTTGAATCGAATCAGCCCAAGCATCGAGTTCGACCCGCGTCGGCTGAGGGTGATCACGGTCTACGGTAATGACTTGCACTCCTGGCCGTCCTCCTCGGACACAGATTGGTCGTCCTCGTCAAGTATACCATTGGGATTATCGACGATATACTTTTGTATCCCTTTACGGGCTCCCTCCAGAATCAGATCCTTTATCTGCATCAGGACCTCTTCTTTGGTACGGCCATCCCCCGAACCCCTGACGACGACACGGACCTCCTCGGGCTTTAGCCGCCGCCTACCCACTCCTCATCACTCCTCGCTGTCTTCTATGACGAGACCGGGGAGGGACAACCACTCTCCTATCGGCCCCAGTCACGGCGGACAAGCAAACCGCCCCGCTCTCGTAGCGGGGCGGTTGCAGGGATCGACTCGGTTCACCGCCCCGCCTTTGAGCGGCGACCTGGGCGGCGCGGGGCAGCGACGTGACCTCGACGGGAGGGGTTCGGGCCGCCCGCCAACCAGAAGAACTTTAGGGGCACTTTATACCATTTCCCGGCGGCTTCTTCCCGAAACGGTTTGATGCCTTCCCGTTGGATAGCCCGCTGGACACTCGGCATCATCGTGAAGACCTCGGCCTCTTGGTCCTCACCTAGCCAAGTGATGATGGTCTCCTGTTCCTTGACCGGGATCGGCATCAGAAACGGTCCTCGCCTTGGTACAAAATAGTCTGCCCGACGCGCAGCCTGCGCCTGTGAGAAAACCAGACGAGCCGGATGCCTTTGACGGCGATTTCGACGGCCTCAGCATATAGCTTGGGTGGGACCTCTACATACACTACGAATGGCCCCTCGTCGGTTTCGGAGGACGGACCTTGCTGCTCCAGGGTAAAGCGTCGGAATCCTGTGCGAACTAACTTCTCGATGGCATCCGTCAAATGGAGTCGGTCAACCGTGATTTCCAGTTCAACCTCGGGACAACCCATGCAGACGACTCCTTTCCATGGCGGGACGGCTCAGGCGATCCGGTTTTTCCGCTGGAGATACCGGAACCGCCGATAAACCTCATCGACAGGCACCTGGAGTTCTTGGCTGACCCATACCGCGCCGTAGTCAAGAAGATAGTCCCGGAGGAAGTCATCCTCGGCACGGGTCCACACTCGCGTTTGGCCGGTGGTCAGGAACTTCATCATTCGCTCGATGGCGATAGTGACGCGCCGGTTCACGGCTTGCGGCGAGATCCCCGTCCGGCCCGCCACTTCACGGAGTTTGTAGCCCAGGACCAAGTGCAACCAGACCGCCTGTTGCTGGGTCTCCGTTAGGACATCGTTATGCGTGGCGCGATAGGTGAAGGTGCGCGGATCGACCCGAATCCCCATAGCGCGTTCGATATCCATGACCAAGGCGGACGCGGCTTGATCGCCGTCCTGCGCCCGCGAAATCAGTTGGGGAAGAATCCGCACCGCCCGTTTGACCGCCGCGAAGCTCTCGTAGGGAAACGCATTGAGCAGGGCTTCTTCACTCGTCCGCATCGCCTGACTCCTCGTAGATGTCGTCGCCGAACAGGAAGCGATCCTCCGGCATGAAGCCCTTGGTCCAATACCCGCGCCGCAGCATCAAGGCGATGAGGGCGTAGTTCAAGATGTCACGATAGGTGTCATCTACAGTCTCGTTTTGGGGATTCGTGCCGCGCCACGTTACCTCGCCGGTGACGGCATCCCTATGGAACAAGAGATGCTTCAGGCGCTCCAGCTTATCAGACAGGCGCACGAGGACGCCCATTTCGCCAAAGGCGGCGATGTTTCCCGACCCGTAGTCGGTCTGCTTCCTGACCATCAAGGCGTACTGCTCCTCCAGGATGACGCGCACGGCATCGTTCCAAGAGGTGACGGGGTAGGACGAAGCGTCTTCGGACGAGGATTCCGCATACAGGGCGGAGACGGTGTGGTCACTCATTCAGACGGCCTCCCGACCAAAGGGTGAAGGTGTGCGGGAAATATGGGGTCACAAGATCTCGAATGGCCTGTGCGTACTGACGGGTCTCGGACTGAGCATCCTGGCCGAGCCGCTGTTCCAGAAGCCACAAGACGCCTTGGAGACTCGCCGTCCAACGCCATGTCGTGTAGAGCGCGTACATCGGGAGAAACAGCCGCGCTTGTTCCGGGGCAACGCCCAGCTTGAGAGCTTCGTGATAGTCTTCAAGGGCTTCTTCTACCCGAGCGGCGAGACGTGCGGTCAACCACCCACCCTGGTAGGCAGGGATAGCGCCGTTACTCCCTTGCTTGCTCTGTCCGGGTCCGGGTGCTCCCCGCCACTGATCGATGGCGGGGATATAGAACTCGGGCTCCAGCGTCACGTAGCGACGACTGGCCTCATTCCGAGCGTAGAGACTATCTTCGCCGCCGTAGTCATCACCCAAACCCACAAACCCCAAGACCTCTTCCAAGTAAGTCCGCACGAAGTCTTTCAGATCAGCCGGGATGGCCGTCCCCAGGAGCTCGGCGGAATCCGGCCCGTGCTTGTGCCCCACCCGGTATTTGAACAACTGGCGGGCGACCATTAAGGGGGCCTTAATCTCGAACGAGACCACGGCATGTCGAAACGGTGAGGTATGGCCTTCCCGAATTAGGTATTCCAGTAGCCGCACATCGCGTCCTTGGAGCGTCTCGCTTTCTTTCATGTACGAAGCACGGGCGGCATTCACGGCGGTCAGATCGGACCCCATCACGTCGATGAGCCGCACGTACCCTTTGTCTAAGACGGATACCTTCCTGTTGAGCATGGGGGGACGCTCCTTAGCGCGGTTATCGCTGAGAGTCTGTGAGCGGCACATACCCTCGACCTTCACAGGCTGGGCAGAGCATCTTGCGTGTCCCGTGGCACTTTGGACAGTGCGGATTGATGACCTCGAAGGGAAAATATCGCGTGCAGCGGTCGCAGTCCACTGGCAAACCCGAGCATTTCGGGCACGGCATGAACGCCTCCTCATTACTCATCGCCAGACTCATCAACACCCTCGTCACTGATGCCGGTCCCGCCGCAATCCAGGCAGTCTACAAACCCATCACCCCAGCAGACATCACATTCTTCGCCATCTAGCAATCCTTCGCCCCCACAATTCGCGCAGGGCAGGAGGCCATCGCCATCGCAGAGATAGCAGAGGTCGCTCATGACGCGCTCTCCTCTCGGTGGAACTGATGTACTATCGCCGGAAGGTCTTCCAACGCGCAGGCTACAAAGTCGGTCTGGTTATCGAAGCTAAAGACCAGGAGCGGGACCTCGCCGCCGACGCACTCATCGGCCACCTTCTCAAACCACTGACGCTGAACGCGGAACGTCTTGTGGGGTGTGAGGACCGTTTTGCACTCAATCCGGGCCAATCCCGGTATCCTCACATCTCCCTTGTAGGCCACAGGCGCTCCTGATCCGGGCTGCCGACGGGTTCGGCTTGACAGCCATGCCTGAAAGAACGCTGTGACGCGGGATTCCTGTTTCTCGGACGCCTCTCGTGGGGTCGTGTTCTTCGCCTCCATAAAGAAGAACCGAGATGCACAAGGCTTTGAGTCGATGACATGAGGAGTTTTAGAGCGCAGCCCGGAGGGTCTCCCGTATGGCCTGAGCCAGTTCGGGTGACTCGCGGACAGCCAGCACCAGGGCTTCGCGTCCCTGCCATCGCAAGTCGCCGTAGGCATAAAAAGGCCCGCGCCGTTCGATGACGCGGAGTTTCAGGGCGGTGCTAACGAGGTCATCTATCGCATCAAAGCCGGTGTGGTAGTTCAGCATCAACGTCGCGGTCTTGAAGGGCGGCCCGTTGTACTTGCACTTCTCCACGCGGACGAAGACCTCATGTCCTACCTGAACCTTACCCTCAACCGGGTCCTCCCCCATGACCTTCTCGCCCCGCTTGACTTCGATCTGCAAGCTAGCGTAGAAGCCGATGGCACGGCCCCCTGGTCGGGTCTCCGGGGTATAACCGGGAATGGGGCTGCGTGCCCCGGTTTTCTCCCGCACTTGGTTCACGAGGATGAGCGTGGTCCCGGCTTTTTCAAGCCGCCCGCTGCCCACGATCCGACGTAAAAAGCGCCCGAGCAATTCGGCCAAGAGGCCCATCGTCCGGTCTTCGAGGTCATCTTCCCATTCGGCCTTCGGTACGAGGGCGGGGATGGAGTCCACAACGATGATCCCAGGAGGATGGTCGGCCAGCAGCACCTTTTCTACAATGCCTAGCTGCTTCTCGGCGTACATCTCCTGTTCCATCATGCCGCCCCGAGCAACGAATGTGCGCTCGGGGTCTACTCCAAACAACGCGCCCCAGGAGGGCAAATAGGTACCTTCCGCATCGATCAGGAGCGCCCATCCCTCCTGATGGTCTCGGAGATACTGGCCGATGGCCTGTTGCGCCAGGGTAGACTTCCCGACGCTCTTGTTCCCCCACATTTCGACCACCCGACCCTGCGGCAAGCCGCCGTTCAAGGCGAGGTCTAACGACATCAGGCCGGTAGAAAGCGTGGGGACACGGGCTGCGATCTCGCCCAAAGGCCGGATGGCTCCGTCACCGAACTGCTTGGCGAGGCTCTTCCGCAGGTCGTTCAAGTCCATTACAACAGCCTCCGGTGTTCAGAATCACGCCGGGTGATTTCACGACTGATCACATCACGGAATCCTTCATAGCTCTGCCGCACCGCCCGCGTGAGCTTGACGATGTGCTGGGCGCGGAGTTCGGCTTCCAGAGCCGTCACATACTCCGGCTCCGACTGAACAGCGGCAAGCTGGAGGTCCTTCCGATTCGACTCCTGAAGCAGCAACAACCGCGATTCGATGTGTTCCCGGACGGCGCGTGCCGTTTGGAATTGGACATCCGCGACGGACTCGGCCCACAGCGCATACGCAACGGCAGCCTGGAAGTGTTGCAGGTAATCCCCCAGGACGTGGGCCGGGAGTTCAGACAGATTCTTGGCCTGTACGATATCCCGCCATGATGCCAGCACGTCATCGGGCGGCTTTTCGGGAATGCTGAGCCGCGCCTTCAGCACCGCGCTTTCGGCGGCCTCGCTGGTTGCCTGAAGGCGCTTGATGTCGGAGCGTAATGTCTGGTAGCCGTCCATACAAGGCTCCTTCCGCCGCGTTCACTGACTTGACCGACGCACCAAAAATGGCTAAGCCCACGGCGTCTGAGGCGTCAAAGGCCGGGGCCTTGGCCGTACCTTGCCGAAGGAATTGCACGTCGCCGTTACAGCACTCTTGGAGACACTGGCACATGGTCTCCTTACTCCGCTTCAGGGACTTGGGAATCAGGAGACGGCGTACTTCCACGATTCGTAGCTCATCGACCGGAATCCCGTACTCTTCTGCGGTCAACAGCACCACACCCACGACGGCGTTGAGCCGTCGTAACGTCGTCATGTTCCGCATGTGGTTTTGCATTTCCGTGACCAAGAGGTCCGGCTTATATTGGTCAATGAGAGTCGCTACGCGATCTGCGAGATGCCGAAGGCGGAGCGGGAACGACCAATGCACCGGGAAGGTCTCGCGGGCGTAATCTATGGTCTGCGCGACGGTATCATAAACCGCCCAGCCCCAGGCCCGTGAGCCGGGATCTACGGCCAGACAACGCACATCTGTTCAGTCCTTGCCGGGTTCTTTAAGGCGTCTCCGAGGCGGTTTCTTGTGTCCAAATACGGAACTCGTGTCCGGCAACAAAAGGGATGACCTTGCCGGTCAAGGGGGACGTATATCCTACGGAAGTCCAGTGATGGTGAATCTCCAGAGGCGCGCACTTGAGCCATTCCCTCTGTACATCAATCAAAAGCAAGGGGTACAGCGCCTCAGGGACCTCCACCCGGACGGGATCTTGATGATACACGTCCCAGTACCACTGTAATAGGCGCTCCAGGCTCCCATACAGACTCCGTGCTTTCGACCAGTCGCGCTTCAGACGAGAAAGCTCCGCTTCAGCATCGGCGGCCCGTCGGCGCTGCTCGGCGGCCTCTTGATGAGCATTGCGAAGCTCACGCAGGACGGCGTTTTCCCACCTAAACATCGTCACCCTCCTCTAGCCGGTCTCCGCTGTCTTGCGCGGGTCGGCACCGCCCTGTACCGGCAGCGCCGCACAGGTCGCCTGAAACACACAGGTATTACAGCCCACATCACAAAGGGGCGGGACGGTACGGCTTGTGACGGCCTCCTGAATCGCCCGCAGCTTCGGCCCGACCTGGAGCGCGTAAGCTTCCGCCTTAGGAAAGCAGCCAAACCACTCCTGGTTGTCCTTGCATTCATACAAGAACAGCACGGGGAGCCCCGTCGCGAACGTATAGCCCCCAGCCTGCCACAAGTAATCCGACGAAGGGCCGTTCTTCTGCGCGGCTCGGAAGGCGTTGGCCGCAGCGGTCTTGAACTCCAGCGCGTACTGCTGGTTCATGACAGTGATAATGGCGTCAATTCGCCCACTGAAGTTGAGGCTCTCCACCTTGAAATAGTGCTCGATGGCATCGACGCGCACGCGACCATCCGTTACCCGTTCAACGCGCCCCAGGTACTCGTCCAGTCGTTCGTGGGCTTTAATCCCGTTGTGCATCCGCCGTAGGCTCTGCGGATCGTCCTCTTGTCTACGCGGCGTGTCGGTGAGATATAAGTACCACCAACGCACCCCACGCCAGAGATTGGACGGGTGGACGTGCTTCGACCGCCAGCCCTCCTGCGCCTCCGTCCACAGTACCGCTTTTTCCAGGGTCTCCAGGAACAAGTCGATGGGGCGTGTCTCGGGATCGGCTGCCCGCTTAACTTTCTGGAGGATGTCAGCCCATCCATCACTCTTACGCGCCATGCTCCTCCTCCGTATCAAACCGCAGCAGGCAGACGAGTCCGAATGCCTCGGGCACAAACGCTTCCACGGCACTCAGCGGCACCTGGATCTGCACACAAGCCGCACCGGGGTCCGTGGGCTTCTCCCGGAAGGCCCACATCGCTTGGCGGCGCTTGGCCGTCTCCAGTTGCTCCAGGGTCGCCCAAAGCAGCAGCTTGGTCTCGGCAACACGCGGGGCCATGGTGACTCCTTTCCGGGTCGGGGCTAATACGCCGCCCACAGATCGCCGCCGTCCATAGGGGGCAAACTGGCGCCTTTTTTCTGATTGCACGCCCGGCACAAGATTTGGAGATTGGAGAGGGCATTGGTGCCGCCCTGGCTCAAGGGGATGATGTGATCCACCGTCAGCGAATTCGTCTTCCCGCATTGTTGGCACCGCTTGCCGTACATGCGATAGAGACGATTCCGTCGCCGTTTCTTGTCCCGGCAGTTCATCGTCCGGTGCGCCATGGTCTTCCTCCTCTACGCCGTCCAGCGGTCCATAATCGCCACATCACAGACCAGCGGGACGGATAACGTCACAACGTTTTCCATCAAACGCTTCGCCCGCTGCCCAGCGATTTCGGCAACGGCTTCTGGAGCCTGAAAAATGATCTCGTCATGCACGGTCGAAAGGATCTGTACGCCCCACTCCTGTAGCTGGGGGTCGTTATAGCACGCGACGAGGGCCTTCTTGGTGATGTCTGCGCTGGACCCTTGAATGGGGGCGTTTTTCGCTTGACGGGCCGCATGATGCCACGCGGGCTTCTTCGGGGAGAGATTCTGCAAGTCCGGCAGGCGACGTTTCCGCCCGAGAATGGTCTCTACGTATCCTACACGGACTCCTTGCCGCACGATGGCATCGAGCCACTCACGGAGCACCGGCATCGAGGCGAAGTATTGCTCCAGAATCTCGGCGGCCTCAGCTTCCGTAACCCCTAAGCTTTCGCTAAGACCAATTTCGGTTTGGCCGTATATGATACCGAAGTTGATGGTCTTGGCCCGCTTCCGTTCCTTCCCATTCGGGTCCACTTGTTCATACGGAATGCCAAACATCTTGGCCGCTGTCGCGGTGTGCAGGTCCTTGCCCGTTCGGTAAGCGTCCAGCATCGACGGTTCTTGGCTCATGTGCGCCAGGATGCGAAGCTCGACCTGGGAATAATCCACGCTGATCAGCTTAAAGCCAGGGTCCGGGATGAACGCTCCCCGAATCAACGAGCCGTGGGACGCCGGGATGTTTTGGAGGTTCGGGTCGCTGGACGAGAACCGACCCGTCGCCGCCCCCAGTTGCTTGAATCCCCCGTGAATGCGCCCGTTAACGTGCTTCTCCAAGAGCGGGTCTACATAGGTCCCTAACAGCTTGGAGATTTCTCGGATGTCTAGAATCCGCTGGAGGGTCGGCGCATCCTTGAGGTACGCCTTGATGGTGCCGCGATCTGTGGCCCGCTTCTTGTCTTTCGGGGCTAAACCCATCTGCTCATACATGAGTTCCTGCAACTGCTTCGGACTGTTCGGATTCACGCCTGGAAACTCAGCTTGGAACGCTGCCAGGGCGTCCTCGTGCTCTTCTTGGACTTTGGCTTTCACGTCGGCCAGATAATCCAAGTCGATCCGAAATCCCGTCCGCTCCATCGCGTAGACCACGGGCACGACAGCCTTTTCTAGCTCATACACGTCTTCGAGCCGCCCGAGCATCGCCAAGTAAGGCTGCTGGAACAGCCACAAGCGAAGGGTGATCTTCGGATCTTTGACCGCATAGGCCCCGCTGTAGCGGAGGGGCAGCGCCGGAAAGTGCAGCTTCCCGAACAGTTCGCCAAACGGCGCACTCTCTGTGTAGTGCAGGTACTTCTTTGCGAGATCCTTCAGGCGGTGGCTGTCGTTCTCATTCAGCACATGCGCCGCGAGTCCGGTGTCCTCAAACGTCTTTGGGCGGACGAACCCGCTGTTCTCTAAGACGTGCCAGTCAAACACGGTGTTGTGGAACACCGCCGTTTTCCGAGGATCTGACAAGGATGGATTCAGGGCCTCGCGCACCAGTTCAATGGGCACCTGGGGTTCCCGAACCGTGTGGAAGAGCGGAATGTACCATGCCTTCTTGTCGGTGGCGACCCCCAAGCCGACTATCGTATCACCCTGCGGTGTTCGCACGTTGAGCCCGGTCGTCTCCGTGTCAATCCCATAGATGTCCGCCGCTTGTAACTGATCCGCGACATCGTAGAGGTCCGCCACGGTTTGGACGATGTGCTCATCATCGGCGAGCTTCAGCTTCGTCTCCAGCGTGGTCATCGCTTGGACAAACGCATTCTGACTCAGGCGCTTGGCAGCCTCTTTATGAAGCCGCACAAGGTCAAAATAGATCGAGCCGGGCTGGGATTGGGACAAGAGTGCTACCCCCCTCTGAGGGCAGGGAATATCCCTGCCCTCAGTAGACACGGCCTAAATAAAGGGATTGACGCTACGCGGGCTTTGGGCCGCAGGCGCAGGCTCCGGCTCCTGGCCGAGAAGGCGCTGAATCTCTTCGAGCGACAGGTACTTATTCCACTGAACAGGGTCCGGGAGCGTGTACTCGCCCAGGAGGGGTGTCTTCTTTTTGGGAGAGAAGTAGTAGCTGGTCGATGCTTTCTCGCCCAGGCGCTGCACCCGAAAGTCCTGCTGATCGATGTCCCAGGTTTCGTCTTCTTCGCGCTTGTCCTTCAGCACCACACCCAGACCATTGATGTCCGCACGTCGCATCTGCCAAATCCGCAGCCGGTCATTTTCCTCCGGGATCTCGGGCGGATTGTTGCCGCTCCGAATGCCTAGTAACAAGATGGGGACGAACGCCATGGGGCCGGGATAATTAGGCCGCCCGTTCGCGTCTCGGACCTTACACACTGGGCACTGCCCAGGAGCGGGCGAGTCCTCATTCTCGTTCCAGCATTTGACGGGGGCATACCATACCTTCCCGTTCCGGTAAGTCGGCACCGTATGAAACATGGCGCCCCATCGGGCCTTCAGGTCATCCACGCCGATGAGGAACCGAATGACCGCCTCGTCCCCAGCTTTTGCCAACCGAAAATACTTGACCTTTTCACCAGACGAAAACGACTGCAAAGCACGCTCGAAGATGTCCATATTTCGACTTAAACCCCCTGGAGTTTCGTGCGGATGTGGTTGAGGGTGGTTCGCGCCGTCCGGTGGCTGATACTCAACGCCCGAGCCGCCGCCCGCACACTGTAGCCCGCTTCGACGCAATCCAGCATCCGCCGTTCCGTTGCCGTCATGCGGTCCTTTGCGCGTCCGTAGTCGAGACGGCGGACGATCTCGGGCTCTGTTTCGACGAGCCGGTCATGCTCCATGAGCGGGACCGTCTGCCGATGCATCTGCTGGGTGTACGTCAGATTGTGCCGCACGAAATCCACCAGGGCGTCATGCAGGAATTTCGCGGCCCACGGGGCGAATTGCGAGGTTTCCGCTGCGCGATACGCCTTCGTCGCCTTCCACAAGGCTATCGCCATCTCTTGGCGAAGGTCTTCGGAATCAGGTATACGGTGCTTCCGAATGACGGCGGTAAAAATCGGTTCGTAAGCGTCCAACAAGGTCTCAAAGGAAAGGGCTTCACTTTGGATGAGATACACAACCAGATCAAGGTCATTGGGGGCTGGGCGCGTACTCGGAACCGAGGCCACAAAGATACCTCCCTTGTGGTTGAGCAGGAGAGGATTGATGAAAGGGGTTCGTCTGATTGGTAGCGCACCACAATGTAGCGGCTTGTGGTGCGCTTCCGTTCTTTTGGGGTTCCACTATGAATAACCGAGATGGTTTGGGGTTTGTGTCGCCTCCCTCATGGAACCTGGGAAAAAAGTGCGTCCAGCACGTTGACCGCCGTAAGCTGCCCCACTTCCTCCGGCGTCAGGTATCCCCCATCCTTGCCACGAAAACCGGGAGGGTACTCCCCGACCCGCACACGGGGCGTAAGGCACGTAAGGTGATGAAGGGATTGACGCGCCCCGTGATAGCCTGCGGGGTCGCGATCCGGGAGGACCACGATCCAATCGGCCAAGGCCACGGCCCGGCGTGCTTGGGAGGGACTAAGCGAAGCACCGCCAATCGCAACAGCCCTTCGCCCGCCTTGAATAAGGCGCAAGGCATCGAGTTCGCCCTCCACGACCCATAGCTCGTCCGCTTTGTGGCCGGAGAAGAGCCATTCGCCGTAGAGATGACCATCTCTATCGCCTCGCGATTGTGAGTAGCGTCGCAACGGGTCAACGTGCCGGAATTTAACATAGCACGCATTTCCTGCCGCCGTGAACCACGGAATCACTACCAACTGTTCCTGAATATGGAACCGGATCTGCATCGCCCGGATGAGATCCTCGGGATACCCGCGCTGGACCAAATACGGCACATCGGGTACGGTTCCTTCTGCCCAATCCGCCAACGTGTCACGCTGAGTGAATCGTGCTAGTATCTGCTGCACGTCGGCGGTGGATACCGGCGCAGGCCCGGAGCCGTCGATGAGCCGCCGCGCCTGTTCGCGGGAAACCCCCAAGGCATAAGCGATCCACTCATCCGGGGCAGGCCGCCAACCGCATCCCAAGCAAATTCCACGGCCCGAAACGCGATGCACCGCAAAACTCGGATGACGATCTCCGAACGGGTGCCTCGCCGTCCGTGGGCAACTGGCGACAATGAAGTCCTTGCCCGTATCCCGAATCCGCTGGAGACCGGCCCGTTTCATGAGGGCCACGACATCCATGGATTAGAACCGCTTCCCATGCAGACGCGGGCGCTCTCGGTTCCGCGTCATTTTGGCATCGACCGCAGCCCCCAGGTCTACCCCGTACCCCTCCGCCACGTCTAACAGGCGGATGAACACGTCCGCGAGTTCTTCACCAAAATGGTCCGTCACACCGTTTCGCCGGTACTCCTCCATGGCCTCGCCAAGCTCCGTCACAATGAGCATGAGTCGCGTACCTAGATTTGTGTCCAGGCCGGGGTCCCAAAACCCTTTCTGGACCGCTGTGGCGTGAATCTCCGCCGCCAGCGTGTTAATGCACGTCGCAGTGCCCATGGCATACCCTCCTTGTCCAGTAGAGACAAAGGAAGCGGGCCAAGCGAACGGCCCGCTTCCTGTCCCACCACGAAAGGGACAGTTTCAAGTGTAGGCGGTGTCTGCCGCTCCTGTCAACGAATGGGACAGACGCCGGTGTCGCAACTCGGGTCGGTCAGGTCGCTGTCCGTCTCCTGACGCTCGAACTCCTGCAACAGCGCGTAGTCGAACGGCTGTGTCCGCGCCTGCAAGTCCGCGATGACGGATTCGGCAACTGCCTCATACGGAGCTAGTTGATACGTGTGGTGATCCAGTGACAGGAAGCTCACCGCGACCACATCGTCCCAGTTCTGCCAAATCCATTCTTCCACGGCCTCCCACTCGTCATCCCGCACCGAAACGGTAATGCTGGTGTTGTGGTCCGTATAGAAGGTCTGGAACAGCTTGTAATTCTCTAGCTGATCGATAGCCGAGACGGTATACTTGGTGCGACGCACGCCCCGGTTCACGACAGGGAAGTCCACGACGATGGTGCGTACTGTCTCCCACGTCTCGCCGACCTCGGGATGCACGGACCATCCGAGTGCCTGAACGGTCTTCGCGACAGGGTCTGTGGCACTAACGCGAATGCGGCGGATGTACGCCGGAGCATGACTGTAATGCACCCCGGACGACACCCCGCCCGCAACTTGGGACAACGTACCTTCCGGTTTGATCGTCGTCACGAGTAAGGGACGGGGAATGCCGAGTTCGTCGGCATAGGCATAGGCGGCCTCATGAGCCACCCGGCGCAAGTCGCCCAACAGAATCGCTTGCTCGTCCCGGTTTAGTCCTACCATGTCCATCGCGTCCTGCCAGCCGGTGAGAGAGCAGCCTGTCAATCGGTCTCGCTTCTGAATGGCATCCCACTCCGGCAATTCGAGGTCCACCATCGTCATGCGAACCCCCGCCCGAGCCGATAGACGCTGCGCCTCCAGCAGACCCTCGCGGTCCAGCGTGTATCGCCCACCCTCAGTCGGCTGGACAAACGCTCGGACGTTGAGCGTGGTCAAGTTACAGACGCCCCGCGAATCGAGCAGGACCTCCGCACACGGATTCAGTCCGTGCCAGTTAGGACGCCGCCGTCGTGCTGCCTCGGCATTGACAAAACCGGGCTCCCCCTCGCCCCGCAAGGTCACAAAGAGGTCGTGCAACTGCTCCCGAGTCGGTTTCTGCTCAAAGATGACGCTGTTGTTGGACATGTAGCGGTGCCTGGGGATGACACTCGCGGGTGCGTTAATGCCGCGTTTCGCTTGGACAAAGTGGAGATCATTCGTGTTAGCTCCCACTTTATTTGGCGGAGACTTGGAGAGGTTTTCTTAGGATCTCTGTCGGCGTGATCGCCTCTGTGT
>JAIMBI010000032.1 GCA_023565505.1 Actinomycetes bacterium | reverse complement strand
AGCTCGTGGGCTTAGCCACCGGCTAACCCCGTTCGGCGCCCCCGAGGAGTTTTCACCTACAAAAGCTTGACACGGCCCCGGCGGCTCGACCCGATTGACAGCGGCGGCAGGGGCCGATATATTAGCATGCAACAACTTGAGACCCTCAAAGCGATGAGCGGACGAGACGTCATCTGGCTTCCCCAGAGAGGCGGCGGGCGGTGCGAGCCGTCGAAGCGGTTGGCGGTATACCTCCGCGAGTGCGATCTGAACCCCTGATGCCACATCGGGGCAGTAGGTGAGACGGCGTTCCCCCGTTACCGGGAAGCGGCGATGCCGGGCAAGTGGCGCTCCATGCGCAATGAGGGTGGTACCGCGAAGGAAGGCCTTCGTCCCTTTGGGATGAAGGCCGCTTTCTTTGAGGCGAAACGGAGGGCCTTCATTGATACTCATATTGCGAACCGACGCGGGCGAGGAGGAGATTGCCGAGGTGGTCAGGCGGCTGGAGGCGGAAGGGTTGCGCGCGCACGTCTCGCGCGGCGTGGAACGGACCGTGGTGGGCGTGCTGGGGCACGACACCGAACGCGCCTACGCCTTGGCCGCCCTGCCGCAGGTGGAGCAGGCGGTGCCCGTCAAGCACCCGTACAAGCTGGCCAGCCGCGAGTTCCACCCGGACGACACCCTGGTGCGGGTCGGCGAGCACGTGGTCTTCGGCGGCCAGCAGGTCGTGCTGATGGCGGGGCCGTGTGCCGTGGAAAGCGAGGAGCAGCTCATGGCGGCGGCCGAGAGCGTGGCGCGGGCCGGCGGGACGGTGCTGCGGGGCGGCGCCTTCAAGCCCCGCACCTCGCCCTACAGCTTCCAGGGATTGGGCCTCAAGGGCCTGGAGCTGTTGGATCAGGCGCGCCGGCGCTACGGGCTGGCCATCGTCACCGAGGCCATGGACGAAGAGGGGCTGCGCGCCGTCGCGGAAGTCGCCGACATGGTGCAGATCGGGGCGCGCAACATGCAGAACTTCTCCCTCCTGCGCGCGTGCGGGCGGATCGACAAGCCCATCCTCCTGAAGCGGGGCCTCTCGGCGACCATCGAGGAATGGCTCCTGGCGGCGGAGTACATCATGGCGGGCGGGAACCACCAGGTGGTGCTGTGCGAGCGCGGCATCCGCACGTACGAGACCAAGACGCGCAACACGCTGGATCTCTCCGCGGTACCGGTCATCCAGCACCTCTCGCACCTGCCCATCGTCGTGGATCCCTCGCATGGCACGGGTTCGTGGCAGTATGTCGGGCCGATGGCCCGCGCCGGGGTGGCGGCTGGCGCGGACGGCGTCATCATGGAGATCCACCCGAATCCCAGCGAGGCACTCTCCGACGGGCCGCAGAGCCTCAACCTGCCCACGTTCGAACGGCTGGCCGCGGAACTCAAGGCCGTGGCCCAGGCCATCGGGCGCTACATCTGACGGCCGATGGCCACGGCCGACACCCGCCAGGTCGAGATCGTCGGTCTGGGCCTGATGGGGTTGTCGCTGGCCCTGGCGCTGGTCGCGGCCGGCTACGTCGTCTACGGGCGTGACCGGGACCCGGCGGCGGAACGGTTCGCGGGGGAGCGCGGGGTGCACGTGGGGGCGGCTCCCGCACCGGCGTGCCTGGTGGTCGCCGTTCCCCCGGACGCGGTGGCCGAGGTGGTGGCCGCGCGAGGGGCCACCCTGCCCGACGGCTGCGTCGTCACCGATCTGGCCAGCGTCAAGGGACCCGTGCTCCCCGCCCTGGCAGCCCTGGAGGCTCGACTCCGCCCCGTGAGCTGTCATCCCATGGCGGGCACGGAGCAGCAGGGCCCCCGTGCGGCGCGGGCGGACCTCTACCAGGGGCAGCCCTGGGCCGTCGTGCCCGTCCCGGGACGACCGGTGCCCTGGGACGTGCTCACGCCCCTGGTCGCCGCCGCGGGCGGGAGGCCCGTGACCGTGCCGGCGGCCCTGCACGACCGGCTGGTCGCCTACACCAGTCATCTCCCGTACGTGTTGGCCCTGGCGTTGATGGGAACCCTGGAGCAAGCGCCGAAGGGCTGGCGCGACCTGGTGGGCCCCGGTCTGGTCTCAGCCACCCGCACGGCGGGATCGCCGCCCGGACTGTGGCGCCAGATCCTCGGCGCCAACCGCGGCGCGGTGCTGGAGGCGCTGGGGGCGTTCCGACGGGAGGTGGAGGCATGGGAACAGATCTTGCGGGAGGACCCGGACAGCCTGGAGGCGCGCATCACGACGCTCCAGGAGCGCCGCCGGACTTGGCCGACACGGTCGTCGTGACGCCCACCGGGCGGCCCGCCGCCGGCACGCTCCGCGTGCCCAGCGACAAGTCGCTCACCCACCGGGGCATCCTCTTGGCCGTCCTGGCCGAAGGGCAGAGCGTCATCGACCGCCCGCTCCACGCCGCCGACATCGCGGCCAGCATCCGGGCCGCCCGGGCGTTCGGGGCGGTGGTGGACGTCGGTCCGGACCGGCTGGTCGTCGAGGGTCCCGGCATCGGTCAACTGCGCGAGCCGGCGGACGTGATCGACGCCGGCAACTCGGGGACCACCATCCGGCTCGCCGCCGGGCTGGCCGCCACCGTCCGGGGGGTGAGCGTGTTCACGGGTGACGCCTCGCTCCGGCGCCGACCCATGGCCCGGGTGCTGGAACCGTTGGGTCGGCTGGGCGCCCGGGCGCTGGCCCGCGGCGGGGGCTTCGCCCCGTTCGCCATCCGGGGAGGCGCCCTGTCGGGCGGCGTCGTGGAGTTGCCCGTCGCCTCGGCCCAGGTCAAGTCCGCCGTGCTTCTCGCGGGCCTGGCGGCGAACGGGCCGGTGACGGTGGTCGAGCCGCTGCCGTCGCGGGACCACACGGAACGGCTGCTGGCCCGCATGGGCGCCCAGGTCCGTGCCGACGGGACGCGCGTGACGGTCGAGCCGGGGTTCTTGCGTCCCCTCACCTTCACCGTGCCGGGCGACCCTTCCTCGGCGGCCTTCTGGTGGGTCGCGGCGGCGATCACCGGCGGTCAGGTGGTGACCCCGGAGGTGCTGCTCAACCCCGCCCGCGTGGGCCTCCTCGACGTCCTGGAAGAGGCCGGGGCCCGGGTCCGCGTGGCGGTCGAGCAGGAAGCCCCCGAGCCCGTCGGGACGGTGAGCGTCACCGGTCCGGACCGGCTGCGGCCGGTGGCCGTGGAGGGGCCGGCCGTGCCGGCGTTGGTCGACGAGTTGCCGCTGGTCGCCGTCCTGGCCGCCCTCGGGCACGGTACGAGCACCGTGCGCGGCGCCCGCGAACTGCGCGTCAAGGAGAGCGACCGGATCGCCGCGATGGCGGAAGGCCTCGGCCGCCTGGGGGCGCGCATCACCGAAGAACCCGACGGGTGGACGATCGTGGGACCGGCCCGGCTCCGCGGGGCGGTGGTGGAGAGCCGGGGCGACCACCGCATCGCGATGGCCCTGGCCGTCGCGGCCGCCGCGGCGGAGGGCCCCACCCGCATCCGCGGCGCGGAGGCGGTGGCCGTCTCGTATCCCTCCTTCTGGGACGCCCTCGCCGAGACCGGCACGGCGCTCGTCGCCCCGGCCCGCTAGACGAGCAGCCGCCCGGCGAGGCCGACGGCCGCGGCCAAGACCAGGGCGAGACCCACCGCGAGGCAGGCCGGCCGCAGGCGGAGTCCTTCCACGAGGCGGGTGGCTTGGACCGCGGCCACCAGGCCGGCCAACGCGACCCCCAGGGCCGCCGCCCGCCCACCGGGGACCGTTCGGCAGACGACCGCGAGCGGCAGCAGCAGGCTCGACGGGGCCAGGGCCCGGCGGAGGGCGGCGACGGATCCCCGCCCGCCCAGCGCCGCCGCCGTGGCGTGCAGCAGGGCGGCCGCACCCGCCAGGGTCAGCTGCGCGAGGACGACCGCCGCGCCAGCGGCCAGCGCGACACCCGCCGCGCCGCTCCGGGGATCCGCCCAGACGGCGGCCAGGGCCCCGGCGGCCAGGGCGTTGACGAGGACGAACCGCTCGAGCCCCGCCGGGGTCCGCCGATCGACGGCCCGGGCGGCGGCCAGGGCGGGCGACCGCCACCACCAGACCCCCCAGCGGAGCACGTCCCGACCGGCCCGCCGCACGCGCCGCATGCCCATGCCCCCGGAAGGAGGATAAGCGGGTCACGCGGCCGCCAGAACCGGCCGGCACCGGATTATTGTGGCAGGGGAAGGCTCATATTATATTTAGGGGCGGACAGGAAACCGAGAGGGCATGTAGCCGGGCGTCGGCTCGGCACCATGCGCCCGGACCCCGCCGGCGACGGGATGGGACCGTCCCCCGCGGGCATGCCGGCCGGCGGACGACCCCAGAGCGGCGCGGGTCCGGCGGAGTGGGGGAAGAGCAGTGGCGAAAGTTGTGGGCATCGACCTGGGAACGACCAACTCCGTCGTGGCGGTGATGGAGGGCGGCCAGCCGACGGTCATCCTCAACGCCGAAGGCAGTCGACTGACCCCGTCGGTCGTGGCCTTCAAGAAGGACGGCGAGCGCTTGGTGGGCCAGCTGGCCCGTCGGCAGGCCGTCGTCAACCCGGAGAACACGGTCTTCTCCGTGAAGCGGTTCATCGGCCGGCGGTTCTCCGAGGTGGAGCAGGAACGCGCCCGGGTCCCCTACCGGGTCGTACAGGGGCCGAACGAGCAGGTGCGGATCAGCCTGCCCAACGCCGGCAAGGACCTCACGCCGGAAGAGATCTCCAGCATGGTGCTGGCCAAGCTCAAGGCGGACGCGGAGAAGTACCTGGGCGAGACCGTGAGTCAGGCGGTCATCACGGTGCCGGCCTACTTCAACGACGCGCAGCGTCAGGCCACCAAGGACGCCGGGCGCATCGCGGGTCTCGAGGTGCTCCGCATCATCAACGAGCCCACGGCGGCCGCGCTGGCCTACGGACTGGACAAGAAGACCAACGAGACCATCCTGGTGTGGGACCTCGGCGGCGGCACCTTCGACGTGTCCATCCTCGAGGTCGGCGACGGGGTCTTCGAGGTCAAGTCCACGGCCGGCGACACGCACCTCGGCGGCGACGACTACGACATGGCGCTGGTGCAGTACATCGCCGACGCGTTCCAGAAGGAGCACGGGATCGATCTCCGGCGGGACCGCCAGGCGCTCCAGCGCCTCATCGAGGCGGCGGAGAAGGCGAAGATCGAGTTGTCGTCGGTGACCGAGACGCAGATCAGCCTGCCGTTCATCACCGCCGACCAGTCCGGGCCGAAGCACCTCGACATGAGCCTGACGCGCGCCAAGTTCGAGGAGTTGACCCGGCACCTCACGGAGCGCTGCATCGGGCCCTTCCGGCAGGCCCTCGCCGACGCCGGGCTGACCGAGAAGGACATCGACGAGGTGGTGCTGGTCGGCGGCTCGACCCGGATGCCGGCGGTGCAGGAACTGGTCCGGCGCCTGACGGGCAAGGAGCCGCACCGGGGCGTCAACCCCGACGAGGTGGTGGCCATCGGGGCGGCGATCCAGGCGGGTGTGCTGGCCGGCGAGGTCAAGGACGTCGTCCTGCTCGACGTGACGCCCTTGTCGCTGGGCATCGAGACGCTGGGCGGCGTGACCGAGGTCCTGGTCGAGCGCAACACCACCATTCCGACGCGCAAGAGCAAGATCTTCACCACGGCCGCGGACAACCAGACCCAGGTGGAGATCCACGTGGTCCAGGGCGAGCGGCCGATGGCCCGCGACAACCGGACCTTGGCCCGGTTCCACCTCGACGGGATCCCGCCGGCCCCGCGCGGCATCCCGCAGATCGAAGTGACGTTCGACATCGACGCCAACGGCATCGTGCACGTCTCGGCGAAAGACCTCGGCACGGGCAAGGAGCAGCGGGTGACGGTCACGGCCAGCACCCAGCTGTCGCGCGAGGAAGTCGAGCGCATGGTGAAGGAGGCGGAACTCAAGGCGGAGGAGGACCGCCGGGCGCGCGAACTGGCGGAACTCAAGAACCGGGCCGAGAGCATGGTGTACGCCACCGAGAAGGCCCTCAGGGACCTGGGCGACAAGGTCGCGGCGGCGGACAAGAGCGAGGCGGAAGCCAAGATGGCGCGCGTGCGGGAGGTCCTGGGCGGCGACGACCGGGCGGCCATCGAGGCAGCGCTCAACGATCTGACCACCGTGAGCCACCGGTTGGCCGAACAGGTCTACCGGCAGGCGCAGACGACGGGTACCGGCACGCCGCCGCCCGGCGGCGCCCAGGAAGGCCCGGTGATCGACACCGACTGGAAGGCCGCCGGCGGATCCGAGGGCTGAGCGGCGGCGGATGAGGCAACCGGCAGGCGCGCCTGCCGGTTTTCGCGTCGGGAGGGGCTGCGATGCAACTCGAACGGTTCACCGCCAAGGCGCAGGACGCGCTCCGGGACGCCGGCGAGCTGGCCCGCCAGCACCACCACCAGGAGATCGGGCCGGAGCATCTCCTGCTGGCCTTGGTGCGCCAGGCGGGCGGCGTGGTCCCCGCGGTCCTCGCCCGTCTGGGTGTGGATCCCGGCGCGCTGGCCCACCGCGTCGAGCAGGCGTTCAAGGGGCGGCCGGCCGTCCACGGACCGGCGGCCGCCCCGTATCCGGCCCCCGCCCTGGTCGAGGTGCTCGACGCCGCCGAACGCGAGGCCCTCGAGGTGCTCCACGACAGCTATGTCTCGACCGAGCACCTGCTCCTCGCCTTGGAGGGCCATCCGGGACCGGCCCGGGCGGCTCTGGCCGCGGCCGGGGTCCATCGCGAGGCGGTGCTCCAGGCGCTCCGGGCCATCCGGGGCGCCCAGCGGGTGGACGACCCCCACCCCGAGGCCAAGTACGAGGCGCTGGAGCGGTACAGCCGGGATCTCACGGCCCTGGCCGCCCGCGGCCAGTTGGATCCCGTCATCGGCCGGGACGAGGAGGTCCGCCGCGTGATCCAGGTGCTGTCGCGCCGCACCAAGAACAACCCCGTCCTCATCGGGGAGCCGGGCGTGGGCAAGACCGCCATCGTGGAGGGACTGGCCCAACGCATCGTGGTGGGCGACGTGCCCGAAGGGCTTAGGGACCGCCGGGTGCTGGCCCTGGACCTCGGCGCCCTCCTGGCGGGCAGCAAGTACCGCGGCGAGTTCGAGGACCGGCTCAAGGCCGTGCTGCGGGAGATCGAGGCGGCGGAAGGCCGCATCATCCTCTTCATCGACGAACTGCACACCCTGGTGGGCGCGGGCCGGGCCGAGGGCGCGGTCGACGCCGCCAACCTGCTCAAGCCGGCGCTGGCGCGCGGGATCTTGCGCGCGGTGGGGGCCACCACGCTGGACGAGTACCGCCGCTACGTCGAGAAAGACGCGGCGCTGGAACGGCGCTTCCAGCCCGTCTACGTCGGCGAGCCCTCGGTCGAGGACACCGTGGCCATCCTCCGGGGGCTACGCGACCGCTACGAGCTCTATCACGGGGTCCGGATCCGGGACGCCGCCCTGGTGGCGGCGGCGGAGCTGGCGGCCCGCCACATCAGCGGCCGCTTCCTGCCCGACAAGGCCATCGATCTGGTCGACGAGGCCGCCGCGCGGCTGCGCGTGGAGATGGACAGCGTCCCGGAGGAACTCGACCGGCTGGAGCGCGAACGGTTGCAGTTGGAAATCGAGCGCGAGGCCCTGCTGCGCGACCAGGACCCGTCGGCGGGCCCCCGGCTGGAGGCCGTCAGCCGGCGCCTGGGCGAGATCACCGAGCGCCGGGACGCGCTCGTCGCGCGCTGGGAGGCCGAGAAGACCCTGGTGGAGCAGGTGCGCACCTTGAAGAGCCGGATCGAAGCCGTGCAGCAGGAAGCCCAGCAGGCCGAACGGGCCACGGACCTGGCCCGCGCCGCCGAGCTGCGTTACGGCGTGCTGCCGGGCCTCGAACGGGAGTTGGCCGCCGCGCATCGGGCGCTCGAAGAGCAGGAACGGGCGGGCGGCCGACTCCTCCGGGAGGCCGTGGGCCCGGAGGACGTGGCCCAGGTGGTGGCTCGCTGGACCGGTATCCCCGTCACCCGGCTGTTGGAGAGCGAGCGGGCCCGCTTGGCCCGCCTGGAGGAGCTCCTGGCGGAGCGGGTGGTGGGGCAACCGGCCGCCGTGGCCGCCGTCGCCAATGCCGTCCGACGCGCGCGGGCCGGCCTGGCGGACCCGCGCCGCCCCCTGGGGACGTTCCTCTTCGCCGGCCCCACGGGCGTGGGCAAGACGGAGCTGGCCAAGGCCCTGGCGGCGGTCCTGTTCGACCGGGAGGACGCCCTGGTCCGGATCGACATGTCGGAGTACATGGAGCGGCACGCGGTGGCCCGGCTCATCGGCGCGCCGCCGGGCTACGTGGGCTACGAGGAGGGCGGGCATCTCACCGAGGCCGTGCGGCGGCGCCCCTATGCCGTGGTGCTGCTGGACGAAATGGAGAAGGCGCATCCGGAAGTGTTCAACCTGCTCCTGCAACTGCTCGACGAGGGCCGGCTGACCGACGGCCACGGCCGCACGGTGGACTTCCGCCACACCGTGATCATCATGACGTCGAACCTCGGCGGGGAGATCCTCCTCGACGAGCCGGATCCGGAGCGGCGCCGGCACCGTCTGGACGCGCTGCTGCGCCAACACTTCCGCCCGGAGTTCCTCAACCGCATCGACGAGGTGGTGCTCTTCGAGCCGCTGGACCGCCCGGCGCTCGTCGCCATCGCGCAGAAGGCCCTGGCCGAGACCGCGGAGCGACTGGGGGCCCAGGGGCTCCGCCTGGTGGCGGCCGAGGCCGCGGTCGCGCGGTTGGCCGAGGCCGGCTACAGTCCTGAATACGGAGCCCGGCCCCTCCGGCGGGCGGTGCGCCGGCTGGTGGGGGATCCCATCGCGCGGCGGCTGATGACCGCGCCGCCCCCGGAGGGGTCGGTAATCCGGCTCGAGGACACGGGGGAAGGACTGGCCGTCGTGGTCCTACCGCCGGAGGGCGACGGGCTGGCCGAGCGCCAAGAGCCCCATCCCGAAGAGGAGGGCGCCGCCCAACGCGGCCAGCAGGATGGCGGGGACCAGCCCCGTGGCCAGGACCAGCGGGGGCAGGAATCGCGGCAGCACGACGGCGACGAGCAGCGCGGCGACGGCGGGACGCAGGAGGGCCAGAGGCCCCGAGAGGCCCGCCCCGGTCAGGCGCCGTACGACGGCGTAGTTGAGCGCCGCCGACAGGCCGAACCCGAGCGCCACGGCGACGGCGAACCCCTGGGGCCCGTAGCCGGGCCGCCCGGCTAGGAGGGCGACGACGGCCAGTTCCAGGGCGGTGCCGGCCAGGTGGCTGGCCAAGGGCAGGTCCGTGCGGCCGAGGCCGCGGAGAATGCCCCCGAGGACCGTGTCGAAATACAGGGCGAACCCGCCGAGGGCCAGCGGGACGAAGATGCCCGACGGGATCCGGGCCCCGAACAGGAGGTCGGGCAGCCGGGTGCCGAGGGCCAGCAGCAGGGCCGTGATGCCGCACGACCAGACGGCGGTCGCGTCCAGGCTGGTCGTGACCTGGCGCCGGCGGGCGGCGGCGTCGGCGGTGCGTGCGACCACCGGCACCAGGTTGTGCCCCAAGGCGATGGTCAGCGCCGTGGGGAACAGGACGAAAGGCATCACGATGCCGGTGACCTGTCCGAACAAGGTCACCGCGGCCGGCAGGGACAGCCCCGAGGCCATGAGCTGCCGCGGAATCCAGGTGGCCTCCACCAGGCCGGTGAGGGAACCGAGGAACCGACCCGCGGTGATGGGTACGGCGAGCCGCACCAACTCCCGCGCGAGTCCGGGATCCCGGGCGGCGCCGGCGCCACCCAGCAGGGTGACCGCGCCCCCCGCGGCCAGGGCCAGGAGGCCGGCCACCTCCCCCGCCACCACCAGGGCGGCGGCCAGCGCCGGCCGCACCGACACGGGCAGGGCCAGCCACAGCAGCAGGTCGGCCAACACCACCCGTACCACCTGCTCCGCCACCTGGGCCGCCGCCGGGACGACCATCGCCTTCTGCCCGAGGTACACGCCCCGGAGCACGGCCGAGACCGCCGTCACCGGCAGGGCGGGCGCCAGCACGGCGACCAGGGCCGCGAGCGCGGGGTCCTGCCAGAGGGCGCGGGCCAACGGCGCGGCGCCGACCAACACCAGGCCGGTGAGGGGGAGCGCGACCACCAGGGTCACGAACAGGGCAGTCGCGGCCACGGCGGCGGGCGGCCGCCGCCCGGCCGCCACCAGCTGGGCGACGGCCACCGGGATGCCGGCCGCCACCAGCGTGCCCAGACTCTGGTAAAATGGGAGGGCCATCTGGTAGAGGCCCAACCCCTCGCCGCCGAGGAGACGGGCCAGGAGGATGCGGTAGACGAGGCCGAGCCCGCGGGCCAGGAGGGCCGCGGCGGTCAGCGTCAGGGTTCCCCACCAGAGCGTCTGCGAACGGGCCACCGCATGACCTCCCCCGCTAAAGGGGTATGTGGACAGGACATGGATATTGACTAGACGAGCCGACGCGGCGCGGGCCTGCCGGCGCTGGGGCGCAGGGTTCGTGGCGGCGGCCCTCCTGTGGGGGGGCTTCACGACGGGGTCGTTCTATGTCCGCCATTGGTCCGCCGTCACCCACCTGCCCACCCGTGTGGAGACATTCGTGCGGCGCCATCACGGCCACTGGGTTTCGCTGGCCGCCGTCAGTCCGTGGTTCACGGAGGCCCTGGTCGCCACCGAGGACCGCACGTTCTATACCAACCTGGGGATCTCGGTGCGGGGCATCGCCCGCTCCCTGTGGGTGGACTTGTCCACCGGCCAGTTCACCGAAGGGGGCAGCACCTTGACCCAGCAACTGGTGCGCGACCAGCTGCTGAGCCCGGAGAAGACCCTGCGGCGCAAGCTGGCCGAGGCGCTCCTGAGCGTCTTGGTCACGGCGCTCTACCCGAAGTCCGTCATCCTGACCCTCTACGTGAACCAGGTGGACCTGGGCCACGGCTTCTACGGTGTCGACCGCGCCTCCTGGGGCTACTTCGGCAGGCCGCCCGCACGCCTGACGCTCAATCAGGCGGCCCTGCTCGCCGGCCTGCCGCAGGATCCCGCGGCGCTCGACCCGCTGCGCCACCTCCGGGCGGCCCGCGCCCGGGAGCGCGTCGTCCTCGACAGCCTGGTCGCCCTGCACCTGGTGTCGCCGGCGCGGGCGGAGGCGGCCTGGCGGTCCCCCCTGGGGCTGGTCCGTCCGTGATCCGGCGCGACCGTTGGATCCCCTACGCCGTGGCGGCGGCCTACCTCGCCGTGGGGGCTTGGCGCGTCTGGCCGGCGGCTGCCGTCATCCGCGACGGTCTGCCGACCTACGCCTACTATCTGTGGTCCTACCGCCACGGCGCCTACAGCGACCTCGTCGCGCTGTACGTGGTGCGCGACCTGTATCTCCACCGCCTGCCCTACGTGGCGGCGCCGCTCGAGTACCCGCCGGTGATCGGGATGGTCCTGTGGGCGACCGCCTGGATGCCGGGCCTCGGCGGCTATCTCGCGGCCAACATCCTCCTGCTGGCGGCCGGGGTGTTCGCCACCGTCGCCCTCGCCGAGGCCGTGCGCGGGCCGGCGGCGGCCCGCGCCTGGGCCTTCTCGCCGCTTTTGGCGGTGTACGCCGTCTACAACTGGGACGTCCTGGGCCTCGTGACCTGGGGGCTCGCGGCCTGGGCCGGTGCCCGCCGCCGCTACGGCTGGGCCGGATGGTGGGTGGGCGTGGGCGTGGCCACCAAACTGTTTCCCGTCGTCCTCCTCCCGTACTGGCTCGCCGAACGGGCGGCCGCCCGGGACGGCCGGGGCGCTGCCGCGCTGGTGGGCGGGTCGGCGGCCGCGGCCGTCGGGCTCAATGCGCCCTTTGCCTGGGCCAACTACGCCAACTGGAGTCAGTTCTGGCGGTACAACAGCACTCGCGGGCCCGATCCGGGGTTCTGGCAGTGGCTCTGGCTCCGGACCGGGTTGTCCGTGCCCGCCATCGACGCGCTGTCCCTCGCGGTGGTGGCCGCCGGGGGACTGGTGTTGGCCGCGGCCGTCTGGCGCCGCCGCCTCGAGCCCCTCCAGGCGGCGGCCCTGGCGTTGGCCTGGTGGTTTCTCTGGAACAAAGTCTACTCCCCCCAGTACATGGTGTGGGTGCTGTATGCCCTAGTGCTGGCCGAGCCCCCGGGGACCGTGTTGCGCGTCCTCCTCAACGCCGCCGGGCTGCTCGACTTCGGCCTGGCGATGGCGTGGCTGGCCACCGGCACGGCCGGATCCCCGCTCGAGACCCTCGTCGGCACGGTGATCGCCCCCTGGGTCATCCTGCTGCGGGACGGCGCCTTCCTGGGGACCTTCCTGGCGGCGGGCCGGAACCGGATCCCGGTACCGGCGTCCTCCGGGAGACGATAGGTCCGCGCACCCCGGGACACGCGGCGCATAGCCTATGCCAAGACCCCAGGGGAGGAAGATGCTGCCATGGCCTTGTTCGAGACCACCTTCGGGCCCTACGTGCCGTTCGGGTCCCGTGTGCTGCGCCGCGGCCACGAAGGGACCGACGTCGCGGTGCTGCAGGCCGTCTACAACCTCATGCTGGTCACCATGAACCCCCCCGGCGGTCCCATCGGGTCGCCCGTGGACGTCAGCGGGCGGTTCGACGCCCGGACCGAGGACGCGGTCCGCGCCATCCAGAGCTACTTCGGCCTCCGCGTGGACGGGGTGGCGGGACCGGACACGTACTTCGTGTACGGTCAGGGCGTCGACGCTCACGTGACCTTCGGCGGGCCGGCGTACGGGAGCCGCAACCTCGCCGTCGGGTCCCAGGGCGGCGACGTGATCGCCCTGCAGAACCGGCTCAACTGTTTCCGCTACGCCGGCGAGTTGGGACGGCCGGCCACCGGCGTGTTCGACGAGGCGACGGCCCGGGCCGTGGTGGCCTTCAAGGAGGACGCCATCGCGGCCGGCGACACCGGGCTGCCGCTCAACGGGGCCGCGGGTTCCGGCTTCTTCGACGCCACTTGGCTGTACGCGCCGGCGGGCGGCCGCGCCATCCGGAGCGGGCGCAACGGCTTCGACGTCGTGTTCCTGCAACTCCTGCTGTCCACCTTGGGTTTCTATGCGGGTCCGCTGACGGGGTTGTACGACGCCGCCACGGAAGCCGCCGTGAGAGCGTTCCAGAAAGACGCCGGGATCACCGTCGACGGCGTGGTCGGGGCGGAGACGTTCTTCCAGCTCGGCCGCCGGAACGCGAATCCGGCCCCCGCGCCGCTGGGCGTCGCCTGGCCGCCGGGTGCGACGCCGGCGGTGTCCGTCTGCGCCGCGCCGCTCCGGTCGGCCACCCCGGATCTGCACCCCTACGGCGCCGCCGTCCACGTCGTCAACCTGCGGGAGGGCTTCGAGAGCCTGGACGTCACCGGCAACTTCCTGCCGGATCCGTCGCACTTCGGCGCCCGCTTCGGGGCCTACGCGTTCCTCCTGTTCGCCCCCGGGACCGGCCGCCTGGTCACGGCCCAACCCATGACCCGGCTGTCGGGGGCCGAACCCGAGGACTGGGCCGGGTCCTATTCCCCGGGCGTCAAGTCCATCCCACGGGGACGCGTGGAGGTCCGCCCGACCCCGCCCGGTGCTCCCGACGGCCCGTACGGGCCGACCGTCCTGGTCGGATCCCTGTCGGAGTGCCACTAGGCGGCGTTCCGGCGGCGGGCGTTGAGCGCCAAGCAGTCGCTCTTGACGGGCGGCTGCTTTTGCGATTCGATTGCAACATGGACGACACGACGACTTGGATCCTGCGGCAGAAGGGGCTCCGGGCCACGCTGCCCCGTGTGCTGGTCTGGCGGACGCTCGCGGCGACCGACGAGCATTTCACCGTCGAGGCGCTCTGGTCCCGCCTGCGCGAGGAGGTCCCGGAGCTGGAGATCTCGACCGTCTACCGGGTGGTCGAGCGCTTCGCGGAAGCGGGCTTGGTGCGAACGACGACGCTGCCGGACGGGGTCAAGGTGGTCGAGGCGCACCCCGCCTTCCACCCGCACGTGATCTGCGAGACCTGCGGCCGGGTCTTCCACCTGCCCCCGGAGGCGGCCGGACGGCTCAGCGACGCCGTGGGGGAGGCGCTGGCCGGCTTCCGGGTGGAGGCCATCCAGTTCGTCGGTCGCGGGCGCTGCGCCCGCTGCGCGCGGGAGGCGGACCCCGCGTGAGGCGGCCCGCCGCGTGGTGGGCCGCCCTCCGCCCCGCGGAACGCCGGGCGTTCGCCCGCATGGGCGCCGTGATCCTGGCGTTGCACGCGATGGGCTTCGGCATCGTGTGGCTGGCCGTGGTGCCGGGCCATTTCCACATCGGCCCCACGGCGTTCGGGCTGGGCCTGGCGCTGACCGCGTACACGCTCGGCGTGCGCCATGCCTTCGACGCCGACCACATCACGGCCATCGACAACACCACCCGCAAGCTGATGCATGCGGGCGAGCGGCCCCTGTCGGTCGGCTTCTACTTCTCGCTCGGCCATTCCACCATCGTGTTCGCGCTGTCGGCCGCGCTCGCGGTCGGACTGCACGCGGCGGCCCGCCTGGTCCACGGCCCGCTCAACGACGCCCTGGGGCTCGTCGGGACGGTCGTGGCCGGCCTCTTCCTCTACGTCATCGCCATGGTCAACCTGGTGTCGCTCGTTGACGTCGCGCGGGTGGCGAAGGCCATGTGGCGCGGCCAGTGGAGCGAGCCCGAGCTGGAAGCGCTGCTCGAGCGGCGGGGTCTCATCAACCGGCTGCTGGCGGGCCTGATGCGCACCATCGTCCGTCCGAGCCAGATGTACCCCGTGGGCGTGCTGTTCGGGCTGGGCTTCGACACCGCGAGCGAGGTGGCGCTCCTGTTCCTCGCAGGCGGCGCGGCGGCCGCCAACCTGCCGTGGTACGCCGTGCTGGCGTTGCCCGTGCTCTTCGCGGCCGGGATGAGCCTCTTCGACACCCTAGACGGGTCGTTCATGAACGTCGTCTACGGTTGGGCGTTTGCCCGGCCCGTCCGCAAGATCTACTACAACCTCACCATCACGGGCGCGTCCGTCGCCGTCGCCCTGTTCATCGGCACGGTGGAACTGGCCTCCGTGCTGGCGGGCGAACTGGGATGGCAGGGCGGCGTGTGGGGCTGGGTGGCCCACTTCAACCTAAACCAGGCCGGCTACGTCATCGTGGCGCTGTTCGTGGCCGTGTGGTTGCTGGCCCTCGCCGTCTGGCGGCTGGGCCGGGTGGAGGAGCGGTTCGGGGCGCGACAGGAGGCCTGACCGCGTAAGCCGCCGACCGGGCCGCCGGCGCCGCGCCCGTCCGCGGGCAGGCGGTGCACCATGCATATCCTACCGGCGCCACGAGGCATCCTACGGAGGAAATTCCTCCCCGACGCCCCGGCGGCGTACCGGGGAGACCTCCAGGGAGGGCGGACCGGTCATGCCGTTTTCCCCCATCGCCGTCCGAACCGACATGGCGGTCGAAGCCCGGGAGATCGTGCGCGGCGCCGACGCGCGGGAGGTTCCGGGCGTCCGGGTTCGCGAACGCGCCGCCGGCGGCGTCAAGGTGACCGAGGTGACGGTCACCACCGACGAGGGCGCCCGCCTGCTCGGCAAGCCCGTCGGATACTACGTGACCCTCGACGCGCCGGCGTTCCGGGAACGGGACCCGGACGTGCGGTCCGCCCTGACCGACGCCACCGCCGACGTGCTGGCGCCGCTGGTGGCCCGGGCGAAGGGGGAGCACGTGCTCGTGGTCGGGCTGGGCAACTGGAACGCCACCCCCGACGCGCTCGGGCCGCGAGTGGTGGATCGCCTGCTGGTCACCCGCCATCTCGCCGCCTTCCTCCCGGAGGACGTGCGCCGGCGGACGCGGCCGGTGTCGGCCGTCGCCCCGGGCGTGCTCGGCACCACAGGCATCGAGACGGTGGACATCGTGCGGGGCATCGTGCGGGAGATCCGCCCCGACCTGGTGGTGGCGGTCGACGCGCTGGCCGCCCGTTCCGTCGAACGTCTCATGACGTCCGTCCAAGTCACCGACACCGGGATCCATCCCGGCTCGGGGGTGAAGAACCGCCGCCAGGGAGTGACCGCCGACAGCGTCGGCGTGCCGGTCGTCGCCGTCGGCGTGCCGTCCGTCGTCCTGGCCTCCGGCATCGTGCAGAAGGCGCTCGACCTCCTCGCGGACGAACTGCGCGACGAGCTGATGTTCGCCGAGATCGTGGAGGGGATGACCGCACCCGAGCGGCGGCAACTGGTCGAGGAGGTGGTGAGTCCCAAGATGGGCGCCCTCATGGTGACCCCGAAGGAGGTCGACGAACTCATCGACGACATGGCCGACGTGTTGGCGGAGGCGTTGAACCGGGCGCTCCAGCCGGACCTCGACCGGAAGGAGTGGGCGTAACGGGCCGCGGCGTGCCCCGGCATAAAAAAATGGACGGAGGTCCGTCCATTTTCGCGGAACCGATGACCGGCGTCAGCGCGTGCGACCGGCGAGTTCCCGCTCGGCCATCTCGATCATCTTCCGGACCATGTGGCCGCCGACGGCCCCGCACTGCCGGCTCGGGATGTCGCCCCAGTAGCCGTCGGTCGCACTGTCGAGGCCCAGCTCCTGGGCGATCTCGTACTTGAACTGGTCCAGTGCGCGCTCCGCACCCCGGACCAGGGCCCGGTTGCTGGTCGTGCTGCCTTGCGCCATAGCTCTCACCTCCCTTGCGACGTTTAGTGTGGCCGCCGGCGGACGGGGTACTCTCGGAAACCGTTACCGCCGACGCCGGGTCGCCCCGGTTTGCCCGGCCAGATCCTCCTCCGCCATCCGGATCATCCGGCGCACCATCTCGCCGCCGACGGCCCCGCACTGCCGGCTCGGGATGTCGCCCCAGTCGTCGTGGGGCCGGACCCCGAGACCGATGGCCCGGGCCGTCTCGTACTTGAACCGTTCGAGTGCGTCCCGGGCGTCCGGCACCAGCACGTCGGCCGCTTCGTCGCGTTGACGCGCCATGCTCGTCGTTCACCTCCTCTGGCAACGTGTTGCGTAGTATGACAAGTCGCGGCGCGGCCGTATGCAACCCTCAGCGGATGCCGGCACGCGGCCGCGAACGGGCGGCCTTGGCGGGCTTCTGGAGCGCGTCGGGGAGCAGCGCGTCGGTCTCGACCAACCACCAGGCCAGGACCGCCGTGAGGGCGGCCAGGACGGCGGCGCCGAGGAACACGGCGAGCC
Organism: Actinomycetes bacterium; assembly: GCA_023565505.1. Taxonomy (GTDB): domain Bacteria; phylum Bacillota; class Sulfobacillia; order Sulfobacillales; family JAIMBI01; genus JAIMBI01. The sequence continues at coordinate 10,189 of JAIMBI010000032.1, read as the reverse complement.
GTTGGGTCATGGCCCAGGCGAACAGGGGCGGCCCGAGCGCCACCCCGAAGAACCGCACCGACCCGTAAAGGCTGGTGACGACCCCCCGTTCCGCGGTGGACGTGGCGCTCGTGACCAGCGTGTTGACGGCGGGGAGGGTCGCTCCGGTGCCGACGCCCTGGGCGACCAGCGCGAACAAAGCCCAGTAGGGGTTGAAGATGAGGGCCTCGGCGACCATGGCGGCCGCGATGAGGCCGAGGCCCCCGGTCAGGACCGGACGGGACCAGCGGGCCAGGCGCTTCTGCAGCACGGTTCCGGAGACGTAGGAGGTCACGGCGGACGCCAGCACGGGAACGGCGATGAACAGACCCCGGGAGAACTCGGCCACCCCGTAGAACTTCTCCAACACGTCGGCCAGATAGCTCAACACCCCGAACAGGATGAACAGCACCACCGAGCCGGCGAGAAACGTCACCCCGATGGCCGCTCCTTTCTGGCGGAACGTGTCGCCGAGCCGCGCCACGTAGCGGCGGAGCGGGCCCTCGGACGGTTTGGCGTGGGGTTCCTGGATGATGAACCAGATGGCGGCCGCGATGGGAAAGCTCAAGATCCCGTAGGCGAAGAACGGGGCGAACCAGATGATGAGGGCCAAGGCGGAGCCGGCGATGGGGGAGACCACCTTGCCCAGGCCGTTGGCGGCCTCGAGCAGACCCAGGGCCTGGGCTCGGCTCCGGTCCTGGAACATGTCCCCCGCCACCGCCATGGCCAACTGGTACGTGCCGCCCGCCCCGATCCCCTGCAGGATGCGGGCGGCCAGGATGAAGCCGTACGCATGCGGCGACAACCACGCCGCCACGCCGGCCCCGAGTCCCCCGAGGCCGTAGACGGCCAACGCCGGCGTCATCACGACCTTGCGCCCGACCCGGTCCGACAAGGCGCCGGCCAGCGGGATGACGATCCCGGCGGGGATGGAGAAGGCGGTGATCACGAGGCCCGCCTGCAGCAGGTTCAAGTGCATGACCTGCATCATTTTGGGCAACACGGGGATCAGCATCGAATTGCCCAACACCATGATGAACGGAACCAGGCTCAGAACAATCAGCTTGGCATGATGCGATCGCATCGGGTCGCCTCCTCGTGGTCCCGCCGCGCGCGGGCGGACCGCTCATGGTCTTAACCTGCCCGGCCGAGGCACGGCCGAAACCTCCGACGGCGGTGACCGCCGCGGACGCCGCGCCATATGTTGCGAGCGATACGACGCCGGGCACGCCCCGGCGGGAGGGAGGGCGCCGTGGCACAAGCGATGGAGAAGGCCTGGGCGGGCATCCTCGATTTCCCCCACGCCGACCGGACCGAGCCGCCCCGCACGCGGGGTCTGACGATGGTCATCGACAAGGGGTCGGGTCTGACCGAAACCCGCGAGCTCTTGGAACTGGCCGGCGACTACGTGGACCAGATCAAGCTCACCTTCGGGACGTCCGCGTTCTACCGCACGGGACTGCTCCGGCAGAAGATCGAGCTAGTCAAGGCTTACGGCGTGCACATCTTCCCGGGCGGCACGTTCCTGGAGCTGGCCGTCCTGCAGGGCAAACTGGAGGCCTATCTCGACCGCGCGCTGGAGTTGGGTTTCACCGGCATCGAGGTCTCGGACGGCACCATCACCATGGACGCGGCGACGCGGGCGGCGGCCATCCGGCGGGCCCGGCAGGCGGGATTCGCGCTGGTGGTCAGCGAGGTGGGTAAGAAGGACCCCCGCGACCGGGTCCCGGACCTGCACCTGTGGCAACAGGTGGACGAGGACCTGGCCACCGGATCCGATTTCGTCATCGTGGAGGGTCGGGAGTCGGGCAAAGGCGTCGTCATCTACGACGAACAGGGGCGGATCCTCGAGGACGAACTGGAAGAGATGGTCCGCCACGTGCAGGACCCGTCCCGCCTGATGTGGGAAGCCCCGCTGAAGTCGCAACAGCAGCAGCTCGTGCTGCGCTTCGGACCCAACGTCAACTTGGGCAACATCGCGCCGAACGAGGTGCTGGCGCTCGAGGCGCTGCGCGTGGGGCTCCGCGGCGACACGCTCCGCCAGTACTTCCTGGCCGTCAGCGGGGACGACGCGGTACGGCCGCGGCTGGCCACGGGACAACCGAGCCGGTAAAATGCCTCCGAAGGGATTTCGGCACGGGAGGCCGGCGCATGAGCAGGAACGGCGGAGCAGGCACGGTCCACGCCGTGCCCCGCTGGCAGGACTGTCCCGACCTCGGTCCGGCTGATCTCGCCGTCGTCTTCGACGTCCTGCGGGCGTCCTCGGCCATCCTGGCCGCCCTGGCGGCCGGCGTGCGCGCCGTGTTGCCGGTCGAAAGCGCCGCCGCGGCCCGTGCCGTCCGCGCGGCGCGGCCCGACGTGTGGCTGGCCGGCGAGGAGGACAACCTGCCCCCGCCGGGCTTCCAGCGGGGGAACTCCCCCCACGAGTGGGGTCCCGAGGCCGGGGGGCGCGACGTGGTCTGGAGCACCACCAACGGCACCCGGGCCCTGGGACGCGTCGCGGGGGCCGGCTGGGTGTTGGTGGGCGCCCTGGTCAACCGCCGCGCGGTGGCCCGCGCGGCCGCGGCCCATAGCGGGCCGGTCTGGCTGGTGGCCGCCGGGACCCGGGGCGGGTGGGCGTTGGAGGACTGGCTGGCCGTGGGGGCCGTCGCCGCTTTGTTGGACCCCGCCCGCTGGAGCGACGCCGCCCGGGCCGCCATCCTGGCCTTTCGCGCCGCGGCGCCCGACCTGCCCGCCGTCCTGGCGGACGCCGCGCACGCCCGTCGCCTGGCCGCCCAGGGTTTCGACCGCGACGTGGCCTGGTGTGCCGCCCTCGACGGCCTGGACTTCGTCGCCGCCCGGGGGCCCGACGGATGGCTCCGGCGCGCCGCCGACCTCCCCCTGTCGTGAGCCGGTCCCGGCCCGCATACCGTCTGGTGGACGGTAGGGCGAGGGGGCCGAGGAGTGGGACGTCAAGCGCGGGCCGCGCCGGGCCATGTCGACGTTGTTTGATCCGGCCATCGTCGGGCTGGTCATCCTCCTGCTGCTCGGGCTGGCGGCCCGTTCTCCGCTCGTGGCCACGGCCGCGGCCCTTCTGCTGGTGATCCGGCTGACCCGGCTCGACTTCCTCCTCCCGATTCTCGCCCGCCGGGGCGTGGAACTGGGCCTGCTCTTCCTGACCCTCGCGATGTTGGTCCCGTTCGCCCGCGGCACGGTCCACGTCCGGGACATCGTCCGGAGCCTCAGCACCGTCACGGGCCTGGTGGCGCTCGCGGGCGGCGCCCTGGCGACGCTGCTCAACGGGCGCGGCCTCGACATGCTGGCCCGCCACAGCGAGATGATCATCGCCCTCATCGCCGGCTCCATCGTCGGCATCGTGGTGTGGGGCGGCATCCCCGTGGGACCGCTGATGGCGGCGGGGCTGGCCTACCTCATGCTGGAGATCGTCAACCTGGTGCAGCGCCACCATTGACGCGCGGGATACGGGGCGACGGAGGAGGGGAGCGGGGTGTCGGAGCACGTCTTTCTGCGCGGGATGGTGGGAATGCGCCTCCTGTCGGCCAGCCTCGAGCTGGCCGGCGCCATCCTGATGTGGCGCTTCGGCCGCCTGGAGACGGCGGTGCGCATCAACGGCCTGCTCGGGCTGGTGGGGCCCGTGGTCCTCACCGTCACGATGCTCCTGGGCCTGGCCGGGCTCGCCGGCCGGCTGCCGCTCGCGAAGCTCGCGCTCATCGGGGGCGGCGTGCTGCTCATCCTGGCGGGGACGAGCCGATGAGTGGGCGCCCGCGGCCGGATGCTATACTGGGCCAAGGGGCGAAGGACGGTGCGGGTGATCGGCGGGCGACTGGGCGGCCGGCGCCTCCGGGCGCCCCGGGGGACGACGGTGCGGCCCACCTTGGACCGGGTCCGCGAGGCGCTGTTCGCCATTCTGGCACCGGCGGTGGCCGGGGCGCGGGTGCTCGACCTGTTCGCCGGCACCGGCGCCCTCGGGATCGAGGCGCTGTCCCGGGGCGCGGCGGAGGCCGTCCTGGTGGAGCCGGACCCCGGGGTGCGGCGGGTGCTGGCGGCCAACCTCCAGGCTCTCGACCTCGGTCGTGAGGCCCGGATCCTGCCCTGGCGGGCGGAGGTGGCCGTGCGCCGCCTGCCGCCGGGCACGTTCGACCTGGTCCTCTGCGACCCCCCGTGGACCTGGGATCCCCCGGCCGCGCTGCTCGACCGGCTGGCTCCGCTGCTGCGGCCGCCGGGCTGGCTGGTCTGGGAGGCCGACGCCCGCGGCCGCCCGGCACCGGTGATCCCCGGCCTGACCGCCGTGGACCGGCGGCGGTACGGGCGGACGACCCTGGTCTTCTGGCGGGCGGCCGACAGGCCGCGCGGGGCACAACCCGCCGGTCCCCCGGACAAGGAGGGGCACGATGGCGCGGGCACTGTACCCGGGATCGTTTGATCCCGTCACCAACGGACACCTCGACATCATCCGCCGGGCGGCGGCGTTGTTCGGCCACCTCCGGGTGGCCGTGTTCGCCAACCCGGACAAGACGGGGCTCTTGGCGCCGGCGGAACGGGTGGCGCTCCTGCGCGAGGTGCTGGCGGACGACCGCCGCGTCACGGTGGATCTGGGCGAGGGGCTCGTGGTCCGCTACGCCGAGCGCGAGGGGTTCGACGTGCTGGTGCGCGGCCTCCGGCTCCCGTCGGACTACGAGTTCGAGTACCCCCTGGCCCTCATGAATCGACATGTCTCCGCGACCGGCATCGAGACCGTGTTCCTGCCGACACGGGCCGAGTGGTCGTTCGTGAGTTCGTCGCTGGTCCGGGACTTGGCCCGCCACGGCGCGTCCCTGGCCGGATTGGTCCCGCCGGCGGTCGAACGGGCCCTCAGGGAGAAGTGGGGAGGGACGCCGCGACGTGGCGCAGACTGAACCGTGGGAGTCCGAGCTGCTCAACCTCATCGGCCAGGCCGAGGACCTCGTCGCCGAGGCGAAACGCGTGCCGCTGACGGGGCGGGCGATGATCGACGCGGACGGGCTCCTGGCCCTGCTGGATCACATGCGTCGGGCCTTGCCCGAGGACATCCGGCGCGCCCGGTGGATCATCGAGCAGCGGGACCGGCTGCTCAGCGAAGCCCGGGCCGAGGCGGAACAGGCCGTCGGCGACGCCCGGGCCCAGGTCGGCCGGATGACCGAGGAGTCCACCATCGTCCGGGAGGCCGAGGCCCGCGCCGAGCAGATCATTGCGCAGGCCCAGAAGACCGCGCGAGACATCCGCCAGGGCGCGCGGGCGTACGCGGACGAGTTGCTGGGCAAACTCGAAAGTCACCTGGAGCAACTGGCGGCGGAGATCAAGAGCAACCGCGCCGAGCTCCGGGGCTAGGGCCGCCCGCGCCAGGACCCCGGCGGCGGGCCATCATCTTCCGTCGGCGCGTCCTCTCCGGCCCCGCGGCTGTGGGCGCCGACGCGAGGGGAGGACGCGATGATCCGGCAACGCCACCCCTGGACCACCTCCCGCCGCCTCCGCCGGCTGATCGCGGTGCTCGCGGCGGTCGCGCTCGTCGGCCTCGCCGGTTGGTGGATCCCGACCGGCGACGTGGTGTTCGCCCCCGGCGTGACGGGCGACCTCGCCCAGATGGTCCATGTGGCCGGCGGCCACAAGATCCGCGACGGCCGCCTCCTCATGGTGGCCATCACGGTCATCCCGGCGGACGTGTGGCTGTACCTCTGGGGCCGACTGGATCCCAACGACGAGGTGCTGCCCAAGCAGCAGGTCTTTCCCGGCATGAGCCTCAACCAGTACGTCGAGTTCAACGCGTCCCTCATGGACCAGAGCCAGCAGGCCGCCGAAGTGGCGGGCGAGCGCCTGGCCGGCCTGCCGGCGCGGGCGGTGGCCCAGCCGGGCGTCGTCGTGGCCGGTCTTCTGGCGCGCGGCACGGCCCGCGGCCATCTCCGGGTGGGAGACCGCGTGGTCGCCGTCGCCGGCCACCCCGTGGGGCCGTCCAACCTGTACCAGGTGATGTCGCGCTTCCGGGCCGGGGACGTCGTGACGTTCACGATCCGGCGGGACGGCCGCACGCTCGCCGTCCCGCTGTCGCTGACCACCATCCCGGGCGACCCGGCACCGGGCGTCGGTATCGTCGTGGCGCCCGCCGTCCGGTACGTCGTCCCCCGGCCGGTGCGCATCGACAGCGGCGACATCGGCGGGCCGAGCGCGGGCCTGATGTTCGCCCTGGAAATCTATCAGCAGATCACCGGCAAGAACCTCGCCCGGGGACGCACCGTCGTCGGAACGGGGGAGATCACGCCGGACGGCCGCGTCCAACCCATTGGCGGCGTGGTGCAGAAGGTGGTGACCGCCTACCGCGCCGGAGCCGGGGTCTTCCTGTGTCCGGTGGCCAACTACCCCAAGGCGGCGGCGGCCGTCCGGGCGCGCGGCTGGCACCTCGCCGTGTACCCCGTCGCCACGCTGGCCCAGGCGGTCAGGGATCTCGCGCCCCCCTCATAGCGGAGGCCAATTCCTGCCAGACTAGCCGCAGAGACGACTGATTCAGGAAGGCAGGGATGGGCGTGCCCGGATCGGGCGGAACTGTAACGGGCGACGACGGCCGGTCGGGAGCCCGGCTCATTCGCCGGGCCGTACGAGACGGAACGGACGGCACGGCCGGGCTGACTCCGGACGCCGTGCGCCAGATGGTGCGCGAAGAACTCGAGCGCGCCGGGGCGGTCCCGGCGGCCGCCCCGCGGAGCGGGCCGGGCGGCGATGGGGGCGGAGCCGGCCCGCTGGCCGGCATCCGGCGGCTCGTCCGGCGCGAACTGCGCCGGCTGGAGGCCGGATCCCAGGCCGGCGAAGGCACCGAGAACGCTCCGCGGGCGGGCGGACGGACGGCGCAGACCCCCGCGGGAGGAGGGGCGGGGGGCACGGGCGGGCCGCGGACGGTGCGGGCCATCATCCGCCAGGAGATCCAGGGCGCGACGGGCGGCGCCGGGGCCGCCGCGCCGTCCAGCCCCGCCGGCGGATCGGCCGACGGGGGAACCCAGGCCTCGCTGACCGCCGAACTGGCGGCCAATCTGCAGGAACTGCGGCGCGTCATCCAGCAGAGCCAGCAGCTGGCGCGCAAGATCGAGGAGGCGCTCCGCCAGGAGTCGCCCGGCTCCGGCGGCACCGCCTGAGGACCCCGGTGCGGGCCGTCGTGATCCGGGGCGGGCGGGTCTGGGCGCCGGAACCCCGGGGCGTGCAGGACATCCTCGCCGTAGGCGAGCGGATCGCGGCCGTCGGGCCGGCCCTGGACCCGCCGCCCTGGGCGAACCCCGTCGTCGCCGTGGACGCCCGCGAGGCCGACGTGTTGCCGGGGCTGGTCGACCAGCACGTGCACATCGCCGGGGGCGGCGGGGAGGGCGGACCGGGCAGCGACACGCCGCCCGTCCGCTTGACGGACCTCACCACCGCCGGCGTCACCACGGTCGTAGGCCTGCTCGGCACCGACGGGACCACCCGGAGCGTCCAGGGCCTGCTCGCCCGGGCGCGGAGCCTGGTGGCCGAGGGCCTCACCGCCTACATCTACACCGGCGCCTACGAGGTCCCCACGCGGACGATCACCGGCAGTGCGCGGGCCGACCTGGTGCTCATCGACCGGGTCATCGGCGTGGGGGAGATCGCGGTGAGTGATCCCCGCGGCACCCATCCCAGCGCGCGGGAACTGGCCCGGCTGGCCGCCGAGGCCCACGTCGGCGGTCTCCTCGGCGGCAAGGCAGGGGTGCTCCACGTGCACCTGGGCGACGGCATCCGACGTCTGAAGACACTGTGGACCCTCCGCCGCCTGGCCACCGTACCGGTCCAGACGCTGGTGCCGACCCACCTCAACCGCCATCGCGAGTTGCTGGCCGACGCGGCGGCGTGGGGAGCGGCGGGGGGCTGGGTCGACCTGACCACCGACATCCGTCCGGACGGTCCCGGCGCCCGGGCCGTGGCCGCCCACGAGGCGGCCTTGTGGCTGGCCGAGCAGGGCGTGCCGTGGGACCACATCACCTTCAGTTCCGACGGCCAGGGCTCGGCCCCCGTCTTCGACCCGGCCGGCCGCGTGTTGGGGCTGGGGATCGGACGGACGGCGTCGCTGTTCGAGGAGGTGCTGGCCCTGCGGGCGGCGGGACTGACCTGGGAGCGGGCAGTGGCCCCCGCCACCCTCCATCCCGCCCGGCGACTCGGCCTCGACGACGTCGGCCGGATCGCCCCGGGCTGCCAGGCCGACCTGCTGGTGGTGGGGGCGGACGGTCGCCTCCGGACCGTGATCGCCCGCGGACGCGTCATGGTGGACGAGGGGCGGCCCGTCCGCTTCGGCCGCTTCGACGCGCCGGGGTCGTGAGGGGGTGGGGCGGGCGCGGCCGCTCCCTCGCCCGCTACGAGGCCATCGCCGCGGTCCTGGCCCGCCACGGCCTCGCCTACGTCGCCGACGTCCTGGGCATCGGGCGGCGGCGGGTCCGGACCCTGGCGCCTCCCGACGCCGGATGGCCCGAACGGCTGGTGTACGTCCTGGCGGCCCTCGGCGCCACATTCGTCAAACTCGGCCAGTTGGCCTCCACCCGCACGGACCTGTTGCCGCCCGAGGCGCTGGCCGCACTGGAGCGGCTGCAGGACGCGGTCCCCCCGGTCGACTTCGCCACCGTGCGCCGCACGTTGGAGGCCGCCTGGGAACGGCCCGTGGACGCCGTCCTGGCCGCGCTCGATCCCGAGCCGCTGGCCACCGCCTCGGTGGGCCAGGTCCATGCGGCACGGCTCCGGGACGGCACCGAGGTGGTGGTCAAGGTACGCCGGCCCGGCATCGTCGAAGAGGCCCGGGCCGACTTCGTGATCGTCCGCGACCTGGCGGAGTTGGCGGAACGGCGAACGCCCTGGGGCAAGGCGGTCGGGGTGCGGGCCCTGGCGGAGGAACTCATCCACACGATGGAGGCGGAACTCGACTTCCGCCGCGAGGCGCGCAACACGGACCGGGCCCGGCGCCACCTCGCCGCCCGCCGCGACGTGGCCGTCCCCCACGTCTACTGGGAGTGGACGCGGCCGGACGTCCTCGTCCTCTCCCGCCTCGAGGGGGCCAAGCTCACCGACGCCGCGGCCTTGAGGCGCCTCGGCTTCCGACCGGAAGAGGTCGCCGCGCGGCTAGTGGGCGTCATGTACGAGCAGATCTTCGTGGACGGCTTCTTCCACGCCGACCCGCACCCCGGCAACGTGCACCTGGCCCCGGACGGCACGCTCCTCCTGCTGGACTGGGGCATGGTGGGGGAACTCGGGCCGGAGATGCGCCGACGCTCCGTCGACCTGCTCCTGGGCCTGATGCGCGGCCGCTCCGACTGGGTCGTCGACGCGCTGCTCCGCATGGGCGCCGCCGGACCCGATGTCGACCGGGCCGGTCTGGTCGCGGCCGTGGAACAGCTCCGGCGGCGCTACTACGAGGCGGCCCTCGACGAGTTCAACCTCGGCCAGGCGCTGGGCGACCTGCTCCGTGTGGCGCGAGCCCACCGGCTCGCCGTCCCCGGCGACTACGCGGTCCTCGCGAAGACGGCGGTCACCCTCGACGGCCTCGTCCGCCGCCTCGATCCCCGGGCGACCCTGGTGGACTACGGCCGCGCCTTCGTGGGGCCCCTGCTCTGGAGCCGGTTCGGTCCCGAAGGCCTCAAGGAGGTCCTGATCGACCAGGGGCGCGGTTGGGCCCGCGTGCTGGAACGCCTGCCCTACGGCGTCGACCGGCTCATCGACCGGATCGACCGGGGGGAGGTGCGCATCCAACTCGAGCATCGCCATCTCGACCGCCTGTTGGCCCATTGGGAGAACTTGATCCGCCACCTGGCCATGACGCTCCTCCTGGGCGCCCTGCTGGTGAGCAGCGCCCTGGTGGCGCACCGCACGGCGGTGGACCGGATCGTGGGCGCGCCGGTGGGCGAGTGGATCTTCTTCGCCGCCAGCATCCTCGCGCTCTTGCTCCTCGCCGAGGGCCTGCTGCGCCGGCGCCTCTGACGCCGTCGGCGGGGCGCGGGGCAGGCCCGGCCGGCGGGCGTCGGCCCGGTTCGTCTTGCCGCGTCCGGCGACCTTTGCCACAATGGACACCAATGAATCGCGTGCCGGCCCGGTGGGCCGGTCCCCCCCCCCCCCCCGGCCCCCGGGCCCCCCCCCGCCGCGCGGGGCCCGCGGGGGGGGGGGGGGGGGCCCGGGGGGG